>JAJTHG010000032.1 GCA_021298835.1 Gemmatimonadota bacterium
CGCGGCCGCGCCGGCGCCCGCGCCCGCGCCGGCCCCGGAGCCGGTGAACGCGGTCGGCAGCTACTCCTTCGCCACCGACCTCAACGGCACCCCGGTCGCGGGGACGCTCGTGCTCACGCGCACGAACGGCACGTGGGGCGGCAAGATGACGTCGGACGTCTTTCCCGAGCTGCCGGTGACGGCGGTGACCGTGGAGGGGAAGACGGTGAAGGTCACGGCCGACACGCCGAACGGCTCGGTGCAGATCGTCATGACGTTCGCCGGCGACGACTACACCGGGACGTGGGAGCTGGGTGGGCAGACCGGGAACGTCTCGGGAAAGCGCATCCGGTAGGGTCGGATCATTCCGGGAACCAGCGTGCCCCCCGCGCGCGGGCGCACCGCTCCGGTTCTCGATCGCGCCTTCGGCGCGCCGAGCCGGGTGCGCCTGCTGCGGGTCTTCGCCTTCGCCCCCGCCCCGCTCACGGGTCGCGGGGCCGGCCGTGCGGCGGGGCTCGCGCACCGGCCGGCGGTGCGGGCTCTGGGGACGCTCGTGGCGCTCGGTCTGCTGCGTGTGCGGCGGGGCGGCGCCGCGCACCAGTACGAGCTGGAGACCCGGCATCCCCTCGCCAAGCGGCTGCGGCGGCTCTACGAGCGCGAAGCCGAGGGGCGCTGATGCGCGCGATCCTGCTCGCGGGGGGGGCCGGCACCCGGCTGCATCCGCTCACGCTGGCCGTGAGCAAGCAACTCATGCCGGTCTACAACAAGCCCATGGTCTACTACCCGCTGAGCACGGTGATGCAGGCGGGGCTGCGCGACGTGCTCATCGTCACGACGCCCGAGGAGGGCCCGCGCTTCCGCGCCCTGCTCGGCACCGGCGCGCAGTGGGGAATGGCGTTCACGTACGCCGAGCAACCGTCGCCGGACGGGCTGGCGCAGGCGTTCCTGATCGGCGCTGCGTTCCTGCAGGGCGGCCCGGCGTGCCTGGTGCTGGGGGACAATCTGTTCCACGGCACCGAGCTGGCGGCGCTCACGCGGGCGTGCGTTGCGGACCCGGCGGGCGCCACGATCTTCGGCACGGTCGTCGCGCATCCCGAGCGCTACGGCGTGCTGGCCCTCGACGCGGCGGGGCGGGTGACGGCCATCGTCGAGAAGCCCGAGACCCCGCCCAGCCACTTCGCCGTGCCGGGCCTCTACTTCTACGACGACACGGTCGTCACGCGCGCCCACGCGCTGCGTCCCTCGGCGCGCGGGGAACTCGAGATCACCGACCTGCACGCCGGCTACCTGCGCGACGGCCGTCTGACGGCGCACCGGCTCGGCGCGGCGACGACGTGGATGGACACCGGCACGCACCAGTCGCTCCTGGAGGCGGCGAACTTCATCGAGGCGATCGAGACGCGGACCGGCCTGCTCGTGGGCTCGCCGGAGGAAACCGCCTTCCGGCAGGGCTGGATCGACGCGGCGCAGCTCGAGGCGCTCGCCGCCCCGCTGGCGAAGAGCCCGTACGGGGAGCGGTTGCTGACGCTCGCACGCACCGGCCGATGATCACCGCGACGCCCACGGCCCTGCCGGAGGTGCAGCTCGTCTCGACGCGCGTCTTCACCGACGAGCGCGGGCAGTTCACCGAGGTCTTCCGCGCCGCACACTATGCGGCTGCCGGGCTGCCGACGCACTGGCCGCAGGCGAACCGCTCGCGGTCGCGGCAGGGGGTGGTGCGCGGGCTGCATTTTCAGGTGGCGACGCCGCAGGCGAAGCTGGTGTGGTGCACGCGGGGGCGCATCTGGGACGTGGCGGTGGACGTCCGCACGGGCTCCCCGACCTTCGGGCGGTGGGTGGGGTTGGAGCTGGGGGACGACCCGGGGGCGGCGCTGTTCATCCCGGCCGGGTTCGCCCACGGCTTCTGCGCGCTCACCGAACCGGCGGACGTGGCGTACCTCTGCTCGGCTCCCTTCGACCCCCAGGACGATTGGGGGGTCGCGTTCGACGACCCGGCGCTCGCGATCCCGTGGCCTGTCGCAACGCCGATCACCTCGGCGAAGGACCGCCAGCATCCGACGCTCGCCGCCGCGGCGGCGCTGCCGGGCCGCTTGCCGAGATTCGCGTGACGTTCATGCCGAACACGGTGCTCGTCACGGGGGGCGCCGGCTTCATCGGGTCGAACCTCGTGCGGTACCTGCTGCGCACGGCGCCGGCGCTGCGGGTGGTGACGCTCGACGCGCTGACCTACGCCGGGAACCTCGAGTCGCTCACCGACGTGGCGGCGGCGCACGGGCCGGCGGGCGACGGACGGCATTGGTTCGTGTGTGGCGACGTCCGCGACGCGGGGCTGCTTTCGGCGCTCGTCGGCGGGACGCTGCGGGAAGCCGGCACCGACCGCACCGTGCCCGCGCCCGATGCCGTGCTGCATCTCGCGGCGGAGTCGCACGTGGACCGCAGCAGCCTCGGGCCGTCGGCGTTCGTCGAGACGAACGTCGTCGGGACGCAGGTGCTGCTCGACGCGGTGCGCGCGTCGCTGGCGGCGGAGCCGCGACCGTTCCGCTTCGTGCACGTGAGCACCGACGAGGTGTACGGGACGCTCGCCCCCGACGACCCGCCCTTCCGCGCCGGGACGCCCTTGGCGCCCAACTCGCCCTACGCGGCCAGCAAGGCGGGGGCCGACTGCCTGGTGCGCGCGTACGGCGAGACCTTCGGGCTGCCCGTGCTGACGACGCGCTGTACGAACAACTACGGGCCATTCCAGTTTCCCGAGAAGCTGATCCCGCTGGTGATCACGCGCGCGCTGGCCGACCTGCCGCTGCCGGTGTACGGCGACGGCCGGCAGGTGCGCGACTGGCTGCATGTCGAGGACCACTGCGCGGCGCTTTGGGCGGTGCTGACGCGCGGGCGGCTCGCGGACCGCGTGTACGTGATCGGGGGCGAGGCCGAGCGGGCGAACCTCGACGTCGTGCGCGGGGTGCTCGCAGCGCTGGGGAAGCCGGAGTCGCTGATCACCTTCGTGCGCGACCGTCCCGGGCACGACCGGCGCTACGCGATGGACATCTCGGCGACGACGGAGGCGCTCGGCTGGGCGCCGACGCGGCGCTTCGAGGACGGGCTGGTGGCGACGGTGCAGTGGTACCAGGCGCACGAGGCGTGGTGGCGCCGGGTGCAGAGCGAGGCGTATCGCGCGGCGCGATCGCTGTACCTGCCGGGCTGACGCGTGCGGGCGTTGGTTCTGGGCGCCGCCGGGATGCTCGGGCGCGACCTCGTGGCGTGCGCACCGGCGGACGTGCGCCTGACGGCGCTCGACCGGGCCGGGTGCGACGTCACCGACCCCGAGGCGGTGGCGCGCGCGATCGACGCGGCGGCGCCCGACTGGGTGCTGAACGCGGCCGCCTACACCGCGGTGGACCGGGCCGAGGCGGCGCGCGCCGAGGCGATGCGCCTGAACGGCGACGCCCCCGGGGTAATCGGGCGCGCAGCGGCGGCGGCGGGGATCCGCGTCCTGCAGCCAAGCACGGACTACGTGTTTCCCGGCACGGGTGACCGGCCGTGGCGGGAGGACGACGCGCCGGACCCGGTGAACTGGTACGGCACCACGAAGCTGGCCGGCGAGCGTGCGCTGGCGGCGAGCGGCGCGCAGCACCTCGTCGTGCGCGTCCAGTGGCTGTACGGCGCACACGGAACGTCGTTTCCGCGAACGATGCTCGCCCGCGCACGTGCGGGGCAGGCGACCCGCGTCGTGGACGACCAGCAAGGGGCACCGACCCCGACCGACGCCCTGGCGAGCGGGCTGTGGACGCTGGTGCAGTGCGGGGCCGAGGGGACGCTCCACGTCGCCGCCGGCGGGGTGGCGACGTGGTACGAGGTCGCGGCGCGGATCTTCGCCTGGGCGGGGCGGCCGGGGTTGGTGACGCCCTGTGCGAGCGCGGATTACCCCACGCCGGCTCGGCGGCCGGCCAACGGGGTGCTCGACACGAGCCGCGCGGCGGCGCTCGGGGTGGCGCTGCCGCCCTGGCGGGCCGGACTCGAGACCTGGCTGGCGGCCCGGAGCGGCGTGGCGGGAACCTACCCGAACGAGTAGGGTACCTCCTGTCGAGGAAATGCGTTGTCTCCTCGAAATAAGTGAATCCATCACCCGGGAGGAACCCTCCGATGCTTCACCGCCACTGGCTCCTGCTCGCCGTCCTTTCCCCGCTCGCCACCGGTTGCGCGGTCGTGCGCCAGGACCAGGTGGGCATCAAGCGGACGCTCGGCCGCATCGATCCCAAGCCGCGGAACCCGGGCGCCGTGGGCTTCCTGCCCGGCTTCCAGAGCGTGATCAAGCTGCCGGCCCGCACGATCAACCGCGAGATCCGCCTGTCGCTGCCCGCGAAGGAAGGCGTCAATGTGCAGGCCGACATCTCGATCCTCTACCGCATCGACGCTCCGAAGGCCGCGGAGATCCTCGAGAAGTCCGGGGCGGACTACGAGGAGGTCGTGATCATCCCGGTCTTTCGCGCGGCCGCGGCCGACGTGAGCGCGCGCTTCTACGCGAAGGACCTGCACTCGGGGGAGCGGGTGGTGATCGAGCGGGCGATCCGCGACCAGATGATGCAGGTGGTCGAGGGCCGCGGCTTCGTGATCGAGAGCGTGCTGCTCAAGAGCATCGCGCTGCCGCAGGGGCTGGCGCGGGCGATCGAGGAGAAGCTGGAGGCCGAACAGGAGGCGCTCCGCATGCAGTTCGTGCTGCAGCGCGAGAAGCAGGAGGCCGAGCGCAAGCTGATCGAGGCCGGCGGCCAGCGTGACGCGCAGAAGGTGCTCGGCGAGGGGCTGTCACCGCTGATCCTGCAGTTCCGGTCGATCGAGGCGTTCCGCGAACTGGCGCGGTCTTCGAACGCGAAGGTGATCATCACCGACGGGAAGTCGCCGATGCTGGTGCAGCCCTGACGGCGGTCAGGCCGGTTCCACCGGCACCGCGGCGCGGAAGCGGGCCGCGTCCTCGCGCATCGCGTCCACCTCCGCCGGCTTCATGCGATCCAGCGTCCGGATCATCTGGGCCATGCGGGGGTGCGACGCGAAGCGCTCGCGGTGCCGCGCGATGAAGTCCCAGTACAGGTAGTTCAGGGGGCACGCGTCGGGCCCGGTGCGCTGCGTCACGTCGTAGCGGCAGCCGCGGCAGTAGTCGCTCATGCGCTTGACGTACTGGCCGCTGGCCACGTAGGGCTTCGACGCCATCACGCCGCCGTCGCCCCACGTGGCCATGCCGGCGACGTTGGGGAGCTCGACCCACTCGTAGGCGTCGGTGAAGGCCGCCCAGAACCAGCGCGAGAGCGCGGAGGGCCGCACGCCAAGGAGCGTGGCGAAGTTGCCCTGCACCATGAGCCGGTTGATGTGGTGGGTGCGGCCGTGGTCGCGCACCTGCCGGACACTGTCGGCAAGGCAGCGCATGCCGCAGGGGGCCTGCCGGGTGCCGTCGTAGGTGCCGTCGCCGTCGGGGTCCCAGTACCACTGCGGCAGGCCGAGCGGGGCCTCGAGGGCGTTGGCGGTGCGCAGCCCCGGCATGAGGTGCCAGTAAACGCCGCGCACGTACTCGCGCCAGCCGAGCACCTGCCGAATGAAGCCCTCGACGCTCGCGATGGGGGCGGCGCTCTCGCGGTAGGCGCGCTCGGCTCGGCGGATGACCTCCATCGGGGCGAGCAGCCCGACGTTGAGCAGCGACGAGAGCCCCGAGTGAAGCAGGTCGGGCTCGCCGGCGACCATGGCGTCCTCGTAGGGCCCAAACTCGGGCAGCCGTTCGACGACGAACCGCTCGAGCCAGGCCTTGGCGTCGGCGCGCGTGACCGGCAGCGCGAAGCTGTCCACGGAGCCGAAGAGCCGGGGCCACGCCGCGACCTGCGCCATCGCCTCGCGCGTCAGCGCATCGGGCTCGCAGCGAAAGCGCGGCGGCGCGGGGCGCCCCTTGGGCCACGGCTCGCGGTTGTCGTGGTCGAAGTTCCACGCGCCCCCTTCGGGCTTCCCCTTCGCGTCGAGCAGCACGCCGTGCTCGCGGCGGAGCTCGCGGTAGAACCACTCCATGCGCAGTTCCTTTCGGCCGGCCGCCCACGTGCGGAACCGCTCGAGCGGGACGACGAAGCCGCGATCCGGCCGCTCGACGAAGGCCACCCTGTCCTCGGCCAGCCAGCCGCGCAGCACGTCGAACTCCCGGGCAAGGAACCACTCGCGCGCCTCGGTGGCCACGACGCGCGTCGCCCCGTGCTCGCGCGCGGCGTCGCGGATTGCTTCGCGGTACGACGGTGCCACCCGGTGGTCCACGCGATATCCCGCCGCCCGCAGGGCGGCGGCGAAGTGGCGCATGGCGCTGAGCACGAGCACAAGCTTCTGCCGGTGCCACGGGAGCTGACGGCCCTTCTCGACGGACTCGACGAGCAGCACCACGACGTCGTCGCGCGGCTCGCGCGGGAGGTTGGCGACGGCGCGGGAGGATTCCCAGGGGGCGACGAAGGCGAGGGTCGTGGGCATCCGGCAGCGAATGCCGGGGCGCCGGGCGGGGTTCCGCGACGGGGCCGGCCGAACCGCGCCGACGCTACCCGACGACCCGCCTGGTTTCCTCGACGACCCGCTCGACGGTGATGCCGAACTCGCGGTAGAGCGTGCCGAACGGGGCGCTCGCCCCGAACCGTTCGATCCCGACGATCGCGCCGGTGTCGCCCACCCAGCGGTACCACGACTGCGGATGCGCGGCCTCGACCGCGACGCGGGGCACGCCCGGGGGGAGCACCGCGGCGCGATACTCGGCCGACTGGGCGGCGAAGCGTTCCATGGAGGGCATCGAGACCACGCGCGCCGGCACGCCGTCGGCCTGGAGCTGGGCGGCCGCCTTGAGGGCGAGTTCGACCTCGGAGCCGGTGGCGATGAGCACGACCCGCGGGGCCGCCACGTCCTTCAACACGTAGGCGCCGTGCGCGACGCCCGCGGCCGGCGCGTGCGCGGCGCGGTCGATGAAGGCGACCTTCTGCCGCGTGAGCACGAGACACACGGGGCCGCCGGCGTGCGCGACCGCGACGCGCCACGCCTCGGCCACCTCGTTGGCGTCGCCGGGCCGCAGCACGAGGCAGTTGGGGATCGCGCGCAGTGTCGCGAGGTGCTCGACGGGCTGGTGGGTGGGGCCGTCCTCGCCGAGGCCGATCGAGTCGTGCGTGAAGACGTAGATGACCTTGACGCCCATGAGGGCCGCGAGCCGGATCGCAGGCCGGCAGTAGTCGGCGAAGACGAGGAAGGTGCCGCCGAAGGGGACCACGCCGCCGTGCAGTGCCATGCCGTTCATCGCGGCACCCATCGCGTGCTCGCGGATGCCCCAGTGCACGTACCGGCCCGCCGGGTTCGCGGCGGAGAGGATGCCGACGCCCTTCCAGTTGGTGTTGTTGGACCCGGTGAGGTCGGCCGAGCCGCCGACGAGCTCGGGCACGGCGGGGGCGAGCGAGTTGAGGACGGTGCCGCTCGCGGCGCGCGTGGCGACGGCGCCGGTCTCGGCGGTGAAGGTCGGGAGCGCGTGCGCCCAGCCGGAGGGGAGGGTGCCGCGCATGCGCCGCTCGAACTCGTCGGCGAGGTCGCCGTGGGCGGCGCGGTAGGCGTCGAAGCGCCGGCGCCAGGCGTCGTGCGCCCGCGCGCAGGTCGCGGCCCCCTCGCGCCACCGCTGCGCGGCCTCGGCGGGCACGTGGAAGGGCTCCGGCCACGTCCACCCGAGGTTCGGCTTGGTGAGCGCGATCTCGGCGGCACCGAGGGGCTCGCCGTGCGCCTTGGCGGTGTTGACGCGGTTGGGCGAGCCGTAGCCGATCTGGGTCCGGGTGATGACGAGCGACGGCCGATCGGAGACCGACTTCGCCTCGGCGATCGCCCGGTCGACCGCGTCGAGGTCGTTGACGTCGGCGATGCGGGTGACGTGCCAGCCGTAGCTCGCAAAGCGCAGCGCGGCGTCGTCGCTGCACGCGAGCGAGGTGGCACCGTCGATCGTGATGCCGTTGTCGTCGAAGAAGCCGATCAGCTTGCCGAGCTTCAGGTGGCCGGCGAGCGAGGCAGCCTCGTGCGAGATGCCTTCCATGAGGCAGCCGTCGCCCGCGATGAACCACGTGAAGTGGTCCACCACGGCGTGCCCGGGGCGGTTGAACGTGGCAGCGAGGTGCGCCTCGGCGATCGCCATGCCGACGGCGTTGGCGACGCCCTGCCCGAGGGGACCGGTGGTGGTCTCGACGCCCGCGGTGTGGCCGAACTCGGGATGGCCGGGCGTCTTCGAGCCCCACTGCCGGAAGCGCTTGATCTCGTCGAGCGACAAGTCGTAGCCGCTGAGGTGCAGCGCGCTGTAGAGCACCATGGACGCATGGCCGACGGAGAGCACGAAGCGGTCGCGGTCGGCCCAGTCGGGGGACTGCGGGTCGTGCCGCAGGTGGTGCGTGTAGAGCCGGTACACGAGCGGCGCGAGCGCCATCGGCGTGCCCGGGTGGCCGGATTCGGCGGCCTGCACCGCGTCCATCGAGAGGACGCGGACGGTGTTGATCGCGAGGAGGTCGAGGGACGACACGGACGGCGGGCGGGGGGGCGTCGCGTCGCGGCGTACGGGCGGCGTCGCGACGGGGCTTGGGGGAGCGCGCGGGAATCTATCCCGCCCAGTCGGTCAGCGGACGAGCGCCTCGATGTCCCTCGCCTTGCAGGACTCGTCGTGATTCGGGAACCGCCCGTCGCAATGGATGCAGTGCTCGCCGAACCCGGACTTCTTCCAGATCAGGTGGAACACGGCGCGCTGCAGGTTGGCGATCTGCTTGGCCATCTTTTCGACGTCGGCGGGCATGACGGGACTCCGGCAAGGGGAACGGGCGATACGGTACGCGAGGGAACATCCGTCCGAACGCCGTTCCTCGCAACCATCCACCGGCCGGGAGCGACCGCTCACACCGCCCGGCGCGCCAGCATGCGGTCGGCCAGCAGCGAACTGATCGCCATGATCGTCGCCTGCGGATTGACGCCGAGCCCGGTCGGAAGCAGCGATCCGTCGAGCACGAACACACCCGGGGCGCCGTGCAACTGGCCGTCCGGGTCCGCCCCGGACGTCGCGGGGTCCGTGCCGAGCCGGCAGGTGCCGTTCACGTGGGCGGTGAACAGGGCGACGTCGTTCGGGGCGAGCGACGCCTCGCGCACGGCGTCGAGGTCGGCGGCCTGCCGCACACGGACGGGGCGCGTGTGCGTGGTGAGGACTTCCTGCGCGCCATTGGCGAGGTGCAGCTGCGCGGCGTGCGTGAGGCCCGTCGCCAGGTGGCGCGCGTCGGCGGGCGTGAGGGCGTAGCGGATGCTCGCCGTGCCGTCGGCGCGGGAGCGGACCTCGCCGCTCGAGGCGTCGAGGTCGGCGCCGTCGCGCGTGAGCACGAGCAGGGCGGCCAGTTCGGGGAAGCGGCGCATGAGCTCGTGGTGCGCCTGGCCGAAGCCGGGCAGGGCCGCCGAGAGTAGCGTGGGGTGGGTCGGCGGGGTCTCGATCCAGGTGCCGTAGCCGTTGGCCCCGGTGGCGCTGAACTCGTCGCACAGCGTCGTCAGCGGGATGCCGCCGGCGGAATAGATGGGCCGGTCGTAGAGGCCGACGACGGCGCTCACGGGGTGGACGCGGAGGTAGCGGCCGACGGCGCGGGAGCCGAGTCCCGACCGCTGGAGCAGCACGGGGGTCTCGACCGCGCCCCCCGCCACCACGACCACCGGCGCCTCGACGACCGCGGTGGTGGTCGCGCCGCTCGCGCGGTCGGTACGGACGACCGTCACGCGCTTGCGCCCGCGAGGCCCGGGCTCGGCGACGGTGATGCGCACGGCGCGCGCGTCGGGGACGAGCGTCGCGCCGGCGGCGATGGCCCGCGGGATGAACGTCAGGAGCGTCCCCTGCTTGGCATTGTAGCGGCAGCCGACGGAGCAGAAGCCGCTGCGCAGGCAGCCGCGCGCGTTGATGGCACCGGCGCGCGCCGACCAGCCCAGCGCCTTCGCGCCGTCGAGGATGAGCCGGTTGGCGGGCGAATGCGCGTCGTCGGGGACCATCCGCGCGTGCACCTCGTCCTCGATACGCGCGTACGCCTCCGCCATCTCGTGCGGCGCCATGCCCACGGTCCCGAAGCGCCGCTGCCACTCGAGCAGCACGTCATCGGCGGCCCGCAGCATGATCATCCAGTTGATGGTCGTGCTGCCACCGACCGCGGCGCCCTGCGCCATGATGAGCGACAGGTCGTTGGTGGTGCGCAGTCCCTGGTCGGCCCAGAGCCGCTCGGTCAGCGGCGCATCGCGCTCGTCGAACTCATCGCTCTGCACGAGGGGGCCGGCCTCGAGGATCACGACCGAACGGCCGGCCTCGGCGAAGCGGCAGGCGGCCACGCCGCCGCCGGCGCCGGTGCCGATGACGATCACGTCGGCGGAGGCGGGCAGGGGCGCGGCCGGGCCCGGCCGCGCGAGCGCGGGGGTGGGAGCAGGGGGCGGCAGCTGCGGCGCGGGTCCGCGGGCGACGGGTTCCGCGTCGGAGGGCGTGCCGGGCACCGGTCCCTCCCACGAGAACGCGGGGACGCGATCGTGGTACGGCCCGAGGTAGCCGATCCCCTCGTGGCTGCGCGGGTCGCCGTAGTAGAGCGCAAGCAGGAAGCGCCGGAGCCCCTGGCCGACCGTGCGGCAGAGGGACACGCGGCTGGAGAGCCATTCGTCGAGGAAGGCCTCGCGCGCGGCCGCATCGCGCGCCGCGAAGCGCCGCCACGACGCGGTCGTGAGGAGCGCCGCGAGCGGATGGCCGAAGACCGCGAGGGCGCGCCGCAGGTCGCGCCGCTTATCGGCCGGGAGCCGGGTCAGGCGCTCGACGAAGAGCTGCGCCACGTCCACGTCGCCGCCGGCGGGGGTGGCCGCCACCGGCACCACGGTGGCGACGAGCGCGGCGAGCGTGTCGCGCTCGGCGCTCGACAACGCCGCGCGGGTCGCCGGTGCGGCGCGGGCGGGCCGTCGGCTCGGGGCGATCACGGAACTCATCCTGCCGGAAGTAATCGTGCGGCGCGCGGCGCGGCCACCGGGTGCCCGAACGAGCGGTGCGCGCCATATTGCGAGGGTGACCGGCGCATCCCTGGCGATGCCACGCGCCGAGCCGGCGGTTCTCGCGCGCGGCTTGGCGGACTTCCTGATCGAGCTCTCGATCGGGCTGCACAAGAATGCGATCTACCCGCCGGGCCACCCGCTGCTGGACCAGGCGGTGGCCGGCCTCGAGGCACGGGTGGGCGCGCTGTTGCACGACGGGCACCCGCACCTGACGATCGGCATCGCGCGCCGGCAGCTGGTGATCGAGGGCGTGGCGACCGACCCCAACCATCCGCTGCTCCGCGACCTCGCGCTGCGGCTGCACCGCCACCACCTCGGTGCGGTCCGGTTCTCGCAGGGCTGCACGCGGGAGGAACTCAAGCCGTTCCTGGCGACCGTGGCGGTAGAGGCCTCGCGGGGGGAGGTGCCGCTCGGGCTGGGCGATCCTGACGTGCTGCAGCAGTGGCCCCACGTGCGCCTGTATCCACTGTCGTTCGAGCAGCTGCAGCTGGTCGAGGCGGCTGACGACGGGGACGACGGCCTCCCGCGCAGCGTAGCGAGTGCGGCGGCGCTGTGGATCGGGCTCGCGCGGGCGACGCTGGCCGCGGGCGGCGAGGTCGCCACCGCGAGCGACCCCACCGTGCTGGCCCGCACCCTCGACGAGCGCAGCGGCGACGGGGCGTACGAACGGGTGGTGGTGAGCTACCTCGTCCAGATCGCGAACGAGCTCAAGCGGAAGAGCGGGCGCGAGGCGATCGCGCTGCAGCAGCGCATCTCGCGGCTGGTCGAGCAGCTGCAGCCCGAGACGCTCGAGCGTCTCATGGACATGGGGGGGGACGTCACGCAGCGGAACAAGTTCGTGCTGCACGCGGCGGCGGGGATGTCGGTGGGCGCCGTGCTCGACATCGTGAAGTCGGCGGCGAGCGCCTCGTCGCAGGGGATGTCGCACTCGATGCTCCGGCTGCTGACGAAGTTCGCCGCGCACGCCGACGCCGACGGCGACCCGCTGCGCGCCCCGATGGACGAGGCGCTGCGCGAGCACGTGCAGCGCCTGATCGGCGAATGGACCCTGGACGACCCCAACCCCGCCGCCTACGGCAAGGCGCTCGAGGGGATGGCGAAGGCCGACCCGCTGTATCCCGGCATCGACCAGTTTCCCTGCGAGCCGACGCGCATCGTCGCGATGGCCCTCGAGGTGGGGGCGGTGGGGAGCACTGTCTGGCGGGCGGTGGACGCGCTCTGCGCCGACGGGCGGGTAACGGAGCTCCTGCGCACCGTCGAGGACGCGCCCCAGGGCTGGGCGCGCGAGGCGGTGCTCGAGCGTATTGCCTCGCCGGACCGGCTGTCGCACCTGCTGCAGCAGGGCGCCGAGCCGTCCGTGCTCGCGGCCGTCGCCACGCCGCTCGGGGTCGGGGCGATCGACCCGGTGCTCGATGCGCTCGCGTTCGCCGACGACCGCCGGGTGGAAGTGCTCGTGGACCTCATCGCCCCGCTCGGCCTCGACGCTGCCGAGGCGATCCTCGGACGCCTGCCGACGGCCCGCTGGCCGACGCAGCGCGTGCTGCTGGTGGCGCTGGGCCGGCTGCCCGAGCGGCCGTCGTCGTACGCGCCGCTCGACTGGGCGATGCATCCGGAGCCGACGATCCGCCGGGAGGCGATCCGGCAGTTGCTGCGTGACCCCGTCACGCGCGAGGACGGCGTGCAGATCGCGCTGCTCGACGGGGACAGCGGCACGCTGCGGCTCGGGCTGGCCGCAGCCCAGCAGGACTGCCCGCCGTCGGCGCTGCCCGTGCTGATGGCACGGGCCGACGACGCCGCGCTGCCGCCCGAGGTGCGCGCCCTCGCAGTGCGCGCGGCCGCGGCCAGCCGGACGGATCAGGCGCTCGCGTGGCTCGTGCAGCGCACGCTCGGGCCGAAGCGGTGGTTCCGCCCGACGCTCGTCGAACCGACGCCCGAGTCGGCGGCGGCGATCGAGGGGCTCGCGAAGCACTTCGCCGACCGGCCGCTCGCCCAGCCGGTGCTCGCCCTCGCCAAGCGGTCGCGCGAACCCGACTACCGCATGGCGGTCGCCCGCCGCAGCGGCTTCACCACGCCCGCCCGATGACCGACGCCGCCCACTTCCTGACGTCGCTGGCGCAGGTGCTCTCGACGCTAGTCCTCTACGCGGAGGGGCATCCGGCACGCGAGCGGTCCCTCGACCGCGCCTGGGAGCGCCTTCAGCGCCTGCTCGAGACGGATCCCGCGCCCCGCTTCACGTTCGTCGGCGGCGACGTCATCCACGGCGCGCGGGCGATGCGCGAGCTCGCCGAGTGGGACTGGGGCACCCGCCTCGCCGGGGCCGGGATGCAGCGGATCGAGTTCGACAAGGCGAATACCCGCGACGACCTCGAAGACTTCCTGCACGACGCCTGCACGCGACTGACCATGGGCCACCTCGATACCACCACGGCCCGGCAGGAGCGGCGCACCGGCATCCGGTACGGCCCGATTCGCGTGGAAGGCCAGGAGGACGTCCCGGCGCCGGTGCAGGCGTCGATCCGCGTCGCCCCGACCGGCTTCAACCTGTCGGACGAATCGGATGCGATCCGCTGGATGCACGAGGAGGTCGAGCGGCGCGGCGAGCTGCCGCTCATGGAGGCCGAAACCGTGGTGCGGTCGCTCTCGTTGGCGATGCACAGCGACCAGGAGATGCTGATCCCGCTCCTGCAGCTCAAGGAGTACGACCAGTACACCACGACCCACTCGCTCAACGTCAGCGTGCTGAGCATGGCGCTGGCCGAGTTCATGGGCCTCGCCGCGGCGGACGTGCGGGCCTTCGGCGTCGCCGGCCTGCTGCACGACATCGGCAAGGTCCGGATCCCGCGCGAGATCCTCAACAAGCCGGGCAAGCTCGAGGAGCGCGAGATGCAGGTCATGCGCCGGCATCCCGTCGAGGGCGCGCGGATCATCATCGAGAGCGACCGCCGGCTCGACCTCGCGAGCGTGGTGGCCTACGAGCATCACATCATGCTCAACGGCGGGGGCTATCCGGGGTTCAAGTTTCGCCGGCCGACCCACCAGGCCTCGAAGCTCGTGCACGTGTGCGACGTCTACGACGCGCTGCGCACGAACCGTCCCTACCGGGAGGCGTGGGAGTCCGAGCGCGTGCTGGCGCATATCGAGAAGGGGGCCGGACCGGACTTCGATCCCGACGTGGTGCGCGCCTTCACGACGATGATCCGCCAATGGGAGAAGCGCGTGACCGTGCTCGAGAGCGAGACGCAGATCTTCGGCTCGCGCCCCGCTGCCCCACCGCCGGCGGCGGACCCGGTCGTCGCCCCGGCGTGATGCCCGCGCCGGCCATGTGACGGCGGGGGCAGCCGCGCCCGTGTGCAAGTTCTGCGGCCCGCGCCGTCTCCCGGGTGTCTTCACCCGGAGTGGGTCATGTCCGTCGTTCGCCGCACCACCCGCCGCCTCGTGGGGCGCGGATTCCTCCCGTCGCTCCTCGTCGCGTGCCTCGCGGCCTCCGCCGTCGCGGTCCCTGCCGTCGCGGTCCCTGCCGTCGCGGTCCCTGCCGAGGCGGCCGCGCAGGGCATTGTCGCCCTGCCGCGCTGCGGGCCGCGCCAGGACTGTGCCGTCGTCATGCCCGTCCCGATGCGCGCGTCGGTCGTCCGGACCGGCACGCGCGTCTCGGCGCGGCTCGGCCGCGCCGTCGTGCACTACGAAGTGACCGAGACGTTCGTCAACCGGGGCGCCGGACTCGGCGAGGCGGACTACCTGTTCCCGCTGCCCAGCGGGGCGGCGTTCGAGGACCTGCGGCTCTCGATCAACGGCGAGCTGGTCGCGGGAGAGGTGCTGGACGCGGGACGCGCCCGCGCCGTGTACGAGGAGATCGTTCGACGGCAGCGCGATCCGGCGCTCGTCGAATGGATGGGTCGCGGGCTCGTCCGCGCGCGCATCTTCCCGATCGTGCCCGGCGAGGAGAAGCGCGTGGTGCTGCGATATACGCAGCCGGCGCAGCGGGAGGGCGATGCGCTCCGGCTCGACTGGCGGCCCGCGCGCGCCCCGGGCGGCGACGCGGCACCGCCCGCGCCGACGACGATCGCCCTCCGCTGGGACGAGGGCGACGGCTTCGGTACGCCGTGGTCGCCCACCCACGACCTGCGCGAGACGGCGCCGCGCACACGCGAGGCCAGCGTCGGCGGCAGCGACTTCACCGCGCTGGTCCCCGTGCGCGAGCCGCGCGAGGCGGCGATCACCATGCTCACCCACGCGCCGACCGGCGGCGACCGGTGGACGATGATCACGTTCACGCCCCCGGCCGCGACCGTGCGCCGCCAGCCGCGCGACGTGACGTTCGTGCTCGACGTATCGGGGTCCATGTCCGGGCGCAAGCTCGAGCAGGCGAAGGCGGCCGGACGGCAGGTGCTCGGCACCCTCGAAGCCGGCGACCGGCTGCGGATCGTCGCTTTCTCGAGCGACGTGCGCGAATGGCGCGAGGGCTTCACCCCGGCAACGCGCGAGCGGCTCGGTGACGCGACCGCCTGGCTGGACGGACTCGTCGCTGGTGGCGGCACGAACATCGCCGCCGCGCTCGACGCGGCGTACGCCGTGGCCGCCTCGGACGAGGCGGTGCCGGTGGTGCTGTTCGTCACCGACGGCGAGCCGACCGTGGGGGTCACGGACCCCGAGGCGATCGCTGCGGCGGCGCGGAGCCGGCGCGGGTCGCGGCGGCTGTTCACCTTCGGGCTCGGTGCCGACGTGAACGCGACGCTCGTCGAGCGGCTCGCAGTCGAGGGGCGCGGCACCGCGCAGTTCGTGCGGCCGGCCGAGTCGGTGGAGCGGTCGGTGGCGATCACCGCCCAGCGCCTCACGGCGCCGCTGGTGACGGACCTCCGCGTGCGGGCCGAGGGGGTGCGGCTGGTGCGCCTGCACCCGGACGGGCCGCAGGATGTCTTCGCCGGGCAGGACCTGGTGGTGTTCGCGCAGGTCGAGGGGCGGGGCGAGGCCACGCTGGTCTTCAGCGGGCGCGGCGCCACCGGCCCGGTCGAATGGCGGGAGCAGGTGACGGTGCCCGAGCGCGAGCCGGACAACGCGTTCGTCGGCAAGTTGTGGGCGACGCAGCGGGTGGGCTGGCTGTCCGCGGCGCGCCGGAGCGGCGGCGCCAGCGCGGAGACCGACACCGAGCTGCGCGCGTTGGGCGAGCGGTGGGGCATCCCCACCGAGCTGACGTCGTACCTGGTGCTCGAGCCCGGCATGGCCGCGGGGCCGTCAACGGCGTCGGCCGCTCGCGGCCGCCCCACTGGTGCGGCCGCGAGCGCGAAGAACCAGGTCTTCTTCGAGTCGGCCCGGCGGGCATCGGAGATGCGGGCGGCCCAGTCGGTGGCGGCCGTCGATGCGATGGCGGTCGGCGACGATGCCGGCGCGACGACGCGGCAGGTCGGCACGCGGCGCTTCGAGCGCCGGGGGCGCGCGTGGGTGCCCGCCGGCTGGCGTGCCGGCGACGCGCGCCGCGTCGTGACGGTGCAGCCGTACTCGGCGGCATGGTTCGCCCTGGCCGACGCCGTCCCGGAGCTCAAGGCGGTCTTCGCCCTCGGGGACGCCGTGACCGTAGCGGGTCGGCAGGTGGTGATCGTGGTGGCGGCCGATGGGGTGACGGCATTGCCCCGGGCGGCGATCGCGCAGATCGTGCAGGAGTGGTGACGATGCATGCACGGGGGCGGCGCGCGTGACGGCGGCGGACATCGAGGCGCTCTTCCGGGCGCATCATGCCGGGCTCGTGCGGTATCTCGCACGCCGCCTCGGCGACCGCGATTGGGCCGAGGAGGTCGCGCAGGAGACGTTCCTGCGCGCCCTCCGCACGCCGCCGGCGACGAACGCGCGCAGCTGGCTCTTCGCGGTGGCGACGAACCTCGTGCGCGACCAGGGGCGGCAGCTCGCCGCGCGCCGCGCGCTGCTGGTGCAGCTGGCGGCCTCGGAACGCGAGCGCGAGGCCGCACAGCCGACGGCGGAGGATCGCATGGTGCGGGCGCACGAAGCGCTGCTGGCGCGGCGCGCCCTCGAGGGGCTGGCCGAGCGCGACCGCGAGGCGCTGCTGCTCAAGGAGGAAGGATTGGACTACCACGAGATCGCCGAGGCGCTGGGGCTGTCGGTGGGCAGCGTGGGGACGACGCTGGCGCGGGCGCGGCGGCGCCTGGCGGAGTGCTACGAGGCCGCGCGGGCGGCGATGGAGGGACGGCGCGATGTGGCCGGTTGATGAGGGTCGGGTGCACGCGTGGCTCGACGGTGCGCTCCCGCCGGACGAGGCGGCGCAGGTCGAGGCGCTGGTGCGTGACGACGCGGCGTGGGCGGCGGCGGCGGCGGAGGCGCGCGGGTTGATCGCCAACGCGTCGCGGCTGGTGCGGGCGCTCGACGACGGCGCGGGGGCGGCCGCATCCGGCGACGGCCCGGTCGCGGCATCGCCGACCCGGCCGCCGCGGTTGACGGTCGTGCCGGGGCAAGGGACGCGCACGCTGCGGCTGGCGCGTCGCGTGGGTGCGATCGCGGCGGTGCTGCTGGTCGCGGTGGTGGGGCGGATGGCGTGGACGAACCAGAGTGGCACCGACGTCGCCCCGGGTGCAACGGAGAGGGTGATGCAAGCGAAGGCATCGCCGCCGCCCCCGGCTGCCGACGCGGTTACCGCCAAGGCTCCCGAAAAGGCTCCCGCCAAGGCTCCCGAAAAGGCTCCCGCCAAGGCTCCCGCCAAGGCTCCCGAAAAGGCTCCCGAGAAGGCTCCCGAGAAGGCTCCCGAGAAGGCTCCCGCCGAGGCGGTGTCTGCCGCGTCGAACGCGGCTTCCCCGGCCGTGCCACCGGGGCAGGACGCGGCGTTCGCATCGGCGGCGGCGGGCACCGTGTCCACGCGTCGCGCCACTGCGGCGGCGGCGGCGCGGGCGTCGCTCGGGGCGCGCGCGTCGAGCGAGGCATCGGCGCTGCCGCTGCAGCAGGAAGACGCCTGTGTGCGCTTCGCGATCGCGTGGCCGGCCGATGGCGCGGTGCCGGCAGCCGCGGCGGAAACGCAGGCCGACGGCCGGCAACTGCGCTTCGAGGGTGACACGGCGCGGCTGTCGCAGGTTCCCATGCTCGTACGCCGTCGCGACGGCACGACCGATCCCGCCATGGTGCGCCTGGCGGTGTCCCGGCGAACGGGGACGGGAGTCACCGAAGCGGTGCGACCGGACGGCGCGGTGGTGCGACGCGGGCAGGTGACGGCGACGATGCGCTGCCCGTGAAGCGTGGGGGCGGGCGGGGATCGCCGGTGCCGCCGACCCGCTCCGCCCCCGGACCCGACCGGCTCAGCCGTCCGCGTCGAGTTCCGTCTCGAGGCCCGTCGCGTCGATCGCGGCCAGCCCCGCCGCGCCCATGAACTGCTCGTAGGCGCCGAGGGCGAAGGCGGTGAGCTTGCCGAGGTCCACGATCGGCGTGTCGTAGATGCCGAACGCCTGGATGGTGCCGAGCACGTTCGGCAGGTTGCGCTCGAAGGTGTCCTGCACGAGCGACCGCAGGTGCGGTTCGTCGGCGCACATCTCGCGCACCACGTGGATGCCGAACGCGACGTGGCGTCCCTCGTCGCGGCGGATGAGCCGGAAGCCCTCCTGCAGCCCCGGGAGCCAGCCGCGCGACGCGAGTGCATCGTGCGCCCCGACGTAGCCGGTGCGCGCGAGCATCGCCTCGACGGCCCCCATGTAGTGCGTCACCGCTTCAAGGAACGCGTGGCGCACCGCCTCGCGTCCCTCGGCCCGACGCAACCGGTCGGTGACGGCGTTGAGGTCGTCCACCAGCACGGCCTGCGGCGCCGGGGTCAGCTCGGCGGCCGCCACGGCCGGCGACTCGCCGAAGACCTCGTTGAAGTACCGAGCGAAGAACTCGTAGTGCTTTGCCTCCTCGTACAGCTGGGCGGCGAGGTGGAACTCCTTGTCGAGCCCGAGCTCGCCGCGCGGCACGGCGGCGAGGAACGGGGCGAGGGTGTTCGTCACCGACTCCTCGCCGGCGGCGAAGAAGGCGCACAGGCGGCGGATCTGCTCGGCGTAACGCTCGCGCTGGTAGTCGCGCACGATCAGCCGCCACTGGTCGCGGTCCGCCGAGAGGTCGATGTCGGCCGGGTCCCAGTGCAGGCGCTTGGCCTTGCCGAAGAGCTGGAAGTAGGGCGAAGCGAGATCGGTGGCGTTGGCGAACGGCATTGCTGGTGTTGGCTGGGGTCTGCTGCAGGGTGCCGTAGGCGACGGGGGCGTGGGGAGCCCCCCCACCCTAGACGCTGCCTCCGGTGCGCCCCGTCGCCGACGTCGGCGGATCGGGATGACCGCTGTGTGCGTCAGGACGCTCCGAAGTCCGTCGGCACCTTCTGGGCGCAGGCGACGAGGGCCTTCGCCGCCTTCGTCTGCAGCATGAGCGTCGTGAGCGAGCCCTGCACGAGCTTGAGCTTGCCCATGGTGACGGCGACGACCGGGTCGAGCTGGCCGCCGACCACTGCGCGCCACGCGTCGTAGTCGCCGCGCAACACGTAGTCGGTCGTCGCCCTCTCGCCCACCTTCACGCGCACCTCACCGCAGGTGCCGTGCGCGAGGTCGAGTTCGATCGCGACGTCGTGCGGGAAGCCGCGCGCCGGGTCGGCGCTCAGGGAGAGCGCGAGCGGCCAGGTCCAGCCCGCACCGGCCGTCCGGTACTCGGCATCGGCGTTGATGGCGTCGCGGAAGGCGGCGGCCCACTCGGGGGTGAAGGGTCGGAGCATGAGGGGAATTCAGGTTGCCGGTCGTGCGGCGCGCAAGGCGGCCTCGGTCGCCGACGGTGCCTCGCGCGACCGGCCGCGCACCGCGCGCAGAACGGTCGCGCCGGCGGCGAGCGCCCCGAGGGGGACGTAGAGGTAGAACGTGTAGGTGCGCCACCAGAGCAGCGCCGCGCCGAAGATCGGCCCGGGAATGGTGGACTTGAGCGCGGCTCCGAAGGCGATCTCGATCAGGCCGCCCCCCGCCGGGGCGGGTGCCGCCGCCCCGCCGTGCAACAGCACGAGCGGCCAGGTGAGGAGTCGATCGAGCTCGACGTCACCGGCGCCGAGGCCGGCGACGATCACGGGCAGGATCACGAGCCGCACGGCGATGTGCCCCACCGAGGCGGCGAGTGAACCGGCCATGAGCCCGAGCCGAGCGTGGCGCAGCCCGTCGATGCCGTCGCGCAGCGAGCGCAGGGCGCGCTGCACCGCGCGCCAGCGGCCGGCATGGAGCCCCAGCGCCCGGGCCCACGCGGGTGGCGGGCCGCTCGCGCTCCGGCGCGCAAGGAACCACCCGCCGATGCCGACCCCGATGACGGCCACGGCGTAGCTGCCGATGAGGCCGGCGATCGAGGCCGGCGCCCGCCCGTCGAGTCCGAAGGTCGCGAGCAGCACGACGGCGATGATCGCCAGCGATACTGATTCGAGGAAGAGCTCGGCGAAGAGCACGAGCAGGATGCCCGCCGGCCGGAGCCCGGCTTCCGCGAGCACGAGGAACCGGGCGGGTTCGGCCCCGGTGCGCGACGGCGTGATGGCCGCACCGAAGTCGCCACCGAGGGACATGCGGAGGGCGGTCCACAAGCCGAACGGGACGCCCAGCGCGGCCCCGGCGAGACTCACCTTGAGCGCGCGGAGGCCGATCTCGAGCGCCATCGCGGTGGCGGCGACGGCATGTGCCCACCACGCCAGCCGCACCGGGATCTCGCCGGTCGGGACGGCCGAACGCGCGATGTACGCCGCCGCCCCGAGGGCCGCAGCGAAGGACAGCACGACGAACACCCAACGGCGAACGGACACGTGCGTGCGTACGTCCGGCGGGCGGGCAGGGTTCCCGGCGCCAACGGGTGGCGACGGCGGCCTCAACGCCCGCTCCTCGGCCGCCGTACTTCCTTGGCCTTGCGCGTCTCCGACCGGCGTCGCAGACTCGCGCGGCTGCCGCGCTTCCCCGCCAACCAGGTCCTCCGCATGTCGCTGCTCCGTGGTGTCCCCGGCCTCGTCGCCCTCTCGCTCCTCGTCGCGGGCTCGGTCCCTGCCCAGCCGCGACCGGCGCGCCGTGCGGCGCCGGCGCTCCCCGTCGCCGCCCCCGAGCCGATGACCGGGCTGGATTCCGCCGCCATCCAGGGGATGCGGTGGCGCGAGATCGGGCCCTACCGCGGCGGCCGGTCGGTGGCGGTGGCGGGCTCGGCCTCCCGGCCGCTCGAGTACTGGATGGGGACCACCGGCGGCGGCGTCTTCAAGACGACCGACGGCGGCATGAGCTGGCGCCCGGTCACCGACCGGTACTTCGGCGGGACGATCGGCGCGATCGGGGTGGCGGAGTCGAACCCCGACATCGTGTACGTGGGCGGCGGGGAGACGCCGATCCGCGGCAACACCGCACCCGGCGACGGGCTGTGGAAGACGACGGACGGCGGCCGCACCTGGACCAAGTTGCCGCTGCCGGGAGGCGACAAGCAGCACATCGCGCGCATCCGCGTGCACCCGACGAACCCGGACATCGCGTGGATGGGAATCCTGGGCCACGTCTTCGGGCGGAATCCCGAGCGTGGCGTCTTCAAGACGACCGACGGCGGGAAGACGTGGCGGCAGACGCTGCGGCGCGCGGGGAACGACTCGACCGGCGTGACCGACCTGGTCGTGGATCCCGGTAATCCCGACGTGCTCTACGCCGGCCTGTGGGAGGCGTGGCGCAACTCGTGGTCGCTCAACTCGGGCGGTCCGGGGAGCGGGATCTTCAAGAGCACCGACGGCGGCGAGACGTGGACGGAGATCACGCGCAACCCGGGGCTGCCGAAGGGGACGATCGGCAACATCGGGCTCGCGGTGAGCGGGGCGAAGTCGAGCCGGGTGTGGGCGATCCTCGAGGCCGACGGCGAGGACGGCGGGGTGTACCGCAGCGACGACGCCGGCGCGACGTGGACGAAGCTCAACACCGAGCGCAAGCTGCGGCAGCGCGCGTGGTACTACACGCGCATCTACGCCGACCCGAAGGACACCAACCGCGTGTACGTGCTCAACGTCGGCTTCTTCCGCTCGGACGACGGCGGCCGGACGTTCCCGACGGGGATCAGCGTGCCGCACGGTGACAACCACGACCTGTGGATCGCGCCGAACGACCCGAACCGCATGGTCGAGGGCAACGACGGCGGCGCGAACGTGAGCTTCACCGGCGGCCGCGCCTGGACCGGCCAGCAGTTCGCGACGGCACAGATGTACCACGTGTCGGTGACCAACGACTGGCCGTACCACGTGTGCGGCGCGCAGCAGGACAACAGCACGTACTGCGCCCCGAGCCGCGCCCCCGGCGGGATCGGTGGCAACCTGTGGTACGACGCGGGCGGCGGCGAGTCGGGCTACGTGACGCCGCACCCGACGAAGCGGGGGCTCTTCTTCGCCGGCTCGTACGGCGGCCTGCTGACGCGCAAGGAGCGCGAGACGGGCTTCACGCGCAACATCACGGTGTGGCCCGACAACCCGATGGGGTACTCGTCGGAGGACATCAAGCACCGCTTCCAGTGGACGTTCCCGATCGTCTTCTCGCCGCACGACCCGAAGGTGCTCTACGCCGGCGGGAGCGAGCTCTGGCGCTCGACCGACGAAGGGGCGAGCTGGTCGCAGGTGAACGCGACGCCGCTGGTGCGCGCCGACCGGCGCACCATGGGGGCCAGCGGCGGCCCGATCACCAAGGACCAGACGGGCGTCGAGACCTACGCGACGATCTTCACGTTCGCGGAGTCGCCGGTGACGGCCGGGGTGCTCTGGACGGGGTCCGACGACGGGCAGGTGAGCGTCTCGCGCGACAACGGCCGGACGTGGCGCGACGTGACGCCGGCCGACCTGGCGCCGGGGCGGGGCCAGGATTTCGCACGGATGTCCATCGTCGAGCCGTCGCCGTTCGACGCGGGCACGGCGTACCTCGCGGCCAACCGCTTCGGGCTCAACGACTTCGCGCCCTACCTGTACCGGACCACCGACTACGGGGCGAGCTGGACGCGGATCGACGCGGGCATTCCGCGCACCGAGTTCACGCGCACGGTGCGCGCCGACCCGGTGCGGCGCGGGCTGCTCTACGCGGGCACCGAGCGCGGCGCGTGGGTCTCGCTCGACGACGGCGCGTCGTGGCGCTCGCTCCGGCTCAACCTGCCGCCGGTACCGGTGCACGACCTCGTGGTGAAGGACGGGGACCTGGTCGCCGGCACGCACGGGCGGTCATTCTGGATCCTCGACGACCTGACGCCGCTGCGGCAGGTGACGAAGGCCGCGACGGCGAAGGTGCACCTGTACCAGCCGCGCGACCCCTACCGGGCGAACTTCGGCGGCGGATTCGGCGAAGGGCGGAGCGGGCCGACCGGGGCCAACCCGCCGGGCGGGGCGGTCTTCCACTACCACGCGCCTGCGGCCGGTCTGGCGCTCACGCTCGCGGTGCTCGACTCCGCGGGACGCGTGATCCGCGAGTTCGCCAGCACCAGCGACTCGGCCGCGCGGGCCGACTCCGTCGCGCGGGCCCGCGCCGCGGCCGCGGCGGCGGGCGACGAGAACCCCTTCGCGGCCGCGATGCGCGCGCCGCGCCTGCCGAACCGCGCGGGCCACAACACCTACGTGTGGAACCTGCGGTATCCCGACGCGACGAGCTTCGACGGGATGATCCTCTGGGCGGCCGGCACGACCGGCCCGCTCGCCCCACCGGGCCGCTACCAGGTGCGGCTCGTCGCCGGCGCCGACACGACGGTGCGCCCGTTCCAGCTGCGGCCGGATCCGCGCAGCTCGGCCACGCCGGCCGACTTCAAGGCGCAGTTCGCGTTCCTGACGACGGTGCGCGACCGCTTCTCGGAGGCGAACGACGCGGTCGCCAAGAGCCGGTTCGTGAAGGGGGCGGTGACGACCCGCGCGACGGACGTCGCGGCGGCGGACAGCGCCGAGTTCGGCACCATCGGCCGCCGGCTGGCGCAGCGGCTCGACGCGTCGGAGGGGGAGATCTATCAGGTGCGGAACCGCTCGGGCCAGGACCCGCTCAACTACCCGATCAAGCTCAACAACAAGATCGGGGCGCTGATGGGGACGGCGGGCCAGGGTGACTACGCGCCGACGGCGCAGTCGCGGCAGGTCTTCCAGGAGCTGAGCGCGCGGCTGCAGGGGCAGCTCGACGCGCAGGCGGCGGCACTCGCGGAGGAGCTGCCGAAGCTCAACGCGCTGCTCCGCAGGAACGGCAAGCCGCCGATCGAGGTGCCGCGGCCGAAGACGGCGAGCTGACGGGCCGGGCCTCCGCGCGCCCCGCGTCCCCCCGGGACGCGGGGCGCGCGCGTTAGGAGGCACCTATCAATTGGAATAGACGAAACATCGCTTGTGTCAATGCATTGTCCCAAGCGATGCTTCAGCCATTCCAATTGACATCCTACCTCCGAGGAACCCCCCGATGCCGTTCGTCCTCCCGACGCTCGACGCCCCGACCAGCCGCCGCGACCTCCTGCGGACCGCCGCGACGACCGCCGCCGCCGTCGCCGGTGCCGCGACCGTCCTCGGCGCGCCCCGGTCGCTCCTCGCCGCCGAGGCCGGCGCCGAGGCGCGCTACTTCCCCGAGGTGCAGACCCCCGACGAGGCGATCCAGCGCCTGATGGAGGGCAACAAGCGCTTCGTCGCCGGGAACATCCAGGCCCCGAACCGCAACATGGCGCGCCTCAGGGAGGTCGCCGGCGGCCAGCGCCCGTTCGCCGCGTTCCTCGGCTGCGCCGACAGTCGCGTGCCGGTCGAGATCGTCTTCGACCAGGGCTTCGGCGACATCTTCGTGACCCGCATCGCCGGCAACGTCGCCGACCCCGCGATCATCGGGTCGCTCGAGTTCGGCACGCTGGTGCTGGGTGCCAAGGTGCTCTGCGTCCTCGGCCACACCAAGTGCGGGGCGGTGGACGCGACGATCAAGGGTCAGGAGGTGCCGGGGCAGATCTCGACGCTCTACCAGCACATCCGCCGCGCCGCCAAGGAGGCGAAGGGCGACCTGAACGCGGCGATCCGGCGCAACGTGCAGGTCCAGGCCGAGATCCTCGAGGAGGCCTCGCCGGTCCTCGCGAAGCTGATGCGCGAGGGGAAGCTCAAGGTCGTCGGCGGCGTCTACGACCTCGACTCCGGCGTCGTCACGATGGTCGACGTCTGACCGCACAGGCCGCGGGGCCCGAGCGGCCCCGCGCCCCTGCCGCCGCACCGGTCGGCCGGTGCGGCGGCACGACGTCGTCAGCCGGCGGTGCCGGCGACGACGTCGGACCACCCCGCGACCGCCATGCCCATCGCGTGGTAGCCCTTGTCCACGTACAGCGTGTGCCCGGTGATGGCGCTCGCCAGCGGCGACGACAGGAAGGCCGCGGCCTGCCCGACTTCCATCGCCGAGAGTTCCTCGGGGAGCGGTGCGTTCGCCTTGCAGTACTGCACCATGCGATCGATGATGCCGATCGCGCTCGCGGCGCGCGACGCGTACGGACCGGCGCTGATCGTGTTCACCCGCACGCCCCACGCGCGGCCGGCCTCGAAGGCGAGCGTGCGGGTGTCGCTCTCGAGCGCGGCCTTGGCGGACGACATGCCGCCGCCGTAGCCGGGAATCGCCCGCTCGCTCGCCATGTAGGTGAGCGAGACCAGCGACCCGCCCGATCGCATCAGCGGCCCGAGGCGCTGGAGCATCGAGACCATCGAGTAGGCGCTGGCACTGACCGCGGCGAGGTAGCCGCCGCGCGAGACCTCGAGGAGGGGCTTCTTGACCTCGGGTCCGTTGGCGAGCGAATGGACGACGATGTCGAGGGGCCGCTCGCCGAAGTCGGCGACCAACTGCGCCGCCAGTCCGCCGATCGAGAAGTCGCCGGTGTCCTTGTACCGCTTGCTCTCCCGCAACTCCGCCGGGGCATCGTCGAGGGTGTCGAAGACGGCGTCCA
Organism: Gemmatimonadota bacterium; assembly: GCA_021298835.1. Classification (GTDB taxonomy): domain Bacteria; phylum Gemmatimonadota; class Gemmatimonadetes; order Gemmatimonadales; family Gemmatimonadaceae; genus JAJTHG01. The sequence continues at coordinate 25,930 of JAJTHG010000032.1, forward strand.
AGGGGTAGATGCGCTCGAACTCGAGCAGCGAGCCGTCGGGCATGCGGCGCGACGCGTCGATCTTGCCGCGCTCGAGAAGGTTGCGGAAGATCGTCAGCGCCGGCGGCCAGGTGGCCACGGAGACCGACGCCCCCGCCATGGCGAGACACTTCGCGATCGCGAAGCCGAACCCGCCGTCGTCGGCGACGCCCGCCACAAGGGCGCGCTTGCCTGCAAGGTTGATGGGAAGCATAGCTTGGAAGATCGCATGTCCTCGCCTTCCGCGCCAATCACCTCCCGGGTCGTGCTCGCCGATCCCGCCGCGCCGACGTTCACGCGCGGGCTCTGGCGCATCGCCGGCGCGCAGGTGACGTGCGGCAACGCCGTCACGCTCCTCGACAGCGACGCGACCATCGAGGCGATGCTCGCCGACATCGCGGCGGCGCAGCAGCGCGTGGTGCTCGAGATGTACATCTTCCGCGGCGACGCTCTGGGGCGCCGGATGACCGACGCGCTCGTCGCCGCCGCCCAGCGTGGCGTGCAGGTGCAGGTGCTCGCGGACTGGTTCGGCAGCCGGGGCTCGGGCACCGGGGCGCAGTTCGCGCGCCTGCGCACGGCCGGTGCGGACGTCCGCCAGTTCAGCCCGCCCGGGTTCCGCCCGTGGCTCGGCGCGCTCCCCCGCGACCACCGCAAGGTGCTCGTCTGCGATGCGCACGTCGGGATGACCGGCGGCGTGAACCTCGGCGACGAGTGGACGAGCCGCTTCGGCCGTCGGCGCGCAGCGTGGCGCGACACGGCGATCCGTTTCGTGGGCCCGGCCGCGCTCGACCTGCAGCGCGCCTTCGAGGGCATGTGGGGCCGAACGGTCGGTACCGGACCGTCCCGGGCCGAACGCCGGCGGCAGCGCCGGCTCGTGCGTCCCGCGCGCAATGCGGAACTCGGTCCCGACGCGGCCCCGGCGCTCGTGGGGATCATCGAGGGCGAGCCCGGACGGTTCCGCATCTCGCGCGCGCTGCAGTACCAGTCGGTCGCCGCCGAGCGCTCGATCTGGATCGCCTCGGCGTACTTCGTGCCCGGGGGGGCCGAGCTCGAGGCGCTGGCCGGCGCCGCGCGCGACGGCGTGGACGTGCGCCTGCTCGTGCCGTCGTCGTACGACCACCCGTGGATCCGCCGGATGACGCGCCGTCGCTACCGGCGGCTGCTCGAGAACGGCGTGCGCATCTGGGAGTGGCGCGGCGAGATGATGCACGCCAAGTCGTCGGTGACGGACGGGCACGTGGTGTGCGTGGGCTCGACCGACTTCAACCCGCTGGGGCTCGCCATCAACTACGAGCTCGATGCGATCGTGCTCGACACGGCGGTCGGGGCGGCGGCGGAGGCGATCTTCCTGGCCGATCTGGCGTCGTCCACCGAGATCACGCTGCGGTCACGCGAGGCGCGGGATGCCTGACGCGATCACGGGTTTCGCGCGCGTGCCCCGATCCCTGGCAGGCCTCGCCGCGCTGTGCCTCGCTGCTGCTCCGCTCGCTGCTGCTCCGCTCGCTGCTGCTCCGCTCGCTGCTGCTCCGCTCGCCGCGCAGGACACCGACGACGATCGCGTCTCCTCGGCCTCCGGCGCGCGGCTGACGATCGGGGGGTTCCTGCAGGCGGACGGCCGGGTCGTGGTCGGGGACGACCGCGCCTCGGGTCCGCTGCTGCGCCGCGCACGGCTGATCTTCGACGCCACCGGCGAACGCGGCTTCCGGCTGCGGCTGCAGCCCGACTTCGGGCAGGGGCGCGTGCTCATCCAGGACGCCTTCATCGGCTGGCGCGGCGACGGGCGCGACCTGCGCGTCGGCCGCTTCCGTCCGACCTTCGGCGGCGAGCGCACTCGCGGGTCCGCGACGCTCCTCTTCCCCGAGCGCGGCCTCGTCAACACCCTCATGCCCGCGCGCTCCACCGGGGCGCAGGCGACGTTCGGTTCGGCGCGCGGAGGCGTCGTCGTCGGCGCCTTCCGGACGCCGCTGGGCGACGACGCCCGCACGGTGGACACCGACGGCGACCTCGCGATCGCGCCGCCGCCGACCACCGAGGGACTGCTGCGGCTGCAGGGGACGATCGGCCGGACGGCGACGCCGAGCGGCCTCGCGTGGCACGTCGCGGTGCTGGGCGGCTCGGCGCAGGGCCGCCGCACCGACGGCACGGGCCCGGCGCGGCTGCTGACGGTGGGCCAGCGGCCGATCTTCGCGTACGCGACCGACGGGCCGGACCCGGCGGTGGCCTCGGGCCGCCGCTGGCGCGCGGCGGCCGGGGTGGAACACGTCTCGCGCCGGGATGCCTGGCACGTCGAGGCGATCGGCGCCGAGGACGGCGTCCGGAACGCCGCGTTCGGCCAGGCCTCGTTGCTGCACGGGGGCTTCGGCGCGGCGTGGTCGCGCGTCTGGCGCGGAACGCGCGCGGGCGACTACACGATCGTCCCTGCCGACGCGCGCGGCGCGATCGAGGCCGGCCTGCGCGGTGGCGGGGTCTGGGTGGATCGCGACGCGCTGGGGCGCTTCGCGGCGCCGGGGTCGTCCGGCCGAGCGATCGGGCTCGGCGCGGCGCTCTCGTGGCTGCCTGCGGTCACGACGCGTCTGGCACTGTCGTACGACGTGACGATCGAGGATCGCGGGGCGAACCGGATCGAGCACGCGATCATCCTACGGGTGCAGCAGGGGTTCTGAGGCCGCGCCGGCGGCGCTGCCCGCGCTGGCCGCGCTGCCCGCGCTGGCGGCAACCCGTCAGCGCGTCGCCGCGTCGAGGAGCGTTTCCGCCGCTGCGGCGACGCGCCGCCCCGCGTTCGCCGGCCCGAACATCCGCGACGCGCCGAACGCACCGTCGGTGAGCAGCAGCAACTGGTCAGCCACGGCCGCCGGGTCGCTCGCGCCGGCTGCGCGGGCCAGCCGGCGGAAGCGTTCGCGCAGGGTCGTCTTGTGGCGCTTCGCCACCTCGTGGGCCCGCGTGCCGGGCTCGGGGAACTCCGCGGCGGCCAACAGGAAGGGGCACCCCAGGCACTGCGGCGATGCGACGAGCTTCTCGAGCCCGCGGAAGAACCCGGCGAGCTGCGCGCGCGGCTCGCGGTCCGGGCCGCCCATCCACCCGCTCGCCACCGCCCAGAACTGCGCGTCCACCCGCTCGAGCCAGGCGGCGATCAGGTCGTCCTTCGAGGGGAAGTGGCGGTAGAGCGTCATCTTCGCTACCCCCGATTCCTTCACGATGCGGTCCACCCCCACGGCGGCGAAGCCGTGGCGGAAGAACAGCGGTCCGGCGACGTCGAGCAGCTTCTCCGCCGAGGCCGCCAACGGCGGGACGCCGGACGGTGCGGATCCCAGAGGCTCGGCCATGGCTGACGATACGATACAGAGCGGTCTTGCGTCAAGAAAGACAGGTCTGTATCGTCCGGATGTCGGCACCGCGGGTGCCGGCCCGCGCGGCGCAGGGCTGCGCGGCACATCAACCGGATGGCGCGGGTCATTCCGTGCCGCATGGAGCCAGCAATGCAGATCGGGATCTTCGGGACGGGCATGGTCGGACGGGTGCTGTCGGCCGCCCTCGTGGCCAAGGGGCACGCGGTGATGCTCGGAACGCGCGATCCGCGCGCGACCGCCGTGCGGCGCGAGCCGGACCGCTACACCGGCGAGAGCTTCGCCGACTGGACCGCGGCGCATCCAACCGTGCGGCTTGGCACGTACGCCGACGCAGCGGCCTTCGGCGGGCTCGTCATGAACGCCACCAGCGGCCACGGCTCGCTGCCGGCCGTGCAGGCCGCCGGTTCGGCACTCGACGGGAAGATCCTGATCGACATCGCCAACCCGCTCGACTTCTCGAAGGGGATGCCGCCGAGTCTCTTCGTGGGGATCACCGATTCGCTCGGCGAGCAGATCCAGCGCGCCGCGCCCAAGGCCAGGGTCGTGAAGTCGCTCAACACGATCGCCGCGCCGTTGATGGCGAACCCGCGCGCGCTCGCCGCCGGCGACCACACGATGTTCGTGGCGGGCGACGACGAATCGGCGAAAACAACGGTGACGACGTTCCTGCGCGACGAACTGGGCTGGACCGACGTGATCGACATCGGCGGGATCGAGGCCAGCCGCGCCACCGAGTCGCTGCTGCTTCCGTGGGCGCGCCTATTCGGGCTCTTCGGCTCCCCGATGCTCGCCTTCAAGGTCGTGCGCTGACGGGAGTGCCCGCCGGCTCCGCGGCGGGCGCGTTACGGCGTCGCGGCGCGCGTGAGCCGGTCGGTGACGCCGGCCCACGCCGCCGTCGTCGGCGGACGCTCGACGATCACCACACTGCAACCTTCGTCGTCGAGATCGTGCAGCGTCGCGTACAGTCGCGCGGCGTAGGCCCGCGGCTCGGCAGGCATGAGCACCGCAACGTCGCCCGCCAACGGGAACGCGCGCGTCATCGCCACGATCCCGACGACCGTCCCCGCCGCGCGCGCGGCGGCGACGGTGGCGGCCGTCGCCGCCGCGTCGTCCACGCCGGCCAGTACCACGCGGGCGCGCGGCGCGTAGTGGCGATCGATCATCCCCGGCGAGAGCCGCGGTTCCTGCCCGCTCGCAGAGACCCGCGCGACATCGAAGGGGCCGGCGACGGCCTCGAGCTCGTCGAGGCCGATCACGCCCGGCCGGAGTACGCGCGGCCGCGGCCCGGTGCAGTCCACGACGGTGCTCTCGATGCCGACGCTCGCCGGCCCACCGTCGAGAATGAGCGGCACGCGCTCGCCGAGCGTGCGCTCGACGTGCGCCGCACTCGTCGGCGAGAGTTCCGTGAAGCGGTTCGCGCTCGGGGCCGCGACCGGGATCCCCGCCGCGCGCAGCAGCGCCAGCGCGACCGGGTGCGCCGGTACGCGCACCCCCACGGCCGGGAGTCCGGCCGTCGCGACGTCGGGCACCGCCGCCACCTTCGGCAGGACGAGGGTGAGCGGACCCGGCCAGAACGCCTGCGCGAGTCGCGCCGCGGACTCGGGCCACCGGGTGACCAGCGCCCGCGCGGCGTCCGCGTCGGCAACGTGCACGATCACCGGATTGTGCGGCGGACGACCCTTCGCGTCGTAGATGCGCCGCACGGCGTCGGCGTCGAGCGCGTGGGCGCCGAGGCCGTAAACCGTCTCCGTGGGGAAGGCCACGAGTTGGCCTGCGCGCAGCAGCGCCGCCGCCCGGTCGAGGGCGGACGGGTCGGGACGTCGAGGATCCACGACGAGGCGCGCCATGCCGCAACGTAACGGCCGCCCGGTCCGGCGCGCATATTGCTCCGGGTGACCTCCCGCACGACACGCCTTGCCGTCTTCCTGCTCCTGGCGCTCGCGCCCGCTCGCGCGGTGCGTGCCCAGTCGGCCGCGACCGGCGTGCCCGACGCGACCTCCGACGGCGATTGCGTACAGGCGACCGCGCCGGCCGGCGGTGGGGTGTCGTCGCTGACGGGCTTCGGACCGGGCCCGCTGACGACCCTCCCTTGCACGTGGGGGACGTGGCAGCCGACCCGCCCGCCGACACTCGACGAGCGCATGCGCGACTGGTGGCAGCACCCCGACCGGCAGCACGTCACCGCGCTGCGCGTGGGGCTGCGGGTCGCCGACCTCGCGGCCTCGCCCGGCACGGTGCTCGTCCCCCCGTTCGTGTGGGCGTGGGCCAGCGCCACCGACGCCGCCGGTCCCGTCCGCGGAGCGCGGCGCACGACCGAGGCGGTGCTGCTCGGCGCCGCGGCGACGCATGCACTCAAGCTCGCCTTCGGGCGGGCGCGGCCGGCGGTGCAGGGGCGCAGCGACGACTGGGCGCGGTGGCGTGGCATCGAGGGCGGTCGCTACCAGTCGTTTCCCTCGGGCCACACGACCGTCGCGGCGGCGGCGGCTGCCACGTGGATCGCCGAGTCGCGCGGCTCGAGCGCGGTGGTGGCCGGCGCGGCGACCTTCGCGGTCGGCGCAGGGCTCGCGCGGCTGTTCCTGGACCGGCACTGGCTCACCGACGTGCTCGCCGGTGCGGCGGTGGGGACGGCGTCGGCGGTCACGGTGCAGGCCCTGCATCGCCGCTGACGGGACGCGACGGATGCGACGCGATCCCGGCGACCGGCACGAATTCGAGAACGACTACCACGACGCCGACTGGGAGTGGCGCCGGCCGCGCGGCATCTTCGTGCTCGTGCCCATCGAGGGCGAGGCCGGCGCGCAGCTCCGGGCGATCCGCGCGCAGCACGACCCAAGACTCGCGGCGATGAACGCGCCGCACGTGACGCTCATCGGCTCGAGCGGAGCGGGACCGATCGCCCCCGACACGCCGCGCGACGTGCTCAAGCGCGTCTTCGGCGGGATCGCCACGACCACCGCGCCGTTCGAGGTCGTCGCCGAAGCCCCCCACCGCTTCGTGGACACCGGGATCGTCAGCTTCCCGCTGCCGGCGCGCGGCCCGTTGCGCGCGCTGCACGAACGGATCGTCACGAGCGGGCTGCGCTTCCTGCCGACCCGCTTCGCCTTCGCGCCGCACGCGACGATCAGCTACTACCCGGACGTCTCGCGCACCAAGGAGCGCGCACTGCTCGGCCTGCGGCTCACCGCGCCGATCCGCATCGAACGCCTCGAGCTGTCGCTCACGAACGATCCGCAGCCCCCCGACGTGCTCTTGAGCGTGCCGCTGGCGGGCTGACGTCGGTGGGTCGGGCGGCCCGCCGCCGGGCGGGGCGCTCCGTGCAGGTCCGGCCCGGGGCGCGAAACCGCCCTTGAACCGGTCCCGTAATCACGAAGCATGATGCAGGTCGGCCCGGCGCTGGTCGGTCTTGTCTCGCCGACCGTCAACTGAGCATGCGCATGAATCGAGTCCTCCGCCTCGCGCTCGCGACGCTCCTCGTCGCGCCCCTCCTGTCGCCGCTCGCCGCGCAGTCCCTCGTGGACGAGGGGCGAGCCCTCTTCGACAAGGGGCAGTATGCCACTGCCCGCGCACGGTTCGAGTCGGCTGCGGCCGCGAACGCGCGCGACGCCGTCGCCCGCTACTGGTGGGGGCGGGCCCTGCTGGCGGAAGACAAGACCGGGCCGGCGGCCGAGCGCTTCGAG
>JAJTHG010000010.1 GCA_021298835.1 Gemmatimonadota bacterium
CAGCGCCGCGCCGGCCACGCCCACCGCGCCGGCCGCCAGCGTCCCGAGCGCCGCCCGGCGCCCCGCCGCGCGCCACGCAGGGGCCCACCCGGGGCCGTCGGCCAGCTGCGACCGGACCCGCCCCGCGGCGAGCGCCCCGAGCGACGAGTCGCGCTCCACTTCGAGCGCGCCCCGCAGCACCCCGTGGCGCAGGCCCCCCTCGCGCTCGACGATCGCCGCCGCGGCCACAGGTCCCGCCGCGCGCACGAGGCGTCGCCCCCACCACGCCGCCGCGAAGGCCGACACCAGCGCCGCTCCCACGCCGAGAAAGGGCACGCTGCGGGGCCATGCGAGCCAACGGGCGTCGGCGATCGCCCATGCCACGATGGCGAGCCCGAGCGTCGCGCCCCCCACGCCCGCCGCCGCGGCGCGCGCGATCCCCCAGCGGCGGACCGCAGCGACGAGGCGCTGGAGCTCCTGCGCGAGCGTCATGCCGCGTACGTCATGGCACGAGCCGGCTCGTGGCGGCATACGCCACGAGGTTCACGCCCATGCGCAGCGCGGCCTCGTGCTTCTCGGGCGGGTCGTCGGGATACGTCCCGACATCCTCCCAGCCGTTGCCGAGGTCGCTCTCGTGCGAGTAGAACACGGCGAGCCGGTCGCCGACGAAGACGCCGTAGCCCCGCGGCGGCTTGCCATCGTGCTCGTGGATCTTCGGCAGCCCGCGCGGGAAGGGGTACACCGCCCGGTACACCGCGTGGCTGAGCGGCACCTCCACCAGCGGCCGGTCCGGGAAGACCCGCGCGATCTCCCGGCGGAAGCTCGCGTCGAGTCCGTAGTTGTCGTCGGCATGCAGGAAGCCGCCCCGCAGGAGCCACGTGCGCAGCCGTGCCACCTCGGCGTCGGCGAGCCTGAACTCGCCGTGGCCCGTCAGGTGGAGGAATCCGACTTCCGCCAGCCGCTCGTCGCCGATGCGTACACGCAGTTCCTGCGGGGCCACCTGCAGGGTCGTGCGCTGCCGCACCGCCGCGATGAGGTTCGGGAGCGACGACGGATTGGCGTACCAGTCACCGCCCCCCTCGTACTGCAGGCGGGCGACGACGAGCGCCGTCGGCGGGGGCGCCGCCCCGCCGGCCAGCGAGGCGAGCAGTGCCGCCGACGTCGCGCGGGACGCCCACGCCGACACGCGGGGCCGCCTCACCCTTCCTCCGCATGGGCGGCCCGATAGGCCGCGTTGCGCGACAACCCGAAGCGGTCCATGAGTTCCGACTGAATGGTGCGCGAGTCCCGGCCGGCCCGCCGCAGGTCGGCCACGGCGGCGGCGATCGTTGCCGCGTCCGCCGGCGCGGGAGGCGCGCCGCCCTCGAGCACGAGCACGACCTCGCCGCGCGGCGGCGTCCCGGCGTAGTACGCAGCAAGGTCGTCCACCGTTCCGCGCCGGAACTCCTCGAACTTCTTCGTCAGCTCGCGCGCCACCGCCGCCCGGCGCCCCCCCAGCCCGGCCGACGACAGATCCGCCAGCGTCTCTCCCAGCCGCTGCGGCGACTCGTACACGACGGCGGTGTGGCGCAGTGCCCCGAGGTCGGCGAGCCGCTCGCGCCGTTCGGGGCCCTTGCGGGGAAGGAAGCCGAAGAAGGTGAAGGGGACGGCGGGGAGGCCGCTGCCGGTGAGCGCCGCCAGCACCGCCGAGGGACCGGGCACCGGCACCACCGGCACGCCGGCCTCGATCGCCGCCGCCACCAGGACGGCGCCCGGATCGCTCACCAGCGGGGTCCCGGCGTCGCTCACCAGCGCCGCACTCGCCCCGGCGACGAGGCGCGCGACGAGGCGCGCCGCCGTCTCGCGCTCGTTGTGCGCGTGCACCGCCTCGAGGGGGGTGGCGAGCCCGAGATGCGTGAGCAGCGGCCGCGTGTGCCGCGTGTCCTCCGCCAGCACCACGTCCACGCCCCCCAGGATCTCGGCGGCACGCGGCGACAGGTCCCCGAGGTGGCCGATCGGCGTCGCGACGAGATACAGGGAACCGGGCGCCACCGCGCCGGTCACCACCGGCCGTCCGTGCGCCCCGCGCCCCCGCCAGCGGGGGCCGGCCGCCTCCCGACGGCGGTGCCGCCTACCACGTGACGCGCCACGGCAGGGCCTCCCAGTAACCGGCGGACTGCAGGAGGTGTCGGCGCTCGCGCCCGACCTCGGCGAGCACCTGCTCCGGCGGGGGGCCCGCGGCGGCCGCGCCCCAGAGGACGTCCGTCGTCCATCTGGCGATCGTCGTGGTGAGCGTCGCGGCATCCACGACCGGGTCGCGGAGGGGCCGGTGATCGAGGGTGAAGTGCTGGAGCAGCGGCTGGGTCGCGGCGAGGTTCAGCCGCGCCTGTTCGGCCACCTGCGGCGCCTGGGCGTTCCCCGCCTCGACCAGTCGCGTCACGAGCAGCCGGACCAGCTCGCGGTAGGCGGCGATGAGGGCCGGCGGGGCCTGCACGGGGAGCACCGGCGGGACGCCGTGGCGCCGGAGCTGGAGCACCGGCACGTCCACCGATACGCCCAGATCCATCGGCATGGTCGTGCACAGCAGGGCGGCAATCCGCTCGGCCGGCGTTCCGTCGCCGGGGACGGCGAAATACCCGTGCATGGGCTGGCCAAGTCGGAAGGTGCAGTAGGAGGCGCGCCCACCGGTGCGCACCTCGAGTACGCCTTCGAACAGGGTGGCCGAGAGGTACGACAGCACCGCCGCCCCGTCGTGCGTCGGCAACTCGGGCGGCCACGCGATGCATGGCTGCACCTGGCTCCAGTACATGGCGGCCAACTGTTCGTCCGCCGCCTCGTGGAAGCAGAGCGCGCCGAACTCGGGGCTCACCGGTACCCTGCCGATCGCGTCGGAAATGGCGATCGGCTGCCACGTGCGACCATCGGCGGTCGTCGTGGCGGTCGAGACGGTGCCCTCCTGCAGGAAGAGCATCACCAGCTCCTTCTCGAGCCAGATCGCCACGTAGCCGAAGACGCGGGCCGTCCGGTCGCGCAGGGCGTCGTTGAGCAGGTTGGGGAGGTGGACGTACGCCAGCCGCGTCCTGGGCAGCAGGACGCGGGCATGGGGCCAGCGGAGGCCATCCGTTGTCGCGGGCATCTGGGGCGAAAACGAACACCGGGGCGGCGGTTGGCGCCACCCCGGTGCCGGCCGGACCGCCCGGGTCAGGCGTGCGCCTTGAGCTTCGCCTCGATCGCCGGCTTCGGCAGGGCACCGACCACCTGGTCCACCACCTGCCCACCCTTGAAGAACAGGAGGGTAGGAATGGAGCGGACGTTGTACTTCTGCGCCCAGGTGCTGTTCGCGTCCACGTCCACCTTCGCGACCTTCACCTTGCCGGCGTACTCGGTCGCCAGCGCCTCGATCGTCGGCGCGATCATCTTGCACGGGCCGCACCACTCGGCCCAGAAGTCCACCATCGCGAGACCGTCGTGCTGGAGGATCTCGCTCTCGAACGTCGCGTCGGTCACCGCGAGCGCGGCATTGCCCATGGGTCTGCTCTCGTGCCGGGCACCCCCGGCGGGTTGCGGGTGATTACGATTCGTCCCGGCCTCCCCGGGAACTCCCAACATGTCCGATCCTGCTCCGCGCGGCACGCGCATTGCCCACATCGGCATCGCGGTGCGCGACCTCGACGCGATCCTGCCCTTCTACCGCGACCTCCTCGGGATGCCCGAGGTGCCGCTGGCCGACGCCGACGGCGCCCGCATCGAGGCGGTGGGCGCCGGCGAGTCGCTCGTCGAGCTGCTCGAACCCGCGAGCGACGAGTCGCCGATCGCGAAGTTCCTCGCCAAGCGCGGACCCGGGATCCATCACGTCTGCTTCGCCGTCGACGACCTCGAGGGCACGCTCGCACGTGCCAAGGCCGCCGGGGTGAAGCTCATCGACGAGGTGCCCCGCATGGGCGCCGAAGGCAAGCGCATCGCCTTCCTGCATCCATCGAGCACCGCCGGGGTCCTCGTCGAGCTGACGGAACACTAACCGCGAAGCCCGGTGCCGGGTTCACCGGTGCCGGGTTCACCAGTGCCGGGTTCACCAGTGCCGGGTTCACCGGTGCCTCGGCTACGTCTTGCCGACGCCGCCGATCCGGCAGAACTCGGCCGTCTTCTCGATGTCCGCGGACTCCAGGTACCAGCGACCGTTGGGTCCGGGTGCTGCCTGCATCGTCGTCGCGCGCGTGACCCCGCGAAACGTCATCTCGACCCGGAACCCGCGGCGCCCGGCGTCCACGGGGTACTCACCGAGGACGCGCGACGAGTCGTGCTGCAGGTGGCACTGCATGATCGTCAGCCGCTTCTCGCGCTCATCCCGCCGCATGTACGTCGCGGCGGAGCCGCGCTCCCCGCCCCACGCCCGGCTCATGGCGTCAATGTCCTTGGCCTGCGCGGCGGCGAGGAACGCCGCGAGGGCTTCCCGCGGCGTCGCCCATCCGTCGGCGGCCCCGGGCCGTGCGGCCGAAGCGCATCCGACGGCCACCGCGGCCAACAGCAGCGTCAACACGTGCCTTCCCTTGCGTCGCATCCGTCTCTCCGTGAGGTTCGGCGGAACGCTAACCCGAGATCGGCAATGCCCTCAACCCGTGCGCTGCGGCTCTACGTGAACGTGGATCACGTCGCGACGATCCGACAGGCCCGCCGGACGGACGAACCGGACCCGGTCGCCGCCGCCCGCCTGTGCGAGCGGGCCGGGGCCGACGGCATCACCGCGCACCTGCGCGAGGACCGCCGCCACATGCAGGACGCCGACATCGAAACACTGGCGCGCGAGGTCACCACCGTCTTGAACCTCGAGATCGCGAACACCCCCCCGATGATCGCGCTGGCCGAGCGGCTGCGCCCGTACCAGGTGACGCTGGTCCCCGAGCGCCGCGAGGAGGTCACCACCGAGGGCGGCCTCGACGTCTCCCGCGACCCCGCCGGGCTGCGCCGGTCGATCGAGCGGCTCGAGGCAGCGGGGGTGCGCACGGCCCTGTTCATCGCCCCGGACGCCGACAGCGTGCAGCGCTCCCGGGACCTCGGCGTGTCGGCGATCGAGCTCCATACGGGCCCCTATGCCCACCAGCCGGGCGACCCGACGACCCTGCGGGCCCTCGCCGACGCCGCCGCGCTGGGACGCCGGCTGGGGCTCGCGGTACATGCGGGGCACGGCCTCACCGTGCGGAACGTCGGCCCGGTGGCCGCGCTCGACGACGTCGAGGAGCTCAATATCGGCCACTCGCTGGTCGCCCGGAGCGTCTTCCTCGGGCTCGCCGACGCCATCGGCGAGATGCGCTCGGCGATGGACGCCGCCCGCGGGACCGGCGGCGGAGCGCGGGCGTGACACGGGGCGCCGCGGCGATGCGTGACCACGCCCACGGTCCGCGTTACCGTTCGGCACGACGAACCGTCTTGTTGTGGACGTGGCGTCACCCTTGACCAGCCCATGACCGCACCCGGCGGACTACTCGATTTCTTCACGCTCGAGGCGGCCGAACACCTCGACCGGCTCGACGCGCTCGTGTCCGCAGGCGGCGAGCCCGACGCCGACGGGTTGCACCGCCACGCCCGCGCCCTGCGCGGCGCGGCGATGATGGCCAGGGTGCCGGTGGTGGCCGAGCTTGCCGGCGCGCTCGAGCGGGCGACCCGGGCCGTCCGCGACGGCGGCATGCCATGGGGTGCCGGGCAGCGCTCGGCGCTCGTTTCGACGGTGGACGAACTCCGCCGGCTGGTGCGCACGTCGGCCGGGCTGACCACCGCCGACGAGGCACGGGCTCGCAGCCTCGCAGCCGAGCTCGACGCCTTCGCTCCGGGCGCCCGCGCCGCCACGCCGCCGCTCGCCGGCGGCTCGGCCACGGCGGGGATCCTCGCCATCGAGGCGAGGGCCCTCCAGGTCGCGATCGCGATGGTCCGCGGGCGCCCGGACGACCCAGCCGCGCTCGGCCCGCTGACCGACCGAGTTCATCGGCTCCGCGGCATAGCGGCGTTGCGCGAGCATCCGGCGATCGCCGACCTCGTCGAGGGGATCGCGCGCGCGATGCGGCCGGCGGAGCGGGGCGATCGTCTCGACGACGCCGCGATGCAGGTGCTGGTCGCCGCGGAGGACGTGCTCGCCGACGCTGCACCGACCCTCGAGGCGCAGCAGCCCCTTCCTGCCGGCGCCCCGTCGCTCGCCCGGTTCGGCGCGGCCGTCGCCGCGCTCGACCGCCGCCAGGGCGCGGACGACCGCATCGTGCCGATCGCCGACCTCTACCACGGCGACAACGGGCCCCACGTGATCAGCGCCTCCCCCGCGCCACCGACCACGTCCGCGCAGCGGTTCCGGCTCGAGGTAGTCAGCCAGGCCGAGCACCTGCGGCGGCTCATCGCCGACGCCCGCGTGGCGCGGGACCCCGCGGCGCGCGACCGCGCGGCGCGTGAGCTCCGCCGCGGCATGCGGGACCTCGCGCAGGTGGCGGCGAGCTTCCGCGAGGATGCGGTCTCGGCCTTCCTGAACCGCCGAATCGAAGGGGCGGCACGACTCGAGTCGGCGGCCCTCGCCGCGGTGGACGCGGCCGCGACGGCCCTCGCCGATCCCCGCGCCAGCAGCGACACGGTGGCGCGCCGACTGCGTGACGCGGCCCTGACCCCCGCAGAGGTGCCCGTCGTCGCGCGCCGGACGCCCACGCCGGCCCTCGCGACGCGCTCGGTGACCCCACCGGCGAGCCCGGCCGCGGTGCCCCAGCGGCGGCCCACGCCGCCGACGATGACGCCGGGTCGTGCCGCCACGCCACCGCGGGTAGCGGCCGCCGCGGCACCGGCGACGCCGCTGCAGGCCCTCGTCGCGCAGGGGCTCGCGGGCCTCGACGCCCTGGCGACGACCCCGCTCGTGCCACCGAGCGACATCGCCGACGACTCGATCGTGCCGATCGAGCGGCTGGTGTACCGGGGACGCGCAGCCCTCGCCCGCGCGCTCGAGGTGCGCGAGGCCATCCGGCGGCGCGGCGACGCCACATCGGACGAGCTCGCCGAGCTCTTCGACCTGCTCGAACTCGTCGGGGCCGAGTAAGGCGTGCGGTTCGGATGGCGCGGGGCGCTCGGCATCGTCCTGAGCGTCGGGCTGCTGGCGTGGACGCTGCGGGACGTCTCGTTCCCGGCGGTGTGGGCCGTCCTGCGGAATTCGAATCCGTGGTACTTCGCGGGCAGCGTGGTCTGCGGCACCGGGATCTTCGCGCTGCGCGCGCTGCGCTGGGCCCCCATCCTGCACGATGTGGCGCCGGACGTTCCGTTCGGCCCGCTGTGGCGCGCCACCACGATCGGGATGATGGTGAACAACGTCGTCCCCGCGCGCGCCGGCGAACTGGCGCGCGCCTTCGCCCTCACGCGCGAGCGCCGCGACGTGCCGTTCGCCGCCGCCTTCGCCTCGCTCGTCGTGGACCGCCTGCTCGACTCGGTCGTCCTGCTGCTGCTGCTGTCGTCGGCCCTGGTGGCGCCGGGCTTCCCGGCCGACGTGACGCTGGGCGGCCGCCCGGTGCGCGACATCGCTCTCTCGCTCGGAGTGCTCAGCGCCGGGGCCGCGGTGTTCGTCGGGATGCTGGCCTTCGCCCCGAACGTGGTGGTGCGGCTGTTCGAAGGGCTCGCCGGCCGGGTCGCCCCGCGCCTCGAGGCGCGGGGCACGGCCCTGCTGCGGAGCTTCGCGAGCGGCATGGGAGTGCTGCGGTCGCCGCGGCGCTTCGCGCTGGTCTTCGCGTGGACGCTGGCGCACTGGCTGCTCAACGCGCTCGCCTTCTGGCTCGGCTTCGAGGCCGTCGGCATCACCCTGCCGTTCAGCGCCGCGAACTTCCTGCAGGGGGTCATCGCGATCGGCGTGGCGCTGCCGTCGTCGCCGGGCTTCTTCGGCGTCTTCGAGTCGGTCGCCAAGGCGGGGCTGGGTGTGTACGGCGTCGCAGCCGACCGCGCCGTCGCCTGGGCGTTCGGCTACCACCTGCTGACCTACGTGCCGGTGACCGTGATCGGCGCCCTCTACTTCACGCGCCTCGGGCTGTCGCTGGGCCAGATGGCGCGCGACGAGCGCGCTGCGGAGGCGAGCGCATGACGCGACCGCCCCGGGGCCCGGCCGCGCGGGTGGCGGCGCAGGCGAAGGTCAACCTCGTCCTGCGCGTACTGCCGCCGGACGCGAGCGGCTACCACCCGCTCGAGACGCTGTTCCAGCGGCTCGCGCTCCATGACGTCGTCACGGTCACGGCCACCGACGGCGCACGGCACCTCGAGCTCGACGGCCCGATGCTTCCCGAGACCGGCCTCGGGCCGGCGGAACAGAACCTCGCCTGGCGGGCCGCCGAGGCCTACGCACGGCAGGCGGGATGGCCCTCGGGGTGGGCGATCCACGTCGAGAAGCGAATCCCCGTCGGCGGCGGCCTCGGGGGCGGGAGCGCCGATGCCGGGGCGGTGCTGCGCGCCCTCGACGCCATGGCACCGCGTCCGCTGGGGACGACGGCGCTGCAGGCCCTCGGGGCCGGGCTCGGGGCCGATGTCCCGTTCCTTGCCGGGGACGACGTGCTGGCGATCGGCCGCGGCTACGGCGAGCGGCTGGAGCCGGTTCCCGCCCTGCCCCGCGCACTGGTGTTGCTGGCGGCCTTCACCACAGGCGTCAACACGAAGGCGGCGTACGGCTGGCTCGACGCCTCGCGCGTGCCGGGCCAGCCGGTCCCTCGCCTCGGGCTCGCCCCTGAGGACGTGCGCGACTGGACCGACGTGGTCGCACTGGCCTGCAACGACTTCGAGCCCGTCGTCGCCGAGCGGCACGACGGCGTGGCCGACGCGCTGCGGTACTTCGAGGAGGCGCTGCCGCCGGAGGCGGGCGGCTTCACGATGCTCTCCGGCTCGGGGGCGACGGTGTTCGCGGTGCTCCCGAACATGCCCGATGGCTCGCCGTTCCCGGACGACGTGCAGCTGTTCGGGCTCGAGGTGGATCCCGCGACGGTGCCGGAGTCGATCGACGTGCTGGCGCAGACGGTGACGGCGACGCGCGTTGAGCCGGTGGAGCGGCTGGCGTAGCTTGCACGAGTGCCGCCGGTGAGGCGGTTGCTGCCCCTTCGTTCAACGGCAGGACCTCGGACTTTGGATCCGATGATGGTGGTTCGAATCCACCAGGGGCAATCCCGCGGCCCCGCGCCGCCGGCGACGCCGGCCGCATCGCCGTGCGGCCACAGGAAGGACGCGTCGCGGCGCCCCTCGCGCCGTGCGGTCGCCGCCGAACGTACCGCGTTACCCGTCAAGGGCTTATCGGTTGACACGGCGCGCCGGCGGGAACACATTTCAAGGCTCGGTCATGGACGCCTCCCCGTCTTCCTCGCACGGATTCCGGCTGCTCTCCGGCACGGCCAACCGGCCGTTGGCGGAGGAAATCGCCCGTCAGTTGGGCACGGATCTCTGCAAGGCGACGGTGACGCGGTTCGTGGACGGCGAAATCTTCGTGCGGCTCGACGAGAACATCCGCGGGTCCGACGTCTTCATCGTGCAGCCGACCAATCCGCCGGCCGACAACGTGATGGAGCTCCTGCTCCTCATCGACGCGGCCCGACGGGCGTCGGCGGCGCGGATCACGGTGGTGATGCCGTACTACGGCTACGCCCGGCAGGACCGCAAGGACCAGCCGCGCGTGGCGATCGCCGCCAAGCTGATGGCGAACATCATCGAGGGCGCGGGCGCCGATCGCGTCCTCGGGCTCGACTTCCACCAGCACCAACTGCAGGGGTTCTTCGACAAGCCCGTGGATCACCTCTACGCGGCGCCGGTTCTGGTCAGCCACTACCGCAAGAAGCAGTTGCAGGACCTGGTCGTCGTCGCTCCGGACGTCGGCTCGGCGAAGATGGCCCGGGGGTTCGCGAAGCGGCTGGACGCCACGCTCGCGATCATCGACAAGCGGCGGCCGAAGGCCAACGTGGCCGAGGTGATGAACGTGGTCGGCGACGTCGAGGGCAAGGACTGCCTCCTCTGCGACGACATGATCGACACCGCCGGCACCATGGCCGAGGCCGCGCGGGCGCTCAAGGGGATGGGGGCGCGGGACGTCTATGCCTGCGCCACGCACGCCCTCCTCAGCGGCCCCGCCGTCCAGCGGCTCTCCGAGGCGCCCATCGCCGAGGTGACCGTGACCGATTCGATGTTCATCCCGCCCGAACGGCGGTTCGACAAGCTCACCATCCTGAGCGTCGGCGAACTGCTCGCCAAGGCGATCCGCTACACCCACAGCGACCAATCCGTGTCGTCGCTGTTCGACTGACCGAGGACCCTCCGATGGCTACTGCGACTCTCTCCGCCTCGACCCGCGCCGGCACCGGCAAGGGCGTGGCCCGCCAGCTCCGCCTCTCCGGGCACGTGCCGGGCGTCATCTACGGCCATGCCCGCGACGCCGCCCCGATTGCGGTGCCCGCCCGTGAGCTCGGCCGGCTCCTCGAGCGCATCGAGGCCTCGAGCACCGTCATCGAGCTCTCGCTCGACGGCACGACGGCGCGCACGCTGATCCGGGAGATCCAGCGGCACCCGTTCCGGAAGGAAATCCTCCATGTGGACTTCCAGGAGCTGGTCGCCGGCGAGAAGATCACCGTCCGCATCCCGCTCGTCCTCGTCGGCACCGCCGACGGCGTCCGCAACGGCGGCGGCATCCTCGACCAGACGATGCGCGAACTCGAGATCGAGGTGGACCCGTCGAACATCCCGGGCCATCTCGACGTGGACGTCTCCGCGCTCGGCGTCGGCGACTCGATCCATGTCCGCGACCTCTCGGTCCCGGCGGGTGTCGAAGTGCTGACCGACGAGGACGCCACCGTCTGCGTCATCTCGGCGCCGAAGACCCACGACGAGGCGCCGGCGGAGGCCGCCGCCGTGGCGGAGCCGGAAGTCCTCAAGAAGGGCAAGAAGGAAGAGGAAGCCGAGGCCAAGTAGGTACGACCGGCCGCGTCGCGCGCAGCCCCTGCCCCTGGGCAGGGGCTGTTTCGTTGGCGGGGCCCGCTCCAGACTGCATGCAGCGCGCTCCCCGACCCGCGCTCCCCGACCCGCGCTCCCCGACCCGCGCTCCCCGACCCCGCGACGCGTCGCGCCCATCGCGACGTCCCGTCGCGCGTCCGCTCCCGACCCCCGATGAAGCTCATCCTCGGCCTCGGCAATCCCGACCCCGAATACGCGGAGACCCGCCACAACGTCGGCTGGTGGCTCCTCGATGCCTGCCACGAGCGCTGGGGGGGCGGCGCATGGAAGCGCGACGGCGAGGCCCTCGCCGCCGACCACCGGCTGGGCGACGTCCGTGTGCGCCTCGTGAAGCCGCTGACGTACATGAACCTGAGCGGCCGGGTCCTCGGCCAGTACCTGCGCCGCCCGCTCTGGAAGGCGGCGGACGACCTCCTCGTGCTCGTGGACGAGGTCGCGCTCCCGCTCGCGGCGATGCGGCTCCGACCCAAGGGATCGCCGGGCGGCCACAACGGGCTCAAGGACGTGCAGCGCATGGTCGGCTCGGGCGACTACGCGCGGCTTCGCATCGGCATCCGGCCTGAGGACGAGCGGCGCCTCGGTGGCGATCTCGCGGACTTCGTGCTCGCGAAATTCGGCAAGGACGAGGCGGCCTTCGTGCGCGAGGCCCTGCCGCGGATGGTCGAGGCGGTGGAGTGCTGGGTCGCGCACGGCGTGCTGGAGGCGATGAACCGCTTCAACTGACCGCCGGGGAATCCGCCCGAGTACATTTCACCGCGCGGCCGGCTCGCGTCGCCCGCGCGGCGCGGTGCGCGCGGTCGCCCCTCCTCCCTTCCCCATGCTCTCCCTCGGCATCGTCGGCTTGCCCAACGTCGGCAAGTCTTCCCTGTTCAATGCCCTCACCGCCGCGAAGGCCGAGGCGGCGAACTACCCGTTCTGCACCGTGGATCCGAACGTCGGCATGGTCGAGGTGCCCGACGCCCGGCTCGGCGAAATCGCGAAGCTCGTCAATCCCCGCAAGGTCGTGCCCGCGGCCGTGCAGTTCGTGGACATCGCCGGCCTCGTGAAGGGGGCGGCCAGCGGCGAGGGACTCGGCAACAAGTTCCTCAGCAACATCCGCGAGACCGACGCGATCGTGCACGTCATCCGCTGCTTCGACGACCCCGACGTCACCCACGTCATGGGCGGCGTTGACCCGGTGCGCGACCGCGAGATCATCGAGATCGAGCTCGCCCTCGCCGACCTCGGGTCGGTCGAGAAGCGGCTCGACAAGGTCAAGCGCACCGCGAAGACCGGCGACAAGGAAGCGCTGGCCGAGCTCCCCGTCCTCGAGCGGGCGCACGCCGCGCTGGCCGCGGGCACCGCGCTCTGGCATGCCGGCCTCGGGGCGGGCGAGCTCGCCGTGCTCCGGCCGCTCGCCCTGCTGACCATGAAGCCGATCCTCTACGCCGCCAACGTCACCGACGCCGAGCTGGCCGGCCGCGAGGGCCCGCACGTCACCGCGTTGCGGGCGGCGATCGCCGCTGCGCACGAGCCGGCCGAGGTCGTGACGTTCAGCGCGAAGATCGAGAGCGAACTCGCCGAGCTCCCGCCGGAGGAGCGCGGCGAGTTCCTGGCCTCGCTCGGCATCGAGAGCGCCGGGCTCGACCGGCTCATCCGCGCCGGTTACCACCTGCTCGGGCTGCAGACCTACTTCACCGCCGGCGAGAAGGAGGTGCGCGCGTGGACGATCCACCGCGGCGACACCGCCCCCGTCGCGGCCGGCGTGATCCACACCGACTTCGAGAAGGCGTTCATCCGGGCCGAGACGTGCAGCTACGCCGATTTCCTCGCGCACGGCGGGTGGAAGGGGGCGAAGGAGAAGGGCGTCGCGCGGGCCGAAGGCCGGGACTACGTCGTGCAGGACGGCGACGTGATGCTCTTCCTGACGTCGGCCAAGTGACGGCGCGGCCGACCCGGCAGCGTTCGCGGCAGCGTTCGCGGCAGCGTTCGCGGCAGCGTTCGCGGCAGTGTTCGCGGCGGCGTTCGCGGCGGCGGGGTGGGGCGTGACGCTTCCCGTGCTCCCCCCCGCCCCGCCGGCGGCCGAGTGCGTCGTCGCGCGCATCACCGACGGCGACACGCTGCGGTGTGCCGACGGGCGCCGCGTCCGGCTCGTCGGCATTGATGCCCCGGAGCGCAGCCAGCGGCCGCACGGGGATGCCGCGACCCGCGCGCTGGCGCGGCTGGCGCCGGTGGGGACGCCGGTCACGCTCGAGACCGGTCGCGTGGCACGCGACCGCTTCAACCGCGTCCTGGCCTTCGTGCGGCTCGCCGACGGCACCAGCGTGAACGAGCAACTGGTGGGCGACGGCTATGCGATCCGCTACGAGGGGGCCGACGTGGACCGTGCGACCGCCAAGCGGCTGGAACGGGCCGAAGCGCGGGCGCGCGCCGCCGGGGCCGGCTTGTGGGCCACCGGCGGCTTCGTGTGCCGGCCCCGGGACCATCGCCGCAAGGCCTGCTGACCGGCGTTAGCTTCCCGCGCCATGCGAACCGTCGAAGATCGCCGCGGCGTGACGTGGATCTGCCTCGAGCTGCCGGACAGCCCCGTTGTCGCGACCACCGGCACCGAGCTGGTGACCGTCGAGTGCAACTCGGGTGCCGACCGCGTGCAGATCGCGGTGGCGCCCGGGTGGGACGGCTGGGACGAGCAGACGCTGGCGGAGACGATCCTCGCTCAGTTGGCGAAGGGCTAGCTCGACCGCGCACGGACGCGGCCGCCGCGTCGAGTTGACCGGGGTGTCGCTGACGTCTATGTTTCGAGGCTCACCCTTCTCCGGCGAACCGTGCCGGGGACATCGTCCACAGGGAGCCACATGACCCGCACGTACGAAGCGGTGTTCATCTTCGACAGCACGCTCGAGGATGCCGCCATCGGCGAGAAGCTCGCCCGATTCACCGCCCTCCTCGGCAAGGTCGAGGGCCTCACGGCCGACCACTGGGGCCGCCGCCAGCTCGCCTACCCGATCGGCAAGCGCGAGACCGGCTACTACGTCGTCTCGCGGTTCACGGTCGAGCCGGCCGTCCTCCCCGAGTTCGAGCGCGCGCTCAAGCTCGACGAGGGCGTCCTGCGCTACCTGCTGACCATCTACGAGCACGAGCTCGGCGCCCCGGCGAACGCCGTGGCCGACACGGATTTCGTCGGCAAGCGCCGGGACGACGACGACGAGGACGAGGAATAGCCCATGCGCCGCCAAGCCAAGGCCTGCCCCTTCTGCGAGTCCCGCATTCGCTGGATCGACTACAAGGACGAGCGCACGCTCGGCCGGTTCCTCACCGAGCAGGGGAAGATCCTCCCCAGCCGCCTGTCGGGCACGTGCGCCCGTCACCAGCGGCAGCTCTCGACCGCGATCAAGCGGGCTCGCTACCTCGCGCTGATGCCGTACGTCCGCGCGCAGGCGGCGTGAGTCCGACCGGGCGGCGGTCCGCGTGACCGCCGCCCCCGGTCGCAGGGCGATGACCTCGGAGACGACGGCGGCAGCGGTGCCGCGGGAACGGGGCTGGGGGCGAGTGCTCGTCGCACTCGCCTTCGTGTTGATCGCCAGTCGTATCCTCGGGCCGCTCGCCGACGCCCTGCTGTTCGTGATCGCTGTCGTTGCCGGCCTGATGATCGCGGCGTGGCGGCTCGGGGGGAGCGCCTTTTCCGCCCTTGCGTGGACCTTGCTGGCGGGGTGGAGTCTCCTGCAGCGCCCCGGAGGCATGCAGGGGCTGCCGGCCCTGGAAGGGGCCTTTGCGCTCGTTCTGGGGGCGACGTACGGCACGGTGACGCTCGCGCGGCCGGGGCCCTTCCTTACCCGGGCGCTGGCGTCGGTGGCGATCGCCGTCGCGGTGCTGGCCCTGTTCGTCCAGACGCTTGGGCCGGGGCTGGCCCGGGGCCTGTCCCTCGTGCGCGAACGGTACGCGGAGTCGGTGCGGGCGGTGGGCGAACAATTCCTCCGGCTCGCAACGGAGCAGGTGCGGCGCGGCAACTCCCCCGAGGCGGCGGCACAGCTCACGGAGGTCCGGGCGTTCGTGGATCTCGCCCAGCAGCGCGTCCCCGCGGCGCTGACTGCCGTGGCACCGGCGCTGCTGGCCCTCGAGTCGTTGGCGATCCTGGCGCTGGGCTGGGCGCTGTATCACCGCTTCAGCCGGGTGCGACTGGGGCTCCCGCTGTCGCCGCTGGCCGAATTCCGGTTCCCGGACGGGCTGGTGTGGGCGATCGTCGCGGGATTGGCCGTGGTGGTGACGCCGGGACTTGCGCCGATCCGGGGGGTCGCGGCGAATTTACTGGTCTTCTTCGGCACGCTGTATGCCGTTCGCGGCATCGGCGTATTGTGGTTCTTCACGGCACCGGGCCCCGTTGCGACGGTGCTGGCTGCCATGATCGGCCTGATCTTCATCCAGGCCGTGCTGCCGACAGCTGCATGCATCGGGTTGTCGGATACCTGGATCGACTGGCGGCGGCGCCTCGCGGCCGACACGCCCTGACGGATACCCTGGCTGGACTGACACGGAGCGAACGATGGAAGTGATCCTGCGCGCAGCGGTGGACAACCTTGGCGAGCCGGGCGAGATCGTGAAGGTCTCGAACGGTTACGCCCGCAACTTTCTCCTGCCCCGCGGCGTCGCCTACGAGGCGACGCCGGGCAACCGGAAGCGCATCGCGCAGGAGCGCGCCCGCCTCGAGGCGGCCGAGCAGGCGCGCCGCGGGGCCGCGCAGGCGATCGCGACGAAGCTCGAGCCGGTGCAGCTGACCTTCTCGGTTCGCGTGGGCGACGAGGGCAAGCTCTTCGGGTCGGTCACGGCGGCCGACATCGCCAACCAGCTCCACGCGCAGGGGTTCGGCGAGGTCGAGAAGCGCATGATCGAGCTGCACGAGCCGATCAAGGCGCTGGGCGTGTACAAGGTGCCGGTGCGGCTGCACGCGGGCGTCCACCCCGAGATCAAGGTCTGGGTGATCAAGGCCTGACGCGTGTCGTCCGGAGGGACGGGCCGTCGCCGCACCCCGGCGGCGGCCCGTCGCCGTTCGCCCCCCCGTCGCCGCGCGTGTGCGCGGCGCATTAACGTGGGGGAACCTTCTCCCGTCTCCCGGGTTGGCTTCCCTGATGCCCAGCACTGCTCCTGCCGCCCCCCGCCGCACCGCCCGGCCGTCCGACGCGCTGGCGCGGGCGCTGGCGGCCGCGCTCGACGACGCCAAGGCGCAGGACGTGACGATCCTGCGGGTGGGCGACGTGACCGACCTCGCCGACTGGTTCGTCGTGGCGACGGGCACGTCGAACACGCACGTGCGCTCGACGGCGGGAAAGCTCGTCGAGGCAGCGCAGGCGGCAGGGCATCGCGTCCACCACGTCGAGGGGGCGGAGGCGGGCCAGTGGGTCGTGCTCGACTTCGTTGACGTGATCGTCCACCTGTTCGTCCCGGCCCTGCGGACGTACTACCAGCTGGAACGGCTGTGGAGCGACGCCCCGGTCGTCCCCGCCGCGCGCCTCGCGTCATGACCGGCCGCCTCGCCCGCCTTGGTCTGGCGCTGGGGGGCCTCGCGCTCGCCGCCGCGCCGGTGCGCGCCCAGTGGGGCGACGTCGCCTTCGGGCAGAACCAGGTGCAGTACCGGCAGTTCAAGTGGCGGGTGCTCGAGACCGAGCACTTCCTGATCCATTACTACCCCGAGATCGCCGAGGCGGCGGTGGACGGGGCGCGGATGGCGGAGCGCTCGTACGCGCGGCTGACGCGGCTGCTGAACCACCAGTTCCGCGAGAAGAAGCCGCTGCTGTTCTTCGCGACGCGCGGCGACTTCGGGCAGAACAACGTCACCGGCGACCTCGGGGAGGGGACGGGGGCGGTGGCGGAAGGGCTGCGCCACCGCGCGCTGATCCCCTTCACGGGCGACTACCGGACGTTCGAGCACGTGCTGCAGCACGAGCTCACGCACGTCTTCCAGTACGACATCTTCGCGCGCGGCCGCGCGGGACAGGGGCTGCGCGACCTGGCGAACGTGCAGCCGCCGCTGTGGTTCATGGAGGGGATGCCGGAGTACCTGTACTACGGCGGCCGGCTGCCGTACCTCGACATGATCATGCGGGACGCGGCGGTCAACGGGCGCATCCCGTCGATCGAGCAGATGACGCAGCGGCCGGACCTCTTCTTCCCGTACACGTTCGGGCACTCCCTCTGGCAGTACGTGGGCCAGCGGTGGGGCGACGAGGCGATCGGCGAGATCATGAACGCGGCGCCGACGCTCGGGATCGAGCGGGCGTTCCGGCGGGAGCTGGGGCTGTCGCTCGAGGAGCTGTCGGACGAGTGGAAGGAGCACCTGCAGTCGAAGTACCTCCCGCAGATCGCCGAGCGCGAGCGCCCGCGGAAGTTCTCGCAGCCGCTGCTGTCGGAGCGCAAGACGGGTGGGGCACCGTTCTTCGTCGCCCCGGCGCTGTCGCCGGACGGGGCCTACATCGCGTACATCGGCTACGGCTCGTTCCTGCGCGGCGAGGTCTTCCCCGACCTGTGGCTGGCCGACGGGCGCACCGGCAAGCGGCTGCGGCGGCTGATCAAGACCACCACGAACTCCGACTTCGAGGAGCTGCGCCTGCTGTACTCGCAGAGCGCCTTCTCCCCCGACGGCCGCACGCTGGCCTTCACGGCGATGAAGGCGGGGCGCGACATCCTGTATCTGGTGGACGTGAAGTCGCGCCGGATCGTCAAGGAGTTCCCCGACCTGCCGCTCGACGGGGTCACCGGCCCTACGTGGTCGCCCGACGGCAGCCGCATCGCCTTCAGCGGCAACCGCGGGGGCCTCACCGACCTCTACGTCGTCAACCGCGACGGCACCGGCTTCCGGCAGCTGACGCAGGACCGCTACGGCGATCTCATGCCGCAGTGGTCCCCGGACGGCAAGGTGATCGCCTTCGCGAGCGATCGCGGGCGCGAAACCGACTTCGACGTCCTGCGCTTCTCGCCTCTCCGGCTCGCGCTGCTGGACGTCGAATCGGGGGCAGTGACGGTCGTACCGGGCCAGAAGGGCCGCAGCATCAACCCGCAGTGGGCGCCGGACGGCAAGTCGGTGGCCTACATCAGCGACCGGTCGGGGATCGACAACATCTTCCTGTACGACCTGGTGCAGCGCGAGCACTACCGGCTGACGAACGTGCCGGGCGGCGTGTCGTCGCTCACCGAGATGTCCCCCGCGCTCACGTGGGCGCGCGGGGCGGATCGGATGGCATTCGTGTACTTCGACGCCGGCGACGTGAGCGTCTGGTCCATCGCCAACCCGCGCCAGCTCAAGAAGCAGCCGTGGCGCGATCAGCCGACGGAGGGCGCGACGGTCGTGGCGCAGGCGCCGGTCGCCGAGGTCGAGACGCCGACGCGCGGCGACGAGACCTCGCTCGACGGTCAGTCGCGCCGCGTCTCGCTCTACCGCGGTGCCGGCGGCGTGCGGCCCTCGGCGAGCCCTCCGTCGCTCCGCGGCCCGTCGGTCGCCGGCGGGCCGGTGACCGTCGTCGCGATGGCCGACAGCGCCGACTTCGCGCTGCCCGACACCGCGTCGTTCCGCCGCTACGCGTACCGGACGGCCTTCGAGCCCGAGTACGTGGCGCAGCCGACCGTGGGCTACTCGCAGGACAACTTCGGCCGCGGCCTCTTCGGCGGCACGACGATCGTCTTCGGCGACCTGATGGGGAACAGCCGGCTCGCCATCAGCGGCGCGATCAACGGCCGCTTGCAGGAGGCGCAGCTCTACGCCGCTTACACCCAGCTGGGGACCCGCTTCCAGTGGCAGGCCGGCGTGACGCAGACGCCGCTGTTCCTGTTCCTCGGCAACCAGATCGCGCCGAACCCGGATGGCTTCACCTTCACGCAATCGCAGGAGGTGCTGCGCATCGTGCAGCGCGGGCTGTTCGCGACCGGCTTCTACCCGCTGTCGCGCTTCACGCGCTTCGAGGCCGGGCTGCAGTTCTTCAACCTGAGCCAGTCGATCCTGCGGTTCAACGCGGTGGTGGACCCGTTCGGCCGGCTCGCCGCGGTCCCGCAGCCGGCCCAGATCGAGAACCTGAACAGCCGCACCTTCTTCTCCCCCGTGCTTGGCTACGTGAGCGACAACACGCTCATGGGCTACACCGGGCCGATCTCGGGCCGGCGGTGGCGGCTGTCCGCCTCGACGACGCTGGGCAACGTGCAGTACCACGAGGTGTCGGCCGACGCGCGGCGCTACGACCCGATCCTCTTCAACTGGATCACCTTCGCGACCCGCGTCGCCGGCCGCTGGCGGGCCGGGCGCGACGAGGCGCTCTTCCCGCAGTACATCGGCCGCCCGTTCTTCGTCCGCGGCTACGACCGCGAGAACTTCGCCTTCGGGTGCGTCCCGTCGGTCACCGGCACGTCGGCCGGGTGCGCGGCGCAGCAGCTGGTGGGCAGCCGCAATGCCTACGCGAACGCCGAAGTCCGATTCCCGGTCGTCCGCCGGCTCGAGCTCGGGCTGTTGCCGATCGCGCTGCCGCCCCTCGACGGCCTCTTCTTCGCCGACGTCGGTGCGGCCTGGAGTGCCGGCCAGTCGTTGTCCTGGCGCAAGCCAGGCGATTACGACCCCACGCAGGACCGCCAGCGCTGGTTCCTCGGCTCGTACGGCGTCGGCCTGCGGCTCAACCTGTTCGGGCTGGCGCTGGTGCGGTGGGACTACGCGATCCCGCTCGCCGATCCGCAGCGGCGCGGCTACTGGGTGTGGACGCTGGGGCCGAGCTTCTGATCGCGGAGGGCTGAGGCCGCTATCTTCCGGCGTGCCTCGCCCGCTTCTCCTCGTGGCGATCGCCGGCCTTGCGGCCTGCGGCGGTGCCGACCGTCCGGCGCCCCGCTCGCAGGGGCCGGCGATGCGCGCCACCGCCGGTCCCGCCACGATCGCCTTCCGCGTCGCCCGCAGCGGCGGCATGGTGCGCGCCTACGCATGGCCCTCGCTCGATTCCGCCATCTGGCGCTCCGAGGCGGCGCTCCCGCCCGTGGCGAAGGTGCTCGGGTTCTCTGCTCCCGCCGGACGTCTCGTGCTGCAGAGCGCAAAGGGGGCGATCCTCTGGCTCGACGTCCGGCGCAACGTGCTGCTGCCCGCCGGTCCTGCCCTCCGGCAGGCGATCCTCGTCGGCGGCGCGGGCGACGTGGCCGGACTCGACGGAACGGGTCGGCTCGTGCGCGTCTCCCCCGACGGCATCACGTGGCGCGGTGCCCTGCCCGGCCCGATCGCGGCGCTGCAGGCGATCCCCGACGGATCACTGACCGCCATCGGGACGGGGGCGCGAGGCGCCGAAGTCTGGCGCTGGAGCCCTCCCGATACCGGAGCCCCGCTGCGCGTGGGGGTGCCACGAGGCGCCATCCTTGCGACCGGGGCCGTCGGGTCGCGGTTGTGGGTGGCCGCACCGGGTACCGTGCGGGGCCTGGCCGCCTCGACGCTGGAGGACGTGACGACGTTGGCCGGCTTTCCTGCGGCGCCGCCGCTGGCGGTGACCACCACGCCGAGCGGCAACACGGTGCTCGCCGTCTTCGAGCGCGCGACGACGATCGAACTGGTGGATCGGGACCGCAACCTGCACGCCCCGTCCTGGGGCCTGCCCGGCGTGGCGCGCGACCTCCGGATGGACGGCCTCGGGCGCCTCGTGCTGGTGCGCCCCGCGCAGGGTGAGTCGGCGTGGGCGGTGGACGTCGCCAGCGGGCAGGTGCGCTCGACGCTGTCGAGCAGCTGGCGCGACGACCTCCCGGCCGTCGCGCCGGACGGCAGCGTGCTGGTGGTGCTTGGCCCCGACGTGTCGCGGCTCGACGCCGTGACCCTGCAGCGGGCCGCCACGGTACCGGGCGGCGCCCTGGACTGGTGGCACGTCGCGAACTGGGACGGCTTCACTGCCCGCGGTGGCGAGGCCCCTCCGCCGGTGTTCGCCGGCGTCGAGAGCGTGGCGGCCGACGCGCTCGATTCGGCGATCGGCGCGGCCGAGGCGGCCGAGGCGACAGAGGCGACCGAGGCGACCGCAGCCCGGCCCGCGCCTGTCAGTGATGCGGGGGCGAGGGCAGATAGCACCGTGGCCGCCGAGCCGCGTTGGCTGGTGAGCTTCGCCTCGGTGGTGGACCCGGCGCGCGCCGAGTCGCTCGCGGCGCAGCTGCGGCAGGGGGGAGCGCCGGCGCGCGCCATGGCGGTGCCGGGAGCGCGCGGGCCGGTGCACCGCGTGGTGCTGGGTCCCTTCGCCACGCGCGACTCCGCGGTCCGCGCCGGCCGGGCGACGGGCCGCGAGCACTGGATCATTCCCGTCACGCCGTGATCGCGCCGCCGTCCGACCCGCGCGCCGCGGCATGGTTCGAGGCCGGGGTGCGGGCCTCCCCGACGCTCGCCGGCCACGCCTCGGCGGTCGTCGTCGGCCGGGATGCCGACGCGGCGGCATGGGTCGCGCTGGGCCTGGCCCGGGCGATCGCGCCCATCCGCCGGGTCGCGCTCGGCGACCTGATCGGCGACGCGGCACCCATCATCGGCCTGCTCGGCGAGCCGCCCGCCGAGGGCATCGTGGATTCATTCCTGTACGGCGTGTCGCTCAACCGCATCGCGCGCGAGGTCGCCGGGCTCGGCAACTGCTACCTGCTGCCGAGCGGCAGCGAGCACGTCCAGCGCGAGGACATCATCGCGAGCGACCGCTGGAAGCGGCTCGCGGCGGGTTTTGGCGAGGTGGGGGCGACGCTGCTGCTCGTGACGACCGCGGACGCCCCGGGGTTGGACGCGCTCGTGGAGCACGTGGGGGGCGCCGTGTGCGTCGGGGCCGACGTGCTGCTGGGCCCCGGCACGACGACGATCGCGACCGTGCTCGCGGACATCAAGCGAGCGGCCCCCGCCAAGGCACCCGAACCGGTGGTCGCGCGTCGCCCCACGGCCGACTTCAGGGCCGTCCTCGACGGCGCCATGCAGGGTGGCCCTGCGGCGGCGCCCCGGCCGCCGGTGCCGCCCGGGCCGCCGCAGCCGAGGCGCGGGCCGGAGCCTGCGGGGGCCCGGCCCCGTCGCCCGGGCCCCGAGGTCGGCGGGTGGAGCCCGCCGCCGGCGCAGGCCGCGCGGCGAGGGAACCGGCGCTGGCTCGTCCCTGCCCTGCTGTTCGCCGCCGCGCTCGCCGCCGGAGCGGCGCTGTCGCTCTGGCGTGTGCGCGTCGCCACCGACCGGACGGACCCGGGTGTCGCCCGCGATTCGGTCGCGGCGCAGACGGAGCCGGCGGTGGTGCCGGAGGCGCCGCCGGCCGCCGATTCGGCGCGCGACAGTCTCCCGCCCGAGCCGCCACTCGAGGTCGCGAACCCGGCGGACTCGCTGCTGGCTGCCGGCTGGGCGGTCGAGCTGGTCACGGCCAATACCGAGGGCGGCGCCCGGGTGCGGGCCATCGGGACGCCCGAGCAGCCGACGTCCTTCCCGGCCGCCACGTGGGCGCCGGCGACGATCGGGGCGTCGAGGACGCTCTGGTTCAAGGCGTTCGCAGGCGCACTCGTGACGCGCACGGCGGCGGAGTCGCTGCTGGCGCAGCTGCGCCGACGCCGGACGCTCGCGGCGGACCAGGGACGCATCGTGCGGGTGCCGTTCGCGTTCCGGCTCGCCGGGGACGTGCCGTCCGACTCGGTGACGGCATATGTTTCGGGTTTCTCCGGACTGGGCCTTCCGGCCTATGCCCTGAGGCGCACGGACGGGACCGCCGAGGTCCTGTCGGGCGCGTTCGAATCGCCACAACAAGCGGCCCTGCACGTGCCCGCGCTCCGCGCGGCCCGGGTGGAGCCCGTTCTCGTCTATCGGACCGGGGGAGCGTTCTAGGTGCGGCTCACCAAGCTGGAACTCATCGGCTTCAAGTCGTTCGCCGATGCGACCGACCTCGTCTTCGAGCAGGGGGTGACGGCGATCGTCGGCCCCAACGGCTGCGGGAAGTCCAACGTCTCCGACGCGGTCCGGTGGGTGCTGGGCGAGCAGCGCGCGCGCCTGCTGCGCGGCGCGAAGATGGAGGAAGTGATCTTCCAGGGGTCGTCCGCCCGTCGGCCGGTGAACGTGGCCGAGGTGTCGCTGCACTTCTCGAATGACGAGGGGATCCTCCCGGTCCCGTTCAAGGAAGTCGTGATCACGCGCCGGCTGTCGCGCTCGGGGGAGTCGGAGTACTTCCTGAACCGGGCTCCGTGCCGGCTGCGCGACATCCACGACCTGGTGCGGGGCACCGGGCTGGGCGCCGACTCGGGGGTGGTGATCGAGTCGAAGATGATCGACGCGCTGCTGTCGGATCGCCCCGACGAGCGTCGCGAGCTGTTCGAGGAAGCCGCAGGCGTGGGCCTCTACCGCGACCGCCGGCGCTCCACCGAGCGCCGGCTCGAGGAGACCTCGCTCGACCTGCAACGGCTCGACGACCTGATCACCGAGGTGCAGTCGCAGGTGCGGTCGCTGGCCCGGCAGCGCAAGCGCGCGGAGCGGGCGCAGGAGCTGACGCAGCGGCGCTTCGGCGTGGAGCTCACGCTGGCGTCGCGCGAGATGGCCGCGTGGGCCGACGAGCTGGCGCGGATGGAGCGGACGGTCGCCGACCTCAAGGCGCAGGCGCCGCAGGCCGAACAGGGGGTGCGCGAGGCCGAGGCGGCGCGGGACGCGGCGCACGGCGCCCGCGCGGCGGCGGAGGCGGGGCGCGGCGAATGGGCCCGGCTCGTCGCGGAGCAGCGCGCGCAGGTGGCGACGCTGCAGGGGGAGATCGCGGTCACCGAGGAGCGGCAGCGGAACGCGGCCGAGCGGCGGCAGCGGGCCGACGTCGAGCGGCAGGAGCGCGAGGCGGCCGGCCAGCTCGTGCAGCAGGACAAGGCGCAGGCCGAGGGCGAGCGCGCC
The DNA here is from genome assembly GCA_021298835.1 of Gemmatimonadota bacterium. GTDB lineage: Bacteria > Gemmatimonadota > Gemmatimonadetes > Gemmatimonadales > Gemmatimonadaceae > JAJTHG01. Next base: position 23,771 of record JAJTHG010000010.1, read on the forward strand.
GACGCCGAGGCGGCGCTGGCGGGGGCGCGCGAGGTGCTCACCGAGCGCACCGGGGGCGAGGAAGCCGCGCGGGCCGCGCTGGCGCGGTCGCGCGCGGCGGTGGATCTGGCCGAGCGCGCGCTGCGGCAGCTCGACGACCAGCGGCGGCAGCTGGAGGCCGCGCGGGACGGGGCCGAGCGCGAGCGGGGCGAGCTGGCCGAGCGGCTCGCGGGCCTCGAGACGGAGCAGGTGTCGTTGGCCGACGCGCTCGCCTCGGCGCAGCGCGAGCAGGCGATGGCGGCCGACGGGCTCGCCACAGCGCAGACCGCGCTGGCGGCGGCCGCCGCCGAGCGCGACGCGGCGGCCGGCACCCTCAAGGGCGCCCGGGAGCGAGACGCGGTGGCGCGGGCCGAGCTGGCGCGGGCGGAAGAGGCGTCCGCGCAGGTGACGGCCAAGGCCCACGCGCTCGCGGCGCTCGAGCGCGACCGCGTGGGGCTCGCGCCGGGCGCGCAGCAGCTGCTCATGGTGCGCGAGCGCTTCGGCGACGGAGCGGTGCTGGGGCCGGTGACCGACTTCGTGACCGCGGCGCCGGATGCAGCGGCGCTCGTCGAGCGGTTCCTCGGCAACACGATGCACGCGGTGGTCGTCCGCGACCGCGCGGTCGCCGACGCCGTGCGCGCGTGGCACGCCGAGGCGCGGCCGGGTCCGCTGCTGCTGCTGCCGCTCGACGCGGCGGCCGAAGTATCCGACGAGGACGGCTCGCTGGCGGGGCAGGTGAGCATCGCGGAGACGATCCGGGCGTGGGGGCGCGCACTGCTCGGGCGCGTGCGCGCGCTCGACGGCGGCCGGGCGTTCGTGGATGCGCGCGGCGCGGTGTGGCTGCCGGGCGAGACGGCGGGCCCCGGCCCGCTGCAGCGCCGGGCCGAGCTGACGGCGCTGCAGGAGGCCGCGGCCTCGGCGGCGGCGGCGCGCGACGCGGCGGCGGCGATGGCGGCGCTGGAACGCGAGGCGGTGCTCGCCGCCGAGGGGCACCTGCGGCAGGCGTCCGACGCATGGGAGGCCGCGCAGCTCGAGGCCCGCCGGGCGGAGGGACGCCGGCTGGAGGCCGAGCGCGACGTGCAGCGGGCGCAGCGCGTGGTACAGGAGGCGGCGCAGACGGCGGCGCGGCTGCGCCAGCGCGACACCGACCTGGCGCAGACGGTCGCGACGAAGTCGGCCGAGGCCGAGGCGCTGGTGGTCAGCTCGGGGGAGCGGACGCTCGCGCTCGAGGAGGCGCGCGGCGCGGTGGCGGCGGCGGAACAGGCGCAGGACGCCGCCCGCGAGGCGCGGACGCAGGCGCAGGTGGCCGAGGCGCAGGCGGACGCGCGCCTGCAGGTCGCACGCGACCGCGCGCGTCGCCTCTCGCAGGAGGCCGAGGCGACGATCGCGCGGCTGGCGCAGCTGTCGCTGGAGCTGGACTCGCTGCACCAGAACGACGGGGCGCTCGGGCTGCAGCTCGAGTCGTGGCGGGCGGACCTCGCCGTGCGGCGCGAGTCGCTCGCGTCGGCCGAGGCACGGCTGGCGGAGGCCGAGCTGGCGGTGCAGCAGGCCGATGCGGCCGTGACGGCGGCCGACCACGCGCTCGACGCGGCGCGGCGCGGGGCGGGTCAGGCGAGCGAAGCGCTGTTCCACGCCGAGCTCCGGCACACCGAGCTCTCGGGGCGGCGCGCGGCGATCCGCGAGCGCCTCGAGACCGAGTGGCGCAAGCCGATGGAAGACCTGTTCGCCGGCTTCGAGCCGCTGGCAAGCGAGGACGCCGAGCTCAAGGCCGAGGCGGAGCAGCTGCGGGGCCAGCTCGAGCAGCTCGGCCCGGTCAATCCGCTGGCGATCGAGGAACACGAGGAGGAGGTCAAGCGGCTCGACTTCCTCACCCGCCAGCGCGACGACCTCCACGAGGCCCGCCAGTCGCTGACGCAGGCGATCCGCGAGATCGACGCGACGGCGAAGGAGCTGTTCCTCGCGACGTTCGTGCAGGTGCGCGAGCACTTCCGCCAGATCTTCATGACGCTCTTCGGCGGCGGCGAGTGCGACCTGCGGCTGGAGAAGCCCGAGACGCCGCTCGAGGGCGACATCGAGGTGCACGCCAGCCCGCGGGGGAAGAAGACGCAGCGCATCCACCTGCTGTCGTCGGGCGAGCGGGCGCTCGTCGCGCTGTCGCTGCTCTTCGGCATCTTCCTGACCAAGCCGAGCCCCTTCTGCCTGCTCGACGAGGTGGACGCGCCGCTCGACGACCAGAACATCGGGCGCTTCGTGCGGATGCTCAACCAATTCAAGTCGAACACGCAGTTCATCGTCATCACGCACAACCCGCGCACGACGACCGAGGCCGCCGACGCGGCGTACGGCGTGACGATGCAGGAACCAGGCGTCTCGTCGGTGGTGAGCGTGCGGCTGCGGGGCAACGCGGTGGAGGAGGCGATCGCGGGGAAGGTGGCGGTTGGGGCGTAGGCGACGGCCGACGGCCCCGTGATCGTCACCGTCCTCGGCAGCGGCGCCGCCGCCCCCAGCGCCACCCGCGTCCAGGCCGGCGTCCTCGTCGAGGCCGGCGCCGTCCGGCTCCTCGTGGACTGCGGGGCCGGCGTCGTCCACCGCATGGCGACCCTCGGCGTGGACTGGTCCGGCCTCACCCACATCGCGCTCACGCACTTCCACGCCGACCACCTGAGCGACCTCGTCACGCTGTTCGTGGCGTGGCGGTACGGGCAACTGCCGCCCCGCAGCGCCCCGCTCACCCTCTTCGGCCCGCCCGGCACCCTCGGCGTGCTCGGCCGGCTCGCCGCGGCGTTCGACGTGGACGTCACGGCGTACGGCTTCCCGGTGACCGCCATCGAACTGCCGCGGCGGGGCACCGTGCCGCTCGGCGGCGGGGTCACGCTCGCCAGCCACCCGGTGCCCCATACGCCGGAGAGCGTGGCATATTCCGTGTCCGACGGCGTGCACCGGCTGGTCGTGAGCGGGGACACGCCCGAGGACGAGGCCTTCGCCGACTGGGCGGCGGGCTGCGACGTGCTGCTCCTCGAGTGTTCCCTGCCCGAGTCAATGGCGGTGGCGTCGCACCTCACCCCCGAGGGCGTCGGCCGCATGGCCGCCCGGGCACACCCGCGGCGCCTCGTGTGTACCCATCTGTATCCGCCGCTCGAGGGGGCCGACATTCCCGGCCTCGTCGCGCGATGGTGGTCCGGCCCGGTCATGGTGGCCCGTGACGGCACCGTGCTGGCGCTTCCAGGGAACGATTGATGCTCGTGATGATGCGGCGGGACGCGACCGCCGGGCAGGTACAGGCCGTCTGCGACGCCATCTCGGCGATGGGGTTCACCCCCCTGCCGCTGCCGGGCACCGTGCGCACGGCGGTCGGACTCGTCGGCGACGACGGGCAGGCCGACGGGACGCACATCGAGGCGATGGCCGGCGTCGCCTCGGTGCTCTACGACTCGAAGCCCTACCGGCAGGCGTCGCGCGAGTGGAAGCCCGAGAAGACGATCGTCACGCTCGCGACCGGCGTGTCGTTCGGCGGCGACGAGATCCCGATCATCGCCGGCCCGTGCTCGGTCGAGAGCGAGGCGCAGATCGTCGCCGCCGCGCGACTCGTGAAGCAGGCGGGGGCAGTGGCGCTGCGGGGCGGGGCGTACAAGCCGCGCACCTCACCGTACGCCTTTCAGGGGCTCGGCGCGCCGGCGCTCGAGATGCTCGCGATCGCGCGGGCCGAGACGGGGCTGGCAATCGTCACCGAGGCGCTCGACGAGGCCGGCGCCGAGCGCGTCGCCGAGGTGGCCGACATGGTGCAGGTGGGGGCGCGCAACATGCAGAACTACGCGCTGCTCCGCCTCGTCGGGCGGCTGGGCAAGCCGGTGCTGCTCAAGCGCGGCATGAGCGCGACGATCACCGAGTTGCTGCTCGCGGCCGAGTACGTCCTGAACGAGGGCAACGGACAGGTCGTCCTGTGCGAGCGCGGGATCCGCGGCTTCGACGGCGCCACGCGCAACGTCTTCGACGTCAGCGCCATCCCGCTGGTGCAGAAGCAATCGCACCTCCCGATGGCGGCCGACCCGAGCCACGGCGTGGGCGTGCGCGACCTCGTCCCCGCGGCCGCCCGCGCTGCGGTGGCGGCCGGCGCCGATGCGCTGCTGATCGAGGTGCACCCGGAGCCGGACCGGGCGAAGTCCGACGGCGTCCAGACCCTCGGGCCCGAGGCCTTCACCAAGCTCGTCGCCGATCTGCGCGTGATCGCGGAGGCCACCGGCCGCTCGATCGCCGGCCTGCCGGCAGCCGCGTCCCGCTGACGGAGGGGGAACGTCCTGCATGATGTCCGCGCCGCCCCGCCCTGCATCGGCCCTGTCCGTCGCCGCGCTCGCGCTGCTCGCCCTGGCGTCACCGCTGCGGGGCCAGACGAAGGCCGACTCCGTCCTCGACCGCGCCGTGAAGGCCCACGGCAGTGTCGGCACCCTGCGCGCCACGTTCGAGCAGGTGCTCACGAACCCGCTCACCGGTTCCGAGGTGAAGGCGCGCGGCGAACTGCAGCAGCAGCCGCCGCGCTACCTGAGCATCGTCTTCACCGAGCCCAAGGGAGACCGCATCGTCGCCGACGGGCAGTCGCTGTGGGTCTCGGCACCAAGCGCCCTGCCCGGGCAGGTGCTGCGGCTGCCCCTTGGTGCCGCCGGCCCCGGCCTGGGCGGCATCGACGTGCTCGGCCAGTTCTTCGAGCAGCCGCGGGTCCGCTACGCGATCACGCCCCTCGGCCCCGCGCAGGTGGACGGCCGCGCGACCTTCGCGCTCAAGCTCGTGCCGAAGGGGGGCGACTCGCCATTCACGCAGGCGACGGTGTGGCTCGACGACGCCACCGGCCTCGCGCGGCAGTTCGAGACGACCGACCCGAACGGCATCGTGCGCCGGGTGCGCCTGCTCACGCTCCGGCCGGGGGCGAAGCTCGACGACGGGATCTTCCGCTTCGTCCCGCCGAAGGGAGCGCGGATCATCGAGCGGCCGGGCATGTAGGCGCCGCACGGTCCCGAGTTGACATTGCCCTCGGCGCGGCTAGCGTCCGCCCGCATGCCCACCGCCCGCCCGTGACGACCGGCCCCGACGCGACCGCCTCCGTCAGCGCCGCCACGCTCGCCGTCGAACAGCGCGCCGAGCAATCGATCTGGCGGGTGATCGTCGCCGCCTCGGCGGGGACCCTGATCGAGTGGTACGACTTCTTCGTGTTCGGGGCCCTGGCCGGGATCGTGGCCGACGAGTTCTACCCGGCAGGCAACGCCACGGCGAACTTCCTCAAGGCGCTGGCGACCTTCGGGGCTGGCTTCGCGGTGCGGCCGCTCGGTGCGCTGTTCTTCGGCCGCATCGGCGACATGGTGGGGCGCAAGTACACCTTCCTGGTGACACTGCTGCTGATGGGGAGCGCGACGGCGGCGATCGGGCTCATCCCCACCTACGCGCAGATCGGCCTCGCCGCGCCGGTGCTGCTGGTGGTGTGCCGTCTGCTGCAGGGGCTGGCGCTGGGCGGCGAGTACGGCGGCGCGGCGGTGTACGTCGCCGAATACGCGCCGGACGGCCGGCGCGGGTTCTACACGAGCTTCATCCAGACGACCGCCTCGCTCGGGCTGCTGGTGTCGCTGCTCGTGGTGCTCGGTACGCGGTCGATCCTCGGCGAGGAGGCGTTCCGGGCGTGGGGCTGGCGCGTGCCGTTCCTGCTGTCGGTGGTGCTGATCGCGGTCTCGTACCAGATCCGCCGCCGGATGCACGAGTCGCCGCTGTTCGCCGCGCTCAAGGCGAAGGGGAAGACCTCGACGGCGCCGATCCGCGACGCGTTCCGCACGGCGGAGCAGTGGAAGACCTTCTTCGTGGTGCTCTTCGGGATCACCGCCGGCCAGGCGGTGGTGTTCTACACGAGCCAGTTCTACGCGCAGATCTTCCTCGAGAAGACGCTCAAGGTCCCGGCGGCGACGGCGAACCTCGTCGTCGCGGGGGCGATCGTCGCGGCCACGCCGTTCTTCGTGGTGTTCGGGGCACTCTCCGACCGGATCGGCCGCAAGAAGATCATGCTGGCGGGCAATCTGCTCGCGGCGGCGCTGTGGCTGCCGATCTTCCACGCGATGGCGGCCAACGCCGACCCGGTGCGGCCGGTGGTGCTCGGCGCGCTGGTCTTTGCGCAGGTGCTGTTCGTGGCGATGACCTACGGACCGATCGCGGCGTACCTCGTGGAGGCCTTCCCCGCGCGGATCCGCTACACGTCGCTGTCGTTGCCGTACCACCTGGGCAACGGCTGGTTCGGCGGGTTCACGCCGTTCATCGCGGCGTCGGCGACGGCGGCGTCGGGCAACCGGTTCGCGGGGTTGTGGTACCCGATCGGCGTCACGCTGATGACCGTGGTCATCGGGACGCTGTTCGCGCGCGAGACGCGCGGTACGTCCACCTGGCACGAGCTGGACGAGTAGCCGCCGCGCGCGCGGCCGGCGGCGTCAGCGCGCGGCCGCCAGCGTCCGCGCGCGGGCGAAGAGCTGCGCGGGCAGCTCGACCCCGCTCGCCAGCGCGATCGCGCGCTGCAGCACCGCGTCGTCGCGCGACTGCCGTTCGAACACCGCGTCGGGGCCGAACGCGAATCGCGTCACCTCGAGGCCGAGCAGCCGGTCCACGACCGGCTGGGCCGCGCGCCACGCCTCGTCGGGGACGTCGGCCCCGCGCGCGGCCATCGAGGCCCGGAGCGTGCGCCGCCACGCGTCGGTGACCGGCGCGGCGGGACTCGCCGCCTGCGGGCGCAGGGCGAGCGCCGCCGCGGCGAGGGCGTCGCGGAAGGCGGGGACTCGGCCACCGAGCGCCGCGTCGAGGCGGCGCGCCGCCTCGAGCTGCACGGTGTCGCGCACGATCACGTCCGGCACGATCGCGTCGCCGCCGAAGATGGTGCGCCCCAGCGGGGTGCGGTAGGGCACCCGCGGTGCCGCGGTGTCCGGTGCCGCGGTGTCCGGTGCGGCGGCGGCGGCGCGGGCGTCGCGGCGCGCGACCGTCCGCGAGATGCTCCGCCCGAGCGGCGTGTACCAGCGCGCGGTGGTGAGCTTGAGCGCCCCGTCGCCGAAGGGGAAGACGCTCTGCGCGCTCCCCTTGCCGAAGGTCGGCACGCCCACGACGAGCGCACGGTCGAGGTCCTGCAGCGCGCCGGCGACGATCTCGGCCGCGCTGGCGCTGCCCTCGTTGACGAGCACGACGACCGGCACGATGCCGTAGGGCCCGGTCGCCTCGGCGACGATGTCGCGCGACATCTCCGGGGCCCGTCCCTTGAGGGTGACGATCCGCTCCCCCTCGCGCAGGAAGAGCTGCGAGACGGCCACCCCCTGCTCGAGGAGGCCGCCGGGGTTGCCGCGGAGGTCGAGCACCATCGCCCGCGCCCCCGCGCGGCGCAGCGAATCCACGGCGGCGCCCAGTTCGGCCGCGGCGGAGTCGCTGAACTCGTTGAGGTCGAGGTACCCGACGCCCGGCGCGACGACGGTCGCACGCCCGACGGCACGCACGCGGATGTCGCGCCGCTGCAGCTTGAACGCCTGTCGGCCCGGCACGCCGGGCCGCTCGATGGCGATGGTCACGATCGAGCCGGCCGCGCCGCGGATGGCCCGCACGGCCTCCTCGGTTGACCAGCCGCGGGTCGAGGCTCCCTCGATCTCCACCACGCGATCGGCAGTGCGCAGGCCGGCCGAATCGGCCGGCGTCCCGGGGATCGGCGCGATCACCGTCGGCCAGCCGTCGCGCGTGTCCACCCGCGCGCCGATGCCCGCGTACGAGCCGGTCGCCCGCTCCGCCAACTGCCGGAAGCGCGCGGGCGGCAGGTAGGTCGTGTTCGGGTCGCCCAGTTCGTCGAGCAGGCCGTCGACCGCCCGGCGGTAGAGCGCGCTGTCGGGGATCGGGTCCACATAGCGGTCGGCGATCAGGCGCCGGACGGACTCGAAGAGCCGGGGCCCGTTGACCGCGCCGCCACCCTCGGCTCGCGCGTGACGCGCAAACCAGGCACCGCCGCCGAGGGCGACCCCACAGGCGGCGGCCACGGTGATCGAACGCCAGCGGCTCATTCCGCATGCTCCGCCACGCCGAGGACCGGCCCGAGCGCGGGCACGTGCGCGGCGACGGCGCGGGCGACGCGCCCTTCGACCTCGTCCGGCGCGCCGGTGGCTTCGACACGCACGATCGGCCCCGTCTCGGGGTGGGTGGCCTGCCAGTCGGGGGTGAGCGCGGCGGCGAAGGCCGCCGCGACGCGCGCGTGGAACGCGTCTCCGGCACCCTCGAGGCGGTCGGTGGCCCCGCGTCGGCCGGCCCGCGCGAGGCCATCGGTCACCGGGAAGTCGAGCACGCAGGTCACGTCGGGACGAACGCCGCCGACGGCGAGCCGGTTCGCATCGCGGATCCGGTCGCGGTCGAGCCCGCGCCCGGCGATCTGGTAGGCGTAGGAGCTGAGGAAGAAGCGATCGAGCACGACGACCTCGCCGCGCGCGAGCGCGGGGACGATGACGCGCGCGACGAGCTGCGCGCGCGACGCGAAGAAGAGCAGGGCCTCGGCCTCCGGGGCGACATCGCCGTCCGGATCGAGCAGGAGGGCGCGGACGGCGTCGCCCAGCGCGGTGCCGCCGGGTTCGCGGCAGGACTGCGCCGTGCGCCCGCCGGCGCGCAGGCGCGCGACGAGCCGGGCGACCTGCGTGGTCTTGCCCGCCCCTTCGACGCCTTCGAGGACGACGAGGGCCCCGGCCACGGCGCGGTCAGCCGAGCAGGACGATCGAGCTCTGCGCCCCGGCGCGGATCCCCTCGGAGATCCACGAGTTCACCTGCAGCATCAGCTTGTCGAAGTTCTCCTGCGCGGCGATGGCCCGCTGGTAGGCCATGTTGCCCTGCACCGCCTGCAGGAGCCGGTCGAGCTGCTGCTCCATCTCGGGGGTGGGCCGTTCGCCCCGTTCGATCATCCCCTGCGCCTGTTCGCGGAGCTGCTCGATCGCCTGGAGCGCCTGCACCGCGGTGGCGTCGCCGTTGAGCGCCTCGGCGGTGGCCTTGACCGCCTTGTACTCGGCGCTCTGGCCGATGAGACGTCCGAGGTCCTTCGCCTTGTCTTCGATCATCGTCCGTCTCCGGGGTCGGTGGCCGCGGCCGCCGGGTCGGCGGGCCGCGTGGCAAGCACAAATCTGTCGCGCCCGGCGAGGTCCTGCACGACCTCGGCGTCGGTGAAGCCGGCGGCGCGTGCGAGGGCCGCGGCGCGGTCGGCGCGGCGGCTATCCACCTCGAGGGCGAGGAGGCCGCCGGGAACGAGCACGTCCATCGCGCCGGCGACGAGGCCGGCGATGACGGCCATCCCCTCGTCCCCGGCGAAGAGCGCCTGGGCGGGCTCCCAGTCGCGCACCGAGGCGGGGAGGTCGCGCGCCTCGTCGTAGGCGATGTAGGGCGGATTCGACACGAGGACCGACAGCCGTTCCCCTGCCAGCGGCGCCAGCAGGGCCCCGTGGCGCCATTCGACGCGGGCGCGGAGCTCGCCGGCGAGGGCGGCCCCGTTGAGTCCCGCGACGTCGAGGGCATCCTGCGAGACGTCGGTGGCGACGATGCGCTCGAAGCCCCCCTCGGCGGCGAGCGCGAGGGCGATCGCCCCACTGCCGGTGCCGACATCGGCGGCGACGCCGCGCCCGCCCCCGGTGCGGCGCAGGACCTCCTCGACGAGCTGCTCGGTCTCGGGGCGCGGGATGAGCACACGCTCGTCCACAGCGAGCGTCAGGTGCCGGAACGGGGCGCGTCCGACGGCGTAGGCGAACGGCGCCCCGCGGGCGCGGCGGGCGGCCGCGGCGCGCGCGTGCGCCACGACGCGGGCGGGGAGGAGCGCCTCGGCATTGAGCGTCGGCCAGAAGCGCGGCTCCTCGCAGCAGGCGGCGACGAGGTCGCGGGCCTCCTGCCGCGCGGTGTCGAGGCCGGCGGCCGCGAGGGTCGCGGCGACGGCAGCGACGAGATCGCCGCAGCGGAGCGAGCCGGCGTCGCCGTCGGTGGCGAGGCGGGTCCACTCGAGCAGGGACTCGTCGCTCACGCGTCCTCGAGCCGCTCGTTGAGGTCGGCGAGGCGCAGGGCGGCGAAGAGGTCGTCGAGGCGGCCCTCCATCACCTGGGGCAGGTCGTGCGCCGTGTAGTTGATGCGGTGGTCCGTCACGCGGTTCTGCGGGAAGTTGTACGTGCGGATCTTCGCCGAGCGGTCGCCGGTGGAGACGGCGCTGCGGCGCAGGCGCGAGCGCTCGGCTTCCTGCTCGGCGAGGCGCAGGTCGAAGAGGCGCGAGCGGAGCACCTCCATGGCCCTCGCCTTGTTCTGGAGCTGCGAGCGCTGGTCCTGCTGCGTGACGACGATGCCGGTCGGGAGGTGGGTGATGCGCACGGCCGAGTCGGTCGTGTTGACGCCCTGCCCGCCGGGGCCGGACGCGCGGTAGACGTCCACGCGGAGGTCCTTCTCGTCGATGGAGACGTCCACGTCCTCGGCCTCGGGAAGCACGGCCACGGTGGCCGCCGAGGTGTGGATGCGGCCGGCGGACTCGGTGGCCGGGACGCGCTGCACACGATGCACACCGGCCTCGCGGCGGAAGGCGCCAAAGGCCCCGGCGCCCTCGACCTTGAAGGCCACCTCGCGCACGCCGCCGAGCGTGCTGTCGGAACCGGAGAGGAGCGCGACGCGCCAACCGCCGTGGCGCTCGATGTAGCGCGTGTACATGCGCCACAGGTCGTGGGCGAACAGCGCGGCCTCGTCACCGCCGGTGCCGGCGCGGATCTCGACGATTGCGGCGCGATCGTCGAGCGGATCGGGGGGCACGAGCAGGGGCTTGAGCTCTTCTTCGAGGCGCGCCTGTTCGGCCTCGACGCGGGTGACCTCGGCGCGCGCCTCGGCGGCGAGCTCGGGGTCGGGAACGACGACGAGCTCGCGCGCCTGCGCGAGCTCGTCGTCGAGGCGCTCGAGGCGCCGGGCGCGATCCACGATCGCGGAGAGCCGCTGGTGGTCGCGCCCCAGCGCCGCGAGTCGTCGGGAGTCCCTGGCCGTGTCCGGGTCGAGGAGTCGCTGCTCGACGTCGGCCGCCTGCGCGACGGCGGCGGCCAGCTTCTGGCGAATGCGCAGAGACGGCTCGGCCGGCGATCAGGCCGACGTCTTGTTGTACTTCTGGCGGAAGCGTTCGACGCGGCCGGCGGTGTCGATGAGCTTCTGCTTGCCGGTGTAGAACGGGTGGCACTGCGAGCAGATGTCGAGCGACAGCTCGGCGAACGTCGAACGCGTCTGGAACGTGTTGCCACAGGCGCACTTGACCTGCGCCGTGGCGTACGTCGGATGGATTTCGGCCTTCATGGGAATTGCCTCGTGAGCGGCGGCAGGGCGGGATGTCGGACAGCCCCTGAATATAGCCAGGATTCGGCGCAAGTTGCAACCCTGCAAGGGCTTAGCGGTTTGACATGGCGTTGCCCGTGGCGTAACGTGCGCGGACACGATTTGACGATGGTCGTATCCGCCCCGTCTTGCGCCCGGCATGCCCGATTCGACCCGCGCTCCAGCCCGTCCCACCCCGGCGTCGGGGATCCCGCCGCTCGGGAGCACCATCGACTTCCTGGTGACGGTACCGCTGTTCCACGAACTGGAGCTCGAGGAGCTGACCCGCTTCGCCGAGCTGGTGCGAGAGAAGTCTTATCCGCGCACGAGCGTGATCGTCTTCGAGGACGACCCCGGGGATGCGTTCTTCATCGTGCGCCAGGGGCGGGTGAAGGTGGTGCTGGTCTCGGACGACGGGCGCGAGATCATCCTCGGGGTCCTCGGGCCCGGCGAGCACTTCGGCGAGCTCGCGCTGATCGACAACCGGCCGCGGTCGGCCCACGTAGTCGCCATGGAGGACTCGACGCTGCTCGTGCTGCGGCGCGAGGACTTCCGGCGGCGCGTCGAGGCGAGCCCGAAGGTGGCGTGGGCCCTGCTCGTCGAGCTCTCGCGCCGCCTGCGAGCGGCCGACGGCAAGATCGGCGGGCTGGTGCTGCTGGACGTGCCGGGCCGCATCGCGCGCCTGCTCCTCGATCACCTGCCCGACGACTCGGCGACGATCGACAAGCCGCTCACCCACCAGATGATCGCGCAGATGATCGGCGCGAGCCGCGAGACGGTCTCGCGCGCCATGCGCGACTTCCAGGGCGCGGGCTGGGTCTCGGTCGAGCGCCGACGCATCACGCTCTCGGACGTCGAGGCGCTCAAGCGGCGCGCTCGCGCCCGCGACTAGCCGATGAGAAGGCCGGAGTGTGAGCGGCATCACCTCGCGCTCCGCCGTCCCGGTGCTATCCTAGCGCACGACGGGACCGCCGGGGTCGGCGGCCGTCGCCCCCCCGAGCCCGGTCGGTGATGCAGCTCCGCTTCTGGGGGACTCGCGGGTCGATCCCGAGTCCCGGCGCCGCGACGGTCCGTTACGGCGGCAACACTCCCTGCACCGAATTGCGCACGAGTGCCGGGCATCTTGTCATCCTCGACGCCGGCACCGGCATCCGCGAACTCGGGCGATCGCTGCTGCAGCGGGCGGGTGGCCAGCCGGTCGTCGGCGACGTCTTCCTGACGCACGCGCACTGGGACCACATCCAGGGGCTCCCGTTCTTCGCGCCCATCTTCCAGCGCGGCAACCACTTCACGATCTGGGGCTCGGCCTCGCTGGAGACCAGCATCGACCGGGTGGTGCGCGACCAGATGTCGCCGGTTGTGTTCCCCGTCACGTTCGACGAGCTGGACGCCGCGGTCGATTTCCGGGAGATCCGGCCCGGCACGCTCCATGCGAGCGGAGTGCTGGTGTCGGCCTTCGACGCGCGGCATCCCGGCGGCGCGCTCGGGTACCGGTTCGCCGACCCCGCCTCCCCGGACCGCTCCCTCGTGTACGTCTCGGACAACGAACTCGGCGACGCCACCAAGTACCCGCAGTCCCCCGCCTCCTGGCGCCGGGACCTTGTCGAGTGGATGCGCGGGGCCTCCGTGCTCGTGCACGACGCGACGTACACGCCGGAGGAGTACGACCAGCACCGCGGCTGGGGGCACTCGACCGACTTCGAGTGCGTGGATCTGGCGCTCGAGGCCGGCGTGCAGACGCTGGTGCTCTTCCATCACCGCCCGGAGCGGCACGACGACGACGTGGATGCCCGCGTCGCCGCCACCCGCGAGCGCGTCCGCGCCCGCGGAGCCGCGCTCGACGTGATCGCCGCAGCCGAAGGGCTGACCCTGACCGTCTGACCCGTTCCGACAGGAGACCCGATGCTTCGAATCCTTCCGCGCCACCGTGCCGTCCTCACCGCGCTGGGGACGCTCGCGCTCGCCGTCGCGCCGACCGCGCTCGCGGCGCAGGCCGAGACGCGCCCGACCGTGGCCGTGCTCTACTTCAACAACGGATCCTTCGGCCCGGGCGCGAAGGACTACGACATGCTCGGCCGCGGCGTCGCCGACTTCCTGATCACCGAGCTGTCGGCGAACCCGAGGATCCGCGTCGTCGAGCGTGACCAGATCGCGAAGATCACCGCCGAGCAGGACCTCGGTGCCTCCGGACGCATGGACGCCGAGACCGCCGTCCGCCTCGGGAAGCTGCTCGGGGCGCAGTACATGGTGACCGGGGGCTTCATCGTGACGCCGCGCGGCGACGTGCGGCTCGACAGCCGCGCGTTCGACGTGAGCACGAGCCGCATCGTGCACACCGAGTCGGTGACCGACAAGGCGGACAACTTCGTGCCGCTCATCGGCAAGCTGGCCGAGAAGCTCAACGGCGGGATGAAGCTCCCCGAGATCCCGAAGCGCACCGGAACGGGGCCTGCCCCGGCGCCGGCCGGGACCGTCGGAACCGCCGCGCCGGCCGCCGAGCAGAAGGTGCCGTTCGCGGCGGTGGCGCTCTACGCCAAGGCGCTCGGCGCCAAGGACAAGGGGAACAAGGCCGAGGCCGTCACCCTGTTCAAGCAGGCGCTCGACCGCTTTCCCGACTTCGCCAGGGCGAAGGCCCAGCTGAAGAACCTCGGGGCCTAGCGGCCGGCAGGCGGCCTGCGGCGTCCCTCCCCCTGGGCGGGATGCCGCGGGCCGCCGCTCGGTGGACTCCGCCCGCCGTGATCCGTCCCCTCCTGATCGTCCCGCAGGGCCGCGCCATCGCGCTGCCCGCCCCCGTGCTGGCGGGTGTCGAGGTGCAGCGCGTGGAGGGCTGGCCCGACGTCGAGGCCCTCGATCCGCGGCGGCCGACGGTGGTCGTCATGGACGAGTCGGTGCTCGCGCGTCGGCTGTCGGCGGGACGCGCCGCCGACGCGGTCACGCTCGTGGCGGCACTCGTGATCTGGGGGAGCGACGCGGTGCCGGCCGAGGACCTGCCCGAGCCGCTGGCGGCGCTCGGGCCACTGTTCCTGCCGAACGATGCGCCGCCCGCCCTCGTGCGGCACGTCCTGCAGGCCGCCCTGCGCCACGCGGCCACGCTCGTGCAGGCGCGGCTCGCGGTGGAAGCCGAAGCCGCCCGGCACGTGGAACTCGCCGAGCTCTCACGCGTGGGGGCGGCCCTCACCACCGAGCGGGACCTCGGGACCCTGCTCCGGCTCATCCTTTCGCAGTCGCGCCGGATCGCGCAGGCCGACGCCGGCTCGCTGTACCTGGTGGACCGCCCCGCCGACGACACGCCGGCGACGACGCTCCGCTTCAAGCTCGCGCAGAACGACTCGCGGCCCGGCCTGCCGCTCGAGGAGTTCACCGTGCCGATCGACCACGCGTCGGTGGCGGGCTACGTGGCCGCGACCGGGCTGCCGCTCGTGCTCGAGGACGTGTACCAGCTCCCGCCGGACGCGGTGTACACCTTCAACCGCCGCTTCGACCAGGCGTTCGGGTACCGGACGCGCAGCATGCTCGTGCTCCCGATGCGTACGCACCGCGACGAGACCATCGGGGTGCTCCAGTTGATCAATCGCAAGCGCGACCGGGCGGTGATGCTCACCGACGCGGCGGCGGTGGACGCGCAGGTGATCGGCTTCGACGAGCGGATCACCGAGCTCGTGACCGCCCTCGCCTCGCAGGCGGCGGTCGCAGTGGAGAATGCGCGGCTCTACGAGGACATCGAGCGGCTGTTCGAGGGATTCGTCACCGCGAGCGTGACCGCGATCGAGCAGCGCGACCCCACCACCAGCGGCCACTCGGGCCGGGTCGCGACGCTCACGATCGGGCTCGCCGACGCGATCGGCCGCGGCGGGGCACCGGGACCGTATCGCGGGCTCGCGTTCTCGCGGGCCGAGATGCGCGAGCTGCGCTACGCGGCGCTGCTGCACGACTTCGGCAAGGTCGGCGTGCGGGAGCTGGTGCTGGTCAAGCAGAAGAAGCTCTATCCGTGGGACCTCGCGCTCATCCGCCACCGCTTCGCATACCTGCAGTCGCAGGCGGATGTCGTGTTCGAGCGCGAGCGCGCCGAGGTGCTGCTGGCGCACGGGCCCGCGGCCTACGCGGAGACGGTCGGTCGGCTCGAGGCCGAGCGTGACGCGCGGCGGCGCGAGCTCTCGGGGTTCCTCGACCTGATCCTGCGCTCGAACGAGCCCACGGTGCTGCCGGAGGGGAACTTCGAGGCCCTCGGGCAGATCAACCGGACGACCTACACGGACTTCGACGGCGTCGAGCGCCCCCTGCTGGGCGATGACGAGCTGCGCTTCCTGATGATCCGCAAGGGGAACCTCGACGAGCGTGAGCGGCGCGAGATCGAGTCGCACGTGACGCACTCGTACCGGTTCCTCGAGGCGATCCCGTGGACGCGCGAGCTCAAGGGGATTCCGCTCATCGCGTACGGGCACCACGAGAAGCTCGACGGCACCGGCTATCCGCTCAGGCGGACGGCGGCGGAGATCCCCGTGCAGACGCGGATGATGACCATCGCCGACATCTTCGACGCGCTCACCGCGACCGACCGGCCGTACAAGCGGGCGGTACCGGCGCCGCGCGCGCTCGACATCCTGCGCGACGAGGCGAAGGCGGGGACGCTCGACCCCCACCTGCTCGAGGTGTTCACGGAGGGTCGGGTCTGGGAACGGGTGCTGCAGGCCGAGCGCGCCGCACCATCGGCCTAACGGCGCGGCGCGGGCGGCGGCGCGAGCGGCGGCGTGGTGGCCGGCGGGCGCCGGTGCCTGGTCGCCTGCTCGTACGCGTGGGCGAATCCAAGCAGCGTCGCCTCGCTCCACGGACGGCCGAGGAACTCGAGGCCGGCCGGCAGGCCGTCCGGCGTGAAGCCCATCGGGACGGTGAGCGCCGGCCACGCCAGCGAAGGGCTCAGGCCGCGGTTGTCGCCCCGGCCGTAGGCGTCGTCGGGACGGGGATTGGTGAGCACGTCGCGGCCGATCGGCGCGGGCGGGGCGTCGTAGGTGGCGTACACGATCGCGTCGAGCCGCCGGTCAGCCATGAGTTGCAGGTACGCGATGCGCAGCGCCTCGCGGTAGCGCATCAGGGCGCCGAAGCCGGCTTCCTCCGGCGACCGCCCGACGTACTCGATCAGGGCCCTGGCGCGCCACGGATTCACACCCCCGGCGAGGAGAATCTCCTTGAGCGTCCGGAACGGCGCCCCCGGATGCTGCGCGAGGTACGCGTCGGTCGCCGCCTCGGTCTCGAAGTCGTTGCCCAAGCGCGGCATCGGCACCGGCGGGCGCACGAGCGAGTCCACGATCACCGCCCCCTGCGCCCGCAGGTCGGCGAGGGCGCGGTCGAGGAGGGGTGCCACTTTGGCGAACTCGGCCGAGTCCACGCGCGCGAGCGAGTCGCGGCGCAACGCGGCGGTATCGCGTGGGGCGCCGCTGTCGCTCGCGGTGCGGCGCGGCGGCGGCGTGCGGCGCGTCCGCAGGACCCCGATGCGCGCCCCCGCGAGCGCGCCGGCGGTGAGTCCGGCCGTGTACGTGGCCGGCACGTTCCCGACGGCGTACACGGTGACCGGGTCGCGCGGATCGTACCCGGCGATGACGTCGAGCACGCGTGCCGCGTCGGCCACGGTGCGCGTCATCGGCCCCATGGTGTCCTGCGACGGGTTCGCGGGGAGCATGCCGAAGCGGCTCACGAGCGGGAGCGTGGGACGCAGGCCCACGAGCGCATGCACCGCCGCAGGGCCGCGGATCGACCCGCCCGTGTCCTCGCCGAGCGCGACGAGCCCGAAGTTGGCGGCCGCGGCCGCGCCGGACCCGCTCGACGACCCGCTGGGATTGCGCGCGGGGTCGTACGCGTTCCGGATGATCCCCGCGGCCGAGCTCACGTAGCGGCCCGCGAACTCGCCCATGGTGGTCTTCGCGAGGATGATCGCCCCGGCGGCCTCGAGCTTCTCGACGACGGTCGCATCGCGCGCGGGGACGAAGTCCTTGAACAGCACCGAGCCGTAGGTGGTCGGCATGTCCTTCGTCTCGACCTGGTCCTTGAGCAGGACCGGTACGCAGTGCAGCGGGCCGCGCGCGCGCTTCGACCGCCACACACCGTCGAGCGAGTCGGCGTCGGCCAGGGCTCGCGGGTTCACGGTCTGGATCGCATGGAGCTCGGGCCCCTGCCGGTCGTACGCGGCGATGCGGTCGAGATAGGCCTGCACGAGCTGCCGGCAGGTGAGCCGGCCGGCCGACATGGCGGCGTGCACCGACGGGATGGTGGCTTCCATCACGTCGAACGACTGGGCGGCCGCGGGGGCCGCGGGGGCCGCGAGGGCGGCGACGATGACGGCGAGCGGGGCGAGGCGCATGGGGCGAACGTAGCCCGGCGCGCGTGCCGGGGCGAGCGGCTGGTGCGCGCAGGGCCCGGATGCCCGGCCCCGGTGCCAGCGGTCGGCTCGACTCCCGGCCGCGGCGCTGTAGCTTGCAGCGCATGCCGCGCCGCCACCTGCTACCGGCGCTCGCCGGCCTCCCTTGGCTGGCGCTCGCCGCGCAGCCCGATCCACTGAGCCCCGTCGCCCCCCCCGCGCGCTTCGCCGACGAGGCCCGCGCCGCGCGCCTGCGCGCCGCCTTCCCTGCGGTGGACTCGCTCGTGCGCGACTTCGCCGTCCGGCGCCGCGTGCCCGGCTGGGCCTACGGTATCGTCGTGGACGGCCGCCTCGAGCACGTCGTCGCCGGGGGCCTGCGCGACGTGCGCGCGGGGGCGGCGGTGGACACCGGCACCGTCTTCCGCATCGCCTCGATGAGCAAGAGCTTCGCCGCCGCGGCGATCCTGCAGCTGCGCGACGCCGGCCGGCTCTCGCTCGACGACCCGGCCGAGCGCCACGTGCCGGAGCTCCGCGACCTGCGACCCGCGACCGGCGACGCCCCGCGCATCACGATCCGCCACCTCCTCACGCACGCGGCCGGCTTCCCCGAGGACAACCCGTGGGGCGACCAGCAGCTCGACGCCACCGAGGCGGCGTTCAGCGCGATGCTGCGCGGCGGCATTCCCTTCTCCACGCCGCCGGGCACCGCGTACGAGTACTCCAACTACGGCTTCGCGATCCTCGGGCGCATCGTCGCGAACGTCGCCGGGATGCCGTACGCGCGCTACCTGCGCACGCGTCTCCTCGAGCCGCTCGGCATGCCGCGCACGACGCTCGAGTCGCGCGACGTGCCGTCGGAGCGGCTGGCGATCGGCCACCGGCTGCAGGACGGCGCGTGGCTGCCGGAGCCCGCGCTGCCGGACGGGGCGTTCGGCGTCATGGGTGGGATGCTCACGACGCCGGCGGACCTGACGCGGTGGGTGGCGTTCCTGCTCGACGCCTGGCCGGCGCGCGACGGCGCCGACTCACCTGTGCTCTCGCGCGCGTCCCGGCGCGAGATGCAGCAGCTGCACCGCTGGGCGGGGGCGTCCGTCCTGGCGGGCGAGACGCTGACGCTCACCGCGGGGGGCTACGGCTACGGCCTGCGCGTGGGCTCGACGTGCGACGTGCGGCACTGGGTGTCGCACACGGGGGGACTGCCCGGATACGGCTCGATCATGAAGTGGTTCCCGGAGCACGGCGTGGGGATCATCGCGTTGGGCAGTCTGACGTACACGCCGTGGACCCCGGTCGTCGATCAGGCGTTCGCGCGCCTGCAGCAGACGGGGGCGCTGGTGCCCCGCGAGCCGCAACCGGCGCCGGTGCTCGCGACGCGGCGCGCGCAGGTGACGCGGCTGGTGCAGCAGTGGTCGGCGCCGCTGGCCGACTCGCTGGCGGCGATGAACCTGTTCCGCGACGAGTCGGCCGTGCGGCGCGCGGCGCAGGTCGCGGCGGTGCGTGATGCGGCGGGGGGCCAGTGCGTGAACGAAGGGTCGTTCGTGGTGGAGAACGCGCTCCGGGGACGGTGGCGGATGCGCTGCGCACGGGAGGACCTCGTGGTGGCGATCACGCTGGCGCCGACGATGCCGGCCGGAGTGCAGTACCTCGATGTCTCGCCGCTGGCGCGCGACGCATCGCTGGCCGTCGCGTCCACATGCCGCCGCTGACGCCCCCCCGGGAACCGGGCGCGGTCGCCACCGCGCGGCACCCCGGGCGCCTGCGGGCCGTCCTCCAGACGACGGCGCTGGTCTCCGCCGCCGGCGCCGTGGCCGGGGCGATCGCCGCCCCGGTGGTCCTGACCGTGGCGACCCTCGCGCGACTCGTCGTCTCCGGGGGAGGCGTGCCGGATACGTGGACCGCCGTGGTCAACGCGTTCCGGGGGGCGGGAGCGCTCGGCACCCTGGCCGCCGTGTACGGTGCCGTGCTTGGCCCCTTGCTCGGCTGGACGCTGCTCAGGCGCGTGCCGATCGGCCGGGCCGCGGTCACCTGCGCGGTCGGCGCAGCGGTGTTCCTCGTTCTCGGACTGGTGCTGCTGCCCCTCGCGTTCGACGGCCTGCTGGCACTCGCCTACCCGGTGGTGGGTGGCCTCGTGACGGCGTTGGCCCTGCGCTGGCGCCAGCGCGATCGTGCGAGCGCCGGCGCAGACGCGGGGACGT
The DNA here is from genome assembly GCA_021298835.1 of Gemmatimonadota bacterium. Classification (GTDB taxonomy): domain Bacteria; phylum Gemmatimonadota; class Gemmatimonadetes; order Gemmatimonadales; family Gemmatimonadaceae; genus JAJTHG01. The sequence goes on from JAJTHG010000010.1 coordinate 43,676, forward strand.
GAGGGTAGCCCGTCAGCCGCCCCAGCCCCCGCCGCCCGGCGTCTCGATCGTCACGACATCACCGGCCTGCAACTCGAGCCGGCACTTGGCCGGCACCTCCACGCCGTTGAGCAGGTTGCGCCCCCGCGCGCCATCGCCCCCTCCCGCCGCCCCGCGCGGGGCGTGGCGTCGCCGTTCGGTGAGCAGCGTCACGGTGCACGAGTCGAGCGCCCGATAGCTGCGCACGACGCCGTCGCCGCCACGGTGCCGCCCCGCGCCGCCCGAGCCGGCCCGGATGCCGTAGTGCACGACCTCGAGCGGATACGCCCGCTCCAGCGACTCGATCGGCGTGATGCGCGTGTTGCTCATGCCCACGTGCACGCCGCTCGGGCCAGGACCGCGCGCCGAGGCACCCTGCCCACCCCCGAGCGTCTCGTAGAACGTCCACCCCGCCCCGCCGAAGACGACGTTGTTCATCGTGCCCTGCCCCTGAGCCGGAACGGGGAGGCCGGCGGCGTCGAGCGCGCGCACGATGGCATCGGTGAGCCGCTGCGACATCTCCACGTTGCCCGCTGCGACCGCGGCGCCGTCGCGCGCGTCAATGGCGCTTCCCGGGGGGATCGACAGCGACACGGCCCGCGCGAGCCCGTCGTTGGTGGGGACGTCGTCGTCGAGCAGCATGCGCAGCACGAACACGGCGGCCGCCTGCACCACCGCGCGCGGGCAGTTCACGTTGCCCGCCACGCGCGGTGCCGTGCCGCCGAAGTCGAGGTGCAGCGTGCCGTCGCGCACCGCCGCGGAGACCGCAATGCGGATGTCGGCATCGGTCACCCCGTCCCCCTCGAGGAAGTCCTCCGCCGCACCGCGGGCGCCCTCGAGCGGCCGCAGGCGCTCGCGCGCGCGCCGCTCGGCGTAGTCCAGCAGGGCGGCGCCAGCGGCGTCGAGGGTCTCGACCCCCGTGCGCTGCCGGAGCGCCCGCCACCCCTCGGCACCGGCACGGCAGGCGGCGCGCTGCGCGGCGAGGTCGCCGCGCCGTTCGTCGGGCGTCCGCACGTTGGCGAGAACGATCGCCCAGACGTCGTCAACCGGCCGGCCGCCGCGCTCGAGGAAGACCGGCGGCAGCACGAGCCCTTCCTGCACCAGTTCGCGCGCGCCGAAGGGCATCGAGCCGGGCGACATGCCGCCGACGTCCGCGTGGTGCGCACGCACCGCGGCATAGCCGATGACGGACGTGCCCGACTCGTCGGCGATCGCCTCGACCATCGTGAGGTCGGGGAGGTGCGAGCCGCCGTGCGACGGATGGTTGAGCAGGAGCACGTCGCCCGGGCCCGGGCGGCGTCCCATGGCGGCGCGGACGGCTGCGGGCATCGCCCCCAGGTGCACCGGGATGTGGGCCGCCTGCGCGACCATGCGCCCCCCGGCGTCGAAGAGCGCGCACGAGGCGTCGCGGCGCTCGCGGATGTTCGGGCTGAGGGCGCTGCGCACCAGCACGGCCCCCATCTCCTCGGCGACCATCGCGATCGCGTGGCCCATCACGCCGAGCGCCAGCGGATCGAAGCGGGGCATCGCTCAGCCCTCGCGGGTCAGGTGCCAGCCGCCGATGCCGAGCGCGGTCGCGGTCCACCCGAGGGCGACGTGCAGCGTGGCGTCCGGCAGCGCGACCGACACCGGACCACGCACCGTGCGCGCGAGCGTGCCGCCATCGTCGCGCGGGGCGGCGTCGTCCCACGCCGACGCGCCGTCCCCCGTCCGCGACAGCGCGATCGCGTGCGCCGCGCCGCTCCGCGTGGCCCGCAGACTCACGAGCTCCACCGGCCGCTCGAGGGCGAAGCCGAACCGGGTGCGGTGCGAGGCGGCGAAGCGCGCGGCGATCGCCGGCCCGTCGTCGCCGGGAGCGACCGGCGTCTCGACCTCGTGGCCCTGCCCGGCGTAGCGCACGCGCGCGGTGAAGGCGACATCGGGCAGGTGCACGCCATCGGTCGCGGTATCCGCCGCCGCGCAGGCCGCCCCGACCGCGGCGGCATCGAGCCCCTCGGCCCCGGCGAGGACGCTGGCGAGGCCGTCGCGCCGCTCGGGGGCCATCGCGAGGCCGAGGGCGCTGAGCACCCCCGCGAACGGGGGCACGAGGATCTCGTGCATCCCCAGGTGCTCGGCGAGCCCGCAGGCATGCAGCGGACCGCCGCCGCCGAAGGGCACGAGCGTCGCCGTGCGGGGATCCAGCCCGCGCTCGACCGACACGCGCCGCAGCGCCCGCGCCATCGCGGCGTCCGCGCTCGCGATGATCGCGCGCGCGACGCGCGTCGGCTCGGCCCCGAGCACGGCGGCGAGGCGGCCGACCGCCTCGTGCGCACGGGCGGCGTCGAGCGCCACGCCGCCGGCGAGGGACCGCGCCTGCACCGTCCCCAGCACCACGTGGGCGTCGGTGACGGTCGGCTCGGTGCCGCCGAGTCCGTAGCAGGCGGGACCCGGTCGCGCGCCGGCGCTTCGGGGCCCGACGCGCAGTGCGCCGCCGTCGTCCGCCCACGCGATGGACCCGCCGCCGGCGCTGACCGTCTCGACGAGCACCCGCGGCAGCGCGATCGGCACGCCGGCGACGTCACCGCCGGCCTCGACGAGCGGCGCCCCGTCCACGACGACACCGACGTCGGCGCTGGTGCCGCCGATGTCCACCGTGAGGGCAAGGGGCACGCGCGCCGCGCGGCAGACCGCCGCCGCACCGACGACACCGCCGGCGGGGCCCGACAGGGCGAGGGCGGCCGCGTGGCGCGCCGCGACCCCGGCGGGGAGCATGCCGCCGCTCGAGGTCACCACGAGAGGCGCGGGCAGTCCACGCGCGGCGAGGCGGGCCTCGAGCGCCGCGAGGTAGCGCGCCACGCGCGGCCGCGCGTAGGCCTCGGCCGCGGTCGTCGCTGTGCGCTCGAACTCGCGGATCTCCGGCAGCACCTCGTGGGAACAGACGACGTCCACCCCGGCGGGCAGGGCGGCCCGCAGGGCGGCCCGCAGGGCGGCGGCGAGCCGCTGCTCGTGCGCCGGCGCCTCGTGCGCGAAGAGCAGCGCGACGGCGACGATCTCGGGGTGCTGCCCCCGCACCGATGCGACGACCGCGGCCACGACGTCGTCGGCGAGCGGCGTCGCGACGCCCCGGGCCCCGACGCGCTCGGTCACCCCCACCACCGCGTCGGCCGCGACGAGCGGCGGCGCGTGGTCGGCGGCGAGGTCGTAGAGCGCCGCGCGGTCCTGCCGCCGGAGGCGCAGCAGGTCGGTGGCGCCGGCGGTGGCGCAGAGCACGACCCGCGCCCCCGAGCGCTCGAGCAGGAGGTTGGTCACCACCGTGGTGCCGTGCGCCACGCGGTCGATGCCCTCGGCGCGGATGCCGAGCGCCTCGATGGCGGCGAGCACTCCCGCGCTCTGGTCGTGCGGGGTGGTCGGGACCTTGGCAGCGAGGCAGCGGCCGTCGGCCCCGATCGCCACCGCGTCGGTGAACGTCCCGCCGACGTCCACCCCGACCGCCCAGGTCACGCGAGACCGCGGAGCGTCGCGCGGCGCACGGCCCAGTACAGTGCGGCATGGACCGGTGCCGCGAGCGCGAGCGTCGCGGCGAAGGGCTGCCCGCCGAGCACCGCGGCCAGCCCGCCCGCCGCCGAGGCGAGCACGACGCCAGCGGCGACGCCGCGCGCCGCAGCCGCCCCGCGGCCGCCGAGCAGCGCGAGGGGCACGAGCGCCGCGAGCACCAGCGAGAGGGGCGAGAAGAGGAGCAGGTTGGCGTTCATCCCCCAGAAGACGTGCCGCGTGACCGTCGCGGCCAGCAGCAGCACGAGGCCGATCACCCCCGCGACGAGCGACCACGCGCCGCCGACCAGCGCGAGGCCGCCGCGGGCCGCGCCCGAGGCCGGCGCGGCGCGCCCGAGGAGGCCGAGCAGCGTCGCCAGCGCGAGGCCGGCGACGGCGGTCCAGAGGGACAGGCGCGGAGCGTTCGCCGCCTCCGGGGGACGGCTCGCGACGAACAGCACGTCGTCACGGACCAGCAGCGACCGGGTGCCCCCCGCACCGTCGGGGACGCGCACGGCCCGCAGGGCGTCGCGCAGATTCATCGGCACGAAGGCCGCCTCCCACTGCGAGAGGGGGGCGTCGGCCCGCCGGCCGAGCGCGATGTCCACGCCGACGGCGGCGAGCGGCATCCCCTCGAGCAGGCGCTCCGTCTCGCGGCGGAAGGTGGTGCCGGCGGGGGTGCGCGCGAGCTGCGCGCGCAGCGCCCCGCCGATCGCGCGGTCGAGCGCGTCGCGGACGCGTGTCGAGCAGTTGTCGAGGAAGTAGTCGTACCGGTAGTACTTCGCGTCGCCGACGGCGTTGGCCGCGACGGCCTGCGCCAGCGCCACCTTGGCCGAGTCGGGGATCGCGAGTTCCTGCAGCCAGAGGGTGCGGTTCATCCACCGGTACGCCTCGATGGTGCGGCCGAAGTCGTCCCCGGCCATCCAGTACCTGGTGTCGCCGGTGAGGAAGCGCGTCAGGAAGTCCGGTGCCGCGAAGTCGAAGAGCCCCCAGTTCCACGCGGTGCCGACGTTCGTGCGCAGGTCGCGGATGACGAGCGCGTTGTGGCCGAAGCGCTCCCAGATGGCCTCGCCCTGCCCCATGGTGAGCAGGTACACCTTGAGCTGCGAGCCGTCCGGAGGAGCCAGGACCTGCGCGCGCACGGGGGCCGCACCGGCCGATGCGGCGAGCCCGAGCGCGGCCGAGGCCGCGAGGCGCCGGAGGGTCCTCACGCGCGGTCGAGCGCGACTTCGCTGCCGCCCTCGGCCGATTCGTAGACGGCGGCGAGCACGCGGGCGACGCGCACCTGGTCGTCGGGCGCCTCGTACGGCGCGCTGCCGGCGAGGACGGCCTGCACGTGGGCGTGCTGGGCGCGATACGACTGCAGGAAGACGCTCTCGCGCGCCGTGCCACCGCTCGGCGACACCTCGACGGCGCGACCGTTCAGCTCCTTGATGACGCGCAGCGGGTTGAGGCGCGCGCTGCCCCGCTCGCCGATCGTCTCGAACCACCAGCGCTCCTGCGTCCCCACGTACGACCACGTCACGTCGAACGAGAAGCTGGTGCCGTCGGCGGCTTCGAGCACGGCCAGCATCGCGTGCTCGACCGCCTTCGCGCCGCGCGGGCGGTCCATGTGCGCGTGCACCCGGGTGATCGGGGGGAAGTTGCTGAGCCACAGCGCGAGGTCGAGCAGCGCCCAGCCGTGCTCGAGGAACGCGCCGCCGCCGGCCTCGGGCCGGCTCGCCCGCCAACCGGCCATTGCGCCGCGCGGGTGGTATGCGCCGGCGCGCACGCCGCGCAGCGCCCCCAGCTCGCCGCCCCCGAGGAAGCCGGCGAGGAGCTGGACGTCGGACCGGAAGCGGTGGTTGTTGCCGACGAACACCTTCGCCGCGGTCTTCTTCGCCGTGGCGAGCAGCTTCTCGACGCCCTTGCCGGAGAGCGACAGCGGCCGCTCGCAGAACACGTTCGTCCGCGCCGCGAGCAGGCGCTGCACGTGGGCCTCGTGCAGGTGGTTCGGCGTCGTCACGACGACGAGGTCGAACGGCCCGTTCTCGAGGAGTTCGTCGATGTCCGTCGAGGCGTCGCGGATGCCGAAGCGCTCGCCCAGCGCGCGGGCCTTCGCGAAGTCGTTGTCGCAGAGCGCGGCCAGTTCCACGCCGCGCATCTTCGACAGCACCGGCAGGTGCGCCAACTGCGCAATCGCGCCCGCCCCCACGATCCCGACTCGCATCGTCCCGTTCCGCGTGTTGAAGGTTTCGGGTCCGCCCGGCGGCCCCTCAGCGCCCGTCGCCACCGACCGGGGCCGCTCCGACCGTCGTACCCGGGAAATATGTCCGGAGGATCGCCCGGGCGGACTGTCCCGCCCGCGCCCGTGCGATCGCGCCCCACTGGCACATCCCCACCCCGTGTCCGTGACCGGTCCCTTCGACCACCAGGGTCCCGTCCCGCCCGGGGGACGTGGCGATCGCGTAGCTCGTGCTGTTGAGGAGGTCGCCGTTGGCGAGCCGCAGGACGAAGCGGGTGTCGTTGGCCCGTACGGTGTAGGTGCCGCGGTCGGTGACGAAGTCGAGGCCCGCCACCCGACCGCTCGGCGTGCGGCCGGTCACGCGCACGTCGGTCACCGCCCCGAGGGCGCCGGCCGGGGCCCCACCGTAGAGCGGCAGCCAGCGCGCCGCGAGCTGGCGCAGCGAGGCGGCCGGGAACCGGGCCGTCCACCGGTAGCGCGGCGCGATGCGGCAATACGGCTGGCCGGTCGCGGGATCGGTGTCGTCCACGGCCTGCAGGAACGGCTCGCCGCGGGTTCGCCAGAGCTCCTGGGCCGCCGCCGTCCGCCCGCCGCAGGCCGCGTGGTAGGGGGCGTTGATCACCTGGCCGGCGTGGAGCAGCACGAGCCCTGCCGTGGACGCCACGGCGGCGTCGGCCACCGGCGTCTCGGCATCGGCCCCGCCGTAGGCCTGATTGAGCACCCCGCCGACGAGGTCCCACGACCGCGCGGTGGTCTCGCGCAGGCGCACGAGCGTGTAGCTGCGGGCGGCGATCGCCTGCGCCTCGACGGCGGCGGCTTCGGCGGCGGTTCGCGGGCCGATCTCCTTCGGCACGACCCCGCGCAGGTAGTCCTCGACGCCGAGCCGGTTCACGACGACGAGGCCCGTGTCGGTGGGGACGATGCGCACGTCGCCGCGGTACCGGCGTCCATCCACCGTGGCGACGGCCTCCCCGATCGGCCGGACGGTGATGGCATCGCGCACCCGTCGCCCCGGGACGCCGTCGGGCGGTGTCGCCTCGACGACGTCGCCGCCGGCCGCCAGGCGCCACGCCTGCCCCGCCCCACCGGACGCGATGACCCGCCCGCCGTCCGACACGAGCTGCCACTCGCCGGTGCCTCCGACCTGCACGGCGCGCGCCGCCGTCGCCAGCGCGATGCGCACCGTCCGCCCGCCCAGTCCTGCGCCTCGCGGGCGCGGCGGTGCGGACCACTCGTCGGGTCGCAGCGCGACCGGGGCCCCGCCCTGTGCGGCCGCGCTGTCCGCGCCGGGCTCGGGATCGTCGTCGCGCGGCGACGCGATGCGCGTCGGCGGCGGCTCGGGATCGGGACGCGGCGACGGCACGAGCGCGCCGCATCCCGCGACCAGCGCGGTGAACGCGCCCCGGGCCGCGGCGCGCGCGGCCCGGCGGGTCACGCCAGTGCCGCGGCGAAGGCCTGGTCGAGCCGGTCGAGCGCGTCGTCGATCACGGGGGCGGTGTGGGCCGCGCTCGTGAACCCCGCCTCGAAGGCCGAGGGCGCCAGGTACACGCCGCGCTCCCGGGCGGCGTGGAAGACCTTCCGGAAGAGCGCGACGTCGCTCTGCTTCGCATCGTCGAAGGAGCGCACCGGGCCGTCGTGCAGGAAGAATCCCCACATCGAGCCGGCGTGATCGGCGAGCAGGGGGACCCCGCGCCGCGCCGCGATCTCGCGCAGGCCGGCGACGAGCCGGCCCGTCTGCGCGGTGATGGCGTCGTGCACCGGCCGCGTGAGCGCCGCGAGCGTCGCGAGGCCGCCCGCCATCGCGAGCGGATTCCCCGAGAGCGTCCCCGCCTGGTACACCCTGCCGGCCGGCGCGACCTGCTGCATGACCGCGCGCGACCCGCCGTACGCGGCCACCGGCAGCCCGCCACCGATCACCTTGCCGAGGCACGTGAGGTCGGGACGCACGCCCCCCGAGTACTCGACGGCGCCGCCGAAGGCGATGCGGAAGCCCGTCATGACCTCGTCGAAGAGCAGCATCGCTCCGGTCTCGTCGCAGACCGCGCGAAGGCCGGCGAGGAAGCCCGGCGCCGGCGGGATGAACCCCGAGTTGCCGATGATCGGCTCGACGCAGATCGCCGCGAGCGGCGTGGTGCGCGCGATCGTCCGCACGGCGTCGAGATCGTTGAAGGCGACAGTGAGGGTCTTCTCGGCCAGCGCCGCCGGCACGCCCGGCGAGTTGGGCAGCCCCAGCGTGGCGACCCCCGAGCCCGCCTTCACGAGGAAGCTGTCGGCGTGGCCGTGGTAGCACCCTTCGAATTTGAGGATGTGGTCGCGGCCGGTGGCGGCCCGCGCGACGCGCACGGCCGACATCGCCGCTTCGGTGCCGCTGGAGACGAAGCGCACCATCTCGAGGTGCGGCATGCGCGCGGCGATGACCTCGGCGAGGTCGAGTTCGAGCGCGCAGGGAATGCCGAAGCTCGTGCCGCGCGCTGCGGTCTCCGCGAGCGCGGCGAGCACGGCGGGCGGCGCGTGCCCCAGTACCAGCGGTCCCCACGACAGGACGAAGTCAACGTACCGGTTGCCGTCCACGTCCCAGATGTACGGTCCGTCGCCGCGCGCGACGACGAACGGCTCGCCCCCCACGCCGCCGAAGGCGCGCACGGGGGAGTTCACGCCGCCCGGGAAGCGCTGCCGGGCGCGGGCCATGAGTTCCTGCGATCGGGAGGTGTCGTGCGGGACGGCGGTCATGTGCCGAAGGCGGAGATGGAGGGTAGAGCCGGCGTCGCGAGCACCGGCAGCGCCCCGCGGGGACGCGCGGGCCCCGCGACCGGCGGCGCGAGCACCTCGCGCACGACGGTCGCGGTGAAGTCGTAGTCGTCCACGACGTCGTCGAGCCGCGCCTCGACGATCGCACCGGGTCGCGCGTCGCCGGCGAGCCACGTGACGCCGTCAATGTCGTCGGCCTGCCACGGCACGCGGCCGCGCGGGCGCTTCGCGCCGTCCGGGCCGGTCTCGTGCACCTCGACGAGCACGGGCACCACCCGGCCGACGAACCGCCCGAGGCGCTCGGCCGTCACGTGACGCTGCTGTTCCATGACGCGCTCGTGGCGCTCGCGCTTGAGCACGTCGGGGACGTCGTCGGGCATCGCCGCCGCGCGCGTGCCGTCCTGCGCGGAGTACATGTGACAGGCCACGCGGTCGAACTGCACCTCGGCGAGGAGGGCCAGCAGCGCGTCGAACTCCTCGTCGGTCTCGCCGGGAAAGCCGACGATGACGGTCGTGCGGATCGCGACGTCCGGCACGGCCGCCCGGAACGCCGCGACGCGCTCGCGGATCGTGCGGGCCCGCTCGGGACGGCGCATCCGCGCGAGCATCGCGTCGTGCCCGTGCTGGATCGGGATGTCCACGTAGGGCACGATGCGCGGCTCGCGCGCGACGAGCTCGAGGAACGCGGGGGTCACCCCCTGCGCATAGAGGTACAGCGTACGGAACCAGGGGATCGTCGTGCCGTCGAGCAACGCCCGCAGGAGTTCGGGCAGCCCGGTGCCGTCGCGCCGATCCCGCCCGTAGTGCGCCAGATCCTGCGCCACCAGGTTGAGCTCGCGCGCCCCCTGCAGTTCGAGCAGCTGCGCCTCGCGCACGACGTCCGCAAGCGCGAAGGAGCGGTGGCGTCCCCGCATGAGCGGGATGGCGCAGAAGGCGCAGCCGTGATCGCACCCCTCGCTCACCTTGAGGTAGCGGCTGAACGCGTTGCCGCCCCCGAAGAGCCGCTCGCCGGGGTGCCGCACCGGCCCCTCGGGAATGGCCCCGAGGCGCATGAGCTCGGGGACCAGCCGGTCGGCGTCGCTCGTCCCGAGCATCAGATCCACCTCGGGGAGCGCCTCGGCCATCTCGTCGCGGTGTCGCTGCACCATGCAGCCGATGGCCACGACGGTCCGGTCGCGGCCCTCGGCCTTCGCCGCGCCGGCACGCACGATGGCGTCGAGCGACTCCTGCTTCGCGGCGTCCACGAAGCCGCAGGTATTCACCACGACGATGTCGGCCTCGTCGGGGGACGCCGCGACCTCGGCCCCGGCCGCCACCAGCTCGGCCAGGTACCGTTCGCTGTCCACCGTGTTCTTCTCGCAGCCGAGCGTGACGAGGGCGACGCGCACGGGCCAAACCTAGCGGAACCGATGCGTCAGCGGGCGATGCGGAGGCCGACGAGGGTGAGGATGTCGGACTGCGCCGTGTTGCGCGCCGGGGCGCCCGCCGTGAGCGGCAGGTACGACGACCTGAACGACGAGCCGAGCCATCGCGCCTCGAGGAAACCGCCGACGCGCCCACGGCCGAACCGCAGCCCGCCACCGGCGTCCACCGCCGGCGCGACCGAGTACGCCGTGCCGACCGGGAGGGTGATCCAGGTGCCGACCACGCCGCCGCCCGCCCGCAGGTACGGCTGCACCGGCGACCGCCCGAACGTGGGCTCGAGCAGCAGGCCGCCCGTGCCGACGACGGAGGTGGTGGCGTACGTGGGCTTGGGCACCGCAGCACCGAGGGCGAGCGTGTTGCTGTGGGCCATCGAGCCGATGCCGCCCGTGCCCGTCAGGTAGAAGTGCACCGGGCCCGCGAGCCGGAGGGCCAGGTCGAGCGCCAGCGAGGGAACCGGCGCGAGCTCGAGGTCGGGATCGGTCGCCGAGGGCGAGGGATAGATCGCCGTCGTGGGAATGAACCCGGCGGCCCCGATCCGGAAGACGAGGCGCGGCCGCCTCGGCGCATCCGCGTCGCCGACCGGTGCGGCGCGATCGCGGCCGCGGCGCGGTTCGGCGCGCGGCGCGGCGGGCTCCTCGACCGGCGGAGGCGCGGCGGGTGCCGCTTCGACCGCGGCCGGCGGCGGGGGCGCGGCGGGAGCCGGCGTGGGCGCCGGCGTGGGCGCCGGCTTGGACGCCGGCGTGGGAGCCGGCTTGGGAGCCGGCTTGGACGCCGGCTTGGACGCCGGCTTGGACGCCGGCTTGGACGCCGGCATGGGCGCGGGCGCCGGCGGCGCGGCGGCCGGAGCCGCCGCGGGGCTGGGATCAGCCGTAATGGCCGGGGACGGAGTGGCCATCCCCCTCGGGGCCTTCACGGGCGTCGCCGGCTTGGGCGCGGGGGCAACCGGCGTGGGTGCGACCGACGGCGGCGGCTCCGGGGCAATCGCCGGTGCGGGCGTCGGAGCCGGCGCGACTGCGGGCACGGGCGCAACCGCCGGTGCGGGTGCCGGCGTCGCAGCGGGCTGACGGCGTGGCGCGGGTGGCGGAGGCGCCTGGTCGCGCGGCGGGGTGAAGAAGATCGTCGGCGAATCGTCCCGCGGCGGCGGCGGCGTCCGCCGGACGCTGTCGGCGGCGGGGGCGGCGGCGGGGGCGGCGGCAGGGGCGGCGGCGGGGGCGGCGGCGGGGGCGGGAGCCGCCGCAGGCGCGGGTGGCTTCGCCGTGGTATCCGGCGGGAGCGTCGGACGCGACGTCTTGGGGGGCAGGGTCGGGCCGGGCTTCCGCTTGCGCGGCGTCGGCGTCTGGGCGTCGAGGCAGACGGCGGCCAGGAGGCCGCCCAGAATCATCCAACCGCGCATCGAGACTCCCTCGGGGTGATGCCGTGCGTGTGCGTTGCGGCGGCTCCCGGTGCCACCACGCCGGTGGCACGGCTCCGCCGGCACGCAATCAGCGGTAGTTGCCGAACTGCAATTCGACGCCGAAGTCCTGTCCGCGCAACAGGGTGATCGCCCCCTGCAGCTCGTCGCGCGACGGCGAGGAGACGCGCACCTGGTCCCCCTGGATCGCCGCCTGGACCTTCTTGAGCTTGGCCGCCTTGATCGCCGCCGCCACCTTCTTCGCCGTCTCGCCGTCGAGGGCGGTCTTGAGCTTGACCTCGCGTCGGACGGTCGTGCCCGTGAGGGTGTCCGCGCCGACGTCGAGGTTCTTCACGGGGACGTGCCGCTTCACGAGGCGCGCCTGCACGACCTCCCACAGCGCCTTCATGCGGAAGTCGTTGTCGGCGGCCAGCTTGATGCTGCCGGCCTTCTTGTCGAGTTCGATCGACACAACCGCGTCCTTGAAGTCGTAGCGGGTGGCGATCTCCTTCTGGGCCTGGTTGATGGCGTTGTCCACCTCCTGGAGGTCCACGCCGGTGGTGACGTCGAAGCTGTGGGTGTCGGGCATGGCGGGAAACTAGGGGTGGCGGGCGTCGGGACGGAACGCCAGGTCCCACGCGAGCCAGAGGAGCTTGGTCACCGGGTAGAGCAGCAGCGGCGTGGCGAGCATCGCCACCGGCGCCCACGTCTCGAGCGCGTCCCACGGCACGTCGGGCCAGGTGCGCACCAGCACGAGCACGAGCCCGACCGCGAAGAGCCCCTCGGCGGCGGCCAGATTCATCGCGATCGCGCCGATGTAGAAGTCGCTCTCGTCGCGCTGCAGCGCCGCGTCGCAGCGCGGGCAGCGCTCGCGCAGGCGGAACCAGTGGCGGAGGACGCCCCCGGCGCCGCACGACGGGCAGCGCAGCGTCGCCGCGCGGGCGAGGTGGCGCAGGATCGTGCCGGCCGGCGGGACGGCCAGCGTGAGGTCGTCGTTGGCGTCGCGGGCCGGCGCCCCGGGCACGGCGGGCGGGGCCGGCGCGCCGTCAGCCAAGGAAGCTCTCGAGGGCGCGGGCACGGCTGACGTGGCGCAGGCGGGAGAGCGCCTTCTCCTTGATCTGCCGTACCCGTTCGCGGGTGATCCCGAGCAGCGCGCCGATCTCCTCGAGCGTCTTCGGCTCCGCGGCGCCGTCGAGCCCGAAGTAGAGCCGGAGGACCTTCGCCTCGCGCTCCTTGAGCGCCCCGAGCGCCGCCTCGATGCTCTCGGTCAGCGCCTTCTCGAAGACCTCGTCGTCGGGCGTCTGGTGCTGGTTGTCCGGCAGGTAGTCGAGGAGCTTGTTGTCCTCCCCCGGCGTGAGCGGCGCATCGAGCGACAGGTGCGCCTGCGAGATCGCCATCGTCTTGGCGACCTCTTCCTCGGTGATCTCCATCCCCTCGGCGATCTCGGCATGCGTCGCCTCGCGCCCCAGCTCCTGCAGCAGCGAGTTGGCCCGTTTGCCGATGCGGTGCAGCGTGCCGGCCCGGTTGAGCGGTACCCGCACGATGCGCGACTGCTCGGCGAGCGCCTGCAGGATCGCCTGCCGGATCCACCACACCGCGTACGAGATGAACTTGATGCCCTTCGTCTCGTCGAACTTGTGGGCGGCGCGGATGAGGCCGAGGTTGCCCTCGTTGATGAGGTCGGCCAGCGACACGCCCTGGTTCTGGTACTTCTTCGCCACCGACACCACGAAGCGCAGGTTCGACCGGACGAGCGTGTCCAGCGCCTCCTGGTCGCCCTTCCGGATCCGCTGCGCAAGCGCCACCTCGTCGTCGCGCGTGATCAGGGCGTAGCGGCTGATGTCCCGGAGGTACTGGTCCAGCGACCCTTCGTCGAACGAGCCCTTTCGGGTCCGCGGAGGATTGGTGGCCATGGAGGGGGTCCTCGGGATGGTGCGACGGGCCGCGTGCCGGGAAGGCGAATGCTACTCGATGCGCTCGCCGAGGCGAGCCCACCGGATGCGGGACAGCCACGGTGCCGTCGTCGTGCTGTCCGCATCGTAGCTGAAGTACACGAAGAGGGGACGCCCCCGGATGAGACTGTCGGGCACGAAGCCCCAGTACCGGCTGTCGAGCGAGTTGTCGCGGTTGTCGCCGAGCACGAAGACGTGGGCCGCCGGCACCACCAGCGGCCCCCACGTGTGGCGGCTCGGCAGGTATCGCCCGTCGGCTGGGACCGCGGCCAGGAAGCCGCGCTGCCAGCCGAACTGCTCGGCGCCCGCGTCGGCCGCGGCCGCACCCTGCCGCGCGTACGCTTCCGCCGGCCGGCGGCCGTTGACGACGAGCGACCCGTCGCGCATCGCCACGGTGTCGCCGGCCACGCCGACGACGCGCTTCACGAAGTTCTTCGCGGGATCCTGCGGGAACTGGAAGACGATCACGTCGCCCCGCCGCACGGGGGCGAGCTTCGGGAGCCGCGCGTGCGTGAACGGCAGCTCGGCACCGTAGGCCAGCTTGTTCACCAGCAGGTAGTCGCCGACCAGCAGCGTCCGCTCCATCGAGCCGGACGGGATCTTGAACGCCTCGACGACGACCGCCCGGACGGCGAGCGACAGGAGGATCGCGACCTGGAACGTCTTCGCCCACTCGAGCCACGCGGCCCAAGGGCGCCTGGGCCGGTTGACGCGCTGCAGCGCATCGGCGCGCGCGGCGTCGGTGAACGCGGCCCGCGACGCCGGGAGCGGCGCGGCGTGGTCGTGATTCGAGCTGGCCCCCCCCGTGCCGTCCGCCATCGTCCCGGAATCAAAAGGGAACGGTGGCCAGCGGGCAAGCGGGGGGCGGCGCCGATCGCCGCCCCCCCCTGGTCCGGCGGACAGACCGGGCGGTCAGCCGCCGTAGGTGTCGAGCTGCGCCCGCTGCAGGCGGCCCGAGTAGTCCACGTAACCGACCTTGGTCTCGCTGTAGAACTCGTACACCTCCCAGCCCCCCTCGCGGTGCCCATTCCCCGTCTGCTTGACGCCGCCGAACGGGAGGTGCGCCTCCGCGCCGATCGTCGGCGCGTTGACGTAGGTGATGCCGTTGTCGAGCTCCTGCAGCGCCCGGAAGGCGAGCCGCACGTCGCGCGTGTACACCGACGACGACAGGCCGTAGGCGACGTCGTTGTTCAGCGCGAAGGCCTCGTCGGCCGTCTCGACCCGGAGCACGCTCAGCACGGGACCGAAGATCTCCTCGCGGGCCACCCGGTGCGCGGGCTGCACCCCGACGAGGATCGTCGGCTCGAAGAACGTCCCGTGCGCCAGCGCCCCGTCGGTGGCGCGGTGCCCGCCCAGCGCGACCGTCGCCCCCTCGTCGCGGGCGATCGCCACGTAGCGCTCGACCTTCTCGCGCGCCTCCTCGTGGATCAGCGGCCCGACGTCCGTCCCCGCCGCGCGGCCGTCGCCGAGCCGCAGCGCCTTCGCCCGGTCGTGCAGCATCGTCACGAACCGGTCGTGGATCTCTGCCTGGAGGATCAGGCGGCTCGTCGCCGTGCAGCGCTGCCCGGTGGTGCCGAAGGCCCCCCAGAGCACGCCCTCGAGGGCCAGCTCGAGGTCGGCGTCGTCGAGGACGACCTGCGCGTTCTTGCCGCCCATCTCGAGCGACAGGCGCTTGTGCATCCGGCCGCACGTCTCGCCGACGCGGCTCCCCGTCTCGGTCGAACCCGTGAACGAGATGACGGGCACGTCCGGATGCTCGACCAGCGCGCGCCCCGCCTCGCCGTCGCCGTGGACGAGCTGGATCACCTCCGGCGGCAGCCCCGCCTCGAGCAGGATCTCCACCAGGACGTGCGCCGTGTGCGGCACGTCCTCCGCGGGCTTCAGGATGACGCTGTTGCCGCAGACCAGCGCGGGAAACGCCTTCCACGTCGGGATCGCGAGCGGGAAGTTGAACGGGGTCACCAGCCCCGCCACCCCGATCGGGCGCCGGAACGACATCGCCCACTTGTTCGCCAGCTCGCTCGGCACCGTGTGGCCGAACATCCGGCGTCCCTCGGTCGCGGCGTAGTAGGCCGTGTCGATGCCCTCCTGCACGTCGCCGCGGGTCTCCGCGAGGGGCTTGCCCATCTCGCGCGTCATCAGCGACGCGATCTCCTCCTTGCGCGCCGCGAGCAGGTCGCCGACGCGGCGCAGGACGTCGCCGCGCAGCGGAGCCGGCGTGCGCTTCCACTGGGCGAAGCCGCGCTGCGCACTCGCGACCGCCGCGGCGACGTCCGCGGCGCCCGAGCGCGGGAACTCGCCGATCACGTCCCGGTGGTCGGCGGGATTGACGTTGGGCGCGAACGCGCCGGTCCGCGGCGCCACCCAGGCGCCCCCGATGTGGTTGAGGAACCGCTGCTGAGCCATGCGTGGAAGTCCCGGAAGGTCGGTAAGGAGGTGCGCGCGACGTGTCAGGGCACGCACGCCCACGTCGCGGGGTGATCGGCGGTCGGTTTGGCGTACCCGGCGCGCGGCAGCACGTCCACCGCCGCGAGCACCAGGCCCCACAGGACGAGCAGCAGCGACAGCACGTGGGCCCGGGCCGTGCGGTGGCGCCACGTCCAGATGGCGCTCCACGCCCCGCCTACGACGACCGCGACGACCGCGCCCAGATAGGCGGCGAGGCCCGCCCCGCACCGGGCACCGTAGGGCCAGAAGAGGATGCCCACGCCCAGTGCGCTGGCGAGCCCGAGCCGCAGGAAGGCCGGCCACGTGCGGACCGCGGCGCGCTGCTCCGCCACCTGCGCCGCGGCGGCCGGCGACGCCCCCTTGGCCGGCGCGGGGAGCAACTGCTCGTCCGACAGGGACTCGAGGGCCTTGTCGATCTGGCGCATGCGGGAGTCGAAGTCGCCGGGTGGCATGGCCGTAACCTAGCGGGGGGAAGCGGGTCGCACGATGCGCCGGCCGCCCCTACGCGTCGCGCACCAGGCCGTACTTCTCGATCTTCTTGTACAGGTTCGACCGCGGCATCTCGATCACCCGCGCCGTCTCCGCGACGTTCCAGTCGTGCACCCGCAGCTTCTGCAGCAGGAAGGCGCGCTCGGCGGCGTCCTTGAACTCCTCGTACGTCCGCGCCTCGGCAAGCCCGCCCAACCCCGCGCCGTCCGCGACGCGACGCCCCACGAGCCGATCCACGTCCGCCTCGGTCACCGCCGGCCCGGTGGCGAAGATCAGCAGGCGTTCGATCGTGTTGCGGAGTTCGCGCACGTTGCCGGGCCAATCGAGGCGGCTCAGCGCCCCCAGCGCCCCCTCGCTGAGGCTGCGCGGCGACATGCCGTCGCGCCGCGCCAGGTCGGCCGCGAAGTGCCGTGCCAGCCGCGGGATGTCGTCGCGGCGCTCCCGAAGCGGCGGGACGTGCAGCGGCACGACGGCGAGCCGGTAGTACAGGTCCTCGCGGAAGCGTCCCTCCGCGATCTCGTCCTCGAGCCGCTTGTTGGTCGCCGCCAGCACGCGGACGTCCACGGTGACCGGCTTCGCCCCGCCGATCCGCGTCACCTCGTGCTCCTGCAGGGCGCGCAGCACCTTCGCCTGCGCCGCCGGTGCCATGTCGCCGATCTCATCGAGGAACAGCGTGCCGCCGTGCGCCTGCTCGAACTTCCCCGCCCGATCGGCCACCGCACCGGTGAACGAGCCCTTCACGTGCCCGAACAGCTCGCTCTCGATCAGCTCCGACGGGATCGCCGCGCAATTGACCTCCACGAACGGCCCCGAGGCGCGGGGGGACCCCTGGTGGAGCGCGCGCGCGACCAGCTCCTTCCCCGTGCCGTTCTCCCCGGTGATCAGCACCCGGGCCGGCGTCCCCGCCACCCGCGCGATCTGCTCGCGCAGCGCCCGGATCGCGAACGACTCCCCGACGATCTCGCCCGGTGCCGCCGCCTGCTGCCGCAGCAGGGCGTTCTCCTCGACCAGCGCCACCTGCGCCAGCGCGTTGCGCAGCAACAGCAGCACGCGGTCGGTGTCGAGCGGCTTCTCGAGGACGTCGTACGCCCCCTTCTGCGTCGCCTCGACCGCCGTCTGCAGCGTGGCGTGGCCGCTGATCATGACGACGATCGCCCCGGGGTCCCGCGCCCGCAGCACCTCGAGCGCCCGCAGGCCGTCCATGCCGGGCAGCTTCACGTCGAGGAAGACGAGGTCGGCGCGACGCTCGGCGTACGCCGCCAGCCCCTGCGCGGCGTCGGCGACCGCGCGCACGTCGTACCCCTCGTACTCGAGCAGTTGACCGAGCGCGGCCCGGATGCCCGGTTCGTCGTCCACGACGAGAATCGAACGGCGGCTCACGGCGTGGCCCGGTACAGAATGACGCGACCGTCGCGGACGCGGATGTCCCGCGCCCGGAACCGCCCCGGCCCCGGCCGCACGCCTTCGACGTGCACCGCGACGTCGCCCGGGCCGCTCGGCAACCGCCGGCGGAGGTCGGCCGGTGCGAGGGCCGCGGGGGCCTCGCCGTCCACGGCCACGAAGGCCAGCGCGGCCGTCGAGCCGAGCGGTGCCCACAGGGCCGGCACCCGACGGAGCCAGCGCTCCCGCGCCGCGTATGCGACCGCCCCGCGGGCGACCGTTCCCAGCACCTGCCGCGTCATGCAACCGAACACTCAGTGCCTCCCGAGCGGCGCGCGCGCGACCGCTTCGTGACGGGTTCCCGTCGGTCCGGCCGTGCTCGACATCAGCACGACCTCGTCCACCGTGAATCGTTCCCGCACCCGTACCCCGCGGGCCGCCTCCCGGATCGCCCGCCGCACCGGAAGCTCGACATCGGCGGGAACCCGCGCGAGCGTCAGGTGGGGACGGAACACGCGCCCCTCGACCTCGAACCCCAGCGCCATGGCCCGGACCTCGATCTCGTGGTGCAGCAACTCGAACTTGGGGTCCGCCCGCACGCCGGCCCACACCACGCGCGCCCGGCCCCACGCCGGAAACGCGCCGAGCCCGCGCACCTCGACCGGCAGCGGATCGAAGAGCCGGGCGGCCTCGGCCAGCCCGGCGGCGATCATCGCCACTCCATCGGCTTCGACGGCGCCGTAGAAGCGCACCGTGCAGTGGAGCCGACCCGGGGGCTCCCACCGGATCGTCGGTGCCGCGTCGTGCAGGGGGGCACACGCGACGTGCACGCGCCCCGCCACGTCGGCGGGCGGATACACCGCGGCGAAGAGCCGCAGGGTCACGACGACGTCAGTTCGAGCGCGGCGTGCGTCGCCCCAGTGCCGCGCGCCCGCGCGGCGAGCGCGCGGCGGCGCGAGGCGCTCGCGAGCACGGCGTCGCGGTCGGCGTCGGACAGCCGCCAGAGCGCGAGCCGCCCCGCCACCGCCGGCGCCGGAAGTGCGTCGGCCCACGCGTCGGCGGCGTTTCCGGGCTCGGCCGCCGGCGGCCCCGCAGGGCGCACCCCGCCGAGCACGTTGAGCGAGCCGGACCGGAAGCCGTCGAGGTCCACGGCGACGCGGGCGTAGCCGCCAGCCCTCGTCGCCGAGACCAGCGCCGGCCACGACTCCGGCGTGAGCCACCGCGTCGCGGCGGCGGCCCCCAGCTCGAGACGCGCGAGGTCGCCGTGGTGCCGTACGCGCAGGTCGCCTTCGACCCCGAGCGCGCGGAGGGCCGCTTCGGCACGCTCGACCTGCGCGAGCCGCTCGATGGTGACGGCGGTCCCGTAGGGCAGGCGCGAGGCGAGGCACGGCGCCGACGGCTGGGCCCACGTCACGAGTCCCAGCGCGCGCGACCGCAGGCGGATCTCGGCCTTGGTGAACCCGAGCGTGGCCAGCGGCGACAGCACGCCCCGCTCGGCCGCCGCGCGACCGCCGGGCCGATGGTCGTGGAGGTCGTCCGCGTTGGTGCCGTCCGCGACGGTGCCGATGCCGCGCGCCGCCGCCGCCGGCACCACGTGATGCCACAGGACCCGCTTGCAGTGGTAGCACCGGTCGGTGGGATTGGCGGCGTACGCCGGGTCTTCCAGCTCGTCCGTCGCCAGTTCCAGCACGTCGAGGTCATGGGCCGCGGCGACCTCGCGTGCGAGCGACCACTGCGCCTGCGGAAACGATGCGCTCCGACCGATGACGGCCAGCACGCCCTCGCGGCCCAGCGCACGACGGGCGACGACCGCGAGGTACGCCGAATCCACCCCGCCCGAGAAGCCGATCGCGAGCGGGGTGTGCCCCCGCAGCCATGCGATCAGCGCCGCCTCCCGCGCCTCGGCGGTCACGGCGTCGGTCTCGGGGGCCACCGCGGACGCCGCACCGGGGTCGTCGAGGATGGGCAGCGGCGTAGCCATGGGTGAAAGTTACGGCCTGTCCGAACCCCCGGCGAGCGTGTCACGGTGGCGTCGCAGGGGGCCCGCGCGCCCGGACCGGCGCTCGCGCGCGGCGCCGGACGTGCCCACCATTCCCGATATGCTTCCCTCCCCGCCGGACCACCCGCGGAGTCGCCTCGTGCGGCCCCATGCGCTCCTGCCGCTGCTCGGCCTCGTTCTCGGCGCCGCGTTGCCGGCCCAACCCCTGGTGATCGCCCATCGCGGCGACTCGTGGCGCGCCCCGGAGCACACGATCGCCGCGTGGCGCCTCGCACTGGCCTCGGGGGCCGACGTGCTCGAGCAGGACCTGCAACTGACATCCGACGGACGCCTGCTCGTGCTGCACGACGAAACCGGAGAGCGCACGCTCCGCGGCGCGGATTGCGGCGGCGCGGTGCGCGACCGACCGCTCGCGCACTGGCAGCGCTGCGACGCCGGCCGATGGTTCAACGAGCGGCACCCGGACCGGGCCGACCCCGCCTACACCACGGAGCGTCTCGTGGCGCTGGAGGCGGTGCTGGCGGCGTTTCCCACGGCGCGGTTCTACATCGAGACCAAGGCCCCCGAGTCGGCCCCGGGGATGGAGGACTCGCTCGTCGCCGTACTCACGCGAGCCCGGCTTCGCACCCGGGACGCCGTGCGGCTCGTGCGCGTGCGACTGCAGTCGTTCAGCGAGGCCAGTCTGAAGCGGCTGCGCCAGCTCGCGCCGGAACTGCCGCGCATCCAACTGCTCGACCGCGGCGCGATCCCCGCCCCCACCGCCACCGACACGCTGCCGGCGGCGCAGGCGCTCGACCGTATCGCGTCGTACGCGCAGGGCATCGGCCCGTCGCGGCTGGACGTCACCCCCGCCCTCGTGGCGATGGCGCACGCCCGGTGCCTCGTGGTGCACCCGTACACCGTCAACGAGTCGGCCGAGATGGAGCGCCTGCTCGAGGCGGGAGTGGACGGGATGTTCTCGGACCGCCCCGACGTGCTGCGTCACGCCGTGGCCGGCCGCCCGTCGCCGGCGCTGCCCGCCCACTGCGCGGGCCGGTAGGCGACGGCTTCGAGGACGGCCGTGGCGTCCACGTGGTCGTGGCCGTCGAGGTCGGCGATGGAGCGCGCCACGCGCAGCACTCGGTGCCAGCCGCGGGCCGACAGGCGCAGCCGCTCGGCCGCCCCGACGAGCGCCCGGCGGCCGTCATCGCGAAGCGTCCGCTCCGGTGCCGCGGCACCGCGCGCGGCCCGGCGGGCGTGGGCCGCCACGACGCGGGCGCGCACGGCGGCGGTGGGCTCCCCCCGCGTGACGCCGGCCAGCGCCGCGACCCCGACGCGCCCGACCCGGACGTGAAGATCGAGCCGGTCGGCCAGCGGTCCCGAGAGCCGCGCGCGGTAGCGGGCGATGGCGGACGGCAGACAGGTGCAACTCGCCTCGGGCTCGCCGAGCAGGCCGCAGGGACAGGGGTTCGTCGCAGCGACAAGCTGCGCAGCCGCGGGAAAACGGACGGTGTGCGCGGCCCGCG
This sequence comes from Gemmatimonadota bacterium, assembly GCA_021298835.1. Lineage (GTDB taxonomy): Bacteria > Gemmatimonadota > Gemmatimonadetes > Gemmatimonadales > Gemmatimonadaceae > JAJTHG01. Next base: position 64,764 of record JAJTHG010000010.1, read on the forward strand.
CGATCGTCACCACGCCATCCTCGAGCGGCTGCCGCAGGGCGTCGAGCACGTGCCGCGGCGCCTCGAGCAGTTCGTCGAGGAAGAGCACCCCCCGGTGCGCGAGACTGACTTCGCCCGGGCGCGGTCCCACGCCGCCGCCGATCAGGCCGGCGACGGACGTCCCGTGGTGCGGCGCCCGGAAGGGCGGTGCGTCCGAGCGGAGGCGATCGGGGGTCAGCAGGCCGGCCACGGAGTGGATGGCGAGCACCTCGAGCCGCGCGTCGTCGTCGAGCGGGGGCAGCAGGCCCGGCAACCGTCGCGCGAGCATCGTCTTGCCGGCGCCGGGTGGCCCGACGAACAGCACGTTGTGCCGGCCGGCGGCGGCGATCTCGAGCGCGCGGCGTGCCTGCGGCTGGCCCACGACATCGGCGAGGTCCGGGGGCGCCACCGGGTCGCCCGCGCGCGGCGCGGCGAGGGGCGCCGTCGGCAGCCGCCCGGTGCGCAGGGCCGCGACGAGGTCGGCGAGTCCGCCGACGGGCGCACAGCGCGACGCGGCGTCGCCGAGGCCGAGTCGCGCCTCGTCGGCGTTGGCCGCCGGCACCACGAGCGTGGCCGCGCCGCGGCGCACGGCGCGCGTCATGGACAGCACCCCCCGGACCGGCCGGATGGAGCCGTCGAGCCCCAGTTCGCCCACGAAGGCCAGCCCCTCGAGCGCCGCGGTCGGGACGACGCCCGCCGCCGCCGCGAGGGCGATGGCGATGGGGAGGTCGAGCGCGGTGCCCTCCTTGCGCGTGTCGGCCGGGGCGAGGTTGACCGTGATGCGCCGCGAGGGCACGGCAACCCCGGCATTGGCGAGGGCGGCCGAGACGCGCTCGCGGGCCTCGCGCACGGCCGAGGCGGCGAGGCCGACGATCACCCACTGCGGCAGGCCCGGTGCCACGTCCACCTCGACGGTGACGGGCACGGCATCGACGCCGACGACGGCGAAGGAGCGCGTGAAGGCGAGCATGCGCGCACGATGGGCCGACGGCCCGCCGACGACGAGATCGGCGCGTCACGAACGCCAGCCTTCGGTTGCGGCGTCGGTCCGGGCTGACGGATCGTCCGCGGGCCGATATGTTGCGGTCGGGAACCCACTCCACGATGTCGCGTCGCGCCGGCTTCACGTTGTTCGAGGTCCTGACGGTGATGGCCTTGATCGGCATCCTCGTCGCGATCGCGTACCCGCGACTGCGGAGGAGCCCGACGCAGGTCGTGCAGTCCGCCGCGCTGCAGCTCACCCGCGACCTCGAACTGATCCGCTCGCGGGCGCTGGGGTCGCGGCGGCTCGTGCGCATGATCTTCGACCAGCCGGCCAACCGGTATTACTGGGCGACCGACGTCAACGGCGACTCGCTCTTCACCGCGAGCGACTCGGCGCTTGCGGCGCCGGGCATGGTGGGAAGCCGGACGCTCGACGGCGACGTGACCTTCGGCCGCGACGGCATGGGCGACGTGCCGCTCTATCCGGGGGTCGGGGACATCACGCTCGACTCGGCCACCATCGTCTTCGACGACCAGGGGCTGACCTTCCCCGCGCGCAAGCAGGGGACGGTGTACTTCGCGTCGACCGCGGGCGGGGCCGCAGCGGCCGTCAGCATCAGCGCCGCCGGGGCGTTCCGCGTGTGGGCGGCGCTCGAGGGCAACTGGCGCTGATCCGGCAGCGATCCGCGCCCCCACCGGGCGTCGGCGCCCGCGCTCGATGGCCTCGCGCTACGACACGCCGGCCAGCGCCCCGTTTCCGTCCCGGTACGCGGGAAGCGTCAACTCGACCGTCGTCCCGGCGTCGGGCACCGACGTGATGCGGATCGCCCCGCTGGCGGCGGAGACGATGCCGTGCACCACGGACAGCCCGAGTCCCGTCCCTTCCCCGTAGGGCTTCGTGGTGAAGAACGGCTCGACGACCCGGTCGAGGAGATCCAGCGGGATCCCGCACCCGGTGTCGGAGACGCGCACGCGCACGTACTCGCCCGCCGGGAGCTCGTGGCTGCCCGCGTCGAAGGGGACCGCGGCGTCGAGCCGATCGGCGCCGATCGTAAGTGTCCCGCCCCCGGCTCGCATCGCGTGGAGCGCGTTCAGGACGAGGTTCAGCGTGGCCTGCTGCAGCGCCCCCGCCTCGACGGCCACGAGCGGCAGGTCGGGGGCGACCGCGCTGGCCAGCACGACGCCCGGCGTTTGCGTGGCCGCCAGGAAGCTCCGCGTCTGATCCGCCGCCTCGGCCACCGACGCCGCGTGGCCGTCCGCCGGCGGCGGGGCGTCGGCGCGGCGCGCGAAGCTGAGCAGCCGCCCGACCAGCTCGCGAGCCCGGCGTCCGGCGACGCCGATCTCCGTCAGGGCGCGTTCGGCGAGGCCACCCGGCCCGGCGGCGAGCCCGACCTCCGCATAGCCCAGCACGACGGCGAGCAGGTTGTTGAAGTCGTGCGCCATGCCGCTCGCGAGCGTGCCGAGGGCGTCGAGCTTCTGGGCCTGCCAGACCCGCGCCTCGCTCGCCCGCAGTGCGTCGCGGGCCGCCACGTCGGCGGTGACGTCGGCGATGCTGCCGACGACGCGCACGCGATCCGACCCGGCGTCGCGATCGGGAAAGGCCCGCACGCGGAGCCACCGCAGCTGGCCCGGGAGGGTCGAGCGCGAGACGGTGACGTCGAGCGGTCGCCCGGTGGCGAGACTCTCCTCGAGCGCCGCGCGCTGCCGGGCGACGTCCGCCTCGGATTGCCCGACGACGGCCCGGACGAGCGGCACGACCCCGCCGTCCGGGATCTCGTCGAGCTCGAGGATCTCGGCGCTGCGGCTCGAGCACCAGACGCGGTCCTCCCCGAGCACGAACTCGAAGACGCCCTCGGACGTCGCGCGCATGGCGAGGGCGAGCCGCCGTTCGCTCTCCTGCAGGCGCAGCTCCGCGATCTTGCGGGCGTGGATGTCCGTGATCGTCCCTGCCATGCGCACGGCGCGGTCGTCGGCGAACGTCGCCTCGCCGCGGATGCGCACCCACTGCCAGTCGCCGTCGCCACGCCGGATGCGCAACTCGTGCCGGAAGGGGCCGCGGTCCCGGAAGTGGGTGCGGAGCTTCCCGCGCCAGGCGGCCACGTCATCGGGGTGCAGCAGGGCGAACATGGAGGCCGCCGGGCGGGTCGCGTCGGCCTCGAAGAGGCCCAGCAGGTGCGCCGCCCGCGCGGAGACGAACACGGCGTCGCGCACGAGGTCCCAGTCCCAGATCCCGTCGCGCGAGCCGCGCACGGCGAGCGCGAAGCGCTCCTCGCTGCGGGCCAGCGCCCGCTCGGCGGCACGCTGGCGCGAGAGGTCGAACGCGTACGCGACCCAGCGGAAGCGCACGCGGTCGTAGAGCGTGCCGCTCAGGAGCACGGGGACGCCCGAGCCGTCGCGGCGCAGCCAGGTGCGTTCTGCCGGCGTCCACGTCCCCGCCTCGAGCGCGTGCCAGGCGGCGGACTCGTCGTCGGTGGCACCCGCGCCCGGGTGGATAGTGCGCCACGTGGGCGGCGCCACGTCGAACTCGTCGCGGGTCCACCCGAGCAGCGCGAGCCACGCGTCGTTGACCGCCGTGAGGCGGTCACCCTCACCGAAGCAGATGGCGATTGCGCTGCGCTCGAAGAGGGCGTCGAACCAGGCCGGGCGCGCCGCCTCGTCCGCCTCGCCTCGGATCGGGCGGGCAGTGACCCCCTGCGGTGCCGTCACCGAGAGCCCAGCCCGCGCACCAGTCGGCTCCACCACGAGTCCCCCGCCCGCTCCGCCTCGATGGCCACCTCCACCGCGTCGAGCCACGCCGCGCGCGTCGTCACCGCGTCCGGGAAGCGGTCGTCCGCCTGCGGCGCGAGGGCCGTGCGCAGCCACGCCGCGACCGCCGGATGGAACCCCGACAGGTCGAGCGAGCCCTCGAGCTGGCGGGCGAGGATCGCCTGCGGCTCGCGCCCCTCGAAGGGCGGACGGCCGTCGAGCGCGAAGTGCACGATCGCGCCGAGGGCGAAGAGGTCGGCCGGCGGCCCCTGGGGCTCGCCGAGGAGCTGCTCGGGCGCGGCGAAGGCCGGCGTACCGGACGCCCCCGCGTTCTCCTCGCCGGCCACGTTGGCGATGCCGAAGTCGGTGATGCGCCAGCGGAACCAGCGGTCGATGAGGATGTTCTCCGGCTTCAGGTCCCGGTGGATGATGCCGATCCCGTGCGCGGCCGCCAGTGCGTCGAGGATCGCGTGCACCTGCGGCGCGACCTCGACGAGCAGACGCGGCCCCTTCTGGGCCACGAGTTGCGCCAGCGAGCCCCCCTCGGCGAGCTCCATCGTGTAGAACGACACCGCACCGCGCTGGTCCCAGTCGTAGATCGGCACGATGGCGGGATGCGACAGCTGCGCCGTCAGCCGCGCCTCGCGGCGGAAGCGCGCGACGACCCGCTCGTCGCGCGCCACCTCGGGGTGCAGCACCTTGAGCGCGACCTCGCGGCCGAGCGACAGGTCGCGCACCCGCCACACCGAACCGAACGACCCGCGACCGAGGGGGGCGATCACCTCGTAGTCGTCGCCCGTGACCCAGCGGACGCGGGCTTCATCGGACGAGGCCTCGGCAGGGCCCACTTCGTCGCCGGCGGCCCCCGCCCCCGTGATCAGGAGCGAGCGCGTCCCGGAGACGCGGTCCACCGCGCGCAACAGCGCCGCCACCGACGGATGCCGCTCCGCCGGGTCGGGGTGCAGCGCCCGGTCGATCGCATCGGCGAGTCCCGTCGGGGCGTCGGGGGCGACGAGCCGCAGCGGTGGGACGTCGCGGCGCGGCGCCGGCTCGCCGACGAGCAGCGACCACCCCACGTGCGCGAGCTGCCACTGGTCGCTGGCTGTCGTCGGCGCCCATCCCTGATCCCACTCCGGGGCGTCCGGCGTCGCGACCGGGTCGGGGCGCAAGCCGGTGGGGATGATGTCCTGGGGCACGGCCCACTGCCAGCCGATCAGCCACAACCGTCCGGTGGGACTCGACCACAGCGTCTCGCCCGACACCGCCCCGTGCACGACCCGCATGTCGTGCAGGTAGGCGAGTGCCGACCCCGCCGTGCGCAGCACGAGCAGGGCGTGGCCGACCCCCTCGGCGCCTGCGCGACGCAGCCGTGCCCCGACCGTCTCGCCCGCGATCCACCGCCGCAGGTAGCCGGGCCCGCGCGGCGAGGCATCGTTGCCGGTCCAGTAGTGATAGGTCGTGGGGACCGACGGGTGGTCGAACTGCGCGAGCGTCCGCGCCTCGGCATCGAGCCAGGCGCGGTGCGCCCGATCCGGGGAGCTGACGAGCGACAACGACCGCCCGAGCGCGTCGCTGATCTTCTGGTAGTGCCGATGGTCGAGGGCGAGTCCTTCGTCGCCCCAGTGCCAGTCCGGCGGCAGCGTCCAGGGCTGCAGGTGCGCGGGCAGGCGCAGGTGGATCGCCGGCAGGCCTCCGGCCGGCGTCGGAATCCGGGTCACGCCGGAATCTCGCGTGGCGCGAGCGCGGCGACCAGCGCCACGCTCACGGTGGTCCCGGCGCCGACGCGGGTCTCGAGCGCGATGCGCCCCCCCCATCCCTCGACGAGGCGGCGGCTGATCGCGAGCCCGAGGCCGCTCCCGCTCGTCGTCGTGCTGAAGTGGGGCTCGAAGACGCGGGGCAGCACGTCGTCCGGGATGCCATGGCCGTCGTCGCGCACGCGGAGCACGACCTCGCGGCCGGCCCGCTCGACGGACAGGGCCACGTGCCGTGCCCCGGCCTGCCGCGCGTTCTCCAGCAGGTTGAGCAGCACCTCGCGCAGCTCGGCCTCGCGCGCGAGGACCCACGCCGGCACCTCCGCCGCGTGCACCTTCCACGTCACCGCCGAGGCGCCCAGCTGCTCGAGGGCGACGACGTCGCGCGCGGTCGCTGCGGCGTCCACCGGTTCGGCCGGCGCCTGCGCCTCCGCCGGCGTGCCGTACCGGCTGAACGTGCGCGCGATCTCGTCGAGCCGGTCGATCTCGGCCAGGATGCGCCCCGCGTTCTCGTCGAGGATGCGGCCGAAGTCCTCCCGCCCGTCCGCGAAGGAGCGCCGCAGGTGCTGCACGCCGAGCCGGATCGGCGTCAGCGGGTTCTTGATTTCGTGCGCCACCTGCCGGGCCATCTCGCCCCACGCCAGCACGCGCTGCGCCCGCGCGAGCGCGGTGACGTCGTCGAGCGTCAGCACCGCCCCGCCACGCAGGAGGCGCGCGAGCGATCCGCGCCACTGCCGCGAACCGGCCCGCAGGTCGAAGGTCTCGAGTGGGGCGCCGCCCGCGAGGAACCCGCGCACCGTCGCCGCCAGCCCCGCGTCGGCGAAGAGCGCGAGCGGCGTCCCCGCCGGCAGCGGCACCCCGAGCAGCGACTCGGCGGACGGATTCGCGAGCGTCACCGCACCGTGCTCGTCCACGGCCACCACGCCGCTGGCGACCTGGCGGAGGACGGCGGCGGTACGGCGCTGCGCCTCCTCGAGGGCGACCCGGCTCTCCCCCAACTGGTCGGCCATCCGGCTGAACGCGCCGAACACCCCGGCGAACTCCACCGGGGCCGCCTCCGGTGGCAGGGCAGGCCGTTCCCCGGCCGCCACGGCCGCGATCCCCTCGCCGATCCGGCGGATGGGCGTCGCGAGCGCGAGGGCCGCGATCCCCGAGAGCCACCACGCGGCGAGCGCGGCCGCCACCGCCGCGACGATCAGCAGCACCGCGAGGTCGGCCCGCTGGCGATCGCTGGCCGGGTCGTCCGCCCGCGCCGGCGACGCGACCACGGTCAGTTCACCGCTCGACGGCAGAGGCGAGGCCGCGCGATACCCGAGCAGGGCACGGCCGGTCCCCACGCGCTGGACCGCCGTGGCCGTCAGCGCCGCCGAGAAGTCGAGGTCGCGCTGCACCGCCGCCGGCAGGTAGCGGCCGGCCGGGGCGAGGGCGCTGAACAGGGGCTCGCTCGCGGCGAGGAGCTCGCCGTCCCGGTACACGAGCAGCGGCGCGTCCGCCCGCTGCGCCCGCATCTCGAGCGAGGCCTCGCCGCCGGGGGCCAGGGCGTTGCGCAGGAGTTCCTGCACGACCAGCTCGCGGCTGCGCACCGTCTCGAGCCCGATGCGTCGCACCGACCACACCGCGAAGGCGAGGACGGGCACCAGCGCGAAGGCGTACAGCGCGAGGGTCAGCCGCGCCCGGAAGCTCCGGCGGATCAGCTGCACCCGGCCGCGGACCCAGCGCGAGAGGCCGGGACGCGCCGTCGCGTGCAGCCCCCAGAGCAGCAACGCCACCGCGACGTCGAGCAACCCGAGCAGCACCCCGCGCTGCCAGATGGCATCGAGCGGTCGCAGGTCCACGGACGCCTGCACCCGCAGGGGGCCGTCACTCCCCACGATGACCCAGTCGCCCAGGATCGCGCTGCCGCGGCGCGACCAGCGCGGGGTGTCGGTCGGCGAAGCCCCGCCGCCGTCACCGAGCAGGATGTCGTACGGCGGCTCCCCACCGCCGCCGCGCGTGAGCCCCAGCAGGCCGGCCCACGGCTCGTCGGCCAGGAGGCGCGTGCGCGGACCGACGACGACCGTCGTGACGTAGCCGTTGTCGTGCGGCACGGCGGCGATCAATTCGTGCCACGGCGCCACGTCGGCGAGCACGGCGACGCCACGCCCCTGCCGCCGGGCCTCGGCGACCGCCTGCCCGAGCGCCTCGCGCGGATCGGCGAACGCCGCCACCGCGACCTGCGCCACCGGCTCGTCCGCGTCCGGGGCCCACGAGGCGAGGTGCACCGGGTATCCGGCGGCGACGAGATCGGCGTCGGCGTACCGCGTCAGCAGCGCCTCGCGCGACGGCGGCGGGGGGTCGCCGGCCAGCGCGTTGGCGAGCCGCGCCAGGAGCGCGGCCGCCGAGGCATCCGGGCTCCGCAGGTTCGCCACGTCCTCGGCGGCGCGCTGCGCCCGAGCCCGTGCGACCGCCCCCCACACCAGCGACTCGGCGCCGCACGCCGCCACGAGCGCCGCGGCGACGATGTGGCCGTGCCCGCGCCGCGCCACCGTGAGGAGCCCGACCGCCATGCACCACATCAGGACGTACGGTTCAGGCCATCCCGCGGGTGCACGCCAGAGGACGGGCGCCACCAGCGCCGCCACGATCGCCACCACCGGTGCCGCCCAGACCGGCGCGCCGCGCGACGCGCCCAGTACCACGCGGCCGGCCCAGGTCCCCACGAGCAGGAGCGCCATCGCAGCGAGGAAGATGCCCAGCTGCCACGCCACCCAGAGGAACGTCGAGGCGCCGTCGGCGGGCATCGCGATCCCGCTGGAGAGGTCGCGCAGGAGATACGGGCCAGCCACGGCGACGAGCACGACGACGCCGACGGCACCGGCGCGCGACTGGGCGCGACGCCACGACCGGCGCAGCGTCAGCAGCGCCACCACCACCGCGGCGCCGGTCACGAGCAGCGCCGCGAGCGAAGCCGTCAGCGGGCCGCCCAGCGACGTGAAATAGACGGCAGGGTCGAAGAGCCGCGTGACGTTCGAGTAGGCGCTCAGCGGGGCAAGGATGGCGCACGCCACGGCGGCCGCCAGCACCCCGAGCCGTCCCGTCATCGGCGCCCCCGTGTGCCACGTGGCCACCAGCAGCAGCGCCACGGCGACGACGAGCACCGCGCCGACGACGCGTCGGCCGGTCTCGGCCACCTCGAGCGCGAGCGCCCCGTCGGACAGCGCGACGGGCAGCGCCGCCAGCACCGGGACGCCCCGTACGCGGAAGACGGGGGCCCCTCCGCCGTCAACGGGCGGAGCGACCAGGAACCCTCGCACCCCCGCGCGGTCCGCGACCTGGCGGTCGAGTGTCCGCGCGAAGCGGTCGGCGGGGGGCGCGGCGTGGACGAGGACCGTGGCGATGGCGCGATCCGCCCCCCGCGCCGCTGCGGCATACACGGCGACGTAGAACGGCGTGATGATCGTCCCCGCGCTGTCCCGCGCCCCCACGAGCGGCACGCGGACGGTCCCCCGCCAGGCGACGGGACGCCCGTCACGGAAGAGGACGACGCCGGCCTCGGGGGTGCCGTCGGGGAGCAGGTCCAGCGCGTTGAACGCGGCGTCGGGATCGGCCGGCGCCGAGAGGGCCTCGGTGGCGGCGTACGTCAGCCGCTGCTGCCACGTCGCGAACGCGTCGCGCAGCAGCGCCACCGCGGCCGAATCGCGGGCCGCACGCAGGCGCTCCGGGAAGCGGTCGGACTGCCGGCGGCTCCGTTCGGCGACGCCGAGCGTCGCGGCAAGCACGACGACCGCGACGGTCGCGAGGATTCCGCGGGTGCGCGCGACATCCCGGCGGGCCGCCCACCACGCGCCCCCCGCCGCCGCGACGCACGCCGCCCCCACCGGGGCGCCACCCGGCTGGCGAAGCCACCACGCGGCGGCCAGCACCGCGGTGATCGCGGCCAATGGCCATGCGACGCGCGCCGCTGGGCCGCGGTCCGGTGCCAATTCGGTCATGCGCCGGTATGATAACCAGATGGCCCTCCTGCGATCCGCCCTGTCGCGCGCCGTCCTCGGCGCCGTGCTGCTGACGTCGCCCGCGGTCGCCTCCGGGCAGGTGCGGGTGCTCGACGAGGGGAGCTTCACGATCCTCCGCGGCGAGACCCGCGTGGGGCGCGAGGACTTCTCCATCCGGGCGACAGCCGACGCGGCAGGACCGTTGGCAGCGCAGGGGACGGTGGCGATCGACAACCGGCGGCTGCAACCGGCGCTGGCGGCCACGGCGACCGGGGCCCCGGTGTCGTACCAGCTCGAGTTGCGGGAGGGGCGCGAGACGACCGCGCGCTGGGCCGTGCAGGTCGGGAGCGGACGGGCGGTGGCGCGCCTCCGGTCGGCCGGTGGGGAGTCCTCCACGGAGTCCCCGGCGCCACCCGCAGCCATCCTGTTCGACGACGAGGTGGCGCACCATGCGTGGTTCCTCCTCCGCCGGGCGACATCGGGGCGCGTACCGGTGCTGCGCCCTCGCGACGGCGTCGGCGGCGTGGTTGCCGTGACCGGCGGCGGTGCGGAGACGCTGACGGTGGGCGGCCGCAGCGTTGAGGCGCGGCGCTTTCTCCTGACGCCGGACTGGGACGCCCCGCCCCGGGACGTCTGGATCGACGCGGCCGGCCGACTGCTGCAGGTGCAGGTCGGCCGGGACGGGCTCTCGTACCTGCGCGACGACCTGCCGGCGGGCCGTTGAAACATGGGGATGGGGGCGTGCGTACGCATCGCATGCCCTCAGCCCCTCCCCACGTGCCGCCACGTCGTGCTCTGTACGTCGCCGTCGCCGTCGCCGTTGCCAGCGCCGCCCCGCCGCTCCGGGCGCAGCCGTCCGCGAAGGCACCGGCGGTCCTGACCCTCGACGAGGCGCTGGCGATCGCCAAGCGCAACAACCCCACCTACCAGCTTGCCCTCACGGGCCAGGCGCGGGCTGCGGCCAACCGCCGCACGGCGTACGGCGCCCTCATCCCGACGCTCGGCACGAACTTCAACGTCAACTACCGCGAGGGCATCCAGCAGTTCTTCGCGGGGGTGGCGTTCGGGGCGGCGAACAACACCGTCGGGTCGTCCTACGGCATCAACGCGAACATGACGATCTCACCGGGCGTCGGCTTCGGCCTGCGCTCGGCGAACGCCTCGATGGACGCGGCCGACGAGACGGTCACCCTGGGGCTGCTGCAGCTGCGCCGCGACGTGACGGTGCAGTTCATGAACGCGCTGCAGGCCCGGGCGCGGGTGACGCTGCAGGACACGCTGCTGGCCTCGGCCCGCTCGCAGCTGACACTCACCGAAGCCCGCGCGAAGGCCGGCCTCGCCACCGACCTCGACGTGCGCCGGAGCCAGGTGAGCGTCGGCCAGCAGGAAGTGGCGCTGCTGCAGGCGCGGTCGCAGGCGGACGTCGAGGTCTTCCGGCTCTTCCAGCAGATCGGCGTCTCGCAATCGTCCACGGTGCAGTTGAGCGGCGACCTCCCCATCATCGCGCCCCCGAGCGACCTCCAGGTGCTGCTGGCGAAGGCCACGCAAGCGAGCCCGGACCTCCGCAGCCGGCGCGCGCGGCTCTCGGCGTCGCAACAGGCGTACCGCGCCCAGCAGGCGCAGTACCTCCCGACGCTCAACCTCGGCGCGAACCTCTCCGGCGCCACGCAGCGCCTGCTGGGCACGGTGCCGGCGGGTGCCCCGACCGGCGGCCAGGGCACCTTCCCCTTCGACTTCGTCCGGCAGCCCTACACGCTCAGTGCCGGACTGTCGCTGCCGATCTTCAACGGCTTCCAGCGCGAGCAGCAGATCCAGGTGGCCAACGCCGACCGCCGCGACGCGGAGGCCCAGCTGCGGCAGACGGAGCTGGCGGTCCAGACGACGGTCGTCACGCAGGTCACGATCCTGCAGGCCGACTATCGCGCCGTCGAGATCAACCGCGCCAACCTCGCCGCCGCGCGCGAGGCGCTCACGCTCGCCGAAGAGCGCTACCGGCTCGGGTTGGCCAACCTGGTGGACCTCGTGCAGGTGCGCGCGGACCTCGAGCGCGCCTCGAACGACTACATCGCCTCCATCTACACGTTCCACCGCGACTACGCCCAGCTCGAGGCCGTCACCGGCCCGCTGCGCTAACTTCCGAGGATGCCCATGTCGAAGCGAATGAAGTGGTCGCTGGCCGGCGGCGCCGTGCTGGTCGTCGTCCTGATCGCGGTGGCGGTCGGGTCGAAGCGCGGCCCGAAGGCGGTGGACGTCCGCGTGGACGCGGTACAGGCGCGCGACCTTGTCGCGTCCGTCACCGCGAGCGGGCAGATCCAGCCGCGCACGAAGGTGGCCGTCTCGGCCGAGGTGCAGGGCCGCATCGTCCGACTGCCCGTGAAGGAGGGCGACCTCGTCAAGGTGGGGCAGCTCGTCGTGCAGCTCGACCCGCAGCAGTTCGAAGGAGCCGTGGCGCGGGCCGAAGCGAGCGTGGCGGCGGGCAAGGCGCAGCTGGCGCAGGCGCGCGCCAACTTCCTGAACGCCGATCGGCAGTACGTGCGCTCGGCCGAGATCCGCAAGCAGAACCCGGCGCTGCTCTCCGAGGACCAGGTCGAGAACCTCCGGACGCAGATGGAGGTCAACAAGGCGCTGCTCGAGGCGGCGCAGCAGCAGCTCGAACAGGCGCTGGCGGGCCTCAAGGACGCGCGTTGGCAGCTCTCGCGCACGACGATCTACGCCCCCATGAGCGGCAAGATCACGCGCCTCAACGTCGAGCTCGGCGAGACCGCCGTGCCCGGCACCTTCAACAAGGACCTCGGCACCCTGCTGACCGTGTCCGACATGTCGGTGCTGGAGACGAAGGTAAAGGTGGACGAGACCGACGTGGCGCGCATCGCGATCGGCGATTCGGCGCAGGTGCAGATCGACGCCTTCCCGGACACGACCTTCGTCGGCAAGGTCGTGAAGATCTCGAACTCCTCGGTGAAGGGGGCCTCGACGACCAGCGCGTCCGACCAGGCGATCGACTACGAAGTGACGATCCAGCTGCTCAACCCCCCGACCGAGACCCGCCCCGACTTCTCGGCGACGGCGAAGATCATCACGGCGCGTCGCCAGCAGGTGCTGTCGATCCCGATCATCGCGCTGACCGTCCGCGAGAACGAGGAACTGCAGAAGGGCGACACCGCCGTCGGCCTCGGCAAGGCGGCCCCGGCAAAGCAGGTCGGCCGGAAGGATGTCGAGGGCGTCTTCGTCGTCGGCGCCGACGCGAAGGTGACCTTCCGCCCGGTCAAGGTCGGCATCGCGGGCGAGAAGTACTTCGAGGTGGTCTCGGGGCTGAAGAGCGGCGAGCGGATCGTCGCCGGCAGCTACCAGGCGATCCGCGAGCTCAAGGACGGCGCCCTCATCAAGGCGCAGGACGAGGCCGCCAAGGGCGGCAAGAAGCCTGCGGGGACGGGCTCGTGAGCGCGATGGCCGACGCCGCGCTTGGCGTCACCGCCGAACGTCAGGCCGTCGTCGCGGCGGCGGGGGCGGCCCCGTCGCCCGAATGGGTGATCGTGACCCGGGGCCTCACGCGCTCGTACGACATGGGGGGCGAGATCGTGCGCGCCCTCCGCGGCGTGGACATCGCCGTGCGCCGCAACGAGTACGTGGCCATCATGGGGCCGTCGGGCTCGGGCAAGTCCACGCTCATGAACCTCATCGGCTGCCTCGACACGCCGAACGAGGGCGAGTACTGGCTCAACGGGCAGCTCGTCTCGACGATGTCCGACGACGCCCTCGCCCGGGTGCGCAACAAGGAGATCGGGTTCGTCTTCCAGACGTTCAACCTGCTCCCCCGCGCCTCGGCGCTGCACAACGTCGAGCTGCCGCTCGTCTATGCCGGCCTGCCCGCGGCGGAGCGGCGCCGCAAGGCCGAGGACGCGCTGCGGCGCGTCCAGCTCGACCACCGGATGCACCACAAGCCGAACGAGCTCTCCGGCGGCCAGCGCCAGCGCGTCGCGATCGCCCGGGCCCTCGTCAACGACCCCTCGATCCTGCTCGCCGACGAACCGACGGGCAACCTCGACTCGCAGACCTCGTCGGAGATCATGAAGGTCTTCGAGTCGCTCTCGCAGCAGGGGCAGACGGTCATCATGGTGACCCACGAGCCGGACATCGCGGCGCACGCCCGGCGCATCATCGTGCTGCGCGACGGCGTCGTGGCGTCGGACGAGAAGCAGAACCAGTTCGCGGCACGGCTCCAGGCGACCGGCGCGGGGCACTGACCGCAGTCCGGCCCCGCCTACGGTGGGGCGAAACCGGCGGCCTCGCCCCACCGTAGGCGGGGTCACGATGGGAATCCTCGAAGCCGTCCGCCTCGCGCTCGCGACGCTCGTCACCCAGAAGCTCAAGAGCGCCTTCACGCTGCTCGGCGTGTGCATCGGGGTGATGTTCCTCATCGCTGTCGTCTCGATCGTCGAGGGGATGGGGCGCTACATGGAGCGCGACCTCGTCGGCAAGCTGATCGGGGTGAACGTCTTCGAGGTGCGGCGCGCCCCCAGCATCAACATCGGCGACGTGGATCCCGCCGTCTGGGAGGAGTACCGGCGGCGGCCGCGGTTGTTCGAGGACGACGTTGCCCCGGTGGTAGAGGCGATGCCCGCCGGCACGCGCTGGTCGGTGTACTCCGCCGACGTCCTCTCGGTCGATTCGCGCTATTCGCGCCCCCGCCGCACCACCGTGTACGCGGTGGACGGCGAGTACTTCGAGATCCGCAACCTCGGGGTGGCGCGGGGGCGGCGGTTCGCCCCGCAGGAAATCACCAACGGGGACAACGTGATCATCCTCGGCGTGGACCTCGTCGAGCGGCTCTTCCCGGGCCTGGACCCGGTCGGGCGCACGCTGCGGATCGGGGGCGTCCCCTACACCGTCGTCGGCATCGCCGAGCCGCAGGGGAGCGCCTTCGGCATCTCGTTCGACAACTTCGCGATCGCCCCGTACCGGGCACCGGTGCACCGCCTGCTCAACCGGCAGCCACGCGTCATTGACGCGATCCAGGTCCAGGCGATGAACGAGACGCAGCTCACCGAGGCGATGGAGCTGGCCCGGACCGTGATGCGGACCCGCCACAAGCTGCGGCCGGGCCAGCCGGACAACTTCTCCCTCCAGACCAACGACACCGCACTCGAGTTCTGGAACCGGCTCAAGGGCTATCTCGTGCTCGCCGGCATCGCCCTCCCCGCGATCGGCCTCGTCGTCGGCGCGATCGTGATCATGAACATCATGCTCGTCGCCGTCGCCGAGCGCACGCGCGAGATCGGCGTGCGCAAGGCGCTGGGGGCGCGGCGCCGGGACATCCTCTCGCAGTTCCTCGTCGAGGCCGCGACGCTCTCGACCGTCGGCGCGGGGATCGGGATCGGCCTGGGCTACGCGCTGGCGCAGGCGATCGCGGCGTTCACCCCGCTCCCCACCAGCGTCGCCCCGTGGAGCGTGGCGGTGGCCGTCGCGCTCGGCGCCGGCGTCGGCGTCGTCTCCGGGGTGTACCCGGCGAGCCGCGCCGCGCGGCTCGACCCCGTCGCCGCCCTGCGGCAGGAGTGACGCCGATGTCGCGGCACGTCTGGGCCGCCCGCCTGCACCCCCTCACCGAGGGGGTGCGCATCGCCCTCGATGCGATCGGCGCGAACAAGGTACGTGCGGGGCTCACCATCATGGGCATCGCCGTCGGGGTGCTCGTCGTGGTCGTGATGTCCGCCGCGGTGCACGGCATCAACGTCAGCGTGTCGCGGGAGTTCGAGACGACGGGCCCGACGACGTTCTTCGTCAGCCGCTACCCGATCTCCTTCGAGGCGTGCGACGACTCGGGCGACAGCTGCGCGTGGCTCTCGAACCCGCCCATCACCTTCGCCGAGGTCGCGGCCCTCAAGCGCCTGCCGAGCGTGGCGGTCGTCGGGGCACAGATGAACTGGCAGGGCCAGGTGAAGTACCGCGACCGCACGATCCCCTCCGCGCCGATCGAGGCCTACACCGGCGAGTGGGCGGCCCTGTCGGCCCCGGAGATCCTGCCCGGTGGCCGCGCCTTCACCGAGGCGGAGGATCGCACCGCCACCCGCGTCGTCGTGCTGAGCACGATGGCGGCGACGCAGCTCTTCGGGGACGGTGCCCCCCTCGACAACGAAGTGCTGATCAACGGCGTCCCCTTCCGGGTCATCGGCGTGTACAAGGACAAGTCGAGCATCTTCTCGGGGGGCGAGCGACCGCGGGTGGTGATGCCGCTGCAGGCGCTCGGCCGCGCGCTCAATGCCCGCATTCGCAGCATGGGGCTCGCGGTGAAGCCGGCGGCCGGCGTCCCGCAGGTCGAGGCGATTGACGACGTCACGGCCACCCTGCGGGGCCTGCGCGGCCTGCGGCCGGCGCAGACCTCGACCTTCGACATCCTCACGCAGGCGAAGCTGCTGGACACCTACAACAAGGTGGTCGGGACGTTCTTCCTCGTGATGATCGCCCTCTCGGCGGTCGGGCTGCTCGTCGGCGGGATCGGGGTCGTGGCGATCATGACGATCTCGGTCACCGAGCGGACCCGCGAGATCGGGGTGCGCAAGGCGCTCGGCGCGACGCGGCTCACGATCCTCTGGCAGTTCCTGGTCGAGGCGGTGACCCTCACCGGAATCGGGGCGGGGCTGGGGCTCGCCCTCGGGTGGGCCATCGCGGCCATCGTGCGGTCGACGACGCCGATCGAGACCTCCGTGCCTCCGTTGGCGGTCGTGGTCGCCCTTGGCGCCAGCGCCGTGACGGGGATCCTCTTCGGGCTGTTCCCGGCGGCGAAGGCGAGCCGGCTCGACCCGGTCGAGGCGCTGCGGTACGAATAGCCCCGGGATCGGGCCCCCGGGCGCCGAGGCATGCCGCCCCGAGGCAACGTTTCCGGCGCGCAGGGCGTTTGCCACGGATATGGCGTTTCTCGAGGCGTTCCGGCTGGCCCTGGCCCAGATCCGTGTCCAGAAGCTCAAGAGCTTCTTCACGCTCCTCGGCGTCATGATCGGGGTGATGTTCCTCATCACGGTGGTCTCGATCGTCGAGGGGATGAGCCGCTACGTCGAGGAGGACTTCGCGGCCCGGCTGCTCGGGGTGAACACCTTCACGGTCGTCCGGCGACCGTTCTTCCAGCCCGGCGGCACGAGCGAGGCGCAGTGGCGGGAATACCAGCGCCGACCGCGCCTGACCCCGAGCGACGTGCAGGTGGTGCGCGCCGCCCTGCCCCCGGGGGCGCGCTCGGCGGTCGAGAACATCACGTTCACCACCGCGCAGGCCCCGAACGCGCGGCCGAAGCGGGTGCAGGCCGTCGCCACCGACGCCGAGTACTTCCGCATCAAGAAGTACGACATCGCCACCGGCCGCGTCTTCACGCCGCAGGAGGCCGAACTCGGCGTGCCGGTCGTGGTGATCGGGCAGGAAGTCTCCGAGGCCTACTTCAACGGGCTCGACCCGCTGGGGCGCGAGCTCCGCATCGGCGGCATCCCCTACCGGGTGATCGGCACGATCGCGAAGCAGGGGCAGGTGTTCGGCTTCTCCCTCGACCGGCTCGCGATCGCCCCGGCGGCGTCGCCGCTCTCGCGCGTCACCAACCCGGCGGGCGACGTCGGCGGGCTCGTCGTGCAGACCGAGTCGCGGGACGACATGGACACCGCGATGGAGGACGCGCGCGAGGCGCTGCGGGCCTTCCGGCGGCTGCGGCCCGGGCAGGACGACAACTTCTCGATCTCGACGCAGGAAGCGGCGCTCTCGTTCTTCGACGGCATCAAGAGCAAGCTGATCGTCTTCGGCACGGCCCTGCCGGCGATCGGGCTGGTCGTCGGCGCGATGGTGATCATGAACATCATGCTGGTCGCGGTGGCGGAGCGGACGCGCGAGATCGGGATCCGCAAGGCGCTGGGAGCGAGGCGCCGGGACATCCTGTCGCAGTTCCTCGTCGAGTCGGCGACGCTCTCCCTGCTCGGGGCGGCGATCGGCGTCGCGCTCGGGTTCGCACTCGCGAAGGTGATCGCCGCCGTTTCGCCCCTGCCGGCGGCGGTGGCGCCGTGGGCGATCGGCGTGGCGCTCCTGGTGGGCATCGGGGTGGGGGTCGTGGCCGGCCTGTACCCCGCCAGCCGGGCGGCGCGGCTGGATCCGATCGTCGCCCTCCGGCAGGAGTAACCGATGCGACTCGCCGACCGGGTCTTTCTGGTGGCCGAGGGGGTGCGGATCGCCCTCGAGGCGATCCGCGGAAACAAGGTGCGCGCCTTCCTGACGATCTCGGGGATCGCCATCGGCGTGCTGGTCGTCGTGGTCATGGCGGCGGCGACGCACGGCATCGAGGCGAGCTTCCAGTCGGACGTGGACGCCTTCGGGGCCACGACCTTCCAGGTGCGGCGCCGGGACATCCGGCTCTCTGGCTGCTCGCCGACCGACGACACGTGCACCGACCGCCGCAACCCGGCGATCACGCTTTCCGAGCGCGAGGCGATCCGGCGGCTGCCGACGGTGGCGTCGGCGACCGACCAGTGGTCGGGCTCGGCGACCTTCCGGTATCGCGACCGCACGCTCCCGGGCGTGGGATACGACGCATCGTCCGCCACGTGGATGGAAGTGGACCGGGGGGACATCAGCCCGGGCCGCAACTTCACGGCGCAGGAGGCCAACACGGCCGCCCGCGTGGCGATCGTCAACGACTCGCTCGCTTCCCAGCTCTTCGGGGACTCGGACCCGCTCGGCAAGGCGATCACCATCGACGGGGTGCTCTTCGAGGTGATCGGCGTGTACCACGCGACGGCGGGCTTCCTCAAGTCGCTCGACGGGCGCGGGCCCGACCGGCCGCGGGCGATCCTGCCGTATCTGACGGCGAAACAGTCGCTGCAGTTCTTCGACCGCAACGCGATCGTGCTGGTGAAGCCGCGCGAGGGAGTGCCGCAATCCGAGGTGATGGACGACGTGACCGCCCTGCTTCGCTCGGTGCGGGGCCTGCGCCCGGGCCAGGTCAACAACTTCGCGCTCATCACCAACGACCGGCTGCTCGAGACCTTCGACAAGCTGTTCGGGGCGATCTTCCTCGTCGGGCTGGGCCTCTCGGCCGTGGGGCTGCTGGTGGGCGGCGTCGGCGTGGTTGCGATCATGATGATCTCGGTCACCGAACGGACGCGGGAGATCGGGGTGCGGAAGGCGCTGGGAGCGACGAAGGGGCTGATCCTGTGGCAGTTCCTGGTGGAGGCGGCGACGCTCACGACGATCGGCGCCTCGATCGGCCTGGCCCTGGGCTGGGGGATCGCCGCGGGGGTGCGGGCCGCGACCCCGGTGCCGGCCGCCGTCCCGGGGACGGCCGTGGCCGCCGCGCTGATCGGGAGCGCCCTGACGGGGATCCTCTTCGGGATCCTCCCGGCGAGCCGGGCGGCGCGGCTGGATCCGGTCGAAGCGCTGCGCTACGAGTAGGGTGCCGGCGCGGCGGCGCGCCCGCGCGCCTCGGCGGCACCCCGGACTAGCTTTCCCCGATGCGCTGGCCGGACGTCCTCTCCCTCGCGCTCCAGCAGCTCGTCGCGAACAAGCTGCGGTCGTTCTTCACGCTCCTGGGCGTGATCGTCTCGGTGACCTTCCTGGTGGCGGTCGTCGCGATCATCCAGGGGATGAATGCGTACGTGAAGAACAACGTCGCCGGGGCGGTGATCGGCACGAACGCCTTTCAGGTGCGGCGCACGCCGCTTTCGCTGTTGCCGTACAACGACGACGAGACGCAGCGCATCAACCGGCGGCCGAAGATCTCCCTCGATGAGGCGGAGGCGGTGCGCGAGGCGCTGCCGATGGCCGCGGCGGTGGCGGCGCAGTCCGGCTACCCCACCCCGCAGGCCGACCTCGTCTGGCGCGACCGCACGCTCGGCAGCGTGCTCGTCTTCGGGGTCACCGCGCCGTATCAGGTCGTGCAGGACTACGTCTTCGACGGAGGCCGTCCCCTGTCGGACCTCGACGTGCTCGAGCGGCGCGCGGTCGGCGTGGTCGGCGCCGACATCACCAAGAAGCTCTTCGACGGGGTGGACCCGGTCGGCAAGGAGATCCGGGTCGCGGGCGAGCGGATCACGATCGTCGGGACGATCGCGCCCAAGGGCCGCGTGCTGGGCCAGTCGTTCGACGGCTTCCTGCTGCTGCCGATCACGCGGTTCGAGATGCTCTACGGCCGCCGGCTGACGACGACGATCTCGGTGAAGATGCCGGACGGCGGCGACATCGACGACGCGATCGCGCGGGCGCAGGAGGCGATGCGCGTGAGCCGCGGGCTCCGGCCCGGAGTACCCGACGATTTCGCGATCGACAAGGCCGAGGCGCTGGTCGCCTTCTGGAAGAGTCTCACCCGCGTGCTGTTCTCGGTCATCCCGGCGGTGGTGGCGATCGGCATCGTGGTGGGCGGTATCGTGATCATGAATATCATGCTCATGTCGGTGAACGAGCGCACGCGTGAGATCGGGCTGCGCAAGAGCGTCGGCGCGACGCGCGGCGACATCCGCCGGCAGTTCCTCGTCGAGACGATGGTGCTCACGTCGGTGGGAGCGCTGACGGGCGTCGGTGCCGGCTCGACGTTCGCCTGGCTCATCGGCGAGGTGACGCCGCTGCCGGCGACGATCTCGTGGTGGGCGGTCGGCCTCGCGATCGCGCTCGGCGGCGTCACCGGCGTGGCGTTCGGCGTCTATCCCGCCGCCCGCGCGGCGCGCCTCGATCCGATCACCGCACTCCGGGCCGAATAGCCGATGCGCCACGTGCCCGACCTCGACCGCCTCGGCCACAACGTGACGATGGCGCTCGACAACCTGCGCGCCAGCAAGCTGCGGTCTGCCCTGACGATCCTCGGCGTTGTCATGGGCGTGGCCACGGTGATGACGATGGCGACCATCGTCTCGGGGGTGCGCAACCAGATCGTGCGGACGATCGAGGTGGCCGGCCCGAGCACCTTCTACGTGCTGCGCTGGTTCTCGACGACGCCGGTGGACCCGCAGAACCTTCCCAAGGAGGTCCGTATCCGGCCCGAGCTGGCGGTCGCCGAGGCCGAGCGCGTCAAGCGCCTCCCCGAAGTGGGGTACGCGTCCATCTGGGCGCAGACCTTCGTGCGGCTGGAGTACGCGGGGGTGCGGACGCAGGGGATGGCGGTCTTCGGCGCGGACGAGCGCTACACCGAGATCCAGGGGGGCGAGCTGGTCGCCGGCCGGTGGTTCACGCCGGCCGAGCTCAAGGCGGGGGCGAACGTGGTCGTGCTGCAGGAGACCCAGGCGCGGCGCGTCTTCGGCCGCGAGGAGCCGCTGGGCAAGGTGCTGCGCGTCGGCGGACGGCCGGCGACGGTGATCGGCCTGTGGCAGGAGCCGGCGAACATCTTCGCGCCGCCCGGGCAGGAGGTGGGCGCGATCATTCCCTTCCGGTTCCTCGACCGGAGCTACACGTACGACAAGACGAACGCGCTCTGGATCCCGGTCAAGCCGCGCGCCGGTGTCTCGGTGTCCGAGGCCCAGTCGGCGGTGACCGTCGCCCTTCGCGAGATGCGCCGCCTCAAGCCCGGCGACCCGAACAGCTTCGACCTCGTCACGCAGGACCAGATCCTCGACACGTTCAACTCGCTGACGAGCGTCTTCTTCCTCGTGATGATCGCGTTGTCGAGCGTCGCCCTCCTCGTCGGCGGCATCGGCGTGATGGCGATCATGATGGTCTCGGTCACCGACCGCACGCGCGAGATCGGCGTCCGCAAGGCGATCGGCGCGACGCGCGCCGACATCCGCCAGCAGTTCCTCGTCGAGGCCGCCACCCTCACCCTCCTCGGCGGCGGCGTCGGCATCGCCGTCGGCCTCGGGCTCGGCCGCGTCGCGGGCTGGGCCCTCGCCGTGGAGTCGTCGCCGCCGTGGACGGCGGCGGCCATCGCCACCGTCGTGTCCATCGCCATCGGCCTCGCCTTCGGCCTGCTGCCGGCGCAGCGCGCCGCCCGGCTCGACCCCATCGAAGCCCTCCGCTACGAATGACCAACACCTCCGACCTTTCCGCCCCCGTCGCCCCCATCGTCGAGGACCCGGCGGCACCCACCCCGCCGACGCCCACCTCGTCGCTGCTGCACCCTCGATCGCAGGCAGGAATCGTGATCGTGCTGCTGGGGCTCGGCATCGTCGTCGCGATGACGCCGTACTTCGTCGGGCTGCTCGGCATCCTGGTGCTCTACGTGCTGGGCCAGCCGATGCACGCCCGGTTCACGCGGGTCCTGTCTGCCGACCGCGCCGCGGTGCTGGTGCTGGTGTTGATCGCCCTCTTCGTGCTGGTCCCCGCCCTGATCGTCCTGGGACTCGTGCTCGACCAGGCCCCGTCGGCGATCCGCAGCTTCCAGGAGAATGCGGTGCTCGAGAAGCTCCGCGACGTGCGGATCGGGCAGATCGACGTCGGCACTGAGCTCGGCAAGGCGGGACGCAACCTCGTGGGCTGGTTCTCGAGCCAGGCCTTCGACCTCTTCGGCGTCGCGGCGCGATCGGTGATCAACCTCGTCATCGCCCTGACCGGCGTGTATTTCCTGCTGAGCGGCCGGGGCTCGGCGTGGCAGAAGGTGAAGGAGTACCTCCCCTTCTCGGACGCCTCGAGCGAGCTGCTCCGGGAGCGCTTCTACAGCATCACCCAGGCGACCTTCTACGGGACGATCGTCACGGCGGTCATGCAGGGGGCGCTGACCGGCACGGGGTTCTGGATCTCCGGCATCCCGAGCCCCGTCTTCTGGGGCACCGTGGCCGCCTTCGCGAGCATTCTGCCGCTGGTCGGTGGGGCGATGGTCTGGCTGCCCGCGACGCTCGCGCTGCTCGCGCTGGGCGACACCAACCATGCGATCTTCCTGGGGCTCTGGGGGGCGCTGCTCGTGTCGAACATCGACAACGTCATCCGGCCTCTCATCTTCAAGAAGCTCTCGGACATCCATCCGCTGACGACGCTGGTCGGCGCCTTCGCCGGGCTCCGCTACTTCGGCCTCCTCGGCGTGCTCGTGGGACCGCTGGCCATCACGTACTTCTTCGAGCTGCTGCGGATCTTCGAGAAGGAGTACGCCGTGGCCGCGCAGGTCAAGCGCGCGACGAAGGCCCTGCGATCGAGCGGCACGTTCCCGACGTTCGAGCCCTGACCGATGCCCAAGGCGAAAGACGCCCACGCCCCCTACCGCGACACCTTCCTCGTCCCGGCGCTCGTCACCACCGTCGCGCGCCTCTCTGCCGACCTCGCCGCGGCGATGGGACTCGAGCCGGCCGCGCTCGAGGCGGAGGTGGACGCGGTGTACGGCAAGGGGATCGGAGCGATCGTCATCGAGGCGCCGACGTGGCTCGAGGGCCTGCGGGGCCTCCCCGATGGCTGCGCTTGCTGCGATCCGGCCTACACCCCGGTGTACGACCAGTTCGAGAAGTCCGCCGACGTGGCGAGCCGCCTCGTCGCCGATGCGCTGCTGCAGCGCCTGTACGGGGCGGCGCCGGTGTCGGCGCCCCAGTGGGCCGAGGCCCTGCGCAAGTGGCTGGGCCGCGCCGAGGCGCCACTGGCGATGGTGTCGCTGGTGGCGAGCGCCACGATGGACCTCGCCGTGCCCCCCGACCGCCGCCGCGCCCCGGCGGCGGACAAGCTGCACCAGGCGTTCGACCGCCACGCCAGGGCGCGGGACCTCGCGACGTGGCCCACGGTCGTGCAGGCCATTGACGGAACGTGGGACCCGACGCGGATCGCGTGGCCCCTGCTGCTGGCGGCCGAGGAATCGGTGAACGCCTTCGACTCGGCCCTGCGGGCCGCGGAAGAGCGCGAACGGCAGGCGCAGGCAGCCGCCGAGGAATCGGCTCGGGCCGCCGCGGCCGCAGGGTCCACGCGGGCCGCCGAGGCCGGCGAGGTGGCGCTCAAGGCCGCCGAGGCGCGCATCCGCGAGCTCGAGGAGGCCCTCGCGGCGGCGCGTCGCGATGCCGCCGATGCGCGGGTGCGGGCCTCGCGCGCCCAGACGGCGCTCGATCGTCTGCTCAATCCGGTCCCGGACGAGCCCGCCTCCGACGAGGGCCACGCGCCGGCGGACGAGCCCGCCCCGCCACCCCCGCCCCCGGAACCCGAGGACCCGCACCCGCTCCGCGGTGAACGGATCTACCTGTTCACCAACCAGGAGCGCGAGGGGGTGCGCGCCGATCAGGCGGCGGCGCTCGAGGCGCTCGGGGCCGAGGTGACGGTGTACTTCAACAAGTCGCTGCGCACCCGGGCGCCGGACAGCTTCCCCGAGGACGTGATCGTCGTCAGCGACGTCGCCTTCGCGCCGCACGCCAAGACGGACGAGATCAAGAAGCGCGCGAAGCGGAGCGGAGTGCGCTTCTTCGAGGGGAAGCTCGGGACCGGATCGATCGGGCGGGCCGTGGCCGAGTACGTCAGGCAGCAGCGGCAACGCGCGGCGGAGCCGCGGCCGTAGCGGGGGGCGCGCGGCCTACGCTGCGGCCTACGCGGCGGCGTAGTGGATCTCGAGGATCCGCGCCCCGTCCGACTCGCCCATGAGGATCCGCCGCCCCGAGGTGAGCTCGACTGCCTCGTTGCGGCCGATGCGCCGGTTCGCGCCAAGGTCGGTCCACGCGTCGTCGCCGAGGTTCACCAGCCAGAACGCCCCCTGGTGCTGCGCGCAGTAGCCGCGCGGCGCGCGGTCGGCGTGCTCATCGGGGCGCACGGTGTGGTGCGTGTGCCAGGCGTGGAGCCGCAGGTGGTGGAAGAGCGTGAGCGTCGTGCGCTCGTCGCGCGGCTCCGGCTCGGCGGGCACGAGGCAGCGGGCGTAGGGAATCGGGCGCGCGTGGCGCTGACCGGTGCGCGGGTCGCTGAGCGGCTCGCCGGGCACGACGACCATCCAGTCGCGCTGATCGGGGGTCGGGTGCAGGAGGTTGAGGGTGCGATACAAGGCCGACTCCCACTCGGCGGCGTCGGGCCGCTGCGACGGGGCGTGGAGCCCCGTCACGAACGCCTTGAGCACCAGGGGGGTGAGGTAGGGGCCCAGACGCTGGAAGGGGACGCGCACCGGCTCGACGGCCGGATTCGACCGGTCGGTCGGGTGCTCGATGAACAGCGCGCGACGTCCCATGGCGAGCTGCTCGTCCTCCTCGGCAGACCGCGTGCTGTGCACCTTGCGCCCCTGCAGCGGGTGCCGGCCGAGGAGCAGTTGGTAGATCAGCACCGCGAGCGCGTGCTTGTCGGTGTCGATCGACGGCTGTGCACCACCCGCGAGCACCTCCGGGGCGATGTAGCCCGGCGTGCCGAGCACCGTCGGCGGAGCGACGCCCGGCACCACCAGCGAGTCGATGTCGATGACACAGGCGTCGCCCCCCCGGAGGTCCACGAGGACGTTCTTGTTCGAGAGGTCGCTGTGGGCGAGGCCGGCGAAGTGCATGCGGCGCACGGCCCGCGCGAGCCGGGTGCACACCTGCAGCCGCGTGAGCAGGGTGCCCATCTCGGCGTCGGGGACGAAGCGGCGGGCCTTCTTCCCCGTGAACCACTTCACCTCCTTCTCCTGCCGATTGCC
Source organism: Gemmatimonadota bacterium (assembly GCA_021298835.1). Lineage (GTDB taxonomy): Bacteria > Gemmatimonadota > Gemmatimonadetes > Gemmatimonadales > Gemmatimonadaceae > JAJTHG01. The sequence goes on from JAJTHG010000010.1 coordinate 89,729, forward strand.
GAAGGTGTCGGTGAAGAAGAAGGCGGAGCGGTAAGCCGGGGCCACCACGGCGAGCGGCGGCCAGACGAGCGAATGGTCGCGCGCGAAGCGCTCCGGGATCCCCGCCTCGCCGTCGATGACGGCCGTGGGCCAGCAGAAGTAGGGCTGCCAGTAGGGGCCGGCGGCCCCGGTGGTGGGGTTGTACTTGGTGAGGATGCGCGACAGGCGCTGGGCACGCTCGCGGCGGTCCTTGAGGGTGCCGTAGAAGAACCCGACGACGTGCTGCCGGTCGCGCGACCAGAAGACGGTCTTCTCGCCGCCGGACGCGAGCGACGACCCCTCGAAGGTGATCGCGGCGCCGTCGGTGGTGCGGGCGGTGATCACGTCGTCCCGCTCAGGGGACGATCGTGATGCCGGGCGGCGGCGGCGGGAGCGTGATCCCCTGCCCGTCGGCGACCGAGCCGACCTTGGCCGACGTCTGCTTGACCGAGGCGGAGACGAACTTGAAGAACGCCTTGAAGGCATCGGGGGACATGTCCTGCATGAGGATCACCGCCTCGGTGACCTGCTTGAGGACGTTGACGTCGGCCTGGTCGCCGCAGGCGACGGCGATGATGTTGGCCGGCCGCCGGTCGCGCAGCTGCTGGGCGTAGGTGGGCCAGTCCACGTCGCTCGGGGCGCCGTCGGAGAGGACGAACACCAGCGGCCGCCAGTCGCCCTTCTGGTCGGCGGTCGTCTTGACCACCTCGCGGTCGAAGCAGTCGAGGAGCAGGCGCAGGCCGTCGCCGAAGTTGGTCTGCCCGCTGGCCCGCAGGTCGGGGGGATTGAACGAGGCCACCTCGGTGAGCGGCACGAGCTGCTGCGCGCTGTCCGAGAAGGTGATCACCGAGAGGAAGGCCGACTCGATCGCCTGCGGGTCGCTCATCAGGTCGCGATGGAGCTGCCGGATGCCGCTCTTGACCGATTCGATCGGCGTGCCGGACATGGAGCCGGATACGTCGGCGAGGATGTAAACGGGGAGGCGACGGGTGCTCATGGTCTCGGGAGCTCGGGAGAGTCTGGGAAGGTAAAGAACTCCCCGACGACGCAAGTTCCTGACGGTCGTGGTGGCCTGGTTCTCACTCCCGGGCCGGCGGGGAGCTCGGAGAAAGGAGGCCCCGCAACGCGCTGGGGGGCGCGAGCCGATGTTCCGGCGCGCGCCCCCCTCGCATGACTGCTGTCTCCAGCGTCCCCGTTGCCGGGAAGCGACCCTCGAGGACCGGCTACCGCCCCCCGACCGGCGCGGTCGCCGCGGCGTCCGCGACCTTCTGGGTCGAGTCCGCCGCCGTCTGGTAGAGCCCCGGGAAGGGGGTCCCCGCCCAGTCCGGACGGCCCCAGATGGCGGGGTAGTCCTTGGCCATCTTGGCGCCGTAGAGCGGCTTGTAGACGCCCTGGTGGCAGGTCTGGCACTGCACCTTCGGGGCATCGCCCATCTCGCCCAGGCGCACCTGGGGGAGGATCGAGACGAGCGGGGCGACGAAGTTGGTGTTGACGTCGCGGACCATGTTGATGCCGTGCAGCGCCTTCACGCGGGCCGGAGGTGCTTCCTGCCACGAGGCGAACTGGCGCGTGTTGTGGCAGTACGTGCAGTTGACCCCGAGCGAGTTCGACATCGAGATCATGAGCGCGTACGTCCACTCGGTCTGCTTGACGCTCGAGCGGTTGGCGTTCGAGGGCGCCATCTCGTGCGAGATGACCCGGGCGCCGTCGCGGTCGAGGTAGTGGCGCTGGTACTGGTTGCCGTCGCCGAAGGTCCACATGCCCTGGGGCACCGGCTTGCCGCGGTGGCAGGTGTAGCAGGTGACACCGGTGTTGGCGACATGCTGGCCGTACTGACCGTTGATGTGCCGCGTCATCTGGAGCATGCGGCGCGCGGTGAGCTTCGTGTAGAGCGGCTTGCCGTCGTTGGCGGTGTCGCTGGCGAAGTTCACCACGTTGTGGCAGTAGGCGCAGTTGCCGGTGCCGGCCACCCAGGTGGACATCGCGACCATGGTGCGGTTGAACTCCGCGACCGAGATGTCGTTGAGGACCTGCACGTTCTTCCACGGCAGGGGCCCCGGCGGCGAGGGGCCGGCGGCGGGGACGGGCTCGGGGACGGACGTCGCGGCGAACTGCGCCATGACATCGGACTTCTTCACCGTGTGCTCCATCGCGGTGCCGCGGTAGCCGGTCTGGACGGTGACGCGCTCCTCGGACTTCCAGTACTTGCAGCCGGCGAGCGAGGTGGCCGCGAACCCGAGGAGGGCGACGCGGGCGAACGGGAACGCACGCATCACTTGGTCCCTCCCGGCGGGGTGGTGGCGGCCGGCGGCGTGGCCGACGGCGTGGCCGACGGCGTGGCCGGCGGCGCGGCGCCCGGCGCCGGCGTCATCCCCGGCAGCATCGAGTCGGGCATCGCCGGCGCGGCCGGCGTCACCGGCACGTTGTACATCGGGAAGCTGTCGGGCGAGGTGCCCTGGTACCGGCCGCGGAGCTCGAGCTTCTGCTCCTCGGTGAGGACGTTCTGGGCCGGGTAGGGGGCGACGAGGCCGTGCTTGACGCCCCAGAGGTACCAGTTGTCCACCACGGTGCCGGTGAGGATGATGCCGATGCCGCCGGTGAAGGTGGTGAGGACCGCGAACCACCAGGCCCAGCGGTGGATGGACTCCATTGTGGCGTTGAAGCCCATCACCCAGCGCCAGAAGAGCGCGGCGCGCTCGGAGGCGGTGCCGCGATCGGTGATCTGCTCGATCTCGCGCTCGCCGCCGAGCCGGGAGACGGCGAGGATGGTCGCCCCGTGCATCGCGAAGAGGACCGCGCTCCCGTAGAGGAAGACGATCGACAGGGCGTGGAACGGGTTGTAGTAAAGGTTGCCGTAGCGGATCGAGAACGCCGAGGTCCAGTCGAGGTGCGGGAAGATGCCGAAGGGCACCATCTCGCTCCACGAGCCCACGAGGAGCGGCTGGAAGTAGAAGGCGGAGAACAGGAAGATCGCCGAGGCGAACGCCCACGGGAGGTGGGTGCCCATGCCGAGCGCCCGGGCGCGGCGGTAGGTGCGGATCCACCAGAGGACGATCGAAAGCGACAGGCAGGCCCCCGCGAGCAGGTACCATCCCCCTTGATTGAGCGGCGGGATCTTGAGCCCGTACTGGGGCGGCGGCGGCTCGAGGGAGAGCCAGGGGAGCCGTCGGACGAACTCGACCGGATCCCAGCCGACGGACGCCCACATGTTGAGGCCGACGATCTCGAAGGCGAGGAAGCCGAACATCAGGGACAGGAGTCCCGTGGTCCCGAGGTAGATCGGCCCGATCTGCGCGTCGCCGAACTTGCCGGCCCAGTAGGCGAGGGGCCCGAACATGCCCTTGCCGAGTCGCCCCGGCCCCATGAGGGAATCGGGGATGGGGAGCCCGGCCTCGGGCTGCGTCCGGACCTGGACGCGCGTGAAGATGTTCTGGTACTCGAGCATCAGCGCGTCCTCACTTGCCCCAGATGGGGAGGTTGAGCCACCAGTTCCACCACTCCGGCCACGGCTTCGACCAGAACGGCCCGCTGATGACGATGCAGATGGCCGACCACAGCCCCGCGCTCATCGCGAGGAAGGTGCCGAGGCGATGGATGCCGAGCGCGCCGATCGAGTAGCCGACGAGGTCGCGGAAGAAGACGTTCTCGTGCTCGCTCGTCTTCACCGGCTCGCCCTGCTTCGGGTTGGTCACCGAGAGGATCAGCGAGCCGTGCATCGCCAGGGCGAGGCAGTTGGTGAAGAAGAACGTGATGGCGATCATGTGCGCCGGATTGTAGTGGAAGTGGAGGTACTGGTACCCCACGTTCGACACCCAATCGAGGTGCGAGAAGATCCCGTACGGGAAGCCGTGGCCCCACGCCCCGAGCAGCACCGGGCGGATGATCACGAGGGTGACGTACGCCGCGACGGCGGCACCGAAGGCCCACGAGACGTGCAGCCCCATCCCCAGCTTGCGCGCGATCTCGGCCTGCCGGAGCACCCAGCTCCCGAAGGCGCCGGTCGCGCAGAAGGTGACGATCTGCCAGAGCCCGCCCTCGCGCAGCGGCGCGAGCCCGAGGCCGTACTTCAGGTCGGGGGGCGCGACGTTGATCTGCCAGAGGTTCCAGGTCGGCCCGATCGCCGCGCCCCACACGAGGAGCAGCGTCCCGAGGACCGCGAAGAAGATGGTGGTGACGCCGAAGAACCCGACGTAGAACGGACCGAACCAGAAATCGAAGAGATCTCCGCCGATCAGCGTCCCGCCGCGCACTCGGTACTTCCGCTCGAAACTCATCAAGGCCATTGGGGGCTCCTGAGGCGCCGGTGCTCGCACGCGGCGCGGGTGGTACGGACGTCCGGGGGGCCTGCACCTGCGACTCGCCTGTCCTGCCACGACACCTGCGGCACTGCGGTCCCGCACCTGCCACAACCGCGACCGGTCGGTCGCCGGTTCCTTGCTGCGCCCAGCGATCGAGGCGCCGGGCGACGTGTCCGCCGGGGGGCGGGGGGCGGCACCGAGGAGTCCCCGGCCCGCCCGACGGTCACGTGGTCAACCGAACTGCGTCGGACTTACTGCCCAGGGGGCAGGGGCGCCATCTCCGCCGCCGGGGCCGACGCGCCCGCAGGGGCGAGCTGGTCCGGGGAGAGCGTGCCGTTCTCGATCCAGGAATAGCGCGTGCTGCTGAGGAGAATGAAGTGAATCAGCAGCGCGAGAATCCCCAGAAAGCCCGTGAGCGCAACCAGCACGCGGCGCGGGTCGAAGGCCATCCAGAGCTTGTGCACTGTGGTCTCCTACCGCGTCTGCGCGGCGGCCGGGGGATTGTACTTGGCCTTGACGCTCTTGGGCCACCCGAACTGACCGAACGCCCAGACGTGCAGCGTCAGGACCATTCCGGCAATGGCGGTGCCCAGCGCCGACATGATCATCCGCGCGTTCAGGCCCATCCAGATCCGATACATGAAGTCACCTCGACGGTGTGGGGTGGTCTAGCTCAGAACCAGGGACGCCACGACCAGGCGAGGAGGTGCGCGACGAGGGCAGTGCCCACGAACACGGCGGTGCCCACGATGAAGTACCCGTGGAACATCCGCGCCTCCTCTTCATTCATCCCGCTCTTGTTCTCGGCCATAAAGCCTCCAAATCAGGATCCCGCAGCAAGCGCCCGTGCGGTGCGGGGGTGTCCCACCCTCGTGTGGGAGCACCGGGTGCCGCCACTCTCAACGCGGGAATCACCGAAGACGCCCCGCGTGCAAACACGTGTTCCACGTCACACGCCTCAATACTGCCACTTCCCTACAAATCCGCTAGATGTCCCCTGACCGCCGGTCCGAAGGACCGAACGGGGCATTCGGAATTGCGCTCCGAATGCCCCGCCCCCTACGCGTTCGCCGCCGAGACCGCCCGCCGCGAGGCGAGCACGTGGTCCCTGGTGACGACCGGATCCCCCAGGTCCCGTGCATCCTTCTCCGCCGCGTCCCGCAGCCGCTTGGCGACCGAGATCCGGATCAGCACCGGCTGCTGCTCGCACAGTTCGTCCAGCGCCGCCTTCGCCTCGTCCGACCACGGCATCTCCTCGTGCAGCCGGCTCGGGGTGGCGTCGATCTTGTCCAGTTCGGTGCCCAGCGGGAGGATGAAGAACAGGGCGTCGAAGAGCTGGTTGCAGACTTCCTGGATGATGTACGTCGCCCCGGCGTAGCCCATGAAGGGCGTCCCGGTGTGGCGACGCACGATCGCCCCGGGGAACGAGGCCGGGACGTACATCGCCCGCGCCCCCAGCTCCGCCAGGTACATCCGCTCGTTGTACGACCCGAACAGGATCAGCGGCGGCTTCTCCTTGATCGCCTGACGGACCGCCTCGTTGTCCGGCTTCACGCCGGGCCGTCGGGCGAAGGAGAAGGTGCAGGGCATCCCCATCTCGGTCTCGAGGAAGTGCCGCACTCCGCGCGCGTAGGTCTCGTTGGCGACGATCGCGAACGACGCGGTGCCGAAGAAGTCCTGGGTGACGGACCGCCAGAGGTCCCACAGGGGCTTGATCGTCGTGTGCTTCTCGCGCTCGATGAAGGGCTCGGGATCGAGCCCGAGGAGCTCGCCGAGCGTCCGCAGGAACTTGGTCGTCGAGTGCAGCCCGATCGGCGCCTGCAGGTACGGCACCGCGAGGTCCTCGCAGAGCATCCGCCCGTACTCGCGGTACATGCAGATGTTCACGTCGGCGTCCACCAGCCGCGGCACGTCCTGCAGGTGGCTCCCCAGCGGGAAGACCAGATTGATCTCGGCCCCGATTCCCTCGACCAGACGGCGGATCTCGGCGAGGTCCGACCACGTGTTGAAGTAGCCGTAGATCGGGCCGATGATGTTGACCCGCGGCTTCGCGCCGGGCGCGCGCGGGGTGCGCTCGGGCCGGACGCCGCGCTTGAGGCCGTATTCCGTCCAGAGCCAGTAGATGGCGCGGTTCGCCGCCTGCCACTGGTCCTCGTCGATCGTCCGCGGGAGGAAGCGCTGGATGTTCGTCCCCTCCGGCGTGACGCCGCCGCCGATCATCTCGGCGATCGAGCCGGTCACCACCACCGAGGGGAGCTCGGGATCGAGCGTGCGGTGCGCGCGTCGCATCGCCCCCTCGGTGCCCTTCTGGCCGAGCTCTTCCTCGGCGAGCCCGGTCACGACGATCGGCAGCTCGTGCGGGGGGAGCGCGTCGGTGTAGTGCAGCACCGAGGTCACCGGCAGGTTCTCGCAGCCCACCGGGCCGTCGATGACGACCTGCAGCCCCTTGATGGCGGTGAAGGCGTAGACCGCGCCCCAGTAGCCGCCGGCGCGGTCGAGGTCGAGGATGAGCGTCATCTCAGATCATCGCCTCGGCGGCCTTCTTCTTCGCCTGCTTGGCGAGGTGCCGCTTGTAGTGCTCGCGGAACTCCGGCCGGTCCACCGGGACGTCCTCCCAGACCCCGGCGTTGTAGCCGTCGCCGACGTCGCCGAAGAACGCCTTCATCTGGTCGAAGCGCGCCTTGTTGGCGATGGCCGTGTTGACGACCTGGGCCAGCGACCCGGCGCCCGCCGGCCCCATCAGCGGGCGGGCCGAGATGAGGTTCGTGAAGTAGAGGCCGGGGATCGTCTTCTGCTTCGCCCGCTGCACCACCGGCGTGGTGCCGATGGCGAGGTCGGGCTTCCACTCGTCCATCGCCGCGCAGTCCTGCTCGAGCGAGGCGCGGTACTGCACGTGCACCCCCTTCGCCTCGAGCCACTCGCGGTCGGGGTCGGACCACGGGGTGCGCGGGCAGGCGGTGCCGACGTAGCGGACGTCGGCCCCCGACTCGACGAGCAGCCGCGCGACGAGGAGCTCGGAGCCCTCGTAGCCGGACATCGTGATGCGGCCCCGGATCGGTGTCTTCCCGAGGGCGCCCTTGATCGCCGGGAGGAGCCGCTGCTGCGCGGCCTGCACCGTGGCGTCGGGGACGCCGGCCATCCGACCGATCGCTTCGAGCCACGCCGCGGTCCCCTCGTAGCCCACCGGGGCCGAGCCCGTGATCGGCCGGCCGGCGAACTCGAATTCGCGGAAGGCCGAGGTGTAGAAGGGATGGATCGCGGCCACGCCGACGCAGTCGAGCGCCGCGTAGAGCTCGCGCCACTCGCGCGTCGGCACCACCGGGCCCGCGGCGAGGCCGAGGAGGTCGAGCATCATGCCGATCCCCACCGGGTCGGCGGGAAACATCTCGCCGACGAGCGTCACGGTGGGCTTCTGCGCCCGGCCGCCGCGCGGCGCCGCCACCGGGCCCTGCTCCGCCTCGGTGCGCGCGTACTTGAGCATCGCGCCGGCGAGGACGTCCTTGGCCTCCGCGTGCGTCGGCACGCCGAAGCCGGGGACGTCGATGCCGATGATGCGGACCCCGTTGATCTCCTTGGGGAGGATCTGGAGCGGCACGCCCGAGGCCGTCGGGACGCACAGGTTGGTGATGACGATCGCGTCGTAGCGGTCCGGGTCGGCCATCTTGAAGGCCGCGTCGCGGATGTCCTCGAAGAGCTGGCCGGTGACCAGGGTCTCCGAGTTGAAGGGCACGTAGCCGACCGTGCGGCGGGCGCCGTAGAAGTGACTGGTGAAGGTGAGTCCGTAAACGCAGCAGGCCGAGCCGCTGAGGATCGTGCCGGTGCGGCGCATGCGCAGCCCGACGCGGAGCGAGCCGAAGGCGGGGCACATGGACTGCGGCTGGTCGTGCGGCCCGCGCGGGTAGTCCCGCTCGTAGCGCTCGAGGACCTCGGACTTCCCGGCCGCCTTGGCGGCGGCCATCATCTCGTCGCGGCCGGCGTGGCAGCCCAGCCCGTCGCCCTGCGTCGCGGCGACGTTGACCGGCGTGCCCTCGACCACGGGGAGGGCGCGGGCCCCGGCGCCCGCGGAGGCGCCTACGGCGGCGCCTGCAGCGGCGCCCGCAGCGGCGCCCGCGGCGGCGACGCCGGCGCCGCAGCCCAGCCCACCCGGCTGGTCGGCGTCGTTCGCCATCGGGGCGGCGCCCGCCGCGTCGTAGACGACTTCGGTGGCCTTGGATTCCATCGGGAGTCCGGCGTTGGCGTGGGACGGTTCAGACTTCGTCGTAAACGACTTCGAGCGACTCGCGGACGATCTCGTCCTTGCCGCACATGTCCTTCATGGTCGCCGGCTCGAGCTTCACGTCGCGGCCGACGGAGTCGGCGCTGAACAGGTTGAGCAGGGCGTCCATCGTCAGCGGCTTCGGGCGCACCGGCGGGGCCTCGGCGACGTTCGTCGCCAGCTCGCCGAAGAGCGGCCCCCACTGCCCGCCGGGGAAGCCGATGATCTCGTAGTTGGCCGACTTGCGGCGGATGTCCTCGTGCGCAGGCACCTTGGCCAGCACCGGGATCCCCACCGTCTCCGCGAACCGCGCCGCCTCGCCCGTGCCGTCGTCCTTGTTGACGACCATCCCGGCGACGCCGACGTTGCCGCCGAGCTTCCGGAAGTACTCGACGGCGTTGCAGACGTTGTTCGCCACGTAGAGCGACTGGAGGTCGTTCGAGCCGACGACGATGACCTTCTGGCACATGTCGCGGGCGATCGGCAGGCCGAAGCCGCCGCAGACGACGTCGCCGAGGAAGTCGAGCAGGACGTAGTCGAAGCCCCAGTCGTGGAAGCCGAGCTTCTCGAGCGTCTCGAACCCGTGGATGATGCCGCGGCCGCCGCAGCCGCGCCCCACCTCGGGGCCCCCCAGCTCCATCGCGAAGACGCCGTCGCGCTTGAAGCAGACGTCCTCGATGCGCAACGTCTCGCCGGCGAGCTTCTTCTTCGAGGACGTGTCGATGATCGTCGGGCAGGCCTTGCCGCCGAAGAGCAGCGACGTCGTGTCCGACTTCGGGTCGCAGCCGATCAGGAGCACCTTCTTGCCCTGCTGCGCCATCATGTACGAGAGGTTGGCGAGCGTGAAGCTCTTGCCGATGCCACCCTTGCCGTAGATCGCGATGATCTGCGTCTCCTTCGTCACGGGTCCCGTGTGCACGGCATCGGGCTCCACGGCGGCCTCCGACTTCAGGTTCGTGCGCAGCTGCACCAGCCCGTCGTTGCTCATTCGGCGTTTCTCCAGTCGAGGACCATCTTCACACAGCCGGGATCGGTGAACGCGGTCGCGTAGCCGGCGGCGGCGTCGGCCGCGGCCACGCGGTGGGTGACCAGCCCGTCGAGCGACAGCCGACCGTCGCGGACGAGGGCGATCGTCTCCTGCAGGTCCGCATCCGTCCACTCGGCGGCGATGCGGATCCGGGCTTCCTTGATGAACGCCATCGGGAACGTGAACGCGACCGGCTCGTGGTAGAACCCGGCGAGCACGATCTCCCCCTTCGGTGCGAGGCGCGGCACCAGCTGGTCCACGATGCCGTTCGCGCCGGCCACCTCGTGGATGCACCGGTAGTCCTTGCGCGTCTCCTCCGACGGGTCGATCACGAGGTACGGGTACGTCCCCTGGCGGCGCACCGGGTTCGTCTCCCACACCACCGGCCGCGCCGCGGGATCGAGCGCCATCGTGATGCGCGCGATCAGCCGCCCGAGCGCGCCATGGCCGATGACGAGGTCGGGCAGGAACCCGCGGTCGCTCGCCACGATCGCGTGGTACGCCGTGGCCGCCAGCGCGAACAGCGCCCCCCGCTCCCCCAGGTTCGCCGGCACCGGCCACGCCTTGGCCCCAGGGACGATCAGCCGGCGCGCCGCGCCGCCGAAGAGGCCGCGCGCCTCCTGGTAGCAGCGCGCGCCCGTCACGTACACGACCTCGCCAACGGTGCGCCCGCTCGCCGACCCCGCCTCGACCACCGTCCCGACGGTCTCGTAGCCCGGGACGAGCGGATAACCCAGCCCCGGGAAGGGCGGCATCTTCCCCGTGTAGAGGAGCCGCTCGGTCCCCGTGGAGATACCGGTGAACTCGACCTGCACCACCACGTCGGCAGGCCCCGGATCCACCAGAGCCAACCGCTTCATGCTCAGGACCTCAGGCTGCTCGAAGACGACTGCGAGGGTGTCCACGTCGGAGGCAGTCCCGGATGAGTCGTTCCAAATCCCGAATCACAAGGCCAGAATTCGACTGTCAACTTATCCGGACACCCATGAGTGTCAACCATTCCTGACACTTTCTGGTCGGGGATTGTCGCACATCCCGTCCGGAGATCGCCGCCGCGGCGGTCAGTCGTCGTTGTACGCCACCAGCAGGTCGGTCCAGAGCGGGGTTCGAGTGGGGAGCCGCCGGATGCGAGTGAAGCCCGCGGCTTCCAGCATTCCGCGGTGCTCCGCTTCCGTCCGCGCCCGTCCCTGCCCCATCGCCCACAGGTACAGCCCGAAGTAGGCGTCGGCCAATGGACCGGTGTTCCGCTGGCCGGCGAAGGGCTCGGCGACGAGCAGTGCGCCGCCCGGCGGCAGCGCCGCCTTCGCCGCGCGGACCAGTGCCTGCGCCCGGTCGTCGCCGTGATCGAGCAGCACGCGCACGAGGGTGATCACGTCGGCGCCCGTCGGCAGCGCGTCGCGGTGGAAGTCGCCGCCATGGACCTGCGCGCGGTCGGCCAGGCCTTCGCGCTCGAACCGCGCCTGGGCGCGCGCCACCACCGCCGGGAGGTCGAAGAGCTGCACGCGCAGCGTCGGGTGCCGCCGGGCCGCCGCGGCGAGGAAGAGCCCCTCCCCCCCGCCCACGTCCATGAGGACGCGGTGGCGCCCCATGTCGTAGTGGTCGAGCACGTCCTCGGCGAGAGGCGGGATCGTGTCGGCCATGATTCCCGAGAACTCGGCGGCCGTCAGCGGGTCGATCTCGTGGGGCCGCTCGGCGGCACCGTACGACCAGAACCGCGAGAGCTCGGTCTCCCCCCTCGCCTTGCGGAGGATCGCCGAGGGGTCGGCGAGGTCGCGGTAGAAGTGCTGGTTGTGCGCGACCATGCGTGCGAGGGCGCGGTCGTGCACGAGCGGCCCGCCGAGGGGCCCGAGTCCCCAGCGGCCGCGGCTGCGCGTGCTCACCAGCCGCAGACTCGCGGCGGCCCGGAGCAGCCGCCGCGTCCCTTCGTCCCCCAGCCCGGTGTGCCGGGCGATCGTCGCTTCGTCCTGCGGTCCGCCGTCCAGCAGCCGGAAGAGGTCCACCGCGAAGCACGTCGTGATGACCTGCGTGTACACGAACCCGCCGACGAGGTCGAAGACCTGCCGCGAGCGGACGCGGGTGATCCACCGCCACGGGGCGTACGTCGAGGCGAACCGGTGGAAGGCGCGGCTCGCGTAGAGCCGGTCGCGCAGCATCAGCAGCCGGTCCGCGAGCGAGAGCGGGACCGCAGGGGCGGTCGCGAGGGGCGGCGCGGCGACGGCGTCGGGGGCGTGCATGGCCATGCGATGCTACGGCCGGCCGGCGGCCGGCGCAACGCCGCGGCCGGCCCCCGGGTCGCACATTGAACGCGCGACGGGCGCACGTTAGCGTCCGGCCGCGATGCGATACGTCTATCCGTTTTCCGCGATCGTCGGCCAGGAGGAGATGAAACTGGCCCTCATGATCGCCGCCGTGGACCCCGCCATCGGCGGCGTCATGGTCTTCGGCGACCGCGGCACCGGCAAGTCCACTGCGGTGCGCGCGATGCCGGGGCTCCTGCCCGAGATGAAGGTCGTCAAGGGCTGCCGGTACGGCTGCGACCCGGCGGCCCGCGCCGCCGGGTGCGACGTGCCGGGCTGTTCGGCGCACCTCGACGGCAAGGCGAGGGTACCGTCGGCCCACGCCCCCGTTCCGGTGGTGGACCTGCCGCTGGGGGCCACCGAGGACCGCGTCGTCGGCTCGCTCGACCTCGAGCGCGCGCTGGCGAAGGGGGAGAAGGCGTTCGAGCCGGGCCTGCTGGCGCGCGCGCATCGCGGCTTCCTCTATGTGGACGAGGTGAACCTCCTCGAGGACCACCTGGTGGATCTCCTGCTCGACGTCGCGCAGACGGGCGAGAACGTCGTCGAGCGGGAAGGGGTCTCCATCCGGCACCCCGCGCGCTTCGTGCTCGTCGGGTCCGGCAACCCGGAAGAAGGCGAGCTCCGCCCGCAGCTGCTCGACCGCTTCGGGCTGTCCGTCGAGGTCCGGACGCCGGTGGACGTCGCGACGCGGGTCGAAGTCGTGCTGCGGCGCGATGCCTTCGACCGCGATCCGGCCGGTTTCGCCGCCCACTGGAAGCCGGAGGACGACCGGATCCGCAAGCGCATCGAGCGCGCGCGCCGCCACCTCGACGAGGTGGACGTGCCGCGTGTCGTGCTCGAGCAGGCGTCCGCGCTGTGCCTCGCCCTGGGGACCGACGGACTGCGCGGCGAGCTGACGCTGCTCCGCGCGGCCCGCGCGCTCGCGGCCCTCGACGCGAGAAAGCACGCGGGCGACGCGCAGCTGCGGCGGGTGGCACCGCTGGCGCTGCGGCACCGGCTGCGCAAGAACGTGCTCGACGACACGGGGTCCTCGGCGCGGGTCGCGCGCGCGCTCGACGAAGTGCTGGGCCCCTCCGGGGCAGCGTGACAGGGGCGGCGGCGGGCGACGCGGGCGCGGCGGCGGAGGAGGCCTTCGCCACCGCGTGCGCCGTCGCGGCCTCCGCGGCGGTGCTGCTCGCCGTGGCCCCGCACGCACTTGGTGGTGCCGTGGTGCGCGCCGCCGGCGGCGAGGAAGCGCAGCGTTGGACGGCCGCGCTGGCCCGACTGTTCCCGCGGGGGACGCCGATGCGCCGGCTTCCCGCGTCGGTCACCGACGACCGGCTGCTCGGCGGGCTCGACCTCGCCGCGACGCTCGCGGCGGGACGCCCGGTGGCCGAGCGCGGACTCCTCGCCGAGGCCGACGGCGGCCTGCTGCTGGTGCCGGGTGCCGAGCGGCTGGGGCGCGCGGTGGTCTCGCGGCTCTGCGCCGTGCTCGACGACGGCGAGGTGCAGCTCGCGCGCGACGGCGTGACGGGCACCTTCGGTGCGCGCGCCGGGATCGTCGCCCTCGACGACCACGTGGACGACGACGAGCGCGTGGCGCCGCCGCTCGCCGAGCGGCTCGCCTTCGCCGTCGCCGTGCCGGCACGATGGGACGCCGCCGATCAGTCGTGGCCCGACGCCGACGACCTCGCGGCGGCACGCGCCGGCTTCGGGACGGTGACGCTCACCCCCGCACAGGTCGAGGCGCTGGCCGGCACCGCTGCGGTGCTCGGCGTCGCGCCGCTGCGCGCGACGCTGCTCGCCGCGCGCGCCGCGCGCGCCTCGGCGGCGCTCGGGGGGCGCGACGTCCCCACCGACGACGATCTGCGCGTGGCGGTGCAGCTCGTGTTCGCGCCACGGGCGACCCGGCTGCCGGCGCCCCCCGAGGAGGCCCCCGAGGACCAGCCGGAGCCGCCGCCGCCGCCCGACGAGCCGCCCGAACCGGAGGCCGAGGGCGACCGGGAGGACCCGAAGGAACTCGAGGAGACGCTCGTCGAGGCGGCGTCGGCGGCGATCCCCGCCGACCTGCTGGCCCTGCTCGCGGCGGGACCGATGCGCGGCCGCGAGCAGGGGCGCAGCGGCGGCGAGCAGCAGGGGGCGATGCGCGGCCGGCAGATCGGCTCGCGCCATGGCCAGCCGCGCGGCGGCAAGCGACTGCACGTCCTCGACACCCTGCGCGCCGCGGCGCCGTGGCAGCGCGTGCGGCGTCGCCTCCGCGGCGCCGCCGAGCCCACCGCGGGCCAGCGCCCCGAGCGCGTCGAGGTCGGGCGCGACGACTTCCGCATCCGACGCTTCGTGGAGAAGGCGGGAACGACGGTGATCTTCGCCGTGGACGCGAGCGGTTCGAGCGCGCTCAACCGCATGAACGAGGCGAAGGGCGCGGTCGAGCAGCTGCTGGCGGAGAGCTACGCGCGTCGCGACAAGGTGGCGCTGATCGCGTTCCGCGGGCCGAAGGCCGAGGTGCTGCTGCCGCCGACGCGCGCGCTGGCCCGGGCGCGGCGGGCGCTGACGGGGCTGCCGGGCGGCGGCGGCACGCCGCTCGCCTCGGCGATCGACCTGGCGCTGGGGCTGGCGCAGCAGGCGCGGCGCGAGGGGAACCAGGTGCTCTGCGTCTTCCTGACGGACGCGCGGGCGAACATCGGCCGCGACGGCCAGCCCGGCCGGCCGAAGGCGGAGGCCGACGCCCTGGCCGCCGCGCAGGCGATCCGGGTGGCGGGGATCCCCGGCCTCTTCGTGGACACGTCACCGCGCGGCGAGCGGAACGCCCGGGCCGTTTCGGAGGCGATGGGGGCGCGGTACCTTCTGCTACCCACTGCCGATGCGAAGGTCGTCACCGGCGCAGTCAAGACGATGGTCGGGAGCTGAATGACGCCTGCCCGGGAGTCGTTGGCGATGTCGCGACTGGACGCGCTCGAGGGCACGCCCGTGCCGGTGGCGCGCACGGACCTCGCGGCGCAGGGGCTGTTCGTCGTCGCGCGCGACGTGGCGCTGGTGCTGCTGTACTGGTGGCTGGCGACCGGGCTGATCTTCCTGATCCAGCGCGACCCGCTGACGCGGGTCGGCGGCGTACTCGCGGCGACGGCCGTCGCGGGGTTCGGCGCGTGGCTCGTGGTGCACTCGCGCGACGACGCCTCGGCGCGCGGCGCGATGCGGGCGTGGCTCGGCGCGGCCTTCCTGTGGGCGTGGCCTGCCACGCTGCTCTACGCCGGCTTGCCGGCCGGCCCCGCCGACGCCCCGCTGCGCGCCCTGCC
Source organism: Gemmatimonadota bacterium (assembly GCA_021298835.1). Lineage (GTDB taxonomy): Bacteria > Gemmatimonadota > Gemmatimonadetes > Gemmatimonadales > Gemmatimonadaceae > JAJTHG01. The sequence goes on from JAJTHG010000010.1 coordinate 104,896, forward strand.
ATGGGCCAGCGGCTCGTGGCCGATGGCCGTCGAGGCGGTGCGCGCGACGATCGTCAACGACCTGATCAGCCTCTGGCTCGGGTGGTGGCTACTCGTCCTCACCGCCGGCCATGCCAACCGCATGGCGGTGTGGGCGTACGCGCTGTTCTGGTTCGTCCAGCAGAGCGCGAAGCTCAACATCTTCTTCGGTGTCGCGCACGCCGGTGCGGAGTTCCTGCCGCGGCACCTGCGCCACTTCGAGCGCTACTTCGGGCCTGCGGAGAACTCGCCGCTGCTCGGCGCGACGGTCGTCGCGCTCGGGATGCTCGCGGCGCTGCTGGGCTGGCAGGCGGTGCGGACGCGGCTCGGCTACGTGCGCCACGGGCTCGCCCTGCTGACGTCCGTGCTGGTGCTCGCGGTCGTCGAACACCTCGTGCTCGGCGGCGTGTTCGACGCCCCCCTCTGGAAGCTCTTCCTCGACGCCCGCGGCTACTGAGCCGCGCCCGGAGCCCCCATGCTTTCCCGTCGCCCCGACCCCTCGGAATTCGCCCCCTTCTACGCGAACTACATCGCGCAGGTGCCGGACGGCGACCTCGTCGCCACGCTCGAGCGCCAGACCGGCGAGACCGCCGCGTACATCACCGGCATGCCCGACGCGCGTCGCACCCACCGCTACGAGGCGGGCAAGTGGAGCATCGCCGAGACGCTGCTGCACGTGATCGACTCGGAGCGCGTCTTCTCGTACCGGCTGCTGCGCATCGCGCGCGGCGACATCACCGACCTGCCGGGCTTCGACCAGGACGCGTACGTGCCCGCCTCGCATGCCGACGCGCGCACGCTGCTCTCGCTGCAGGCCGAGTTCGTCGCGGTGCGCTCGTCCACGCTGCAGCTGATCCGGAACCTCGGGGCCGACGCGTGGGACCGGCACGGCCGCGCCAACGGCTACGGGGTGTCGGCCCGCGCGCTGGCGTGGATCTGCGCGGGGCACGAGGCGCACCACGTGCGCGTCCTCAAGGAGCGGTATCGCTGATGCCGGGCGGCCGCGGCCGTCCCTTCGCCGCGGCCCGCTGATGGCCGCGGCCCGCTGATGGCCGAGCCCGCGACCGCCGAGCGCGTCCGCGGCGGCCTCGTACTGCTCGTCGGTGACCCGCGCTGGTGGCCCGTGACCCACCCGGGGGCCTTCCGCAACCGGCTCCTCGACGAAGGCGGCGGGGACTCGCGCCCCCACGTCGAGCTGGCGTGGCGGCTGCACGAACTCGGGGTGGCCGATCGGCTGGCGCGGGCCGACGGGGCACCGATGGCGCGATGCCGTGCCGTGGCGCGCGACCTCGCCGCCGAAGCGTTCCTGGACCGAGAGGCGGCGCTGTGGGGGGTGGTGAGCTGGGGGCTCGCCCTTGGCATCGTGTCCGACGCGATGGTGGCCGGCGACGCTGCGGCGCTCGCCCGCCTGACGCACGGCCCCGAGGCTGCGGCGCGCGCCGCAGCACCCGCCCGCGCGACCGACACGCCGCGGCCCGCACGGACAGGGGCGATCGGCATGGCGGTGCCTGCCACGCCGGGGCCCATCCCACCTCCCAGGCGGCGCTGGAGCATCGGAACGCCCGGCACCCCGCGGAGCCCGCTCCCCAAGGGCCCACCGGTCGGTGCGGTGCTCGGATTGCTCGGGCTCATCGGCGGGCTCTTCGCGGTGGCGATCGGCGGGGCTCGCCTGCTGCGGCCGGCGCGCAACGCACGTCCGGCGTTCGAAACCCCGCCGCCGGTCGTCCCGCCGCCCGAGGCCGTCGCGCCGGCGCCAGTCGCCCCGCCACCGCCCGCCGTGCCACCGCCCGCCGTGCCGCCGGGCATGCGCGGCGACGTGCGCCTGCGCGACGGGCGACGCCTCAACGGCGTGATCGACCTCGTCACGGCCAGCGACGTCTTCCTGCACGACCCATCCACCGGGCTGCCGATCGCGATGCCGCTCGCGTTCGTCAGCGAGGTCCGCACTGCGGACGGCCGGGTGGCCTGGGCGGCGCCGGGCGGCGGGAGTGCCGGCGGCAGCGATGCAGGCCGCCGCACGCCCCCGGCCGTCGCGCTGCGCGAGCGGGGCGTGGGCGGCACGTATCGGGTGACGGTGCGCAGCGCGACGATCGACGGCGACCGCGACTGCCGTGACGCGTGGGGCGCGGTGGGGCGCGACCTCACCGAGACGATCGCACACGTACCGGGGGCCACGACCGCGACGCTGACCTCGCGCGCGCGGGTGACTCTGCGGATCGCCGCCGACGGCGCGTTCTCGGCCGGCCCGACCGACGGCGTGGACGGCCCGACCCGCTGGCGCTTCGCGATGGCGGGCCGATTCGCCCCGGCGGGATTCGTGGCCACCACCGATCTGCGCACGGAGACGACGCTGCGGTGGCGCAAGGTCCGGCGCTGCTGGGTGCGCGCGGACCTTGCAGGCGTCCGGCGGCGTTGACGGCAGATGTCCGACGTCCGCTTCACCGTCCGCGATGGACTGCGGCAGCTGCTCGACGCCGATCCCGACGCCTGGCCCGGACCGACGCCGCTCGTCTTCCGCAGCCGCCTGCTGGACTACGTGGGCAGCGACGCGCGCCCGCTCGTCCTGTTGCTGGCCACGGCTGCCGATGCGGGCGTGGTGGCGCGCCTCCGTGGAGCGTGCGCGGCGGGCACGCCGTGGACGCAGGCGCGGGGTCCGCTGGTGGTGTCGCTCACGGACGACCTGTTCCTGCGTCGCGAGATGGCGCAGTGGGCTGTCGAGACGTGGGCGTTCGGGCTCGGCCTCGCGGCGCTGGACGAGCTGACCCCGGGCGTGGCGCGCCCCGTCCCGCCCCCGGTACCACCGCTGGCGGTGCCACCGCCGGCGGTGGCACCGCCGGCGTCCACCGGTGCGCGCGCGCCGCGACCCGTGCCGCCGCCCCCGCGCGCAGCGGGATCGCCCTCGCCGCTGGCGCGGCCGTACGTGCCCCCCAACGCGCCGGCCGGATACCGTCCGCCGCGAGCGAACGTGGGCCCGCTGGGCACGCGGCCGACGGGCGGGGGGCTGCCGACGCGCGTGGTGCAGCGCGCCGTGATCGGCGTGGGCGTCTTCTGCGCCCTCGCGGTCGCGATCTTCGTGGTCGCGGGACCGCGCCGCGGCATCGGCACCGCGCCGGGACAGCCGGTACCGGCAGCCCCCGGCGCGACACGGGCGTCAGCGGCGGCCGACGCGTCACCCCCGCCAGCGCCGGCGATGCCGGGGCCCGGCGCAGCCGCGACGCCGCGCCCGAATGCCGCCGCCCTCGGCGTGCCCGTCATGCCGCCGGCGCTGCCGGGCGTGACATCCGGCGCGCTGCCGGCCACCGCCGCCGACTCGTCGCGCCTCGTGTACGTGCGACCGCCGCTGCGCGCCCCGGTGGCCCCCGAGCCGCCGGGTCGGGCGGCGGCACCTCCGGCAGAGCGGCCCGGGCTCGGTCTGCGGAACGTCGGCACCGGGTCGCTCGACCGGGTCGTCAAGCGCAACGGCGACGTGCTCGCCGGGCGCGTCGAGGTGGTGCGCACGGGCGACGTGCAGTTCTACGAAGCCGAGTCGCGGCTGCGGTACGCGATTCCCAAGCGCGAGATCCGCGAGATCATCACCGAGTTCGGGACGCGCGTGCGCTTCGACGGCTCGGCGGGAGCGTCGCCGGCGGTCGTGGCGATGGGGCCGCTGGTCCGACGCGGCGTGGGTGGGACATACGACGTCAGCTACCGGCTCGCGCGCGTCGAGGGATCGCCTGAGTGCCGCGGGCTGTGGCGCACGCCACCCGCGGACGACCGGCTGATCGTCGTGCACCTGCCGGGCGCGGACACTCTTTCACTGCGGGCCGACAACGGTGGCACCTTCAGCGCGGTGATCGACCCCGGGGCGAACTTCGCGACCTCGCTGCTGCCGCAGACCGAGGCGTCCGTCGGGTCGAGCGCGATCACGAGCCGCCTGAGCGGTCAGTTCACCGCCGACGGGTTCATTGGCGAGGTGAACATCATCGGATACCGGCGGCAGCCGACCGGCCGCGACATCAGCTGCTACTCGACGCTCACGGCGACCGGGCGCAGGCGCGCCGGCTGACCGAGCCGCGCGACCGAGCCGCGCGACCGAGCCGCGCGACCGAGCCGCGCGGGGGTGCGCGTCCGGCGAGCCGCCCACCCCCGTGCGACATCCCGCTCGTCGTGCGCCTACCGCCGGGACCTGGTCGGCGCGGGGCGGAGGACCATCTGCTTGTTCTCCCACGCGAGCGTCACGTTGGCCGCCTGCTCGAGCATCCTGATCGCGGCGGTCGGGTCGGACGCCGGGGCCTGCATCGAGACCGGGCGCGAGGCGATCGCGGGATCGGCGATCGTGATGACGAGTCCCCACCAGCGCCGCATCTCGGGGAGGGCGGCCTCGAGCGAGGTGGTCTCGATGTGCACGACGCCATCGACCCAGCCGGTCAGCCGCGCGGCTTCGCCGGGGGTCGCCGGCCGCACCGCGTCGTCGGTGATGACGACGGCCTGGCCGGCCGCGACGGGGGTCGCGACGTCGCCCAAGCGGACGCTGACGCTCCCCTCGAGCACGCGCACGACCCCGACACCGTCGTTGTCGAAGCGGCGCACGGCGAAGCGCGTCCCGGTGGCGACGACGGCCGCGCGCCCGAGGCGCGCCTCGAAGGGCAACGTGCCGTTCGGCGCCACCGTGATCGTGGCCGCCCCCTCGATGAGCACCGCGCGCCACTTGCTGTTGTAGCCGGGCGGCACCTTCACCAGACTGGCGGGCGCCAGCGATACCTCGCCCCCGTCGGACAGCTTGAGCGACCCCGACTGGCCCGGCTCGGTCTTCACGCTGGCCGCGTCGGGACTGTTGAGCGCGGCGGTGACGCGTGCCCCTTCACTCCCCTTGTCGAGCCACAGGACGGCAGCCGTCGCGAGGACCGCCACGCCCATCACCGCGCCACCGACCACCCAGCCGCTCCGCTTGTTGCCGAGTTCCTTCACGTGCGCCGCTGCGTGGTGCTTGGCCTCCTCGCGCCGCAACGCCGCCGCGCCGGCGGCGTCCACCGCCTTCGGATGCAGCGCCTCCTGGACCTTGCGCCACGCGTCGTCCACGGACACCGGCTGGCGGGCGGCGTGCGGTTCGCGCCCCTGGGAGGCGGCCATGCGGTGCGCGGCATTGAGGCGCCGCCGCTCGCGGGCGGTCTCCTCATGGAGGGCGGCGACGAGCGCCGCGTTGAAGCCCTCGGGCGACTGCACCTTGTCGAGGTCGGCGTAGGCGTGGACGAACGCGTGCTCCACCGCGCGCGCCGCCGCTGCCGGGTCGTGCAGTTCCTGCTCGGCGGCCTGCTCGAGCGGGTCGTAGTCGGCCTTGAAGAGGTCGGCGAGCACGGTTTCGTCGCCGCGCTTGAGCGCATCGAACTGCTCCGGGGCGATCAGGGCGAGGGTACCGGTGGTCATGACGATCCTCCGATGAGGGCACGGGTGGCGATCCCCCATGGTGGGCGCGGGGGGGCGCGGGCGAAACGGGGGAAGGGTGGTGGTGGAGTGCGGGTTTCCCCGATTTTCGCGGGTCCCGGACTGGCCGCGGCGCGGGCCGTCCTGCACGTTTGCCGGATCCCCAGCCCGGTACGGCCCCAGCCCGCATGTCCACGCCTTCCGTTCGCCAGCACGCGCTCGGCGACAAGCCCCACGCGTTCGCCGGCAGCCGTACGGTGCGCGAGCGCTTCCTGCTGTCCCCCCTGATCGACCACCGGTGGCCGCGGACGCAGTCCCTGCGCCGGCCCGACGCGAAGGTGCCGGCCTGCGGCAGGGCCTTGGCCGACGACGAGGCGTGAGGGCGTCGCGTGCGATCCTCGGGGGACTGGCCGTGGCGCTGACGGCGGAGGCGGGCGACGCGCAGCCGATGCCGTTCGGCGCGCTGACGGCGCGGCCGTATCCCGCGCCCGACGCCGAGGTGGCGTACGCGGGGCTGCCGGTACAGGTGGGCGACCTGTTCGTCCCGTCGGGCGGCGGGCCGCACCCGGTCGTGGTGCTGCTGCACGGAGGCTGCTGGCGGGCCGAGTACGACCGCATGTACCTGCGACACCTCGCGGGGGCACTGCGCGACGACGGCGTCGCGGTCTGGCTGCCGGAGTACCGGCGGCTGGGGGAGTCCGGCGGGGGCTGGCCCGGGACCTTCCGCGACGTCGGCGCGGCCGTGGACCACCTGCGCGTTCTCGCGCCGACGCACCGGCTCGACCTGCGGCGCGTGGCGGTCGCGGGGCACTCGGCCGGCGGCCACCTCGCCCTGTGGGTGGGGGCGCGGCAGACGCTGCTCCCCTCCGGCGACCTCGCGATGCCCGACCCGCTCCCGGTGCGCGGGATCGTGGGGCTGGCGGCGATCACCGACCTCGCGACGTATGCCGCGCGCACGGGGTGCGGCGCGTCGGTGCCGTTGCTGCTGGGCGGCGCCCCGGCGGAGGTGCCCGCGCGGGTGGCGATGGCCTCGCCGGTGGCGCTGGGGGGGAGTGTGGTGCCGACGTGGCTCGTGACGGGGACGCGCGACCCGATCGTGCCGGCCGCGCAGGGCGACGCCCTCGTGGCCGCCCAGCCGCGCCGGGCAATCGCCGTGCGGCCGGTCGAGGGCGCGGGGCACTTCGAGCTGGTCGCACCGTGGACGACGGCGTGGCCGGTCGTGCGCCACGCCGTACGCGAGGCCCTCGGGCTGCCGGTCGCGCCGTGATCGCTCCCGCGCCGCTTGAACCGCCCCGCAGCGCGGGGGATACTTCCCCCGGCCCTTCCCGCCCCGCGCCATGACCCGTTTGCCCGACTCGATGGTCCCCGCGCCGCTCGCGGCCTCGCCGTGGTACGTCGCGGCGTACTGGGCGCTGGTCGTGCACGCGGTGTCGCAGGCGATCTCGGCGGTCGCGTTCGCGACGTTCCTCGTCGAGCCGTACCCGGCGTGGCTGAGCCGCCCGGAGTATCTGGGGCTGCTCAACTTCGGCCTGAAGTTCGGCGGCCAGATCACGGTCGTCCTCGGGGCCGTCGCGGGCTACGCGTTCGCGGTGCGCGTGCTCGGCGTGCGGGCGGCGACGCTCGCGTTCGTGGTGACGTTCGTGCTGTCGCTGCTGGCCGAGTTGTCGGGGACGCACTTCGGGGTCCCGTTCGGCGTGTACGGCTACTCCGATCGGCTCGGGTACAAGATCCTCGACCTCGTGCCGTTCAACATCCCGGCGTCGTGGTTCTACATGATCGTCGGCTGCCTGGCGATCTGCGCACGACTGCTGCCGGCGAAGGACGACGCGACGAGCCGGTGGTGGTGGGCCTTGGTGAGCGGGGCGTGCCTGACGGCGTGGGACGTGCTGCTCGACCCGGCGATGGTGAAGACGTACCACTGGATCTGGCGCGTCCCCGACCTGTCGGGGGCGCCGGCGTGGCAGCGGTTCATCGGCGAGCCGATCGTGTACGGGATGCCGATCACCAACTGGCTGGGCTGGCTGCTGACCGGCACGGTCGTGTCGCGGGCGGCGCTCGCGGTGGTGCCGCCGAGCGCGTGGGCGGCGGCGCTGCGACCATGGCGCTTCCCGCTGGTGCTCTACGGCGTCAACGGGTTGCTGCCGCTGGCGATCTGCCTGCGGCAGGACATGGCGTGGGCGGGGCTCGCCGGCGGAGCGGTGATGGGGCTGCCGCTGTGGTTCGCGTGGCGCGCCGTGCCGTTCGCCCCGCCGGGCGAGCCGGTGTCCCTGCCCGCCCCCGCGCATCGCGCGGTTCCGACGCTGGGCGGCATGGCGCCGGCCGGCGACTGACGGCGTCCCGGGACGATCCCGCCGACGCCGGCGCCCCCGCTCTCGAGCCGACCTCCGTGGACCTGCCGACCCTGCTCGCCTCCGACCTGATCCCGCTGGCCGCGCTGGGGGTGATCGCGCTCGAAGGGCTGGTGCTGCTCGCGCGACGCCGCCGGACGGGCCGCGGGCCGGCGCCCCGGCTGGTGGTGAGTTTCCTCGCGAGTGGCGCGGCGCTCATGGCGGCGCTCTACTTCCACCGGCGGCCGGACGGCGTCGCGGGCTTCGGGCTCGCGATGACGGCGGCGCTCGCCCTCCATCTCTGGCATCTCGCCCGCCTGCCGCGGGCGTAGGACATCGCGATGCGCATCGTCGTCATCGGAAGCGGGTTCGGCGGCCTCGCCGCGGCCATCCGGCTGCAGGCGCAGGGGCACGACGTCACGATCGTCGAGAAGCTCGACAAGCCGGGCGGCCGCGCCTACGTCTTCACGCGCGACGGCTTCACGTTCGACGGCGGCCCGACGATCGTCACCGTGCCGTGGATGCTCGACCAGCTCTTCGCCGCCTCCGGACGGGAGACGAAGGACTACGTGCAGCTGGTCAAGCTCGACCCGTTCTACAACATCCGGTTCGAGGACGGGTCGGTCTTCCACTACAACGACGATCGCGCGCAGCTCGAGCGGCAGATCCGCGAGTTCGACCCCGCCGACGTCGAGGGCTACCGCCGGTTCTCGGCGCACTCGCAGCAGGTGCTCGAGGCCGGGATGGCGCTGATCGACCAGCCGTTCCACACGATCTGGCCCACCCTGAAGGTCGTGCCGACGCTCGCGAAGCTGCGCGCCGACCGCTCGGTGGCGGGGACGGCCGAGCACTACCTGCGGGACCGGCGGCTGCGGCAGGTGTTCTCGTTCCACCCGCTGCTGGTGGGCGGCAACCCGTTCCGCGCCTCGGCGATGTACTCGCTCATCCACGCGCTCGAGCAGCGCTGGGGGGTGTGGTTCGCGATGGGGGGCACCGGGGCGCTGGTGCGCGGGCTCGTCCGCTGCTTCGAGGACATCGGCGGCACGCTGCGCACGAACGCCGAGGTGACCGGGATTCTGCTGGCGCCGGGCGGCGGGCGTGCGACCGGCGTGCGGCTGGCCGACGGCGACGTGCTCGCCGCCGACGCGGTGGTGTGCAACGGCGACCTCGCGCAGGCCTACCGGACGCTGCTGCCGCCGAGCGCGCGGCCCAGCATGCCGGACGCCCGGCTCGAGCGGATGCGCCATTCGATGTCGCTGTTCGTGATCTACTTCGGCACGACGAAGCAGTACCCGGGGGTGGCACACCACGAGATCCTGCTCGGGCCGCGCTACCGCGAGCTGCTCGAGGACATCTTCGAGCGGAAGGTCCTCGCCGACGACTTCTCGCTCTACCTGCACCGTCCCACGGCAACGGATCCCTCGCTCGCGCCGCCGGGCCACGACTGCTGGTACGTGCTGTCGCCGGTGCCGCACCTCGGCAGCCGGACGATCGACTGGGAGCGCGCGGCCGAGCGCTACCGCGACCGCATCATGGGGTACCTGGAGGAGCGCTATCTCCCCGGGCTCTCGCAGCACGTCGTCAGCGAGCGGTTCATCGACCCGCGCTACTTCGAGCGGACGCTCAACAGCTACCTCGGGGCCGCCTTCGGTCCCGAGCCGACGCTGCTGCAGAGCGCCTACATGCGCCCGCACAGCTTCTCGGCCGACATCCCCAACCTGTACTTCTGCGGGGCGGGGCCGCATCCGGGGGCGGGCATCCCGGGGGTCGTGGCCAGCGGGAAGATCGTCGCCGACCTGATCGGCCGCGCCCCGGGCACGCCGCGGCGCGAACGGATGCACCACAGCGGCCCGGTGGCTGCCGCCGGCGCCGGCTGACCGATGCTGCATGACCTGTTCCGGGTGCTCGTCTGGGCCCACCTCGTCACCGGCGCGGTGGGGCTGGTGCTGTTCTGGGTCGTCGGCGTCTTCTCGCGGAAGGGGGCGACGCCGCACAAGCGGTGGGGGCTCGTCTTCGTGTACTGCATGCTGTTCACCGGCTCGATGGCGGTGGGGATGAGCACCCTCACGCTGGTCGATCCGATGGCGACGCACCCGCACTTCGTGCAGCACCCGATCTTCAAGGACGCCGCGCTCGTGCGCGGGCTGTTCGGGTGGATGATGCAGTTCCTCGCCCTGCTCACCATCTCGCTGGCATGGCACGGCTGGGGGGCGGTGCGGCACAAGGCGCACCACGCCTTCAACCGGCGGCCCCTCAACGTCGCGCTGCAGGTGGTGGTGATCGTGACGGCGCTCAACACCGCGTGGCAGGGCATCCGGCTGGGGCAGTACGTGATGCTGGGGCTGCCCGTCGTGGGCGTGGCGTCGGGGGTGACGAACCTCTGGTTCGCGTGGCAGGCGGCCCCGAAGCGCTTCGCGTACATGATCGAGCACGTGAAGGCGCTGGTGGGAGCGGCGATCTCGGCCTACACCGCGTTCCTGGCCTTCGGGCTGGTGCGGCTGATGCCGGACCGGGTGTTCTCGCCGGTGCTGTGGTCCATCCCGCTGGTCGTCGGGCTGTCCATCATCATCTACCACTTCACGCGGTTCATCCGGCTGCGGGCGCGGCAGGCACCGGCGAGCGCGGTCGTCCCGACGTAGGCGCGGCCGCGGGCGCGCGTCAGCCCAGCCGACGCACCGTGCCGACGATCGGCCGCCGCGGCCGCGTGGTGAGGCGGGACGCCGGCGCGACGCCCGCCGGGTCGCGCGGGACGAAGTCGAAGTCGCGCACCACGCGCGCGATGATCAGCGCGGCCTCGACCTGCGCGAACGCCGCGCCCACGCACACGCGCGGCCCCGCGCCGAAGGGGATGTAGGCCCCCGGTACGTGCCCCTTCTCCCGCTCGGGGGCCCAGCGGTCGGGGTCGAAGCGCTCGGGCTCGGGCCAGAGCTTCCGGTGCCGGTGCATCGTCCACGGCGCGATCATGATCATCGTGCCGCGCCGCACGCGGCGGCCGGCCACCACGGTGTCGCGCGAGGCAACGCGCGGGATGAACGTCAGCGGCGGGTACACCCGCATCGTCTCGCGGAAGACGGCCCGTACGTACGGCAGCCGCTTGACGTGCTCGAATTCCACCGGTCCGTCCCCCACCACCTGCGCCACCTCGTCGCGGAGCCGCGCGGCCACGTCGGGGAGCTGGGAGAGCAGAAAGAGGATCCACGTGAGGACGCTCGCCGTCGTCTCGTGGCCGGCGAGGAAGAAGGTGCCGATCTCGTCGATCAGCTCGTCTCGGGAGAAGGCCGCCCCGGTGTCGGGATCGCGCGCCGCGATCGCGGCGCCGGCGATGTCGTCGAGCACGGGCGCGCCCGGCGCGAGCCGCTCGTCGAGGAGGGCGCCGATGTGCGCGCGGATGCGGGTGCACGCGTCCACCACGTTGGGGGGCTGCGGCACGTCCGCGAACGGCGCGCCGAAGAGCAGCCGCCCCACCTCGACGTTCGCCACGCGCCCCTGCCACTCGGCGAACGCCGAGAACACGGCGCGGGCCGCGTCGGACGCGAGCGACTTCGAGAAGATCGTCCGCGTAATGATGTCCGCCGTCAGCTGGCTCATCGCGTGATCGAGCACCAGCGGCGTCCCGTCGGCGGCGTGGCGCGCCAGCTCGGGCACGAAGGCGTCCACGGCCGCCGACATCGGGGCGAAGGCGCGGTTGATGCGCATGTGCGAGAACGCCGGCTCGATCATCCGCCGCTGGCGCCGCCACGTCCCGCCGTTGCTCACGAAGATGGACTCCCCCACCAGCGGCATCAGCGCCCCGGTCATGAGGTCGTTCTTCGGGAAGTCGCCGTCCGGATCGGCGAGGATGCGGCTCACCTCCGGCGGGTCGTTGACCAGCAGGATGCCGCGGCGCGACCAGCCGAGCGTCGTGACGAGCTGCGTGTACGCCGCCGCCGGCAGGATCGAGAGCAGGTCGCGGTCGCGCCGCGCCACCGTGCGCAGCAGCGACGGCAGCGGCGACATCGGGCGCGGTGCCGGCGGCCGGTACCCCGCGGCGGCCGTCACGAGCGGCGCTCGAACGACAGCCGCTGCGGCATCGGGAACCTCACCGCATGGCGGCGGAAGTTGAGCGTCGTGCCGGGCATCGCGTCGGTCACCACGAAGCAGATCGGGATCTCGGGCTCGGCGTCCGGGACCACGGTGGCGGCGAAGCCACGGTCGCGGAGGAAGGTCGCCGCCTCCTCCGCCCGGCGGTGCGGGTCGTCCACGACGAGCCCGATGCTCGACGTGGCGCCGTGCACCCGGGCGCGCACCTCGGGGGTGGCGCTGCTGACGATCGTCCAGTCCCAGAGGATCGCGCGGCGCACCCCGCGCGTGATGCCCCAGTAGCGCTGCCGCGGCCCGTGCCGCTCGAGCAGCGTCACGACCGCGTCCTGCGCGGCGGGCGAGGCCGCCAGGAAGATGCGCGACCCGGGATCGGGGAATGGCAGCAGGTTGCGGCCGTTGACGGCGAAGAGCGCCCAGAGCACGAACACCACGGCGGGCACGAGGATCCAGAGCGGCACGTACACCCCCCAAACCTACCCACGCCCGCGAAGCGAGGCACTAGCTTTCCCCGCAATGCCCGGCCCCTATCGCAACGCGTCCGGCGAGGACGTCAGCGGCTGGCAGGCGCTCCGGTGGTTCGCCACTCGCACCGTCAGGCGCCTCCCCCGGCCACCGCGGTCGCCGGTGCGCGGCATCGCCCCGGACCTCGCCTTCCTCACGGCCAACCGGGACACGCCGGCGGCCACCTGGATCGGCCACTCGACGGTGCTGCTGCAGGTGGGGGGCGTGAACATCCTCACCGACCCGATGTTCTCGTGCTTCGCGTCGCCGCTGCCGATCGGCGGCCCGCGGCGACACCAGCCCCCCGGCGTGCCGCTGGCCGAGCTGCCGCGCATCGACGTCGTCCTGCTCTCGCACATCCACTACGACCACCTCGACCGCCGCTCGGTGCGCACGCTGGCGCGGCAGGCGGGCGGGCCGCCCCTCTTCCTCGTGCCGGCCGGCGTCGAGCGCTGGTTCGCCGCCAACGTGCCGGGCACGGTGCTCGCGGGCGACGCGGCCACCGTGCGCGGCTTCGAGTGGGACGACGTCCTCGCCGACCACCCGCGTGCCCCGGGCCTGACGTTCGACTTCCTGCGGGTGCAGCACTGGTCGAACCGCTCGCCCTTCTCGCGCAACGACACGCCGTGGGGCAGTTGGGCGATCCGCCATCACGGCTTCTCGTTCTGGTTCTCGGGCGACCTCGGCTACTCGGCTGACGCCGCCGAGATCGGGCGGCGCTTCGGGGGCTTCGACGCCGCGGCGATCGCCATCGGGGCCTACGAGCCGCGGTGGTTCATGAAGGGGCAGCACTGCAATCCCGACGAGGCCGTGCAGATCATGCACGACGTGAGGGCGCGTGAGGCCTTCGCGATCCACTGGGGCACCTTCGAGCTCACCGACGAGCCGCTCGACCAGCCGCCCCGCGACCTCGCCGCGGCGCTGGCCGCGCGCGGCGTGCCGGCCGAACGCTTCCGCGTGCTGCGGCACGGCGAGACGCGGCGCTACGCGCCGGGGGGGCGACCGTGAGCCGCACGGTGCTCATCACCGTGGGCCGCATGCCCAAGGGGCTCGACCTCGCGCGCGGGTTCGCGGCCGAGGGCTGCCGCGTGGTCGTGGCCGATCCCTACCGCTGGCACGTCGCCCGGCTGTCGCGCGCGGTGGCGGCGACCCACCGGACAGTGGCGCCGGCCCGCGAGCCGGACCGCTACCTCGAGCAGCTGTCCGACATCGTCGCGCGCGAACGGGTGGAGCTCGTCGTGCCCGTGTCCGAGGAGACCATGCACGTCGTGCGGCTCGGCGACCGCCTGCCGGCCGGCACGCGCCTCTTCGCGGGGCCGGCGGCGCTCGTGCACACGCTGCACGACAAGTGGCGCTTCAACCGGCTGGCCGCGACGTTCGGGCTTCCGGTGCCCCCGTCGGCGCCGCTTGGCGACGACGCGGCGCGCGCCGTCGTCGAGGCGGGCCCGGCGGTGGTGAAGCCGATCTGGTCGTGCGGCGGCGCGGGAGTCGAGTTCCTCGAGCACGGCGCCCCCCTGCCGGCGGCGCGCGCGGCGGGCCCCGCCCTCGTGCAGCAGCGCGTGGACGGCACGCACCTCAGCACCTGCTCGGTGGCCGTCGGGGGGCGCGTGCTCGGCACCACGGTGTACCGCGGCGTGGTGATGGCCGGCACGGTGGCGGTGTGCTTCCGCCGCGTGGCGGACGCGCGGGCGATCGAGGCGTGGGTGGAAGCGTTCGTGGCGCGCACCGGCTACTCCGGCTTCGTCTCGTTCGACTTCATCGTCGCGGGCGACGGCACCCCCTACGCCATCGAGTGCAACCCGCGCGTCACCAGCGGGATGCACTTCTTCGACCACCCTGCCGTGGCCCGCGCGGTGCTCTCCCAAGGGGCGAGCGGCCCCGTGCCGCACCGGCCGGAGACGCACCTGCAGCACTTCTACGCCACGCTCATGGAGGCCGAGGGGGCGCTGCTCTCGGGCCGGCCCTCGCGCGAACAGTTCGTGAACCTCTGGCAGGCGCGGGACGTCGTGTGGGCGCCGCGCGACCCCCTGCCCTTCTGGGGGATGACGCCCGCGTCGTACGAGCTGCTGGCGAAGAGTCTCTTCGGGAAGATGAGCATGGGCGAGGCGGCCACCGGGGACATCGGGTGGTTCGGCCCGCCGCCGATGGATCTGGGGGAAGTGCCGGCCGCACCGCGCCCCGTCGGCGTGACGCCGGCGGCCCCGGCGGCCCCGGCGGCTCGCGCCGGTTGACGCCCGCCTGCCCCAGCCCGCAATTTCGACCGAAGGTGCCCGGCTCCACCTCCCCCGTCCGCCCCGAGGCGCGATGAACGAGAAGCAGATGCAGGCCCTGCTCAAGAAGACGCAGGCGAAGGCGGCCCAGAAGGCCGCAAAGTCCAAGCCGTCGTTCGACCCCACGCTCGAGGCCACGCGCCCCAAGCAGACCGCCGACGACAGCGACGCGAGCGACATCTTCCGCACGATGAAGAAGCGGGAGTTCTGAGCGCCGATGCGCCTCCCGCCCGCCGACGCGGCCCCGGGCTCCCTCGGCGCCGAAGTCGTGGCCGAGGCGCGGTTCTACCTGACGGTCGAGTACCGCACCAAGATCGCGCACCTGCTCGAGGCCCTTCCCCCCGCCGTGCTCTGGCAGCGGCCCGCCGAAGGAAGCAACGCGATCGGCAACCTGCTGCGCCATCTGGCCGGCAACGTGCGCCAGTGGATCGTCGCCGGCGTCGGCGGCTCGACCTTCGCCCGCGACCGGAACGGCGAGTTCGCCGCCGATGCCGCCACCGACGGGGCCGACGCGACGACCCTCCTCGCGCACCTCGACGCCGCCCTGCGCGACGCCGACGCCGTGCTCGCACGGCTCACGACCGCCGACCTGCTGTCGCGCCGCACGATCCAGTCGCGCGAGATCTCGGTGCTCTCGGCGGTGCTCCATGTCGTCGAGCATTTCGCCATGCACACCGGGCAGATGATCCTGCTCGCCAAGGCGATGGCCCCGGGCCGCGTGCGGTTCTACGAGGACGAGCCGCTGGGGCAGGCGAAGCCGCTGTGGCTCGCGGCGCTGCGGCCGGTGCCCGGCACCGGCGACCCGGACCCGCCCCCGCGCTGAGTCACGGGGCGTCCCGCCCGAGGGCGGCGCGCCCCCCGTGCGACGCTAGGGTGTGACCGGGTCCCCGGGCCGCTTGACCGGCGTCTCGCCCTTCATCGGTGCCGTGAAGGCCTTTGAGGCCGGTGTCCCCGCCGCCGGGGTCCCCATGATGCGCCCCTTCGGATCCGGCACCAGGAACTGCATGAACGACTCGATCTGCACCGGCCCGAACGACGAGATCTCGACGTTGTCCCCGGTGCTCGGATCGTCGAGCGTCAGGCGGCCGTCGCGCCAGAGCGTCAGCACGAACGGCGCCTCGTTCGGGACGCTCGCGAGCATCCGCTTGCGCGCCAGCGCGCGCAGCGCGCCGCGGGCGAAGCCGTTGTAGCCCGCCGGGAGGTTGATGATCAGCGAGTCGGTGGCGTTGTCGTAAACGAAGATGCCGCCGTCCCTCGCGTCCGCGAAGCGCAGCGCGCGGCGCGCTTCCGGGCTGCTCACCGGCTCGGGGAGCTTGAACCACCCGGTGAACCGCGCGGTGATCGCCAGCGAGAACGTGAGGATCACGAGCCCGAGCGCCCCCAGCAGGGGGCCACGCGGCACCTCGATGCGCTCGTTCTGGCCCGGTTCGGGCTCGAAGGTGACGTATGTGTCGTTGGCCGCCATCAGCCCGCCTGCGCGCCGGAGCCGGCGGCGACGCCCTCGGTGGTCGCCGCGCCGGCCACCGGCGCGGGGTGGCGCGGGGCCTCGGCCGGTGCCGCCGCGCCCGCCGCGATGTCGTCCCGCGTGGCCTCCAGCGCCTGCTTGAGCGCCTCGGCGACGGCGTCGAGCTGGCGCAGCCCACGCATCTGCGGCACCGGCCGGTTGATGTTCCACGGCCTCCAGTGCGGCCAGAGCTGGAAGAGCGACAGCCGCTCCTCGGGCGCCAGCGGGAAGGCCAGCTCTCCCGACCCGTCCGAAAAGCGCCGCACCCCCGCGCTGGCGATGACGCGCAGCGGCACGTTCACCGTGACGGTCAGCGCCACGCCGACCTTGAGCACCACGCGCCGCGTCGTGACCGCGTACCACGAATTGCGGGCGGTGAGCCACGCGAACATCAGCATGTACAGGCAGGTGCCCATCCCCGCCACCGTGAGCGGGAGCAGCACCTGCGCGGCGGCCTGCGAGTCGCGCGTGACGGTGACGTACCACCCCTGCACCACGACCAGCACCGAGAAGTACAGCACGAACACCGGGACCTTGAAGACGTGCCTGGCGAGCGCGAAGTACTCCGGCCCCCCCTGCCACAGGATGCGCTCGCCCTTCGGGAGGGGGTACGGGATGCCGCGGATGTACTGTGCCTCCGGGTCGAAGGCAGGGGGCTGAGGGAGTTCGCTCACCCCCGAAAAGTAGGGGGTGCGGCCGGTGAACGGATGCCCTCGGCGCACGGGTCGCGCGACATGACGGTCTTGCGTCCCGGCAACGGGAACGGGACGACGCAAAGCCCGGACTCGTGGGACCCCGAGTCCGGGCTCTCGCACCTGCCTGGATGCTCCCGCGCGCCGGGGAGCAGCGCCCGGCCGAGGCCGCAGCCCTAGATGATCGGCCCCTCGCGCCCCGCCACGGCGTACATGTGACCGCCTGCGTAGTAGGCGCAGATCTTGTCCTCTTCGAGGAGCGTGACCAGATCGGGGTTCCTGGTCTTCGGCACCCCGGCGAAGTGCTTCGAGGTGATGCTCTTCACGAGGACCTTGTCGTTGCCCCAGAGCCCGAAGTTGGGCCACTGGACGAACGGCACCGGCAGGAGCCGCGTCTCCTCGGAGCCGGCGAGCCGGACCTCGTAGTAGCGCACCTGCGGCTCCGCCTTGTCCACCCAGCAGTCCACGATGGTGCCCGCGACCTGCTTGTCGGCGGCGACGACGGGGAGCCCGATCGGGTTCGGATCCTTGGGCTCGAGCCAGAAGTTCTTCGCCACGCGCAGGGGGACGATCTTGGGGTCGCCGTGCACGGTGTAGTCCGGGCGATCCGGGCGATCCGCCCACGCGGCGGGGCCGAGGCCGTCCTTCATCGGGTCCCCGAGCGGGATGATCGGCGACCCGTTGTAGTCGTCGGCGGGGACGGCGTTGAGCTTGTACTCGGCCATCAGTGCTTTCCTCCGGGGAGGTTGCCGTGGACGAAGGTCTTGGGCTCGGGCGGCAGCGGCCAGCCGTTGCGCGGTCCCTGGGGCGACTCGAGCGGGTACCCTTCCCGCTTGTCTTCGCGCCGCAGGTAGATGATGAGCCCCACGAAGAACAGCCAGAACGCGTAGAGGACAATCTGCGTCCCGTCGAAGTACTTCATCGTGCCTCCATCCGGAGAAAGGTGCCGGGAATCCAGCCCCCCGCGTGCACCCGGCTCACGCGAGGTACTCCACGAGATCCAGCGGCTTCGCCGCCGGAGGAACCTCCGCCGCCTGCCGCTCGCGCCGCAGGAGGGGAATCATCAGGAGCACCGTGAGCACCACGCCCGCGATCTCCAGGTAGTACACCGCCACGTACGGGGTCGCGGCCGAGACCCAACTGCCCCGCAGCATGCCGACGTTCATCAAGTGTGCCACCCAATCGCGCAGGACGCCAGAGAGGGCCAGCCCGAACCCCTCCCCGGTGGCATAGACCGCCCCCCAGGCGCCGAGCGCGATGCCGTGCTGGTTCCGGTCCTGAATGGCCATTGCCGCGGCCAGGGTTCCGACGGCGAAGAACGCCTCGGCCATCCCGACGATCAGGGTCCCACCCTGGAAGACCCACCGGCTGGCCGACGGGGCCGCCACGATGATCAGGACGAAGCCCACCGCCCCGGCCGCCAGGCCCGCCCACGAGACGCGCGTGGGGTCCCATCCGCGCGCGAGCATCGGGGCCGCCAGCCCGAGGGCCGCGAGCGAGCCGATGGTGTAAACGCCCGTCAGCCAGGTGGTCTGGGAGACGCTCAGCCCGAGCACCTCGCCGCCGTAGGGCTCGAGCAGCACGTCCTGCAGGTTGAGGGCGAACATGCCGATGAACGTGGCCGTCAGGAGCCGGACGGCCGGCCCGCCGTCGATGAACTTGAGCCAGGCCTCCATGAAAACGGGCTGGCGCTTCCCCCGCTGGGCGCGGGCCCACTCGCGGTCCCCCGCCTCCTGCCGCCAGCAGGCGAAGACGTTGACGCCCAGCGCGACGACGGCCGTCCCCTGGATGACCTTGATGAGCTTGATCGGCGTGTAGTCGGCGAGGAGCCCCGAGACGGCCACCGAGCAGAGGGTCATCCCGACGAGCAGCATGAGGTACATCAGGGCGACGACCTTGGGCTTCATCCGCGGCGTGCTCAGGTCGGTGGCGAGCGCGAGCCCGGCCGTCTGGGTCACGTGGGCCCCGGTACCGACGAGCAGGAAGGCGAGCCCGCTGAAGAGCCAGCCGAGCCAGGTCGGTCCCCAGCGCTGCTCGCCCTCGAGGAGCACCAGCGCGAACGGCATGAACGCGAGCCCGCTCCACTGGAGCGCCGTGCCGCCGAAGATGAACGGCACGCGGCGCCAGCCGAGGATGCTGACGTGGGTGTCGGACTTGTAGCCGATGAGGGCGCGGAAGGGCGCCACGAGCACCGGGATGCCGATGAAGATCGAGACGATCGTCGCGGGCACGTGGAGCTCGACGATCATCACGCGGTTGAGCGTGCCGTAGAACAGGACCTGCGCCAGCCCCACCGTCACCTGGAACAGCGACAGCCGGAGCAGCCGGTTGAGCGACAGCCCCTCCTCCTCGAACTCGCGGAGGGGGCCGAACCGGCGGTAGAACTGGACCATCGCCGCCGCGTTCTCGCGGCGACGCTGGTCCTTGCCGTCGGGCGCCGGGGCCGGGGAGTCGGTCACGACCGGTCGCTCAGGCGGCGGCCGGGGCCGGTGTGCGGAGGTCGGGGAGCCAGGCCTCCGGGGTGGAGCGGAAGTCGGGCTTGAGCGGGTTCTCCTTCCCCGGGGTCAGCAGCAGCTTGAGGAAGGTGATGCCGTTGTCGAGGAGCGTGAGCTTCTCCTTGACCGCGTTCACGATGCCGCCCGCGCGGCGGAGCGCCGGGAGCGTCTGGTTGTTGCGGTGCATCCGCTCCATGAGCTGCCAGACCCGCTCGTTGTCCACGTCGATCACCACCGGGAAGACCTGCTTCGAGATGTCGTTGGTCATCCGGATCACGCGGCGGTCGAACTCGTCCACGTCCCAGCCCATCGCCTCGAAGAACGGCCGACGGGCGTGGTCGCGGACGTACATGGTAGTGAAGACGGCGTTCAGGAAGAACTTGATCCACCACTTGTTGACGCCCCGGAGGGTGTGCGGCTGCGACCGCATGAGCACCGCGAAGGCCTCGCCGTGGCGGAACTCGTCCCAGCACCAGTTCTCGAACCACCGGAAGATGGGGTGGAACCGCTTGTCGGGGTTCCGCTGCGCGAAGTTGTGGTAGATGTGGATGTAGCGCGCGTACCCGATCTTCTCGGAGAGGTACGTGGCGTAGTAGATGAACTTCGGCTGGAAGTAGCGGTACTTCTTCGCCTTCGTGAGGAAGCTCAGATCCACGCCGACGCGGAAGTCGTTGAGCGTGTGGTTGATGAACCCGGCGTGGCGCCCCTCGTCGCGGCTCATGAAGCCGAAGAGCTCGCGCATGTCCTTGTTCCGGACCCGCTTCTTGATCTCGGCGTAGAGGATGCACCCCGAGAACTCGGCCGTCACCGACGAGACGAGGAAATCGACGAACTCCCGCTTGAGCTGCGGCGAGTAGTGCGAGAAATCGGCGTCGAACTCGGCGTTGCGCTTGAAGTGGTCCTTGTTCGGGTCCGCCCGGAACTCGGCGATCAGCTCGTCCCACTCCTTCCGCATCAGCGACACGTCCACCTTGTCCATCGCGTCGAAGTCGGTGGTGTAGAAGTTGGGGTTGAGGACCGCGTCGTCCTGGGCGACGCGGGTGGTCTCGTTGACCGGCGCGTCGAGCGTGCTCTGGTACATGGCGATCAGCCCTCGAAGCCGACTTCGTAGAGCGACGTGACCTCGCTGACGCCGAGCACGCGCTGGAGCACGCGGCGCGGCCACGAGGCGTGCGACACCGTCGCGGTGGACTGCATGGTGTACTTCTCGCCGAAGGCGAGGGTGTGCGGCGCACGGTGCACCCGCACCTCGTCCCCTTCGTGGACGGTGACTCCCTCGGGGAGCTCGACGTGCGCGTGGAACGTGTCGTGCGACCGCTCGAGGTCGATCGTCACCGGCACCGTGCGGACGCGGCGCCAGGTCATCCAGGCGGCGAGCGCCGCGACGGCGCCGCCCAGGAGCAGGATCGTGGTCATGTCGGGAAAGATGGGGCCGATCGGCCCGCGCCGAAACCGCGCGTCATGCGGGGGATCCCCCCTGGCGCACCACCTCGAGGGCCTGCGAGGTGTAGAAGCCGCGCTGCACCCGCTCGGTGCGCCCGACCCGCCACCCTTCGGCCGCCATCGCCCGGTCGAGGTGGATGCCGTAGCGGACGGCGTTCGGCCCGATCGGCTGGATCCGCGGGGCCCGGTCGCGCCGGGGGAAGAGCTTCCCCACCGCGTGGAGCGTCCGCAGGACCGGCGTGGCCGGCGCGTAGGTCACCACCATCGCCCGCCGCACGCGGTGTCCGAGCCCGCGCAGGGCCCCGATCAGCTCCGGCTCGTCGTAGTGGATGAGCGAATCCATCGCCAGGCAGTAGTCGAACTCGCCGAGGGCCGGGTCGAGCATGTCGCCGCTCGTCCACGTGATGCGGGCGGCAGCGTCCTGGTCGCCGTAGCGGCGGTGGGCGAGGTCCACGAGGGTCGGCGACAGGTCGATCGCCACGACCTCGGCGCCGCGCCTCGCCAGCTCGATCGCCGCCATGCCCGGGCCGCAGCCGGCGTCGAGCACCCGGAGGCCGGTCAGGTCGGCGGGGAGCCAGCCGAGCAGGGTCGCGCGCATCGTGTCGCGCCCCTCGCGCACCGTCTGCCGCACCCGGCTGACCGGGGCGTCGGACGTGAGGGTCTCCCACGCCTTCACCGCGGTGCGGTCGAAGTACTCGTGCAGCCACTGCCGGCGGCGCTGCCAGCCGGCGGTCTCGTGCACGAACGTGCCGGGCCGGGCCATCAGTCGAACCCGAGGAGGTCGAAGATCTCGCGGTCCTTCAGCGGCTTCGCCGGCAGCGGCGTGACCCCGTCGATCATCGCCTGCGCGAGCTTGAGGTACTCGTCCTGGATGGCCACGACGTCCGGCGTCGGCTCCATCTCGAACATCGTGCACTTCTTGAGCCGGGAGCGGCGGATCGCGTCGTTGTCCGGCAGGTGCGCCAGCACCTTGAGGCCGGCCGCGTCGTTGAACTTGGTCACCTGGTCGAGGTCCTTCGAGCGGTTGGCGACGACGCCCCCCACCCGGACCTTGTAGTTCTTCGACTTCGCCAGGATCGCCGCCACGATGCGGTTCATCGCGAAGATCGAGTCGAAGTCGTTGGCGGTGACGATCAGGCAGTAGTGCGCGTGCTGGAGCGGCGCCGCGAAGCCGCCGCAGACGACGTCGCCCAGCACGTCGAAGATGACGACGTCGGTCTCCTCGAGCAGGTGGTGCTCCTTGAGGAGCTTCACCGTCTGCCCCACCACGTACCCGCCGCAGCCCGTCCCGGCCGGCGGGCCGCCGGCCTCGACGCACTGCACGCCGTTGTAGCCCGGGAAGACGAAGTCCTCGACCTTGAGCTCCTCGGCGTGGAAGTCCACCGTCTCGAGGATGTCGATGACCGTCGGCACCATCTGCTTGGTCAGCGTGAAGGTACTGTCGTGCTTCGGGTCGCACCCGATCTGCAGCACCCGCTTCCCGAGCCGCGAGAACGCCGCCGAGAGGTTCGACGACGTCGTGCTCTTGCCGATCCCCCCCTTGCCGTACACGGCGATCACGAGCGCCCCCTCGATCTTCTGGGACGGGTCGAGGTGGACCTGGAGGGAGCCGTCGCCGTCGCCCACGCGGTCGGCGTCCACGATCGGCAGCTTCATCGTCATGCGGTGATCCTCGGTGTGACCGGCAGTGTGAACCTACCCCGCATACACGCCCTCGAGCCGGTCTTCCAGCTCGGCGGTCGCGTCGCGCAGGCGGTCGAGCATGTCCTGGCTGGGCCGCCAGTACCCGCGGTCGTTGGCTTCCAGCAGGCGCTGGGCGATGGCCACGGCCGCGTTCGGGTTGAGCGTGGCGAGCTTCTCGCGCATCGCGGTGTCGAGCACGAAGGTCTGCGTGACCTCCGTGTACACGAACTGCGGCACGGTGTCGGTGCCGCCGGTGGCGCTCCAGCCGAACGTCGCGGTGAGGTGGCCGGCCAGGTTGCGCACCCCCTCGTAGCCGTTCGCGATCTGCGCCTCGTACCATCGGGGGTTGAGCATCCGGTTGCGGCTCTCGAGCTCCACCTGCTCGCGCAGCGTCCGCACCTTCCCCTGCTCGCCGGTGAAGTCGCCCATGTACACCGCGACCTCGGCCCCGCGCTCCTTCGTGATCACGCGGTTGAGCCCGCCGAGCGACTCGACGTACTGGTCGATGTCGGTGGCCCCCAGCTCCACCGAGTCGATGTTCTGGAACGCCACCGACGCGCCGGCCAGTTGCCGCTTCATGAGGGCCGCCTGGGCCCGCGGCGTCCCCTTGACCCCGTAGGCGAACGCCTTGCGCTGCACGAACTGGTCGGCGAGCTCGTCCTCGTCCTCGAAGCGGCCGGTCTCGACGAGCAGGTTGACGTTCGATCCGTAGGCGCCGTCGGCGTTGGAATAGACCCGCAGCGCCGCCGTCTCGAGGTCCACGCCGAGCCGCTCCATGTGCTCGCGCGTGTGCTTCCGCACGAAGTTCAGCGCCTCCGGCTCGTCGGCCTTCGCGCAGAGCAGCGCCGCCTCGGCCAGCAGCTTGACCTGCAGCGGCAGCAGGTCCCGGAAGATGCCGGAGAGCGTCACGACGACGTCGATCCGCGGCCGCTTGAGCTGCTCCAGCGGGATCAGCCGCGCGCCGCACAGCCGCCCCACGCCGTCGAAGCGCGGGGCCACCCCCATCAGCGCCATCACCTGCGCCAGCGGTGTGCCCTCGCTCTTCATGTTGTCCGTGCCCCAGAGCACGAAGGCCACCGTCTCCGGCAGCGGCGCGCCGTCGGCGGTCACGCGCGCGAGCAGCTGCTCGGTCCGCGCCTTGCCCTCGAGCATCGCGTACGCGCTCGGGACACGGTACGGGTCGAACCCGTACACGTTGCGCCCCGTCGGCAGCACCTGCGGCATGCGCAGCAGGTCGCCGCCCGGCGCCGGCGGCACGTAGCGCCCGTCGAGCGCCCGCAGGATGCCCGGGACCTCGGTGTCCTCGCGGAGCATCGCGTCGATCCGCGCGAGGTCGTCGAGGCACCGGCCGATCTGCGCGAGGTCCGAGCCCTCCATCGCCAGCGTGTGCCGCGCCCAGCCGTCCCGCGCGATCGCGTCGCGGCCCCACGCCGCCGAGCCCTTCTCGACGATCGCGTCCACCGCCTTGTCCGCCGCCGCCTCGGCGCGCGCGACCACGTCCGGCGTCGTGGCCATCCCCTTGATCGCGTCCACCAGCGAGGGCAGGTCGGCCTCCGGCCGCCCGTTGCGGGCGAAGGCCCGCAGCGTGCCGCGCCGCTCCTCCGGCGTCATCCCCTCCCCCACCACGTGGAGCCCCACGGGAATCAGGGAGTACTCGATCTCGAGCAGCCGCTCGCGGAGCCGCGCGACCGCCGGCTCGCGCCCCTCGGCCGGCCACGCCGGCTCGGCGGCACAGAGGTCGAGCGCCGCCCCCTGCGCCTGCAGCATCGCCGCCAGCGTGGCGCGCTCCCCCTCGGCCTCCGCCGCGCGGTAGCGGTCGAGCGCCGCCTTGAGGTCGGCGAGCCCCTTGTAGAGCCCGCTGTTGGCGATCGGCGGGGTGAGGTACGACACCAGCGTCGCCCCGCCCCGCCGCTTGGCGAGCGTCCCCTCCGACGAGTTGTTCGACGCGTAGAGATAGACGTTCGGCAGGTCGCGGATGAGCCGCTCCGGCCAGCAGTCGCCGGAGAGCCCCGCCTGCTTGCCCGGCATGAACTCGAGCGCCCCATGGGTGCCGAAGTGCAGCACCACGTCGGCGCCGTAGTCGTCGCGCAGCCAGCGGTAGAAGGCGCTGAAGGCGTGCGTCGGGGCGAAGTTGCCCTCGAAGAGCAGCCGCATCGGGTCGCCCTCCCAGCCGAAGCTGGGCTGCACCCCCACGAACACGTGGCCGAACTGGCGCCCCATCACGAAGAGCCCGCGCCCGTCGGTGAGCTGCTTGCCCGGCGCCGGCCCCCACGTCGCCTCGATCTCCGCGAGGTACCGCTCGGTCGCGACGTGCCGGTCGGCGGGGATCACCGTGTGCACGTTCGCCGGCGCCCCGTACTGCTCGCGGTTCCCGTCGCAGACGGCCGCGCGCAGCTCGTCCACGTCCCGCGGCAGGTCCACGCGGTAGCCCGCCTCCTTCATCGCGGCGAGCGTGCGCTGCAGCGACGCGAAGACGTTCAGGTACGCCGCCGACCCCGTGTTGCCCGCGTTCGGCGGGAAGTTGAACAGGATCACCGCCACCTTGCGCCGGTCGCGCGGCGTGCGGCGGAGTCGTACCCAGCGGGCGACGCGGTCGGCGACGACCTCGACGCGATCGGCGATCGGTACCGACTCGGGGGCCGGCACCTCGGGCGAGGCCTTCCCCTTGCCGCCGTAGACGAGGGGGAGCGTCGCGCCGTCGAGCTCGGGGATCGCCACCTGCAGGGTCGCCTGCAGCGGGTTGAGCCCCCGGGCGTCGGCGCGCCACTCGTCGATCGTCTGGAACTCGAGCGTCTGCAGCGACGCGTAGGGGACGTCGAGCCCGGCGAGCGCGCACTGGGCCGCAGGCGCGTCGTTGTACGCCGGCCCCCCGACGAGCGAGAAGCCGGTGAGGTTCACCAGCGCGTCGATCGTCGGCCGGCCCTGCGCGTCCTTGCAGAAGGCGTCGAGCGCCGGCCGGCCGTCGAGTGCGCTCGCGAACACCGGCACCGCGTCGAGTCCGCGCGCCTCGAGTGCGCGCACCACTGCGGCGTAGTGGCGCGTGTTGCCGGCCAGCAGGTACGACCGGCCGACCATCACGCCGACCGCGCCCTGCGTCCCCCGCGCCGGCAGCGCCGCGCGGTCGGCGGCGATGCCGCGCTTGGGGAGGTCGGGGTGCCAGACGCCCACCTCCGGATACTCCTCCGGTTCGCCGGGCTTGAGCGCGCCCCGATACACCGTGCGCTCGCCGGCGGCGAAGCGGTCGATGCAGTACCGGACCATCTGCTCGATGTTGGTGTCCGAGCCGGCGAGCCAGTACTGCAGGAGCAGGAAGTAGGCGCGCACGTCCTGCGCCGTGCCGGGGATGAACCGGAGCAGCTTCGGCAGGGTGCGCAGGACGTGCATCTGCCGCTCGCCGCTCGAGCGACCCTCCTCGCGCTTCCCGCGCAGCTTGCGGAGCAGCGTGCCGAGCGAGAACGGCCCGTTGTCCTTCGCCGCCATCGAGAACTTGCCGAGCTTCGTGTTCTGCATGAGCTCGCTCGTGCAGAGCGCGCAGAGCACGGCGTCGGCTGCGTCGCGGCGGGCGCGGACGGCCTCGAGGATCTCGCGGGTGCCTTCCTCGGTGAAGATCTGCGTGATCGCGAGGCAGTGCGCCCGCCCGATCGCCTGCCGCGCCCGCTCGGCCGCCGCCGGATCGGTGTCCCACTCGGCGGCGACGTGCATCTCCAGCTTCAGGGCCGGGACCTGCCGGACGAGGTTGCGCCGCGCCGTCTCGAAGGCCCCCGCGAGGTGGGCGTCGAGCGTCACGATCACGAACCGCAGTTCCGGACCCTGGACGACGGAAGTGGCCATGCGTTGGCGCGGAGTACCGGGTTACCTGCCGAAGTGGGCCTTGGCGTCGTACAGCGTGTCGACGCCGATCCGGGCGATGCCGTGCTGCGCCGCGTAGGCCTCGGTGTTCCGCTTGGCCTTGCCGCGCACGAAGAAGGGGATCTTGCGGAGCTCCTGCTCCCCCTCGGGGGTCCAGACGGGCGGCACCGGTCCGGCGGACGCGGCCGGCGCCGCGGCGGCGGCGGGATCCGTGACGGCGGGCATCGCCACGGTCACCTGCAACTGCGGCACGCTGGCCAGCGTCCGGACCCCCTCGGCCTCGCCGGCGGGCGCGGACACCGCGCCGCCCGCGGCCGGCGCCGAGGGCGCGACGGCGGCGAGGTGCGACGGCACCGCCCCGTCGTGGAACTCGAAGTCCTCGCGGAACATCTGCAGCAGGTGCTCCTCGAGCCCCATCACCAGCGGGTGCACCCACGTGTCGAAGAGGACGTTGGCGCCCTCGAAGCCGTACACCGGCGAGTAGCGCGCCGGGACGTCCTGCACGTGGATCGGCACCGAGATCACCGCGCACGCCACGCCGAGCCGCTTGGCGATGTGCCGCTCCATCTGCGTGCCGAGGACCAGCTCGGGGGTCGCCGCGGCGATCGCCGCCTCGACCTCGAGGTAATCGTCGGTGATGAGCGCCTCGACGCCGTACTGCCGGGCCGCCTCGCGCACCTCGCGGGCGAACTCGCGGCTGTAGGTGCCCAGGCCCACCACGGTGAAGCCCATCTCCTGCGCGGCGATGCGCGCCGCCGCGATCGCGTGCGTCGCGTCGGCGAAGATGAACACGCGCTTCCCGGTCAGGTACGTCGAGTCCACCGACCGCTGGTACCACGGGGCCCGCGACTGCGACGAGGCGAGCCCCGCCACGCCCGGCCGCTCGCGGCCGAGCACCGGCGCCGCGTCCACGCCCGCCAGCTGCGCCACCTCGGCGATGAAGTCGCGCGTGGCCCCGGTCCCCATGGGGATCGTCTTCGTGTAGGGCATCCCGAAGGCACGCTGCAGCCAGCCGGCCGTCGTGCGCGAGACCTCGGGGTAGAGGTCCACGTTGAAGTCGGCCTCGGGGATCCGGACGACGTCGTCGGGCGAGGCGCCGAGCGGCGCGACGACATGCACGTCGATGCCGAGCTGCCCGAGGAGCTGCGTGACCTCGCGGACGTCGTCGCGGCAGCGGAAGCCGAGCACGGTCGGTCCGAGCAGGTTCGCTCGCGGGCGGCGCCCCTCGGGGCGCGCGGGGCGCGGGGTGCCCGGCTTCGGTACCCGGTCGGCGAGGAGCGCCTTCACGAGGTGATAGAGCGTCTCGGCCGCTCCCCAGTTCTCCTTCTTGCTGTAGGCGGGCAGCTCGAGCGGCACGACGGGCACCGGGATCCCCATTCCCTGCGCCAGCGAGCCCGGCTGGTCCTGGATCAGCTCGGCGGTGCACGACTCCCCCACCAGGAGCGCCTTCGGCTTGAACCGCTCGAAGGCGTCGCGCACGGCGGTGGTGACGAGGTTGGCGGTGTCGCCCCCGAGGTCCCGCGCCTGGAAGGTCGTGTAGGTGACCGGCGGCCGCGCATCCTGCCGCTCGATCATCGTGAAGAGCAGGTCGGCGTAGGTGTCGCCCTGCGGCGCGTGCAGCACGTAGTGCACGTCGCGCATCGAGGTGGCGATGCGCATCGCGCCGACGTGCGGCGGGCCTTCGTACGTCCAGAGGGTGAGCTGCATGCCGGGCGCCTATACCGTGAGCCGTTCCCGCCGCAGGAGCGGGCGGGCGAAGATCTCGGCCAGGTCCGCCGCCTGGTCGTAGCCGTGGATCGGCGTGAAGACGAGTTCGATGCTCCACTTCGTGGCGAAGC
The DNA here is from genome assembly GCA_021298835.1 of Gemmatimonadota bacterium. Taxonomy (GTDB): domain Bacteria; phylum Gemmatimonadota; class Gemmatimonadetes; order Gemmatimonadales; family Gemmatimonadaceae; genus JAJTHG01. The sequence goes on from JAJTHG010000010.1 coordinate 132,996, forward strand.
CCTCGCGCTCGAGCGGGTTGGCGAGGCCGAGCCCGCAGACCGTGAGGTCGGGCTTCGCCGCGCGCACGCGGTCGAGCTGCCGCTCGACGTCCTGCCCCTCCGAGAGCGTCGTCGTCGCCGGCAGCAGCGGCAGCTCGGCCCCCACCATCTGGCGGTCGAGGTAGGGGGTCCCGACCTCGACGAGCTGCATCCCCAGCTCGCGGTGCAGGAAGCGGGCGAGCGGCACCTCGAGCTGCGAGTCCGGCATGAAGAAGAGCCGCTTCCCCTCGAGCGTCGCGCGGTAGCGGTCGAGTCCCTTGCGCGCCCGCTCGTGGAGCGGCTGCGTGACCTGCCGGAAGTGCTCGGCGTTGACGTTCCACTCGGCGGCCGCGGCGGCGAGCCACGCGGTCGTCCCCTCACCCCCGAACGGATACGGCGCCGGCAGCAGCGTCGCGCCGCGCGCGAGCAGGGCCCGCACCGCCTCGCCGTTGAACGGCTGCGCGAGCAGGAGGCGCGTGCCCGGCCCCACCGGCGGCAGGTCGGTCGAGCGGCGCGGCGGGAAGTGGCGCACCGGGCCGATGCCCAGTTGCCGGAAGAGGCGGGCGAACTGGTCCTCGACGACGTCCGCGAGCGTCCCCACGACCAGCAGCTGGCGCTCGTCGCTCGCCGGCAGCAGCGGCACCAGTGCCTTGAGGGCGTTGTCCTCGCCCTGCGTGAACGTCGTCTCGATGCCCGACCCCGAGTAGTTCACCACCCGCACCCGCGGCAGCACGCGGGCGTTCAGCCGCTCGGCCGCCTTGGCGAGGTCGAGCTTGATCACCTCGCTCGGGCACGAGCCCACCAGGAAGAGCGTGCGGATGTCCGGCCGCCGCTCGAGGAGCGTCGCGCAGACGCGGTCCAGCTCGTCGTTGGCGTCGGCCATGCCGGCGAGGTCACGGTCGGTCAGGATCGCCGTCCCGAAGCGCGGCTCGGCGAAGATCATCACCCCCGCCGCGCTCTGGATCAGGTGCGCGCAGGTGCGCGAGCCCACCACCAGGAAGAAGGCGTCCTGCAGCTTTCGGTGCAGCCAGACGATCCCGGTCAGGCCGCAGAAGACCTCGCGCTGGCCGCGCTCCTTGAGCACCGGGACGTCGGCGCAACCGCCGCTCGTCGGCAGCTCCACCACCGGCAACCCCGGGCGGTCGCTCACGCCGCCACTCCCGCCGGATCCCCGGAGACCGCACCCGCCGCCGCCGCCCGTTCGGACGCCTCGAGCAGCCGTGCCGCCCGGAGCTTGAGGATCCACTGCATCGCGTTGATCACGTACGCGCCGTAGGCGCACAGGGTGATGTACATCAGCAGCCGCGGCTCCATGCCGGTCAACAGCCCGTACAGGTACCAGCAGTGGAAGAAGATCACCAGGAAGCTGAAGACGTCCTCCCAGAAGAACGGCTCGGCGAAGAGCCACACATCGAAGACGACCTTCTCCCAGATGGACCCCGTCACCATGATCGTGAAGAGCAGCACGGTCTTCACGAGAATGGACGCGTTCGTCCACCAGAGCCCGTCGCCGGTCGCAAGGAACCGGATGACCAGCACGAGCGACCAGGCGAAGACCAGGAACTGGATCGGGGCCAGGATCCCCTGCACCAAGGTCCACTTCGTGGCGTTGCGGCGCGCGCGCTGTTCCGGCGTGTAGAGCGGCTTGCGCTGCTGCTGCGGCTTGGAGGACGCCATCTGTGATGCGGATCGCGAGACGATGGAGGCCAACGACGCGCATGCGTCGGACATTCCCCGACGGTGCCGTGAGAACCGACGTTAACGGTGGGCTGGAAGGAGTGTCAAGCCGAGTTGACGTCAACCGGAGGTTGACAGTTTTTCCGGGACCCGACAGCTTTTCGTCGCCCGGTTCGGACCGCGATTCCCGCGGGCCGGCGACCGGGCGTCGTTCGCGATTGTGGAGGGCCCTCGAATGCCACGGTCGGACCGCCCGCGACAGCCGCAGCCCGGCGCTCCCCCGCTCGGGGCGGGCCGCGCGCCGGGGCTGGCGGAGACCGTCGAGTCGGAGCTGCTGCCCCGGCTCGGGCTGGCCCATCGCGGACCAGCGGGGAAGGCCGACGCCCAGGGCACCGGCCTCCGGCCGGTCATCCTGCCGACCGACGTCGAGGCCTTCGTCGCCCGCGTCCTCGACGAGCGGGAACCCCTGCCGGGCGCCCAGGTGCGCGACCTGCTCGACCGCGGCGCCACCGTCGAGTCCATCTATTGTGACCTGCTTGGTCCCGCCGCGCGCGTCCTCGGCGACCGCTGGAACGACGACACGTGCGACTTCCTTCAGGTCACCGTGGGCCTCGGCCGCCTGCAGCAGACGCTGCGCGACCTCTCCGCCGCCGCCGCCGGCACCACGCGTACCGACCTGCCCGGCAGCGTGCTGATCACCGGCCTGCCGGACGAGCAGCACACGCTGGGGCTGCTCATCGTGGCCGAGTGCTTCGTGCGGGACGGCTGGACGGTAAACGTCGGCCACCCGCTCATGGACCACGGGCTGGTCGAGGCGGTGCGCCAGGACTGGTACGACGTCGTGGGGGTCTCGATGGCCCTGCCGGAGCGCGCGGCCGAGCTGCGCGGCACCATCACCCGCGTGCGCCGCGCCTCCCGCAATCCCGACCTCGTGGTGCTGCTCGGCGGGCACGCCTTCCTCGAGGACGCGGCGCTCGTGCAGGCCGTGGGGGCCGACGACGGCATCACCGACGCGCGCCACGCCGCCCGGGTCGCGCGCGTGGCGCTCGCCGGCCGCAGCGGCGGGGCGCACCAGCACGCGGCTGCCCACCCCGGCGAGGCGATCGCGTGACCGACGCCCGCGCCGCCCTCGACGCGCTGGACCCCGGCGCCGCCGCCGCCCTGATGGCGATCGCCGGCGACGTGGTCCTGGTGCTGTCGCGGCGCGGCGTGGTCGAGAGCGTCACCTTCTCGGCCCCGGAATTCCAGGTCGAGGGGTCCGAGGCGTGGGTGGGGCGTTCCTTCACCGAGATTGTCGGCGCCGACTCGCGCACGAAGGCCGAGGCGCTGCTCACCGAGGTCGGCACCAAGGGGCTGACGCGCCGCCGGCAGCTCAACCACCCCACCCCCCTCGGTGCCGACGCGCCGGTGCAGTACGTGCTCACGCGCCTCGGGCGCGGGGACCGACTCGTGGCGGTGGGACGCGACCTGCGTACGGTGTCCTCGTTGCAGCAGCGGCTGATCGAGGCGCAGCAGGCGATGGAGCGCGACTACTGGAAGCTGCGCCACATCGAGACACGCTACCGCCTGCTGTTCCAGCTTGCGGGTGACGCGATCCTGGTGCTCGACGCCGCCGGCCTCACGGTCACCGATGCCAACCAGGCGGCCGCCACGCTCTTCCGCGAGCCCGTCGAGCGGCTGGTGGGGCGCTCCTTCCCCTTCGGGCTCGCCGCCGACGACGCGCGGGCGGTGGACGAGGCGCTGGGGGCCGCGAAGGCCTCGGGGCGCGCGGCGAACACCACCGTGCGGCTGGCCGGCGGGGCAGCGGTGACGATCGCCGCGACGACGTTCCGGCAGGACACGCAGACGCTGCTGCTGGTGCGCCTGACGCCCCGCGCGAGCGAGGGCGAGCGCCCCCCCGCCACGCCGACGCACGACCTCATGGCGCAGGCACCGGACGCGTTCGTCGTCACCGACCTCGACGGGCGCGTGCTGATGCTCAACGCCGCGTTCCTCGATCTCGCGCAGCTCGCCACCGAGGAGCAGGCCAAGGGCCAGCCGATCGGCACGTGGATCGGGCGGCCCGGCGCCGACCTGCCGGTCTTCCTCGCCATGCTGCGCAAGCACGGCTCGGTGCGGCTCATGGCGACGTCGGCGCGCGGCGCGCACGGGGCGGTGACGGAGGTCGAAGTGAGCGCCGCGTGGGTGCCCGACGCCGAGCCGCCGGTGGTGGGCTTCATCATCCGCGACGTCGGGCGCCGGCTCTCTGCGGGGCCGCAGGGGGCGCGCGACCTCACGCGCGCCGTCGAGCAGCTCACGGGACTCGTCGGGCGCGTGGCGCTGCGCGAGCTGGTGCGCGACACGGTGGACCTCGTCGAGCGACACTTCATCGAGGCGGCGCTCGACATGACGCAGGACAACCGCACGTCGGCGGCCGAGGTGCTCGGCCTGTCGCGGCAGAGTCTGTACGTGAAGATGCGGCGCCACCGCCTGCTCGAGCCCGCGGGCGACGACGAGCAGGACGGCGGCCTCGAGGTGGCGGGATGACCGCGGGACACCTGCTCGACCCGGTGACCGCGGCCGGCGATGCGCCGTCCGCCGCCGGCCCCTCGGTGCCGCGGCGCGTCCCCACGCCGGACGCCGTCCTGGCGCTCCTCAAGCCGCACACCTGGTTCCCGCCGATGTGGGCCTTCTCGTGCGGCGTGGTGTCGTCCGGGGTGTCGCTCGAGGGACGATGGCCCATGCTGCTGCTGGGCATCGGCCTGACGGGCCCCCTCGTCTGCGCCTCGAGCCAGGCGGTGAACGACTGGTTCGACCGACACGTGGACGCGATCAACGAGCCCCAGCGCCCCATCCCGTCCGGCCGCATGCCGGGCCGGTGGGGGCTGGGGCTCGCGATCGCGTGGAGCGCGCTCTCGCTCGCGGTGGCGACGCTGCTCGGCCCGTGGGGTTTCGTGGCGACGACCGTCGCGGTGGCCCTCTCGTGGGCCTACAGCGCCCCCCCGTTGCGCCTCAAGCGGAACGGCTGGCTGGGCTGCCTCGCGGTGGGGCTGTCGTACGAGACGCTGGCATGGGTGACCGGCGCCGCCGTGGCGCTGGGCGGCGCGCGCCCGTCGGCGGCGGTGCTGCTCGTGGCGCTGCTCTACGGGCTCGGCGCGCACGGCATTCTGGTGCTCAACGACTTCAAGGCCGTCGAAGGCGACCGCCGCATGGGCATCCGGTCGCTCCCCGCCCGGCACGGCGAGGACGCCGCGGCGTGGATCGCGGTGGTGACGATGTACCTCGCACAGGCGGCCGTGCTCGCCCTGCACGCCGGCTGGGGGACACGCGCCTACATGTGGTGGGTGGCGGCGCTGATCCTCGCGCAGTTCCCGCTGGCGGCGTCGCTGCTCGTGCGGCCGGGCCCGAAGGCGGCGCTGTACGTGAGCGCCTTCAACGTGCCCTTCTACGTGATCACGATGATGATCACGGCCTTCGCGATCCGGAATCTGGGTCTCGCGACGCCGTGACCGCCGCCACCGTCCCGATGCCCGGCACCGCGACGCCGGCGGCCGCGCCGACCACCTTCGGCTGGCCGCAGGTCGTGCGCATCGGGCTCGTGCAGGCGTGCCTGGGGGCGGTGGTGGTGCTCATGACCGCCACGCTCAACCGCGTGATGGTGGTCGAGCTGGGGCTCCCGGCGTCGGTGCCGGGAGTGCTGGTGCTGCTGCACTTCGTGGTGCAGCTGTGGCTGCGCCCGCGGCTCGGCTTCGGGGCGGACCGCTCCGGGCGGCGCACGGCGTGGATCGTGGGCGGCGTGGCCCTGCTCGCGGCGAGCGGCGTGGCCGCCTCGGCCACCACGATGCTCATCGAGCGGTCGCGGCCGCTCGGGCTCGCAGCGGCGGCGGTGGCGTTCGTCTTCCTCGGGGCCGGGGTGAGCGGCGCGGGGACCCCGCTGCTGGCGATCCTCGCCGAGCGGGTGCCCGAACGGCGGCGCTCGGCGGCGGCGGCCACGGTGTGGTTGATGATGATCGCCGGGTTCATCGTGACGACGCTGCTGGCCTCGCGGGGCCTCGCGCCGTATTCGCACGCGCGGCTGGTGTCGGTGACGGCGGCCGTGGGACTCACGTGCATGGTCGTGACTTGCATCGCGGTGATCGGCCTCGATCGCGGGCCGCGGGTCGCGCTCGCTGCCGCGGAGGCCACGACCGGGGCGTCCTTCGCGGGCGCGCTGCGCGGGGTCCTGCGCGAGCCGGTCGCGCGCGCGTTCTCGGTGTTCATCTTCCTCTCGATGTTCGCGTACTCGGCGCAGGACCTGATCCTCGAGCCGTACGCGGGGCTGGTGTACGGGCTCAGCCCGAGGGAGAGCACCGCCATCAGCGGCATGCATCAGGCGGGGCTGCTCGTCGGCATGCTGCTGTGCGCCGCGCTGGCGATGCGCGTGGGGACCCCGCGCCACTGGGCGAGCGTCGGGTGCGCCGCCTCGGCGGTGTTCTTCGTGGCGCTCGCGCTCTCGCCCCTCGCGGGCAGCGTCCCGCTGCTGCGCGTCATCCTCATGGGGCTGGGCGTCGCCAACGGGGCGTTCGCCATCGGCGCCATCTCGACGATGATGACGCTCACCGCGGACGCCGGCGACCGCACGTCGGGCCTCCGCATGGGGATCTTCGGCGCGGCGCAGGCGGTGGGGACCGGCATCGGGCAGTTCCTCGGGGCGGCCGGCAGCGACGTCTCGCGCGCGCTGCTCGGCGGCGTCTCGCTGGGTTACGGCGCCGTCTTCGGCGCCGAGGCGCTCATGTTCACGATCGCGGCGTACTTCGCGATGCGCTCGGCCCCCACGGCCCGGCTCTCGGCCGGTGCCGTGCAGGGACAGTCCGACCGGCTGCTGGCGGTGATGCACTGATGGCGACCGCCGCCGTTTCCTCCGTCGTCGCGGCCGCGCCGCTCCCGCGCGACTGGGTCGCGCTCGAGGGCGCGGTGCACGGGCGCCCCCGGGACGCGTCGCGCGCCGGCGAGGCGTGGCTGGGGGTAGTGCGCTCGCTGCGGACGATCCGGGTGCGGCGGGGGACGACCGACGCGGCGGCCCTTGCCGAGCGCATCGGCGCCCGCGGGGTCGAGGCGGGGCTGGCGGAGCGGGTGCTGACGGCGTCGGTGGAGGACCTCGCGCGGGCGCGCGACCGCGGCATGCGGCGCGCGCTGGTGATGGCGGCGCCGTGCGACGTGCTGGCGGTGCGACTGGCGGAGGAGGCGTTGGGCTTCGAGTCGCTCTACGTGCTCGGCACCGTCGCGGCGCCGTCGGCGACGGCGCCGGGCGAGGCCGCAGCGCACGACTGCCCGGCGTGCGGCGACCGGTTCAACGCGCTCGCCGACATCTCGCTGGGCGCGCCCGTGGCCGGGGCCGCACCGTGGGCGATCGTGCGCAATGCGCGCGGCCGCGCGCTGCTCGACGCCCTTGTGGCGGACGTGTGGCTCGACGCCGTACCGGCCGCCGAGTATCGCGCGACGGCCGAGGCGGCGGCGGCGGCGGCGCAAGCAAGGATGGGGCGGCGTCCCCGGGTGATCGCATGACGGCGACGCCATGGCCTGACCGAGGCACGCGGCGGGTGGACGCCGTGGTGGTCGGCGGTGGTCCCGCCGGCGCGACGGCGGCGCACACCCTGGCCACGGCGGGCGTCTCGACGATGCTCCTCGACAAGGCCGGTCGCATCAAGCCGTGCGGCGGGGCGATTCCGCCGCGGCTGATCGACGACTTCGCGATCCCCGACCACTTGCTGGTGGCGAAGGTCGCCACGGCGCGGATGGTCTCGCCGGGTCGGCAGCGGGTGGACATTCCCGTCGGTCGCGACTTCGTGGGGATGGTGGATCGCGGCGTCTTCGACGAGTGGTTGCGCGTGCGCGCCACCGAGGCGGGGGCGGAGCGGGTCACCGGGATGTTCGAGCGGTTCGAGCGCCGCCGGGACGGTGGCGTGGACGTGACGTACCGCGCGGGCGGGTCGCGCCAGGGCGAATCGGTCACGGTGACCGCCCGATACCTGATCGGTGCCGACGGCGCGCTCTCGGCCGTGGCCCGGCAGGCGATTCCCGTGGCGTACCGCGGGACCCCTCGGGTGACGGCATACCATGAGGTGATCCGCTCGCCGGCCGGGGACAGCGAGGGGTACCAGGCGCGACGGGCCGACGTGTACTACGATGGCCGGCTTTCCCCGGATTTCTACGCGTGGATCTTCCCGCACGGCCCCGAGGCAAGCGTCGGGACGGGGTCGCTGCGTGCGGGCTTCGACGTGCGCGCGGCGGTGGCGGCGCTGCGGCGCGAGGCCGGGCTGGAGAATTGCGAGACGATTCGTCGGGAAGGGGCGCCGATCCCGCTGCGCCCGCTCGACTGGTGGGACGACGCCCGGAACGTCGTGGTGGCCGGCGATGCGGCGGGGGTGGTAGCGCCCGCGTCCGGGGAAGGCATCTTCTACGCGATGACGTCCGGCCGATGTGCGGCGGAGGCGGTGCAGCAGGCCCTCCGCACGGGGAAGGCGTCGAAGCTCGCGTGGGCGCGGCGGCGGTTCATGCTGGCGCACGGGCTGGTCTTCGGCGTGCTGGGTGTGATGCAGGACACGTGGTACGGCAACGACGATCGCCGGGAGCGGTTCGTGACCCTGTGTCGCGACACCGACATCCAGCGGTTGGCCTTCGATGGATACACGCGCAAGCGGCTGGTCTTCGCGAAGCCGCTCGCGCATGCCCGGATCTTCCTGAAGAACCTCGGGCATCTCTCCGGCGTGCTGGCGCCGACGTGATGCCCGCGATGTCCCCGCAGTTCCGTAGCGCGACCCTGCAGCGGCCTTTCGGTCTCCCTCTCCGAACCCCATGCTGATCTCGATCGCGGTGGACTTCCGCAGTGCCGACGTGGCCACGCGGGAGAAGTACCATCTGACCGGCGACCGCGTCTCCGCGCTCTACGCGCGGCAGCGCGACGAGCTGATCCGCGAGCTGGCCCTCGTGAGTACCTGCAACCGGGACGAGCTCTATGCCTGGTGCGACCTCGAGGGCGACGCCGCCCTCGAGCGCGCGACGCAGGAACTGGCCCGGCGGTGGATGGGCTCGAAGAAGGAGACCCGGGGGCTGCTGCAGATCGCCAAGCGGCGGGTCGGGCTCGACGTCGCGCGGCATCTGCTGCGGGTGGCGAGCGGGCTCGAGAGCCAGGTGATCGGCGACGGGCAGATCCTCGGGCAGATCCGCTCGAGCTACAAGTTCGCGCACGCGTCGCACGCGATGGGTCCGGTGCTGCACCGGCTCTTCGAGACGGCGCTCCGCACGGGCAAGCGGGTGAGCACCGAAACGTCGCTCTCGGCGGGCCGCAACTCGATCGGCGCCGAGGCGGCGGCGATGGCGCTGCACCGCTTCGGCTCGCTCGAGCACACGCGGGTGGTGGTCGCGGGCGCGGGGAAGACGGCGGAGCGCACGGTGCGGCAGCTGCACAAGCTCGGCGCGCGCGACATCGTGATCATCAACCGTACGATGGACCGCGCCGAGGTGCTGGCGAAGGCGGTCGGCGGTCGCGCCGCACCGATGGACAGTCTGCATCTCGAGTTGGCGATGGCGGACGTAGGGGTGGCCGCGACGGGGTCGGAGGTGCCGATCATCCGGCACGACGCCCTGCGCCAGACGCGGGAGAACTGCGGCACGACCGGCTACGCGCTGTTCCTGGTGGACCTCTCGGTGCCGCGGAACATCGAGCCGACGTGCGCGCGCCTCTCCGGGGTGACGGTCGTGGACCTCGACGCGCTGCACATCCCGATCATGGCGGCGGAGGAGATGCGCAAGAGCGCCGTCCCGTCCGCGGCCCGGCTGGTCGAGGAGGAGCTGCGGAGCTTCGCCGAGTGGGCCTCGGCGGCGACCGCACGGCAGGCGATCCGCCCGCTGCACGACGCGATCGTCGCGATCGCGAAGCGCGAGGTCGCCTTCGCCGCGGGCGAGGAGGCCGCCGCGCGCACGGCCGAGCGCATCGCGGCGAAGATGCTGGCGCGGCCAATGGTGGCGCTCCGGAGCGCGCTCGCGCGCGGCGACGGGCTGGACGAATTCGCGCTGGCGCTCGACTGCCTGTTCGACGGCAGCCGGCCCGCCAAGCGGACGGTGGAGGCGGCGCGGCGCGCGAGCGCGCTCGGCCTCCGCGAATGACGGCGCCGACGGCCGCGTCGGCCGGGGCGCCGGTGCTCGATGCCCCTCCCATGACGAACGACCTGTTCCTCCGCGCCTGCCGCGGCGAGATCGTCGAACGCCCCCCCGTCTGGATGATGCGCCAGGCCGGCCGGTACCTCCCCGAGTACCGCGCGGTGCGGGCGAAGTCCGACTTCCTCACGATGTGCCGCACGCCGGAGCTGGCCACCGAGGTCACGCTCCAGCCGATCGACATCGTCGGCACCGACGCGGCGATCATCTTCAGCGACATCCTGGTGATCCCCGAGGCGATGGGGATGCACCTCGTCATGGAGGAGAGCGTCGGGCCGCAGTTCCCGGTGCCGGTGCGTTCCCTGGAGGCCGTAAGGCAGCTCCGCACGCCGGATCCGGAGGTGGAGCTGCGCTACGTCCTCGACGCGCTGCGCATGACGCGCGGGGCGCTGGGCGGCCGGGTGCCGCTGATCGGCTTCGCGGGGGCGCCGTGGACCCTCGCCGCGTACATGATCGAGGGCAAGGGGACCAAGCAGTTCAGCGTCGCGAAGAAGATGCTCTTCCAGCAGCCGGAGACGGCGCACGCGCTGCTGGCGCGGCTGGCCGATGCCGTGGGTGAGTATCTCGTGGCGCAGGTGAAGGCCGGGGCGCAGGCGCTGCAGCTCTTCGAGAGCTGGGCGGGGTCGCTCGGGCCGCAGGAGTTCCGCACGTTCGCGCTGCCGTATCTCTCGCGGGCGGCGGCGATCGCCCGTACGGCGGGGGTGCCGCTGATCGTCTTCGCGCCGGGCGCGTCGTGGGCGCTGGAGCTGCTGGCGGAGTCCACCGGGGCCGACGTGATCGGCGTGGACTGGCATATCGAGGCGGCGGACGCGCGGCGGCGGCTGGCGCCGCACGGGGTGTCCATGCAGGGGAACCTCGACCCGTGCCTGCTGTACGCGCCGCCGGACATCGTGCGGGCGCGGACGCTCGAGATGCTCGAGGGCTTCGGCGGGCAGCGGCACATCGCCAATCTCGGGCACGGCATCCTGCCGGACACGCCGGTGGAGAGCGCGAAGGCGTTCGTGGACACGGTGAAGAGCTGGCGTTCGCCGGCGACGGCGCGATGACCGCGACGGCGCCGGCGGTCGTGACGAGCCGGCGCGCCCGGGCCGAGGCCTGGGTCGCGGCGCTGCACGACGACATCTGCCGCATGTTCGAGCGGCTCGACGGCAAGGCGGGCTTCCGCGAGGACCGGTGGGAGCGGCCCGGCGGCGGTGGCGGCTGGGCGCGGGTGATGACCGACGGTGCCGTCTTCGAGAAGGCGGGCGTGAACCGCTCGGTGGTGCTGGGCGTGCTGCCCCCGGCGGCGGCGGCGAAGCTCGGCGGGCGCGGGGCGGCCGTCGGTTCGACCCACTTCTTCGCGGCGGGGGTCTCGCTGGTGATCCACCCGCGGAGTCCCAAGGTGCCGACGGTGCACCTGAACGTCCGCTACTTCGAGCTCACCGACGAGTCGGGGACCGTGACGGACGCGTGGCTCGGCGGCGGGACGGACCTCACGCCGTACTACCCGCACGAGGAGGACCCGGCGCACTTCCACCGGGCGCTCAAGCGGTTCTGCGACGGGTTCCACCCCGACTTCTATGCGAAGTACAAGCCGTGGTGCGACGAGTACTTCCGCAACACGCACCGCGGGGGCGAGGCGCGAGGGGCCGGGGGGATCTTCTACGATCACCTCCGACCGGAGGACCTGGAGCTCACGTGGGACCAGGGCTTCGCGTTCGCCGACGCCGTGGGGCATTCGCTCGAGGCGGCCTATGCACCCATCGTCGAGCGGCGACGGGACGAGGCGTACGGCGAGGCCGAGCGGCACTTCCAACTGCTGCGCCGCGGGCGGTACGTCGAGTTCAACCTCGTGCACGACCGCGGGACGACGTTCGGGCTGCAGACCAACGCGCGGATCGAGAGCGTGCTGATGTCGCTGCCGCCGCTGGCGGCGTGGGACTACGACCCGCAATTCGCGCCGGGCTCGTTCCAGGCGCGGCTCATCGCGATGCTCGCGCCGCGGGACTGGATCGGCGCGTGACGTACTGGTACGCCAAGACGTTCCACCTGGTCGCGATGGTGGCATGGATGGCGGGACTGTTCTACCTGCCGCGGCTGTTCGTGTACCACGCCGAGGCGCAGGGCCTGGGCGAGCCCGAGCGGGAGGTGCTCACGCGCCAGTACGCGGTGATGGAGTCGCGCCTGCAGGACATCATCATGACGCCGGCGATGGTCCTGACGTTCGTCGCCGGCGGGACGATGCTGGTGATGAAACCGGAGACGCTGGCGCAGCCGTGGTTCGTGGTGAAGGGCGTGCTGCTGCTCGGGCTTGCGGGCTATCACGGGTGGTGCATCGGCGTCACGCGGCGGCTCGGCCGCGGCGAGATGGTGATGCGCGGGGAACGGTTCCGCGTGATGAACGAGGTGCCGACCGTCGCCCTGGTGCTCATCTGCACATATGCGGTGCTGCGCTCGGCCGTGGGGTTGCTGGCCGGGGTGGTGATTTCGGCGGCGATGGTGGTGCTGCTGGGGCTCGGGATCCAACTCTATGCGCTGATCCGCAAGCGGAAGGCGGCGGGCCGGGCGGGCGGGGTGCCGAAGACGGCGTGACGATTCGCCGCCTGCCCTGCCCCACATCGGTCTCCCGTCGTCGCACGGGACACCCGCAGGGGGTGAACGCGCAGGCGCGCGCTGGGCGGCATCCGGGCCACGCGGCGGCATGCCACGTGCCATGATCCGCTGCTCGACCGAGGGAGGACTGGGTCCTCTCCGCGGACACTCGGGGATTCGCCGGTGTTTCGCAGACCACGCCGGACAATCAAGCACCGCGTGCGAGCCCTCACCGATCGTGGCGGAAGTGCCGCACGGGGCGGGACTTGTGCCGTTGGCGCCACTGCTCGACTGTACGTGCATCTGTGCGCTTGCTCGCAGGGTTTCGCGACTGCATGCGCCTATGGCCGCTGCATAATGCACGTACGGATCACCTCGGAGTCCTCACACAATCACCTCGGCACGCCCCGCATGAGTCGCAAACCGTGGATCGGCGTCTTCGCACTCTGCGTCATCCTCTTCATCGTAGCGGCGGTGCTCGCCTACCGGCTGTCCAGTGAGCATTTCGAGCCGTGGCCAATGTTGCTCGGAGGTAGTTCCTTTGCGCTTGGCCGCGTTGCTTGGCGTCGGATGCGGGAACCTCGTGATGCACCCTCAGTGGGCTCGACTGTCATCTAGCCAGGTGGTCGGCCGCTCGGCTGCACTCACCGGCGTCAACGAACAAGGCGCGATTGAACAGCCGGCGACATCGGTGACACTTCAAACCGGGGACATGGGCGACCCTTGGTGACGGTGCCCGGTCACTCCCGGATGATCCAGTCGCGCTCCTCGAGCATCGCCAGCAGGATGTCGCCGCAGCAGATCGCCCGGATGCCGTCGGCCTCCTCGTCCAAGCCGATGCAGTAACCGCGGAGTGCGCTGGCGATGACGAGCAGCTTGATCTTGACGCCGAAGATGCCGACGGTGGTCACGCGTCTCACCCCGTAGGATCCGCGGGACTCATGGCTTCGCGCGTGTGGGTGCAGCGCATCCGCTCGTGCGCGCCGTTCTCGTGCGGTGAAGCCGGCCGGATGCGTTGATGCTGGAGCCCCGAGCGCATCCACCGGACGTTCAGGTGCGAGAGGCCGCACAGGGCCCGGGTCACGAACGGGGGCCCGTTGTCCGTGCGGATCGCACGCGGCAGTCCGTCCTCACGGAACGTGCGCTCGAACGCGGGCCGCGCCTCCTCTCCCATCAACGACGACAGGCCGTGGCAGCTGAGCAAGTCGCGCGTGTGCTGGTCCGCGATCGTGGAAGTCGTTCGACTGCCGGCACACGCTGAATCCCGGAATCCGTGACGGACCACAAGAGCCGGGCCCGGTCGGGTGAGCATGCCATCCATTCACCAGCCTGCCCCGCGCGGGCGCCCCCTCGCGCTCCGTTCAACGCCAAATGGTTGACAGATGTCTCCTGTGAGAGTATTCTGTCTCATATGACAAGGACGCTGCTCGCAGCCCGGGACCGAATCGTCGAGGCCGCCGCCACCGTCTGGGCCGCCGACCCCTCCGCCACCCTCGATGTCGTCGCACAGCGCGCCGGCGTTGGGCGCGCCACGCTGCATCGCCACTTCCCGTCACGCGCGGCCCTCATCCGAACCGCCGCTCTTGAAGGCATTGCCGCTCTGGCCGCCGCCCTCGACGCCGCCGCGCTCGGCCAGCGCAGGCCCGCCGAGGCCCTCGATGCCCTCATCAACATCCTCGTCCCCTTCGGCGATCGCCTCCACTTCCTCCTCGTCACCGGCGAACTGATCGACGATCCCGATCTCGCCGCCGCGGAAGCGGCGGTGAATGGGTCGATCCGGCAGCTGCTCGATTCGGCCGCTGCCGCGGGGGTGCTGCGGAACGACCTTCCCTCGGCGTGGCGCTTCCGAGCGCTCGAAGCGCTGCTCTACGCCGCGTGGACCGCCGTCGCCGTCGGCGAAATCGCACGCCTCGATGCGCCCGAGCTCGTGCGCGACACCCTCCGCCGTGGCTTCGGCCCCTCCCCCGCGTCACCGGCGGCACGATGACACCTACCGTCCACTCCGCACGTGACGAGTCGATCGACGTCGCCCGCGCCGTCGCGATTCTCGGCATGTTCGTGATTCACGCGGTGCTCGTCCTCGCCACGGCCGTGCCCACACAAGGCGCCAGCGGCTTCATCCTCTGGTGGTGTGACGGGCGCGCCGCCGCCACCTTCGTCACGCTGGCCGGGTTCGGCGTCGCGCGACTCGCCGCGCGGCACGATCACGCCGAAGGCCTGCGCGTGCTCCATCGCCGCGCGCTGGTGCTCTGGGTGATGGGCGTTGCGAATCTCATGATCTGGCCCGGCGACATCCTGCGCGTGTACGGTGTGGCCCTGCTTCTCGCCCCCTGGCTTCTCCGCCTCTCCACGCGAGCACGCGTCGTGACCAGCATCGCGCTCGGCATCGCCTTCCCATTGCTGATGACCGTCATCGACTGGACGCAGCACTGGCAGCTCGAGACGCTGACTTACGTGGGCGTCTGGACCCCGGCCGGCTTCGTGCGGAACCTGCTCTACGACGGCTTCCGCCCCGTAGTCCCGTGGCTTGCCTTCTTCATCATGGGCACCGTCCTGGCCGAGCAGGATCTGCAGGATGCGCGCCTCTGGCGCCGGCTGCTGGTCGCAGGGAGTGTGCTCACACTCGCGGCGGTGCTGACGTCAGGCGCACTGAACCAGCTGCTGCTGCAGCACGCACCGCAGTTCGATGCGTTGACGCGGGAGGGCCTCGTCGGCACCACATCGCTGCCGCCGCTGCCACTCTTCCTGGTCTCGGCGGTCGGCACCACGGCGCTCCTGCTGGGTAGCGTCGTCGCGCTGATCCCGCATCTCCCGCGCGGCCTCGTGGAACCGCTGGTCGCCACCGGACGGCGCGCGCTCACGTGGTATCTGCTGCACATCGTGCTGCTGATGACGCTCTACGCCGCAGGGTTCCGCCACCGGTGGTCGCCCGGTGTGGCCATCACGATTGGTGTGGCGATGTTCGGGTGGGCCGTGGGCTGGTCGCAGTGGCGCCGAGCACGACCTGGCCTCCTGGAGCGGTTCATGCGCTGGGCGGCATCCGGGGGCGATGCGGCGCGTCTGGCACCTCGCGAGCCCCACGGGAACCGCCGTTCCCACGGCCCTTGAGGCGCACGAACGAGTCGGCGGGCACGCTGCCGCGCGTCGGGGCGCGGGCACGATGGCGGGTGTGTGCACGAGCACCCGGGCCAGGAACTCGAGCGGGTCGGTGGTCTCGCCCCCCGACCAGCTGTCTGCCGACGAATGAAGAAGCGACCGGAGGAGACGCAGAGGCATGCATGGCTCAGCCCCGCTCGAGAACCTCGTGCGAGGCGATGACTGCTCATGATCGCGTCACCACCGGCGGGTCAGTCCCAGCTGTATCCAATCACCGGTTCGCCGGTCGGCCGCCAACCAGCTCCAACGAGCCTCGATGCCGGTGCGCCGGTTCCCGAAGGGCAACGACACGCCCGCCCCCAGCCCCAGAGTCAGCCCGCTCAGCCGATCGCCTCGGTTGCTCTCGAGCACCGTGGTGCCCCGCGTCAAGTCGCCGTACTGCAGCGCGCTCCACCATCCGGCAACCGCGAGCGCATATGCGCCCGAGCCATCCCGCTTGCCGACGCGGGATGTGAGGCCGAAGCGTACAACGTCACCGATTCGGCGCCCGTCGCACACGGATACGGCGGAATCGAGGCATGCGGCCCCGAATCCATCGGGAAGTCGCAGACTCGCGCTCGCTTCCCCGGACAGGGAGAGCGGCCCGCGCGACCACACTTGCAGGTTGCTCGACAGCCCGGCGAAATAGGAACCATTTCCGACGAAGGCAATGCTTCCATAGCTGAGCCCGACCTCCAGCGACGGTCGCTGGGCGTGGAGCGGGGGGGCCGCGGCGAGCATCGCGGCGAGCATCGCGGCGAGCATCGCGGCGAGCATCGCGGCGAGCATCGCGGCGAGCATCGCGGCGAGCATCGCGGCGAGCATCGCGGCGAGCATCG
>JAJTHG010000011.1 GCA_021298835.1 Gemmatimonadota bacterium
CGGCACCGGCCTTCTCAGGGCCGGCACCGGCCTTCTCAGGGCCGGCACCGGCCTTCTCAGGGCCGGCACCGGCCTTCTCAGGGCCGGCACCGGCCTTCTCAGGCCGGCACCGGATCGTCCCGGAACTGCCCCCGGTACAGGCGCGCGTACGCGCCGTCGGCCGCCAGCAGCGACGCGTGCGGTCCCTCCTCGACGATGCGCCCGTGGTCGAGCACCACGACGCGGTCGGCGCGCTGCACGGTGGACAGGCGATGGGCGATGATGAGCGTCGTCCGGCCGGTCAGCAGCGTGGCGAGCGCCTGCTCGACGAGCCGCTCGCTCTCGCTGTCGAGCGCGCTGGTGGCCTCGTCGAGCACCAGCACCGCCGGGTCCTTCAGGAAGACGCGCGCGAGCGCGATCCGCTGCCGCTGGCCGCCCGACAGCTTCACCCCGCGCTCGCCGACGCGGGTCGCGTAGCCGTCGGGCAGCCGCGCGATGAACTCCGCCGCGTGCGCCGCCTCTGCCGCGGCGCGCACTTCCGCGTCGCTCGCCTCCGGCCGGGCGTAGGCGATGTTCTCGCGGATCGTCCCGCTGAACAGCGCCGGGTCCTGCGGCACGCTGCCGATCGCCCCGCGCAGCGTCGCGAAGGACAGCGTGCGCACGTCGTGCCCGTCGAGCGTGATGCGCCCGCGCGACGCGTCCCAGAAGCGCGGCAGCAGCGCCGCGAGCGTGCTCTTGCCCGCCCCCGACGCGCCGACGAGCGCCACCACCTCGCCGGGAGCGATCGCCAGCGACACGCCGTGCAGCACGTCCGGCAGGTCGGGGCCGTACCGGAAGTGCACGTCCTCGAACGCGATCGCCCCCCGCACGGGGGCTGCAGGCGTCACCGGGGCCGCGGGCTCCGCGACGTCCGGCGGCAGCGCGAGCAGGTCGAAGACGCGCGTGGCGGCCCCGATGCTCTCCTGCAGGTTGCCGAACGCGCTGGCCAGGGCGCCGACCGCCGAGGCGATGGTGATCGCGTAGAGCAGGAAGCCCACCAGCGCCCCCGGGGAGAGCGAGCCGGCCAGCACCAGCCGGCCGCCCTGCCAGAGCACGGCCACCACGCCGGCGAATGCGACGAAGCCCACGAAGCCGAAGAAGGCGCCGCGGATCCGCGCCCGGCGCACCCCGCGCGCCACCACCTCGCCGAGCGCGTCGGCGAACCGCCGCGTCTCCCCGGCTTCGCGCACGAAGCCCTGCACGGTGCGGATCTGGCCGAACGCCTCGTCGGCGTGGCCCATCGCCTCCGCGACCTGGTCCTGCACCCCCGCCGAGGCGCGCTTGAGCGTCCGGCCGAAGACGATCGCCGTCCCGACGATGATCGGCGAGACCGCGAGCGTGGTCAGCGTGAGCGAGGGGTGCGTGAGCGTCAGCAGCACCGTGCCGCCGACGAGGAACAGCGTCTGCCGGGCGAGCTCCCCCAGCCAGGCGCTCACGAACTGCTGCAGCAGCGCGAGGTCGGCCGAGAGCCGCGAGGTCAGCTCGCCGCTCCGCCGCTCGGCGAAGAAGGCCGGCGGGAGCCGCACGAGGTGCGCGAAGAGGTCCTCGCGGAGTCGCGCGATCACCCGCTCCCCGGTGCCGTGCAGCAGCGTGACCTGCACGAAGTTGAGCACGCCCTGCGCCGCGAAGAGCCCGAGCAGCGAGAGCGCGATGCGGTCGAGCAGCGTGCCGTCCCCCCGCTCGAACGCCGAGTCGAGGAGGTCCTGCACCACGCGCGGGAACCACAGGCCCACCCCTGCCGCGAGCACCAGGCACGCGAATGCCGCCGCCAGAGCGGCGCCGTGCGGGCGCAGCCGCGGCCACAGCGCGGCCAGCGGCCTCGGCGAGGCGAGGCCACGCCGGCCGCCGGGCACCGCGGCGACCGGGCGCGCGTCGGCCGTCACGGCCGCCGGCTCAGCCGCCGGCTCAGCCGCCGGCTCAGCCGGCAATGCGGCGGTCCACCGCCATCGCCACGAACAGCAGCGCGAGGTAGAGCAGCGAGTACTTGTACACCCACCATGCCGGCCCCGTCCACTGCGCCGCGACCTGCACGCGGACGACGCCCCAGAGCAGCAGCCCGCCCAGCAGCACCGCCGAGGCGAGGTACACCGTCCCGAAGGCCCCGGACGCGACCGGGAGCAGCGTCAGGCCGCACAGCAGCACCGTGTACCACGTCATCTGCCGCTTCGTCTCGGCCTCCCCCCACACGAGCGGTGCCATCGGCACGCGTGCCCGGTCGTAGTCGGCCTGCTTGAGGAGCGCGAGCGCCCAGAAGTGCGGCGGCGTCCAGTAGAAGACGATCGCGAAGAGGATCGCCGCGGTGAGGTCGAGCCGGTTCGTCACCGCCGCGTAGCCCACGAGGGGCGGGAAGGCCCCCGCGGCCCCGCCGATCACGATGTTCTGCGGCGACGACCGCTTGAGCCATCGCGTGTAGATGAACACGTAGAAGTAGAAGCCCGCCAGGGCGAGCGCCGCCGTGAGCGGGTTGATCGTCACCGCCAGCAGCCAGGTGGCCGCCGAGGCGATCGCGACGCCGAACGCGATCACCGCCGTCGCGTGCATGCGGCCGCTCGGGATCGGCCGGAGCCGCGTGCGCGCCATGCGGTCGTCGATGTCGCGGTCGAGGTACATGTTCACCGCGTTCGCCCCGCCCGCCATCAGGTAGCCGCCCAGCATGACGATCGCCACCTGCCACCACGTCGGCGTGCCGGCGGCGTACATCGGTGCCGCGGTGGTCACCAGGAGCAGCGAGATGATCCGCGGCTTGGTCAGTGTGAGCAGGTCGTCCCAGATCGAAGGCGCACGGCCCGCCACCGCCGCCGCGAGGTCGCGCTCGCCCCCGGTGGCGTGGGCCGCTGCTGCCGCCTCCGCACTCGGCGACGCCGGCGCGGCCGACGGATCGAGAGGCGCCGTCACCGCGGTCACGTCGTCGCCCCGGACAGCGTCGGCATCGGCGCCGTCCGCCCCGACGTGACGGCCTCCCCCGACGCGCCGGCGCGCCGCGACACGAACACCATCGCGATCCCCACGACCCAGAGGAGGATGCCCGTGGCCTGGTGGGCCGAGCGCACCACGGCCGGGAATCCGCCCAGGACCATCCACATTGCCCAGCCCACCTGCAGCGTCCCGAGCGCCGCCCCGCCCGCTGCCAACCGGCGCAGCGCGGCCGGCGCGCCTTGCCGCGCCCAGGCGAACGGCAGCGACCAGAGGTGCAGCACCAGCAGGTAGGCCAGCACGCGGTGCGTCAACTGCACGTGCTGCGCCCCGCCGCCCAGCGAGCCCTCGCCGCACAGCGGGAAGCCGCGGCAGGCGATCGCCGCGTCGGGAAGCTTGGCGGTGAGGCCGCCCATGAGCACCGTCAGCAGCGCCAGCGCCGCGGCGGCGACCGCGCCGCCGACCGCGCGGGCGGGCGCGGCCTCGGCGGGGCGCGCGCCGACGCTCGCGCCGACGCTCGCGCGCACCACCGCGGCGACGAGGACGCCGATCAGGGAGGCCGCGAGCAGCTTGTGCACGACCGTCGCCCACGCCGGGTTCCCGGTATAGACGGTGACCGCGCCGAAGAGCGCGGGGGCGAACCAGAGGCCGGTGGCCAGCCCCGCAGCCCGCAGCACCCCGCCGCGGCCGGAGATGCCCGGGGCCGGCCGCGCGCGCCACGCCGCGACCAGCAGCGCGGCGATCGCCACGAAGAGCCCCACCGCCAGGTAGCGGTGCAGCACCTCGATGACGAGGTCCATCCGCGAGAAGGGGGGGAACCAGTAGCCGTAGCACTTCGGCCAGTGGTCGCCGCAGCCCATGCCCGAGCCCGAGATGCGCACGACCGCCCCGAAGACGACGTGCACGACCGCGGTGCCAAGCGCAAGCCACGCCGCCCCGCGGACGGCCGAGGGCACGCGGGGCCCGGCGGGGGGCAGGTCGCCGGCCATCAGGCGCTCCTCCCCGCGACGACGAGGATCGCCGCGAGGGCGAGCGCCGGCACGATGGCCCACGTGGCCTCGAGCCACGGCGAGGACCGTCGCTCGCCCGGCACGGGGGCGCGGACGTAGGCCCGGGCGGTGCGCAGGATGGCGGCTTGCGCGACGACGATCGCCGCGGCGGCCACCCAGAAGACGACGCGTCGGGCGTCGGGAAGTTCGAACACGGGTGCTCCGGTTGGGACCTGCGCCGGACCGATCGCGGCCGGCCCCGAAAGCTCGTCAAGGTACCGGCGCCGCTCAACCGCCCGACGGCGATCGGTGTAACTTGGCGGGCCATGAACCCGACGTCCGATTGATGGCCCGGAACCTCGAGGCGCTCCGCGTCACCCGAACGCTGGCGGAGGTGGCCGCCGGCATCACGCGCGCCACGACGTCCCGCGAGGCGATGCGGCGGCTCGTGAGCGCGGTCGCCCCGATGGGCTTCGATCTCGTCGCGATCGGGACGCTGGACCCGGAGCGGACGACACTGTGCCTGCTCACGCGCGGCCCCGGCACGGACGACCGCTGGCACGACGTCCCGCTCGTCGGGGGCACCGGGGACCCGTTCGCCGACGTCTTGCGGACCGGCGAGACGATCGAGCTGCCCCGCGGGGACCGGCTGGCGTTCGACCGGTATCCCGGCCTGCTCCCCGGACGGCCCGCCGTGCGCGATCGCGCCTGGCGCTTCGTGCCCTTCGCGTGGGCCGGCATCGTCCACGGCGTCATCGCGGTCGCGGCCCCCGACACCGGCGACTTCGAGGAGTCCGACCGGCTCGTGGTGGACATCCTCGCCTCGGAGGCCGCGCGCGTCCTCGAGCGATGCGCCGGCTTCCCCGGCATCGGGCAGTGGATCTGGAACACCGTGACGGGGGACATCGAGTGGTCCGACACCAAGCGCGCGCTCCACGGCGTGGCACTCGACGGCCCCGCGCCCACGCACGACGAGTTCCTGGCGCTCGTCCACCCCGACGACCTCCCGGGATTCGTCGAGGCCTTCCGGGACGCCGCCGCCCGGCACGAGGCGTACGACGTCGAGGCGCGAGGCCGGGCGGCCGACGGCAGCTGGCGCTGGATGCGATGCCGCGGCCGTCCCGTCCGCGGGTCCGACGGCGTCGTACGCTGGCACGGCAGCGACGAGGACATCACCGATCGGAAGGCGGCCGAGCGCGAGCGCCGGGAGCTGCAGGACCGGATGCAGCAGGCGCAGAAGCTCGAGTCGCTGGGTACCCTCGCCGGCGGCATCGCGCACGACTTCAACAACCTGCTCGTCGGCGTGCTCGGCAACGTGTCGCTGGTGCGGCGGGAACTGCCGGCGGGCTCGACGGCGCAGCCCATGCTCGAGGACATCGAGCGCGGCGCCCAGCGCGCCGCCGAGCTCACGCGCCAGTTGCTGGCCTACGCGGGCCGGGGCCGGTTCGTGCTCAAGGTGCTCGACATTGCCGAAGTCGTCCTCGAGATGCGCGCCCTGCTCGGCACCGCGATCAGCAAGCGGGCGCGCCTGCAGGTCGAGGCCGAGCCGGGCGAGGCGTGGGTCGAGACCGACCCGACGCAGCTGCGACAGGTCGTCATGAACCTCCTCACCAATGCCTCCGACGCCCTCGAGGGCGGCGACGGATTGGTGACCGTGCGGACGGGGATCCGGTTCTGCGACCGCGCCTGCCTCGAGGGCACCCACGCGGGCGGGCAGCTCCCCGAGGGACGGTACGTGTTCGTCGAGGTCGCCGACACCGGGCGCGGGATCGACGAGGCGCTCGTGCCGCGCATCTTCGAGCCGTTCTACTCGACCAAGGCCGCGGGCCACGGTCTGGGGCTCGCCGCGACGCTCGGCATCGTGCGCGCCCACAAGGGAACGATCCAGGTGGACACCGCGCCGGGGCGCGGCTCGACCTTCCGCGTGCTGCTGCCGCTGGGGCCGCGGCCCGGTCGCGTGACGCCAGCCAAGGCCGCGCACAACCACGCGGAGTGGCGCCCGGGCGGCGTCGTGCTCGTCGTGGACGACGAGCCCGCCGTCCGGCAGGTCGTGCGGCGGGCCCTCGAGCGGGCGGGCTTCACGGTCGAGGAGGCTGCCGACGGCGCGGCGGCCGTGCACCGCTTCGCGGAACTCCGGGGCTGCACGGCGGTGCTGCTTGACCTCACGATGCCCGAGATGTCCGGGGACGACGTGCTGCGCGCGATCCGCGCGCAGGCACCCGGGCAGCCCGTCGTGCTCATGTCCGGCTACAACGAACAGGACGTCACGAGTCGCATGCTCGGGCGCGGCCACGCGGGCTTCCTGCAGAAGCCGTTCACGGTGGCCGAGCTGCTCGGGGCAGTGCGTGCCGCCGTCGAGCCCGACTGACCCGCCGCCCCCGGTGCCATGACCCCACCGATCGCCCTGCCCCGCCGCCTCGGTCTCTGGAGCGCGGTGGCCATCGTCGTCGGATCGACGATCGGCTCCGGGATCTTCCGGTCGCCCGCCGGGATCGCCGCCAAGCTGCCCGGGCCCGCGCCGATGCTGACGGTCTGGGTGGTGGGCGGCCTGCTGGCGATGTGCGGCTCGCTCACGCTCGCCGAGGTGGCGAGCGGCCGGCCGGCGACCGGGGGCATCTACGTGTACATCCGCGACGGGTTCGGCCGGTTGCCGGCGTTCCTGTTCGGCTGGGCGGAGCTGATCATCATCCGTGCGGCGGCGCTCGGCGCGATCGCGACGACCTTCAGCGAGTACGCGCTGCGCGTCCTCGGGTTCGACCCGGCAATCGCCCCGTACGACGGCTGGGTGCATCGCGTCGCGGCGGCGGCGATCGTGGCGACAAGCGTGCTCAACATCGTCGGCGTCCGGTGGGGGTCGCTGATCATGAACACGACCGGCGTCGCGAAGTACGGCGGGCTCGTGGCGATCGGGGCGCTGGCGTTCGTCGTGGGGCTCCCGGCGACGGGGGGGCACTACACGCCGGCGTCGCCGCCGGGCTCGTGGGGGCTCGCCCCGTTCGGGCTCGCGCTCGTGAGCATCCTGTGGGCATTCGACGGGTGGGCCGACCTGACGTTCATCGGCGGCGAGGTGAAGGACCCCGAGCGCAACCTGCCGCGGGCCCTCATCCTCGGGGCGGTGGGCGTACTGGCCGTGTACCTGCTGGCGAACCTGGCGTACCTGGCGGTGCTGTCGGTGGACGAGATCCGGGGCTCGAAGCTGGTGGCGGCGGACGTGGCCGACCGGCTCGTCGGGCGTCCCGGCGTGGTGTTCGTGGCGCTCACGGTGATGCTCTCGACGTTCGGCACGCTCACCGGCTCGATCCTCACCGCGCCGCGCATCTTCAAGGCGATGGCGGACGACGGACTCTTCTTCCGCGCCTTCGGGCGGGTGCACCCGCGCTTCGAGACGCCGTGGCTGGCGATCGCGCTCTGCGGGGCGCTCGGCGTGGGATTCGTGATGGTGCGCACGTTCGAGCAGCTCGCGGACACGTTCGTCACCGCGATCCTTCCGTTCTACGCCCTGGGGGTGGCGGCGGTGTTCGCGCTCCGGCGGCGCGCCGACTTCCGGCCGACGTTCCGGGTCCCGGGCTACCCCGTCACGCCCCTCCTGTTCGTGGCGGCGACGGTGTTCCTGATCGGGAACGCGCTGGTGGATCCGGCGAGCCGCTGGCCGACGGCGGCGGTGCTGTTCGGGATCGCACTAGGAATCCCGGTCTATCGGCTGACCGTCGCGAAAGGCGACAGCCCACCGGCCTAGGAGCCTCGGGTCAGGGGATGCGTGACGGCATGGTTACGCAAACCTGCATGTAACAGAAGCGGGGTCGGGGACATATTTTTCGGGTCTGTGCCCGCATGCCTCGGGGCACGGCCCCCCTCTCTTCCACTCCCGGGAATCTCCCATGCGAATGTTTCGTCAGCTTGGCGCCGTGACCGCCGCTGTCGTCTCGCTGCTCGCCGGCGCCGCGCGCGCCGAGGCGCAGTCGGTGACGACGGGTGCGATCGGCGGGTTGGTCACGGACTCCGCCGGTCGCCCGATGGCCGGCGTCCAGGTCCAGGTCGTCAACCGCGCCACCGGCTTCCGCACGGCGGTCGTGACGCGCTCGAACGGGCGCTACCTCACGCCGAGCCTCGAGGTCGGCGGGCCGTACTCGGTGTCGGCGCGCGCGATCGGCTTCGCGCCGCAGCAGGTCAACGACGTCCTCGTCGCGCTCTCGCAGACGACCCCCGTGAACTTCCGGATGGCGAACCGCGCGGTGACGCTGGCGCGGGTCTCGGTGACGTCGACGCAGCAGGAACTCGAGTTCGGGCCGTCGCGGCAGGGCACGCAGACGCGCATCTCCGACTCGGCGATCGCGCGCCTGCCGAACATCAACCGCAACATCTCCGACTTCGTGCGGCTGACGCCGCAGGTGGCGGTGACGTCGGGCGGCCGCGCCTCGCCGGCCGGCCAGAACAACCGGTTCCTGAGCGTGCAGATCGACGGCGCGACGATCGCCAACCGCTTCGGGCTCGGTGACAGCCCCGAGGTCGGCGCGCAGGCGGGTGGCCGCTCGATCACGCAGGAAGCGATCAAGGAGTACCAGGTCATCATTTCGCCCTACGACGTGCGGCAGGGCAACTTCACCGGCGCGCTGGTCAACGCCGTGACGAAGAGCGGCACGAACCAGTTCCAGGGATCGCTCTTCTTCTACCAGCGCGACCAGAACGACGGCGCGAACGTGCCGCTGCTGCGCTCGGTGCCGTTCTACCGCGAGCAGTGGGGCGGGTCGCTGTCGGGTCCGATCATCAAGGACCGGCTGCACTTCTTCGCGACGCTCGAGTACCAGCGGCAGTCGTCCCCGGCATCGGGCCTCTACTTCGGCCAGCCGGCGAACGTGACGCCCCCCTTCCCGTCGGGCGTGACGCAGGCGCAGGTTGACTCCTTCACGACGCGCTGGGACTCGCAGTTCGCCAGCCAGCCCGCCGGCTCGCTCGGCCTGGTGACGAACCGCAACCCGCTCGCGAACTCGTTCGTCCGCTTCGACTACCGGATCAACGACAACCACCGCCTGGTGGTCCGCAACGTGTACAACGACCAGCAGCAGGACGACTTCAGCCGCGGCAACGTGGCGAACAACCCCCTGCTGTCGTTCACGTCCACCGGCTTCACCCGCCGGGAGATCTCGAACAACGCCGCCGCGCAGCTCTTCTCGAACTTCAAGAACGGCGCGACGAACGAGCTCATGTTCGGCTACACCCGCAGCCGCTTCCGCCGCGAGATCCCGGTTCGCACCCCGATGGTCGTGGTGCAGAACGTCGGCGGCCCCAACGTGGCCTCGTTCCGCGCGGGGACGGAGAACAGCTCGCAGGGCAACTTCCTCGAGGAGGACCTCTTCGAGCTGACGGACAACTTCACGATCCCGCTCGGCTCGAAGCACCGCCTCACGCTCGGGACGCGCAACGAGCTCTACAGGGTCACCAACGGCTTCCTCCAGAACTCGTTCGGCAACTGGAACTTCCTGAGCCTCGCCGACTTCGTCACCGGCACGACGTCCGGCGCGACGTACACGGGGTCGGGCCCGGTGCTCACCGGTGCCAACGTGCTCGCGCAGTTCACCGGCGGCCAGGCCGGCGTGTACGTGCAGGACGTCTGGGAAGTGACTCCGCGCCTGACGATCAACATGGGCCTCCGCGCCGATGCCCCCTTCTTCCTCGACGACCCGCGCAACCAGCCGCGCGTGGACAGCGCCTTCCGCGCGAGCCCGGCCGGCAACGAGTTCGCCAACGGCCTGCGCACGGACGTCATGCCGAGCTGGAACTGGCAGCTCTCGCCGCGCGTCGGCTTCAACTGGGACATCACCGGCAATTCGGTGAACCAGCTCCGCGGCGGCATCGGCGTCTTCCAGGGCTCGCCGGCCTACGTCTGGATGTCCAACCAGTACCAGAACTCCGGCGTCGGGCTCGGCCAGATCTCCTGCGGCGGCGGCAACACCGGCTCGTTCGGTGCCGCGCCGGCGTGGACGAACGCGAACTCGGCGATCACCACCTGCGGCCTCCGCACCGGCGGCCTCCCGGGGGTCGCCCTCGGGACGACGTCGGTCGGCACGGTCAACGTGGCCGACCCGAACCTGCGCTTCCCGCAGGTCTGGCGCGCGACCCTGGCCTACGACCGGAAGCTGCCGCTCGACCTGATCGCCACCCTCGAGGGCTACTACTCGGGGTCGGTCAACGACCTGTTCTACACCGACGTCAACCTGCGCGTCCCGTCGGACACGGCGCGCGACCTGAATGGCCGCGTACTCTACGGCCCGATCGCGGCGAGCGGCCTGCCCACCCCGGGCATCGTCACGTCGCTCGTGCCCCGCGCGATCCGCATCTCGAACCAGAGCGCCAACTACCAGTACGGCGTGACCGCCCAGCTCCGGAAGGTCTTCTCCTACGGCTGGGAGGGCACCGCGGCCTACACGTACCAGCGCTCGTTCTCGGTCACCGACCTGACGAGCTCGGTGGCGCTCTCGAACTGGCAGTTCGGCCGCGTCTACAGCGGCCTGCAGACGGCGAAGAACGTTGACGTCTCGGCCTTCGACCAGCCGCACCGCGTGCTGCTTGCCGGCACCTGGACGACGCCGGTCAAGTCGGCCCCGACCGCGATCTCGCTCATCTACAGCTGGCAGTCGGGCACGCCGTTCGCCTACATCTCCGGCGGTGGCGCCGGCCGCGGCGACCTCAACGCCGACGGCTCGAACGCCAACGACCCGATCTACATTCCGACCGACGCGCGCGACCCGCAGCAGATGCAGTTCCAGACGCTGACGGTCGGCGGCGTCAACTACACGCCGGCGCAGCAGGCGGACGCGTTCGACCGCTTCATCGCCGGGGACGAGTGCCTGAATTCGCAGCGCGGCCAGATCATGCGCCGCAACTCGTGCCGCAACCCGTCGTTCGCGACGATGGACATCGCGGTGCGCCAGTCGCTGCCGAAGTGGTTCGGCCAGAACCTCGCGCTCGAGTTCCAGGTCTTCAACTTCCTGAACGCCCTCAACCCGGACTGGGGCAAGGTGCGCTCGGCCGGCACCAATCCGCAGGTCACGCTCGTGAACCACGTGGCGAACACGAACACCGGCAGCATCCGCACCTCGCAACCGGTCTATACGTTCGACCCGAACAACCTCGTCACCCGGTATCCGACGCTGAACGTTGTGAGCGGCTTCTGGCGCTCGCAGATCGGCCTCCGGTACTCCTTCTGACCGGCCACCGAGTCCATCCCATGCGAATCCTCCGCATCCTGTCCGTGACCCTCGCCGCCGCGGCCATGGCCGCGTGCAGCGAGGGGGCCACGGCCCCGACGGGCACCGCCTCGGTGCGCGTGATCTACACCAGCTCGACCGCCGGCACCGCGAGTCTGCGCGTCGGCACCGCCGCGACCCTGACGCCGCTGGCGCTCTTCGACACGACGGTCGTCGTGCAGGTCGCCCCGGGCGCGGTGCAGTTCCGCGTCTACGGCGGCGCGGACACCACCGCCACCGTCCGCGCGAACCTCACCCTCACCGTCCGCGAGGGCGAGCGCTACACGATTGTCGTGCGCGGCAACCTGCCCGCGGCCCCGGCGGCGCAGACACTGGCCACCACCGTGGTGCAGACCATCAACTTCCGGTTCCCGGCCAGCACGGGCCAGCCGAACGTCGGGACCGGCGTCACCCCGCTCCCGGCGAATGCCGCGGCGCTGCGGGTGATCCACGCCGCCGGCAACGTCAATGGCGCGGGGACGCCCAACGCGGTCTGGGGCTTCGTTTACCCGCAGGGGTCGGCGCGGCCCGCCACCGCGCTGGTCCCCAACGCCAGCGCCACCACCCCGCCGACCGACTTCACCTATCTCTCGGCGGGGACGTACACGGTGGACCTCGCCACGTCGTCGGCCGCCACGGTCATCCGCGCGACCACCGACGTGACGCTCGGCGCGGGGGACATCCGCACCGTGATCGTCGGCGACGCCGCCACGCTCCCGGGCGCGCGCTTCCTGGTGCTCAACGACCGGTAGGCGGACGTCCGTTCGTCCTCACACGACCCCCCGCCGGCGCCTGCGCCGGCGGGGGGTCGTGCTTCCGGACCCGTCAGGGCTTGAGGCCGAGCCGGTTGTCGAGCCGCTTGCGAACCTCGAGCTCGAGGGCGCCGGTGGTCTCGCACGAGAGCGGGTTGTTGTTCTGGCCGCCGCGCTCGGTGGCCGACGCGACCAGCGCCCAGCTGAGCCGCGTCCGCTGGTTCGGCATCGAGTCCACGAACACCGCGAAGGCGAGGGCGATGCGGTGCGTGTCGGCATACCGCCCGGTCATCCCGATGCCGCACTCGAGCCAGCGGGAGATCGGCTGCTCGCCGAGGCGCCGGGCCGTGACGAGGTACGGGGTGCCGAGCCACCCCGCAGCGACCCCGCCCGCGGTGGCCAGCTCCGGGTCGATGGACTTCACGGATTCCGCGAGCAGCGGCCAGACGACCGCCGGCGGGGCCTCGTGCTCGCTCCGGTTCATCATCGCGAGGGTATCGAGGAGGATCGTCGTGCGGAACGACGGGAGCCGGGCGGCGGGGCGGGTGTTCGGTTGGGCAAGGACCGGAGCGGCGAGCGCGAGGGCGAGCGCGTGCGCGAGGGCAAGCGCGTGCGCGAGGGCGAGGAGCCAGGAGGCGAGGCGCATGGCTGGAGCCGGGGCGGGACGGTGGCACGCCGCGCGCCGCCTGTCCCGCACCCGGCGCCGCGCGTGTCGCCCGCCGCGGGGCGGGCGCTCGAAGCTAGAAGACCGAGAACTTGATGTACTTGCGGGGATTCGCCTTGAAGTCCGCCGTCAGGGAGTCGAGCCGCGTCGTCAGCCGCCGCAGGTCGAGGTAGAGCCCTTCGTCGGTCAGCAGCTTGCCCGCCGTCCCCTCGCCCTTCTCGAGCTTGCCGAGCAGGCCGTTGAGCTTGTCGGTCGTCGTCTGGAGGTCGGCCGTCAGGTCGGCCACGTTCCGCGAGGTCCGCGAGAGGTTCCGCACCGTCGAGTCGATCGCCGCCGAATCGAGCGCCTGTGCCCCGCGGCGCACCGCGGTCATGGTCTTCGCCAGCTCGACGCTCTGCGCCTCGACCGTGCGGTTGAGCGTGGTCGCGAGGTCGGCCATCGCCTTGAGGGTGCGGCGCAGGTCGTTCGCGCCGCCCTCGCGCACGAGCTGCACCTCGACCGATTGCGTGATGTCCTTCACGTCGCGGCTGACGCTGTCGAACTGCACGAGCAGGTCGCCGATCGTCGGCTTGGGCTTGCCGACCGGCACCGTGTCGCCGCGCGCGTGCACCTGCGCGGTGGGGGTCGAGGGAGTCAGGGCGATCAGCTGGTCGCCGAAGATGCCATTCGGTTCGACCGTCGCGGTCGTCCCCAACGGCACCTGGTACCGGCGCTGGATGCCCAGGCGGACGACGAGTGTCCCGTTCATCTGGAGCGCGACGTCGTCCACGAACCCGATCGTCACCCCCGCCAGCTGCACCGGCTGGCCCTGCTTGAGGCCCGAGCCCCACGGGAACTTCGCAAAGAGCGTGTAGCCGGGTGTGAGGCCGCCCCGTGCCAGCCAGAGCCCCCCGACCACGAGCATCGCGAGCGCGGCCACCGTCAGGGCGCCCACCAGGACTTCGTTGCGTCGCTTCATCGCGCGCCTACCCCTGCAGGAACGGCGCGAGCAGCGTCGCCGTCAAGGAATCGAGAATGAGCACCGCGACGCAGCCGATGACGACCGCCTTCGCCGTGGAGGAGCCGACGCCCTCGGCGCCGGCCCCCGCATGATAGCCCTCGTACGACGAGAGGAAGCTGATCGCCCCGCCGAAGAAGAACGCCTTGATCAGCCCGTAGGTGATCTGGAAGGAGTCGAATGCGAGGCGCATCCCCTCGGTGATGTGCCACATCTTCAGGTCGGTCGCCACGATGCTCGTGAACGTCGCCGAGAGGAGGCCGACGGCGTTGGCGACGATCGTGAGGACGGGCAGCATGACGACCGCCGCCAGCACCCGCGGTACGACGAGGAACGCGACCGGATCGTACGCCAGCGTCTCGAGCGCGTCGATCTGCTCGGTGACGCGCATCGTCCCCAATTCGGCCGTCATCTTCGCCCCCACGCGGCCGGTGAGCACCAGGCCGGTGAGCAGGGGCGCCATCTCGAGCGTGATCATCTGCCGCGAGATGAAGGGCACCACCGACAGCTGGATGCCGGGGAAGATCTGGTAGCGCGTCTGCAGCGCGATCACGCTGCCGATGAACGCCGCGACCGCGATCGTCAGCGGCACGGAGTCGACGCCGATCGTCTTCATGTGCCGGACGAGCTCCGGCAGGTACGTCGCCGGCTCGCGCACGAGGGCGCGCCAGCAGTCCATGCCGAAGTACAGGCGCGTGCCGACGCCGCGGAAGAGCCCGGTCGAGAGATTCGACGCGGGCCGGAAGACGGCCATCGTCGCCCGCACGGGGACCGAGAACGAGCCGGTGGTGCGCCGCAGGACGTCGCCGGGCGTGGTCACGTCGCCGGTGCTCAGGTGCGCACCCGCGCGAGCAGCACCGCCCCCGCCACCCCGAACAGGGCGTTGGGGACCCAGGCGGCGACGAGGGGCGGCAGGAGGTCCTTCCCCCCCATCGCTTGCGTGAGCTGGATCATGAGCAGGAAGATAATCGTCGTCCCGAGGGCGAGCCCCACGCCGAAGGCGGCACCGCCCCGCTGGTTCGACGTCGCCAGCGGGGCGACGAACAGCGCGATGATCACGCAGGTCACCGGGATCGAGATGCGCAGCGCCTGCTTGACCCGCTCCTTGTTGGCGTCGCCCCCCGAGCGCTCGAGCGCGCGGATGAAGCGGCCCAGCTCGGCGTAGCGCATCTCCTCCGGCTCGCGCCCGCGGGCCAGCAGGTCCACCGGGCGCTCGGCGAGCTTCCGGTCGCGCGCGGAGTCGAACTGGAACGTGACGTTCGCCCCGGCGGTGGGCAGGAGGTGGAGCCGCCCGCGCTTGAGCAACCAGCCGGTGCGGTCGTTCCAGTCGGCCCGGTCCGCGGCCAGCACGTAGGTGGGGTAGTCGGCGCCCTGCCCGCGGCGCTCGATCTCCCAGAGCTCGCCCCAGCCCTCGACGGCCTGCAGCGTCATGACCTTGTACACCCGGCCATGCTCCGCGGCGAAGGCGAAGTTCGTGCGCTGCGTACGCCCCTCGCGGACCCGGTCGCGCAGCAGCTCGAGGCGGCGCGCGTTCGTCACCGGGGCCAGCTCGCCGAGGCCCAGCGACAGCCCGCCGGCGAGGAGCGCCCCCACGACGATCGGCGCGGCGAGGCGGTAGAACGAGATGCCGCTCGCCTTGGCGGCGGTGATCTCGCTGTGCCGGGTCAGGCCCCCGATCGCGAATACCGTCGCGAAGAGCACCGCCGCCGGCAGCACCTGGAACATCGAATCCACGAGGCCGAACATGTACGCTAGCGCAATGTCGCCCTTCGGGATCTGGCGCCCGATGTAGCCGTCGAGCTTGTCGGTCAGGTCGATGACGATCAGCATCAGCGGGAAGCCGAGCGCCGTCACGACGAAGATCCGGCTCCACTCCGCGAAGACGTAGCGGTCGAGCGGGCGCACGAGGCGCATCAGCGCCCCCCGGCCGCGGCCGGCCGCCGCGCGCGGCGATCGCGCCACTGCTGCCACCAGTCGCCGAGCCCGCCGCCGCGCGACGTCGCCTGCTCGCGCCCGAGCCCGCGCCAGAGCAGGAGGCCCACGGCGGTGAAGAGGAGGTTGGCCGCCCACATCGCCATGAAGGGCGAGAGCACCCCGCGGTCGGCGAGCGACTCGCCCGCGATGAGCCCCACGTAGTACAGCGAGAAGACGACGAGCGAGACGCCCAGCGTCAGCCCGACGCCCCCGCGGGGGAAGCGCAGCGCGATCGGGGCCCCGAAGAGGACGAAGACGAGGCAAGCGACCGAGAGCGCGAACTTCTTCTCGATCTCCACCTGGTAGCCGGCGGCGCCCTGCGTGGCGCTCTCGAAGCGGATGCGGTGGCTCTCGGCCTGCGACGCGACGACCTCGACGGCCGGCGCCGGCTCCGCTACCGGCGCCGCCATCGGCGCCGCCTTCGGCGCCGCCATCGGCGCCGCCATCGGCGCCGGCATCGGCGCCGGCATCGGCGCCGCCTTCGGCGCCGCCATCGGCGCCGGCATCGGCGCCGCCTTCGGCGCCGGCATCGGCTGCGCTGCGGGGGGCGCGGGGACGGCGGCCCCGTCGGGTGCCCCCGCCGCGGGCGCCTGCGCCGCTGCGGTACGCGGGCGCAGGACCCCGACCAGCGCGCAGTAGAACCGCCCGAGCGACGGGCGCGCCTCCGCACCGAGCCAGCGGGCGGAGTCCACGGGCGCGTCCCCGCGCCCGCGGGTGAGCGTGCGCACGACGTTGCGCAGGTCGGCCTCGAGCCGCACCCGCGCCTCGAGCCGGTCGCGGTCGGTCGCGCGCACCTGTCCCTGCAGCTCGCAGATGGACTGTTCGCGGTCGCCCTTGTAGCCGTCGTCCTGCGTCCGCTCGAGCGTGTTGCCGATCCCCTTCACGCGGACGTTGTTCGTGCGGTAGAAGACCCGCTGCATCTCGCCCGGCGTCTGGCGCGAGAGTTCCTGCATGTAGCCGCGGTAGAGCGTCATCATGAGGTCGCGCTGGTCGGCCGTCATCGCGAGGTCGCCCGAGTCGGCGTAGATCGTCCGCCGGTGCACCGGGTCGGCGAGGTCGTAGATGACGACCTCGTGCATCCGGTTGTCGTCGGCGTCAATGCGCGCGGCGCGGAGGTAGAGCTGCCCCTGGCTGACCTCGTTGATCACCTGCTCGCGCAGGCCGAAGGTGGGCTTCTTGCGGGCGATGTCGGTCTGCAGCTGCCGCAGGCGATGGTTGGCCCGCGGCAGCACCTGGTCGTTGAAGAGCACCATCGCCAGCGCCAGCGCCGCCCCCGCAGCGAGGACGGGGCGCAGGACGTGGTGCAGGTCCACCCCGCTGGCCTTCATCGCGGTGACCTCGTTCTCGGCCGCGAGGCGGCTCATCGCGTAGATCGTGGCGACCAGCACCGCCATCGGGAGCGTCATCGCGATCGTGAACGGGATCGCGAGCACGAAGAACTCGGCGATGACCGTCCAGGCGAGGCCCTTGCCGACGAGGTTGCCGAACTGCTTCGCGATGTAGTTCAGGAGCATCAGGGACGTCAGCGCCGCGAGGGCGAAGACGAGGGGGCCGACGTGTTCCCTGAGGACGTAGCGGTCGAGCCGCTTCACGGGCGGGCGGGGCACGGCATGGGATTCCGAAAGATACCCCGCACCGACCGGGGAGGTCGGGGGCCGGAGGCGGGGCGACCGACGCCGAGCCGGTCGGGCCTCGAGCCGTGTGCCGCAGCTGGGGCCGGAGCCGGGTGTCGGAGCCGGGTGTCGGAGCCGGGTGTCGGAGCCGGGTGTCGGAGCCGGAGGCGGTCACGACCGGCGGGGCGCACCAATGCGACTGCAGGGGGGGGCATATCGGCGACGCCGATTGTCCGCTGTCGGCCACAATGTACCTACAGCAATACGGCAACATAACGACACTATACGCGTACAACCGCCCTCACAAACAGTGGCGGCATCGGCACGTTCTCCCCCATGCCAACCAAATCCGAATCGCGAGCCCTTGCCTTCTTCGCCGCCCTCTTTGCCCTCGGCGGCGCCCTGCATGCGGTCGCCACCTTCCGAAATGGCGATCGGGCCATGATGCCGACCGATTCGCTGAACCTTGCCCGGCACCTCGAGGCCGTGGACGTCGCGCGCGCCGCCGCGCCGGCGAAGGGTCGGGAGCGTCGGGCGGGCGGCCGCGACAGGGCCGCCTCGGCCCGCACGGCGGAGTCGTCGTTGCCACCGCCACCCGCCGGGGTTCCGCCGGAGCTGGCCGCCGCCGCCGGGTGGTACGTGCGGCCCAGGGACGATCGTCCGGCCGCGGCCCCGGCGCGACGTCCGCCGCGACGCGACACCCTCCGTCCCGACGCGCGGGCGTCGGCGACGACGTCCGGCGCCTCCGGGCCCGGCGCGGGCGACGCCGCGCCCGTGGACCTCGACGTCGCCGACGCGGCCGTGCTCGAGGCGCTGCCGGGCATCGGCCCGTCCCTCGCACGGCGCCTCGTCGAGGACCGCGCGCGCCACGGGCCGTTCGGCTCCCTCGAGGGGCTCGCGCGCGTCAAGGGCGTGGGGCCGGTGCTGCGGGCGCGGCTCGCGCCGCGCGTGACCTTTTCGGGGGCGGCGCGTCCCCCGTGAGGTCGCCGATCGGCGTCCACGGCGCGTGCACTGCGCGGCGGGCCTCGTCACGCGGGCGATGCCCGCGTCCCATGTGACGCCGCCGCAGCGCCCGCGCCGCGCGCACCCTTGACCGGGTGGGAAGCGCCCGGGACATTCCGACCACCGCGCGTGCCGGGCTGGTCGAGCCCGCGCGCGCGGCGACCCGCCCTTCCTCCGCCCTCCCGGCCTCCATGGCAGCACCTGCCGCAATGTCCAGCGAACGACTCGGCGACCTCCTGTTTCGGGAGGGGCTGATCACGCGGGAACAGCTCGACAAGGCGCTGCAGGAACAGCGGGCCAACGGCACGCGGGTGGGGTACAATCTGGTGAAGCTCGGTTTCATCCAGGAGACCGAGCTCGTCAAGGCGCTGGCGCGGCAGTACAAGCTGCCGGCGGTGGACCTGTCGAAGTTCGAGGTTGACCCGAAGGTCCTCAAGCTGGTGCCGGCGGAGCTGGCGTCGAAGCACCTCGTCCTGCCGCTGAAGCGCGACGGCCGCACGCTGCACGTCGCGATGGCCGATCCGACGAACCTCGGCGTGATCGAGGATCTCAAGTTCATCACGCGCTACGACGTGAACCCGGTGATCGCGGGCGAGTTCACGCTGCGCAACCTGCTGGACAAGCACTTCGAGGCGAACGACACGCAGGTGGCCAACCTCCTCGACGAGATCGCCGAGATCGCGGGCGACGAGGACATCGAGGTCGTCGAGCAGAAGGACGAGGAGGTCTCGGCCACGGCGCTCGCCGCGGCGGTGGACGAGGCGCCGGTGGTGAAGCTGCTCAACGCGCTCCTCTCGGACGCGGTCAAGCGCGGCGCCTCGGACATCCATTTCGAGTGCTTCGAGCACGAGATCCGGGTGCGCTACCGGATCGACGGCGCCCTGCAGGAAATCATGCGGCCGCCGGCCAAGATGAAGGCGGCGCTGATCTCGCGCTTCAAGATCATGGCGCAGCTGAACATCGCGGAGCGCCGCGTGCCGCAGGACGGGCGCATCAAGCTGAAGGTCGGCAAGAAGGTGATCGACTACCGCGTCGCGACGCGGCCGACGATCTTCGGCGAGAAGGTCGTGCTGCGGATCCTCGACAAGGGGAACCTG
This sequence comes from Gemmatimonadota bacterium, assembly GCA_021298835.1. Taxonomy (GTDB): domain Bacteria; phylum Gemmatimonadota; class Gemmatimonadetes; order Gemmatimonadales; family Gemmatimonadaceae; genus JAJTHG01. The sequence goes on from JAJTHG010000011.1 coordinate 19,264, forward strand.
ACGCTCGATCTCGAGAAGTTCGGGATCGAGCCGCGGGCCGAGAAGGACCTCATGGAGGCGGTGCAGAACCCGTACGGGATGGTGCTGGTCACCGGCCCGACGGGCTCGGGCAAGACGACGACGCTCTATTCGTGCCTGTCGAAGGTCAACACGATCGACACGAACATCATGACCGCCGAGGACCCGGTCGAGTACAACATCTTCGGCATCAACCAGGTGCTCGTCCGCAACGAGATCGGGATGACCTTCGCCGCGGCGCTGAAGGCGTTCCTGCGGCAGGACCCGAACATCATCATGGTGGGCGAGATCCGCGACCTCGAGACCGGCGGCATCGCGATCAAGGCGGCGCTCACCGGCCACCTGGTGATGAGCACGCTGCACACGAACTCGGCCCCGGAGACGGTCACGCGCCTGCTCGACATGGGGCTCGAGCCGTTCAACGTGGCCTCGGCGCTGAACCTGATCCTGGCGCAGCGCCTCCTCCGCCGCATCTGCTCGAACTGCAAGAAGAAGTACGAGCCCGACGACATCGAGCTCGACGCGATGAAGGTCCACCGGGACATGCCGCTGGGCGACCTGCGCTTCAAGCAGGACGCGCTGGAGAGCGTCAAGCTCAAGGCGGGACCGGAGGCGGCGCCGTTCCTCCAGACGCTCACGCCCAAGACCCGGGTGGGCGAGCTCCCCTTCTTCAAGGGCGCGGGGTGCGACGCGTGCGGCGGGTCCGGGCTCAAGGGCCGCCAGGGCGTCTACGAGGTCATGATGATGACGCCGACCATCCGCAAGCTGATCATGCAGTCCATCGGCGCCGCCGAGCTCCGCGACGCCGCCGTTGACGAGGGGATGCTCACGCTGCGCATGGACGGCTGGATGAAGATCATGAAGGGCATCACCACGACGGAGCAGGTGCTCCGCGAGACTTCCGCCTGAACCGGACCCCCCGATGACCGCCCCTGCCGCCGCCGGCGCCCCGACCGTCTCCCTCCGCACCCTGCTCGAGGAGATGATCCAGCGCGACGCGTCCGACCTCCACATCACGGCCGGCGAGCGGCCGAAGCTCCGCATCGACGGCGACATCGTGAACTCGGCCGTCGAGACGGTGCTCTCGGCCAAGGACACGATGCAGCTCGCCTACTCGGTCCTCACCGAGCAGCAGAAGAAGCGGTTCGAGCTCGACGACGAGCTCGACTTCTCCTTCGGCATCGCGAACCTCGCGCGGTTCCGCGGCAACTGCTTCAAGCAGCGCGGCTGCGTGTCGATGGTGATCCGGCAGATCCCGATCGCGGTCAAGACGTTCGAGGAGCTCGGCCTGCCGGCGATCGTCGGCAAGCTCGCCGAGCGGCCGCGCGGGCTGGTCCTCGTCACCGGGCCGACGGGCTCGGGCAAGAGCACGACCCTCGCGGCGATGATCGACAAGATCAACCGGGAGCGGCACGGGCACATCATCACGGTCGAGGACCCGATCGAGTTCATCCACAAGCACCAGTCGTGCATCGTCAACCAGCGCGAGATCGGCACCGACACCAAGAGCTTCCAGAGCGCCCTCAAGTACGCCCTCCGCGAGGACCCCGACGTCATCCTGGTGGGCGAAATGCGCGACCTCGAGACCATCCAGTCGGCGATCACCATCGCCGAGACCGGGCACCTCGTCTTCGCGACCCTGCACACCAACTCTGCGGCCGAAGCGATCAACCGCATCATCGACGTCTTCCCGGCCTACCAGCAGTCGCAGGTGCGGGCGCAGCTGGCCTTCGTGCTCGAAGGCATCGTCACGCAGACCCTCCTCCCCCTCGCCAAGGGGAAGGGCCGCGCGATGGCGGCCGAGATCCTCATCGTCACGCCGGCCATCCGCGCCCTGATCCGCGACGACAAGATCCACCAGATCCTGTCCATGATGCAGTCCGGCAAGAAGTTCGGAATGCAGACCCTCAACGACGCGCTGTACACCCTCTACATGAGCCGGCTGGTCACGGTGGACGAGTGCCTGCGCGCCACCAGCGACCCGAACGAGTTCCTGCGCATGATCGGGATGCCCCCGCTCGACGACATCGGCGAGCGGTCGGCGGCCGCCGCGCCCCGTTCCGCCCCGGCGGTCGCCGCCGCCCGCCGCTGACGCCCCTCCCGATCCCGCCCCACCCGGAGTCTGACCGATGCCGACGTTCTCGTACACCGCTCGCGCCGCCAACGGCGAACTCAAGAAGGGCACGCTCGACGTGAAGGACCGCGACGAGGTCGTGGCGCAGCTGAAGCGCCAGCGCCTCGTCGTCGTCAACGTCAAGGAAGAGAGCAAGGCGAAGTTCAGCTTCGGCGGCGGCATCTCGATGCGCGACATCGTCATCTTCACCCGGCAGTTCTCGACGATGATCAACGCCGGCCTCCCGCTCGTGCAGGCCCTCGACATCCTCGCCAAGCAGACCGACAACAAGTCCCTCGCCGAGACGACGAAGGCCGTCGTCGCCGACGTCGAGTCCGGCAACACCGTCGCCGACGCCCTCGCCAAGCACCCCAAGGCCTTCACCGATCTCTACGTCAACATGGTCGCCGCCGGCGAGGCGGGCGGCATCCTCGACACCATCCTCAACCGCCTCGCGACCTTCCTCGAGAAGAACGACGCGATCGTCCGCAAGGTGAAGGGCGCCATGGTCTACCCGGCGGTCATCTTCTCCGTCGCCGGCATCGCCGTCGCCGTGCTCCTCATCTTCGTCATCCCGATCTTCCAGGGGATGTTCGCGTCCGTGAACATGGAGCTGCCGCTGCCGACCCAGATCGTCATCGGCATGTCGAGCTTCCTGAAGGGCTACTGGTGGGCGCTCATCGTCGCCGCCGTCGTCGGCCAGCAGGCGTTCGTCCGCTACTACAAGACCGAGGGCGGGAAGCTCGTGGTTGACCGCTTCCTCCTGCGCATGCCCATCCTCGGCGACATGCTGCGCAAGTCGGCCGTCTCGCGCTTCACCCGCACCCTCGGCACGCTCATCAGCTCGGGTGTCAGCATCCTCGACGGCCTCGAGATCACCGCCAAGACCTCGGGCAACCGCGTCATCCAGGACGCCATCCTCGAGTCGCGCTCCTCGATCGCCGGCGGCGACACCATCTCGGCTCCGCTCGCCAAGAGCGCCGTCTTTCCCCCGATGGTCATCAGCATGATCGCCGTCGGCGAGCAGACCGGCGGCCTCGACGAGATGCTCACGAAGATCGCCGACTTCTACGACGACGAGGTGGACGCCGCCGTCAGCGCCCTCCTCAGCGCCATGGAGCCGATCATGATCGTCGTGCTCGGTACCATCGTCGGCGGCATGGTCGTCGCGATGTACCTGCCGATCTTCTCGATGATCAACGCGGTGCAGTGACGGAGGCCGGGGGCGGCCTCGTCCGCCCCGACCTCCGCACCCCCCGCAACTGGAAGTGGGGCAGCGTCCCCCCCGACGTCCTTCCCCTCTGGCTGGCGGACATGGACCTGCCGCCACCCCCGGCCGTGCGGGAGGGCCTCGCGGCCCTCGCCCGCGACGGCTGGCTCGGCTACGAGATGGTGCCCGGCGACGCCGCCCTCCGCGAATCGGTCCGACGGTGGCTCGCCGCCCGCGGCCATCCCGGCCTCGCCGACCCGCTCGAGCTGGTCCTCGGCCCCGGCGTCCTCCCCCTCCTGTACGCCGCCGTCCGCGCCCACGTCCCGCCGGGCGGTGCCGTCGTCGTCCCCACGCCGGCGTATCCGCCGTTCTTCAGCGCGGCGCGCGACCAGGACCGCCGCGTCGTCGAGGTCCCCATGCGCGAGGCCGACGGCCGCGTGGTGCTCGACGTCGAGCGCATCGCCGCCGCCCTCGCCGCGGGGGCGCGCGCCGTGCTGCTCTGCCAACCGCACAATCCCACCGGCCGCGTGTTCACCCGCGACGAACTCGCGGCCGTCGCCGAGGCGGCGGCACGGTTCGATGCGGTGCTCCTCGCCGACGAGGTGTGGGCCGACCTCTGGTACGACGCGCCGCCCCTGCCCGTGGCCGCGGCCAGCGATGCGGCGGCCGAGCGCACCCTCACGATCGTCGGGCCGTGCAAGTCGTACAACATTGCCGGACTGCCGATCGGAGCCGCCGTCAGCGCCGCACCCGAACTGCTCGCCCCCCTCGTGCGACTCGGCTACGGGCTCGGGCATCCCGGCCAGGGGCCGGTCGCCATGTGGGACCTCGCGCTGCGCGTGGCGCAGCCGTGGCTCGAGGCCACCCGTGCCACCCTGCGCGCGCGGCGCGACCGCGTCGTCCCCGCGCTCGCCGAGCTCGGCGTGGCCGTGCGATCGCCCGAGGCGACGTACCTCGCGTGGCTCGACGGCCGCCGGCATCCGCTGGGAGATCGGCTCGCGGCGACGATCCTCGAGCACGGGCGCGTGCTGCTCAACGACGGCCGCCACTTCGGCGCCGGCGGCGCCGCCTGCGCGCGCCTCAACTTCGCGACGACCGACGACGTGCTCGACGAGGCCCTCGCGCGGTTGCGCCGCGTCCTCGCCGCGTCCTGACCCGCGCCGCCAGCTCGGGCCCCGCCGGCGCGCCGGCGAGGGCCAACACGCCATGACGGCCCCGCCCGCAGCGTTACGCGCGCGTGCATGGCGCACGTGGCCGGGCCGTTTCGAGCGGCCGACACTTTCCCCAGATGCCCGCGGCCTCGCCACCGCTCTCCCGGACGCCGGGCGCGCGCCTCGTCCGCGCGTTGCGGATGCGCGTGCCGACGGACCCCCTGCACCGCGTGGTGCAGGAGGCGCAGGCCGTCATGGGAGTCGGGGGCGCTGCCTACCTGGTGCTGCAGTCCGGGGTCGTGATCGCCGGGGACGGCCTCGAGGCCCCGACGACCCGCATCCGCGTAGCGGCGAATCTGGTGATGAGCATCGCGACGCTCGTGACGCTGCTGACCGTGACGCGCCAGGGCAACGTGCTCCTGACCGCCCGCGTGGTGGGGGGTGTCCTCCTGGCGTATCAGGCGCTCTTCGCGTGGGCCTTCGGGTTCATGGCGCTGCCGAGCGTGGTGATCGTCTCGCTGCCGGTGCTGGCGGGGCTCTCCATCATCGAGGCGCGCGGCCGGGTGACGCTGTGGGGGCTGGCCTTCGCGCTGCTGGCCGCCGTCGGTCTGGCCACCACGCCCCGCTTCCCGCTGGGCCAGACGCAGGGCGCGGTGGCGGTCTCCGTGTTCGCCGCCTTCGTCATCCTCACGCTCTTCCTGCTCGAGTACCGCGAGGTGATCGTGCGGCAGGTGGCCGAGGCGCGGGACGCCGCCGACGAAGTGTCGGTCGTCAACGCCGAGCTGCGCGCCGCGCTCGCCGAGCGGGACCGGCTGGCCGCGCAGCTCGTCACCGCGCAGCGGCTCGAGGCGATGGGGCGCGTGGCGGGCGGCATCGCGCACGACTTCAACAACCTGCTCACCGTCATCCGCGGCTACGCCGACCTCGTGCTCGGGGCACTGCCCCCGGATCCCCACGTGGCGGAGGACGCGCAGCAGTTGCGTCGGTCGCTGACCCGCGCGTCGCGGGTGACGCAGGACGTGCTCGACTTCGCTCGCCCACGCCCGGTCGGGCGTTCGGCGCTCGACCTCGGCACCTTCGTGCGCGAGGTCGCCGCCGGCCTTGGCCAGACGATCGGGGCGGGGCACCCGCTGCGCCTCACCACCACCGGCGGCCCGCTCGTGGTGGAGGCCGAGCGGGCGCGGGTCGAGCGCCTCCTCGTCAACCTGGTGCTGAACGCCCGCGACGCGTCGCCGCCGGGTGCGGCGATCGACGTGGCGGTGGCGCGGGATGGGGACCGTGTGCGGCTCGTCGTCAGCGACCGCGGCCCCGGGGTGCGCCCCGAGGACCGCGACCGGATCTTCGAACCCTTCTTCACCACCAAGGGCACCACGGGCGGGACCGGCCTCGGACTCGCGACGAGCTTCGCGCTCATGCACCAGCATGGCGGCACGCTGCGGGTCGAGGACGCTCCGGAGGGCGGGGCGGCCTTCGTCGCGGACTTCCCGGCGGCTCCCGAAAGGGCACCGACGCGCGCGTCCATCGGGGACGACGGGGCGGTCGCGTCAGCGGGGCGACCCCTCGCGGGCCTTCGCGCCCTCGTCGTCGAAGACGATGCGGGGGTGCGGGCCCTCACCCTCCGGTTCCTGCAGCAGGCCGGCGCCGTGGTGGTCGCCGCGGAGGACGGGGAGCAAGGGCTGGACGCCCTGCACCGGAGCGTGGCGGACGCCGAGCCCTTCCACGTCGTGGTGAGCGACCTGCGCCTGCCCCGCGGAACCGGCGCGGCGGTCCTTCGGGCCGCGCAGGTGGCGTGGCCCGAGGCGTCGCTCGTCGCCATGTCCGGATTTCTCGAGGACGACGACGTGGCGCGGATGGCCGCCGCGCAGGTCCTCGTGTTCCTGCCGAAGCCGTTCACGGCGGTGCAGTTCGGCCACGCGGTGGCGGAGGCGCGCGCCCCGCGCGGCTGACACGGCACCCGCGGTGTCCGAAGGTCCCCGTCAGCGTCGCCCGCGCGAGCGCGGCGGCCTCGAGGGGGGGCGCGCACCTGCCGGCCCCGCTCGGCAACGCACCGCCGGCGCTCCCCGCCCCAGCCGGCACAGTCGCCCCGGTCGGGGCGTGGCGACACCGCCGGATGTCGTCGCGGGGGCGTATCTTGTGCCACATGTCATGCCGCCCTCCCTTCCGCATGCGGGGCGTCCCCGGCATCGCGGTCCTCGCCCTGCCCCTGCTGGCCGCGGCCCAGGAGGGCCCGGCCGGCTTCCGCCCGCAGTCCGTCGCCGCGCAGCGCCAGTACGAGGCGACACTGCGGGCGGTGCCCGACACCGCCATCCTGCAGCGCCACATGCGCTGGCTCTCGTCGCGCACGCACGTCGCGGGCACCCCGCGCCAGCGCGAGACCGCCGACTACGTCCTGCGCGAGATGGCCGCGATGGGGCTCGACACAGTGCGGTACGCGTACGACGTGTGGCTGCCGCATCCCGACAGCGCGGTGGTCGAGCTGGTCGCCCCGACGCGCCGTCGCCTGCGCCTGGGCGAGCCGGTGCTCGCCGCCGATCCCACCTCGCGGCAGCCCCGGTGGCCGACGGTCAACGGCTACTCGGGGCGGGGGGACGTCACCGCTCCGCTGGTGTTCGTCAACTACGGGCTGATCGAGGACTACGCCGAACTGGCGCGCACGGGCGTGGACGTGCGCGGCGCGATCGTCGTCGCCCGGTACGGCCGGAGCTTCCGCGGCATCAAGGCGCGCGAGGCCGAGCGGCGCGGGGCGGTCGGGCTGATCCTCTACTCCGACCCGGCCGACGACGGCTACGCCACCGGCGACGTGTATCCCGAGGGCCCCATGCGGCACCCGGACGCCCCGCAGCGGGGCTCGGTGTACAACGGGCAGGGCGATCCCTCGACGCCCGGGTGGCCGTCGCTCCCCGGCGCGCGGCGGCTGCCGGCGGACTCGATGCGCGTGCCGCGCATCCCCGTGGTCCCGGTGGGCTACGCGCAGGCCCGCGCGCTGCTCGAGCCGCTGCGCGGTGCCGCGCTGCCGTCGCCGTCGTGGCAGGGCGGGCTGCCGTTCCGGTATCACGTCGGCGGGACGGCCGACGTGCGGGCGCGGGTCGCCGTGTTCATGGAGCCCGAGCGTCGCTGGATCAAGCGGATCGAGAACACCGTGGGGATCCTTCGCGGTGCCACGCACCCGGACGAGTGGGTGATCACCGGCGGTCACCGCGATGCGTGGGGCCCGGGGGCGATCGACAACGTCACCGGGACGAGCGTCATCCTCGAGTCGGCGCGTGCGTTCGCCGCTGCGGCGCGGCAGGGGCAGCGACCGGGGCGCACCCTGCTCTTCGCGACATGGGACGCCGAGGAATGGGGGATCGTCGGCAGCACCGAGTGGGCCGAGCACCTCGCGGACACGCTGCAGGCGAAGGCGGTGGCGTACCTGAACCAGGACGTCCCCGTCAGCGGCCGGGCGTTCGGGTCGTCGGCGACGGCGTCGCTGCACGGCTTCGTGCGGGACGCGGCGGGGGTGGTCGCGCACCCGGTGCCCGGAGACAGCGGCTCGGTGCGGGACGTATGGGCGGCTCGCACGAAGGGAGCGATGCCGTTCGGCGACCTCGGCGGCGGCTCCGACTTCTTCGGCTTCTACAACTTCCTCGGGATCCCGTCGTTCGACTTCGGTTTCGGCGGGCCGGGCGGCGTGTATCACGCGCACTACGACACGTGGCACTTCGTCGAGCGCTTCGCCGACCCGGGCTACCGCGTGCACCGCACGGCAGCGCAGCTGAACGCGACGCTGCTGGCGCGGCTCGCGAACGCCGAGGTGCTGCCGCTCGACTTCGCGTCGCTGGGCCGGTATCTGGCGCTCGTGACCGACCGGCTGCGGCCGGCGGCGGAGCAGGCCGGGCTGCCGCTCGACGTGTCGGCGGTGGTGCGCGCGGCGCTCGCGCTCGCGGGGGCCGGCGACACGCTGGCCGCGCGGCAGCGGGCGGCTCTCGCGGGCGGCGTGCCGCGGCCGGCGCTCGACGCGTCGAACGCGATCGTGCGCACGGTGGAGGCGGCGCTGACGCGCACGCCGGGGCTCGTGGGCCGGCCGTTCGCGCGCAACCTGATCTTCGCCGCGGATCGCGACAACGGCTACGCCAACGTGGCGTTCCCCGGCATCGCCGAGGCGTTGCGCGACCGCGATCCCGCGCGGGTGTCGCGCGAGGTCGCCGACCTGGCGGCGCGGCTCGACGAGGCGGCGGCCCGGGTGCGGCGGGCGACGGCGGCACTGGCGCCGTGAGGCAGGCGGCACGCAGAAGCGCCGGCGCGGGGTGGCGCCGGCGAGGTCTGGGCGCGGCCCTCGTCGCGGGGCTGGCGCTGGCGCGTCCGGCGGCCGCGCAGGTGCTGCCGCCGATCTACCGCCCGCTGCCGACCGAGGAACAGGACCGCTTCCGCGTGCAGCAACGCACCCTCCGCGACTCGGCCGCGGCGCGGCGACGGGCGGCGGATTCGGTGGCGCAGGTCGCCGCGGCGGTGCCCGGGGTGCAGCAGCTGGTGCTGGACTTCGAGAAGCGGGCCGGCGCGCTGCGGGCGATCGCCGAGCAGCATCGGGCGGAGGCGCTGGTTCTGCAGGACTCCTCGCGCCGCGTCTCGCTGACGGCCGACTCGCTCTCCGAGGCGCTGGGCCGCCTCAAGGGGCGCCGCGACTCGCTCGAGGCCGCGCCCCTCGGCCCGCCGGCGGACAGCGCGCGCGGGCTCGACTCGCTCGCTCTGGCGCGGTTGCGCGTGCGCGACTCCACCGAGCGCAGCGTGCGGATGTCGGCGCTGGTGGACTCGATCCGCGTCGAGCAGGTCCGCAAGGACTCGCTCCGCCTGGTCGCGATGGACATCCGCGACCTCGCGGTGTCCGTCGGCCGCGACGCGATGCGCGACCAGGCGGAGGCGGCGCGCATCGCCGCCGACGCCGAACGGCTCGCGACGAGCGGCAACGAGTCGATCGTGCGCCTGTCGCTCGAGCGGTCGGTCCTGTACGAGCGCGCCGCCGCCACGCGGTTCCTGCGCATGGTGGACTCGCTCGGCCGGATGCTCGACTCGCGGCAGCGGCTGGCGGACCGCCGATGGTTCCCGATCCGGGCGATCGACGATTCCAAGCTCTACTACGGCGCGCGGGGCGGACGCCTCGGCTACTTCCGCGGGGCCACCGCGACGTACGACAACCGGCGCGGCGCCAGCGCCAACGTGGACCTCTTCGAGTACTACGTGGACCACGGGCGCCTGTCGTGGACGATCGTCTGGAACGAGCGCGGCCCCGCCAGCGACACTTCGACGGCGCGCAGCGCCCTCGACCGCTTCCTGCTCGGCGGCGGCGACCTCGCGCTGACATTCATGACGCCGTTCGTCTTCCAGCGCGGCGACGGCTGGTCGGTCGCCCTGAGCGGCGACGTGCGCGGTGCGATGTCGCTGTCGCCGCGCGGGGCGTTCCCGCTGTTCGATCAGGGGCTGCTGCTCTACGGCGGGTTCACGCAGAAGCTCCTCGGCGAACTGACCTTCGCCCTCAGGGCCGGCGGCATCCGCCACGACTCCGACATCATCGGGCGCATCACGGGGACGGGCAGCGTGGTGCACTACGGGCAGCTGACGGCCGGCTGGGAGCTGCACAACCTGCTCAAGGTCGTGGTGTCCCGGACGACGGGCCCGACGATCGTGCAGCGCCAGCTGGCCTATACCATCCAGTTCAAGATCTGAGCGCCGTCACGCAGGCGGCGGCCGGTGTGCCCGTCCGTCCCCATGTGAGAGCCCATGCCCGGCAGGTGACGAAGTCGTGCGGCGCGCGCGCCTAGCATCTCTGCGGACACTCGCGCCACGGGAGGGCGGCATGTCGTCATCGCAGGAGTCTTCGTGGCGCGCGCGCGCCACCGCGCCAGGCTTTTCCCACGCGCCGGACCGCGGGCCGACCGGATCGTTCGTCAATCCGTTCCAAGCCGGTCACCACCGCCGGTCGGCGCCCGTCGTGCCGCAGCGCACGTCACACTTCCGCCCCGACGGGGCCGAGTCCCGGCCACCGGCTCCGATGAAGCTCCTCGAGACAGCCCTCATTACCGCCGCCGATGCGCTGCCAGGTGTCGTGCCGACCGCGACGGAGGCACGGGTGCGCGGGGTGCTGGCCGCACCGCCGTCGAGCGCCGTGCTGGCCGTGGCCTTCGCGTCGCTGGTGGACGACCCGGCGGCGCATCCCGACCGCTTTCCGACGTCGGCGGGGCAGCGGCACGAGCGCGAGCGGCTGTTCGTCCTGATGGAGCGGCTCGCCCGGCCCGGCGCGCGGCTCGACGAGCCCCTGCTGAGCGAGGCGCGCGCCGAGATCCGTCAGGCATGCCTGCGCCCGGTGCCGCCGGACACGACGGACCCCGAGCGTCTCTTCCGGGAGGCCCAGGGCTTCCGCGAGCAGGCGGAGCTGGGCGGCGAGGACGCGATCGAAGAGCTCTTCACGGAGCGGCGGGAGGAGTACGAGCGGACGGGGCGTTGGCGCGGCACCCTCCCCGAGCTGCGGGCCTGCTTCTGGCACTGGTGGCTCTGGGAAGAGCGGGTGGGGGGCGCGCTGGCCGCCGACCGCACGGCGGTGCACGCCCTTTACCGGCAGGTCCGTGCGCAGTGGGGTGAGCTGTCCGAGGACGTCGAGCGGGCGCTCGAATGGTTCCGCCTCCCGCGGGGGCTCCTGCCGCGACCTTCCGGTACGGTCGCACCGAGAGCGCCAACTCCATGACGCCGCGGAGGAGCGCCTTGTTCCCCCCCGCGGCGTCGGCGATGTCCTGCGTGCGCGCCGCTGCGGCACCGCAGCGCCGGACGTGCTCCGGAGGTGGAGGCCTACCCGGAGGAGCCGCAACGCACGGGTCTAATCGCCGCGAGCGAACCTTGGCACACCACACCACGGCCCTCGGAATGAACCAGACGGTGTCGTCCCTCCCGGGGCCCCTGGTTCCGGCGCGGACCTGCCGCCCCCGACCCCTCCTCCTCCGGGACATCGAAAGGAGAAGAACCGCGATCCGGCTCGTTGCCGCCGTTGCCGTAACCGCGTTCACTTCCCGAGGTGCGACGGAGGACGGTCGGCTGCCCAAGGCCGCCGTCGCGTCAGCCACGGCCCCCGCGGCACGTGCGCAGATGCCGAACCAGAGCCCGCTCGCGGAGGACCGGGACGCGATCAAGGCCGTCAGGCAGGCCTTCCACGAGAGCGTCCGTACGCACGGCCTTGCCCGGATGCGGTCGCTGATCCGGTACGGCAACACCGTGTAGGTCGGCGCCGGGAATCCCGAGTCACGTCGCTTTCGTCCCCGCCGACTCCCCACGTCGAAGCAGGTGGAACAGACCGGGCCGTACCAGTGCCTCGGGGGCCTCGACCTTCGCGCACGCGCCGATGGAGAAACGGTTCCTCGACCCCACCACTGGCACCGATGGCCAGGTCGCCCGGCCTCGTTCAACTCGGTCCTCATGTTCGACGGCGTCGCGTCGAACACGGGACGCGAGTCGCGGCAGCTCGCGAAGGTCGGCACCTCACGGAAGATCCTGCACCCGCCGGGATCGTCAGCCGCTTCCGAGGTGAAGCCGGTGCCCGTCACCCCTCCCTGATCCGGGCCGTCCCTCCCGTCGCCCATGTCGCGCTCGCGTCGGTCAGCGTCCGCGGGTAGGGGGCGCAGTTCGTCGTCGGCGGGAGGGGCGTAACCCGACACGGTGCTCCGCGAGAGCATCGCTTCGGTGGGAGGGGCCAGCTCGTCGTCGGGGACACCGGCGCCGGCCCGGGATCGATTAGGGCGTTCACCCTTGCTTGCCGCCGGTCCCGTCGTCACCGTGCGAGTTCCCGAGACCGACGAGATCCATGGCAATCGCTCCTTCCCGCGTCGCCGTGATCGGCGCCGGCGTCATGGGCGCCGGCATCGCCGCCCACCTCGCGAACGCCGGCTGTACCGTCCTGCTCCTCGACGCGCTGCCCGATGCCGCGGCGTCCGCGATCGCGCGGCTCTCGGCGGCCCGGCCCTCACCCTTCGTCACGAAGGCGGTCGCGGGTCGCGTCACATCCGGCACGGTCGCGGCCGACCTCGCGGGCGTCGCCGACTGCGACTGGATCATCGAGGCGATCGTCGAGGACCTCGCCGCCAAGCGGGCGCTCTACGCGCAGCTCGAGCCGCTGCGGCGCCCCGACGCGATCGTCTCGTCGAACACGAGCACCATTCCGCTCGCGCACCTCGTCGAGGGGCGAAGTGCCGCCTTCCGCCGCCACTTCGCCGTCACGCACTTCTTCAATCCGCCGCGCTGGATGCGGCTGCTCGAGCTCGTCGCCGGCCCCGACACGGCCCCCGAGGTCGCGGACACCCTCGCGGCGTTCGGTGACGTGCGGCTCGGCAAGGGCGTGGTGCGGTGCCACGACACGCCCGGCTTCATCGCCAACCGCGTCGGGACGTTCTGGATGCAGGTGGCGGTGCAGGAGACGATCACCCTCGGCTTGACGGTCGAGGACGCCGACGCGGTCTTCGGCAAGCCGATGGGAGTGCCGGCGACGGGGGTCTTCGGCCTGCTCGACCTCGTGGGACTCGACCTCATGCCGCGCGTCGCGGCGTCGTTCGCGCGCACGTTGCCGGCCGACGACCGCTACCGGCGCACCGCGCAGCCGCTGCCCGTCCTCGAGCGGCTCGTCGCGGATGGCTTCACGGGCCGCAAGGGCAAGGGTGGTTTCTATCGCGTCACTCGGCGGCCCGACGGCGCGCGCCAGACCGAGGCGGTGGACCTCGCCACGGGAGCGGTGCGGCCGAGCGCGCCCAGCACGCTGCCCGGGGCGAAAGCGCGCGGCGTCGCGGCCCTCGTCGCCGGTCGGGACGCCGGCGGGGAGCTCGCGCGGCGCGTGCTGCGGCAGGTGCTCGCGTATGCGTTCGAGGTGGCGGACGAGATCGCCGACGACCTGGCGAGCGTGGACACCGCGATGCGGCTCGGCTTCAACTGGGCGAAGGGGCCGTTCGAGCTGGCGGACGCGATCGGCGTCGCGACGGTCGCGGAATGGATCCGCGACGCCGGCGAGCCGGTGCCGTCGCGCCTCGAGGCGGCGGTACGCGCCGGGTCGTGCTACCGCACGGCCGGCGGGCGGCGCGAACAACTCGGCCGCGACGGCACATGGCAGGCCGTCTCGCGCCCGGGCGGCGTGGAGACGCTCGGGGACGTCGCGCTGGCGTCCCGGCCGCTCGAGAAGAACGGCAGCGCCGCCCTGTGGGACCTCGGGGGGGGCGTGCTGGGCGTCGAGTTCACCGCCAAGATGAACGCGCTCGACGGCGACGTCATGGCGATGCTGCACCGCGCAGCCGCCCGGGCCGGCCGCGGCGACGGCCCCTTCAAGGCGATCGTGCTGCACAACGAGGGGAAGCACTTCTCGGTCGGCGCCAATCTCGGGCTGCTGCTCTACGCGATCAACCTCGCGGCGTGGCGCGACATCGAGAAGCTCATGATCGCCGGCCAGCAGGCCTACGCGGCCCTGCGCTACGCCCCGGTGCCGGTCGTCGGCGTGGTGCAGGGGCTGGCACTGGGGGGCGGGTTCGAGGCGCTGCTGCACTGCGACGCCGTCGTCGCGCACCTCGAGGCCTCGATGGGGCTCGTCGAGACCGGGGTCGGGCTCGTGCCCGGTTGGGGCGGGTGCGCGCGCATGCTGATTCGCCATGCGGAGGGAGGCGATCCCGCCGACCCGATGCCGGCGGTGATCCGTACCATGGAGCAGGTCGGCAGGGCGGAGACCGCGGCCAATGCGGCCGACGCCCGCGACAAGGGATTCCTGACGGCCCGCGACGTGATCGTGATGAACCCCGACCGGCTGCTCGACGAGGCCCGCCGCACCGCGCTCGCTCTCGTGCCCGGCTATCGCCCCCCCCGTCCGCCGGTGCTGCGCCTCCCGGGGGCCGCCGTGCTGCCGGCGATCGAGGCGGGGGTACAGGGGCTGGTGGCCGCCGGTCAGGCGACGGCCTACGACGCGGTCGTCGCCGCCGCGCTCGCGCGGGTCCTGACCGGCGGCGACACGACGCCCGACCGCACGGTGCGCGAGGCCGACCTGCTCGCGCTCGAGCGCGAGGCCTTCCTGCGGCTCGTCCGCGAGCCACGCACGCGCGAGCGCATCGAGCACATGCTGGCCACGGGCCAGCCGCTCCGGAACTAGGGGGCGAGGGGGAAGAGCAGGTGGAACGCGCTCCCGCGTCCGGTTTCGCTCTCGGCGGCCACATGGCCGCCGTGCTGGCGCATGCCGCCGTACACCACGGCGAGGCCGAGTCCGGTGCCGGCCCGTCCCCTCGTGGTGTAGAACGGCTCGAAGACGCGCGTCAGCTGGTCGCGGGTCATGCCGACGCCGGAGTCGCGCACGGTCAGTCGGGCGAAGCGCCCCGCCGGCAGCGACGTGCCGAAGGCGATGCTCGGCAGCGGCAGCGTGAGGAGCCCGGTCTCGAGGGTCAGGGTGCCGCCATCGGGCATCGCGTGGCCCGCGTTGCTGACGAGATTGAGCAGCGCCTGGTCGAGGAAGGCGCGGTCGGCGAGGATGGGGAGCGGCTCGGCGGCGAGCGCCAGCCCGATGGTGACGCGCTTGTCCACGATCGACGCGGCCATGTCGCGGAAGTCGCGCACGACGTCGGTCAGGTCCGACGCCTGTCGGGCGACCGCCTCGCGGCGGGCGATGAACAGCAGCTTCTTCGTGAGGCCCGCCGCACGGTGCGCCGCGCCGATGATGCCGGCGACGTCCTCCCGGATGTCGTCGCCGGCATCGAGACCGTCCCGCGCCATCTCGGCCGAGGCGAGGATGACGTTCAGGATGTTGTTGAAGTCGTGCGCGACGCCGCCGGCCATCAGGCCGAGGGCCTCCATCTTCTGCGTCTGCCGGAGGTCGGCCTCGAGGCGCCGCTGCTCGTCGAGCACCAGCGCGAGGCCCACGCGATCCCCGATCGACGCGGCGAATTCCTGTTCGGCAATCGTCCACGCGCGAGAGCCCCCCACGTGCTCGAAGCAGACGACGCCCATCGTCTCGCGTTCGGCCCTGATGCCCGTATCGAGCAGGGCGCCGATGTGGAGCGGCCCGACGTACGACTCGCGGAACTCGGCCAGGACCGGGTCGCGCCGCGCGTCCTCGACCGCCAGCACGCGTCGGGCGTGCAGGGCCTCCCAATAGACGGGGTGCGTCGTCGCGGAGACCAGCGCCGTGTCCCATCCCGGGATGCCGTTGTGCCACCTCGGGCCGCTGTAGATCGCGGAGCGCGCGCGATCGTAGCGCCAGACGCTCACCCGCGCGACGTCCATCGCCTCGGCTGCCGAGCGGCAGATGCTCCCGAGCGCCGTGTCGAGGTCGGGCCACGACGCGATCGCGAGGCCGGACAGCACCTCGCGGTACCGGCGCGCGTCGGCCTCGAAGCGCTCCAGCGATGTGGGCTGCCCGGCGTCGCCGTTGACGCCTGCCTCGTCGCGTTCGTCCGGCATCTGTACATGAGATACCGGGACCGCCCGTCGCGGGCAATGGTCGGCTCGGCATGGATCGGACTTGCCCGTCCGAGCCCCGGTGCCGATCACTTCTCCGTCATCCCCAGCCCCACCCGCCCATGCCCGCCTATCGCGCCCCGCTCGACGACATCCGTTTCGTCCTTCACGACGTGCTCGGCACCGAGCAGCTCCGGGCGCTGCCCGGCTACGAGGAGGTGACCCCCGACCTCGTGGACACCGTGCTCGACGGCATGGCTCAGGTCTGCGAGGAGGTGCTCTTTCCGCTCAACCAGGTGGGGGACCAGGTCGGGAGCACCGTGGCCGACGGCGTCGTGACCACGCCACCGGGCTTCAAGGAGGCCTACGCCACCTTCTGCGAGGCGGGGTTTCCGGGGCTCTCCTGCGACCCGGCCTACGGCGGTCAGGGCCTGCCGCTGACCCTTCGGGCCGTCCTCGACGAAATGGTCTGCAGCACCAATCTGAGCTTCGGGATGTTCCCCGGGCTCACCTACGGGGCCTACGAGGCGCTGCACGCCTACGGCAGCGACGAGCTGAAGGACGCCTACCTGGCGAAGCTGGTCTCGGGCGAATGGGCGGGGACGATGTGCCTCACCGAGCCGCACGCCGGCACCGACCTCGGCATCATCACGACCAAGGCAGTCCCCGCCGGCGACGGCGCGTACCACGTGACCGGCAGCAAGATCTTCATCACGGCCGGCGAGCACGACCTCACGCCGAACATCGTGCACCTGGTGCTGGCCAAGCTGCCGGACGCCCCGCCGGGCACCAAGGGCATTTCCTTGCTGCTCGTCCCCAAGTACCTGCCCACCGAGGACGGCCGCCCCGGGACGCGCAACGGCGTCACGTGCGTCGGGGTCGAGCACAAGATGGGCATCAAGGCGAGCCCCACCTGCCAGCTGCAGTTCGACAACGCCAAGGGCTGGCTCGTCGGCGAACCGCACAAGGGGCTGCGCGCGATGTTCATCATGATGAACGGCGCGCGCCTCAACGTCGGCATGCAGGGCCTCGGCCTCTCCGTCACCTCGTACCAGAACGCGCTGCAGTACGCGAAGGACCGGTTGCAGATGCGGGCGCTCAAGGGTGCGGCCCGGCCCGACCAGCCGGCGGACCCCATCATCGTGCACCCCGACGTCCGTCGCGGGCTGATGACGATGAAGTCGTTCAACGAGGGGGCGCGCGCCCTCGCCTATCATGTGGGCATGGAGATGGACGTCATCCTCCATCACCCCGACCCCGCGCGACGGCAGGAAGCGGAGGACCTCGTGGCGCTGCTGACGCCGGTGGTGAAGGCCTTCTTCACCGATGTCGGGTTCGAGAGCGCGAACATCGGGCTCCAGACCTACGGCGGCCACGGCTACATCCGCGAGTACGGCATGGAGCAGTACGTGCGCGACTCGCGCATCGCCCAGATCTACGAGGGCACCAACGGCGTCCAGGCGATGGACCTCGTCGGCCGGAAACTGCCGGCCGAGATGGGACGCCTGCTGCGGCGCTTCTTCCAGCCGACGCACGAGCTCATCGAGCGCGAGTCGCAGGGCGACCTGAAGGACCTCGCCGAGGCCCTCGGCCAGGGCTTCCGGCGCCTCCAGCAGGGCACGCAATTGATCCTCGCGAAGGGGATGCGCGATCCCAACGAGGCCGGAGCCGCCGCCTCCGAGTACCTGCGCATCTTCGGCCTCGTGGCCGTCGGGGCCATGTGGCTGCGCATGGCGCGGGTCGCGCAGGACAAGCTGGCCGCGGGCGCCGGCCCGAAGGAGGCCTTCTACCGCTCCAAGGTCGTCACCGCGAAGTTCTGGATGACGCGCATCCTGCCGCAGGCGCACGGCCTCATGGCGTCCATCGCGGCGGGCGGAGAGACGATCATGGCGCTCGAACCGGACGCCTTCTAGGCGACCCGGCGCGGCGGCGGGTGGGGGGTGCCCCCCGCCCGCCGCTGCCGAGTCGCGTTATCTTTTCGCGGCCCCCCTCATCCCCCACGCGACCGGAGCCCATGGCGAAGCAGGACCTGATCGAAGCGGAAGGCGTCATCACCGAGGTCCTTCCCAACGCGACGTTTCGCGTACAGATGGAGAATGGCCACGAGGTCTTCGCGACCGTCGCAGGCAAGCTCCGTCGCTTCAACATCCGGGTCCTGGCTGGTGATCGCGTCACGCTCGAGCTCTCCCCGTACGACCTCACCCGAGGCCGGATCACCTTCCGTCACAAGTAGGCGGCGGCCGCGCCCGGCGGACGACCGCAGTCCCGAGCCCCGCACGGAGCCGCGCTGCCGCTCCGCCGGTCAATTCCCGGCGGGTGACGCCGATACTCGAGGTTCAGCCCGCCGGACGTCCGTCCGGACCGGCATCCGACGCCCCGACGAACGCCTGTGACCGAGCGCTCGAACGAAGGCAAGGTCCCCGTCCTGCACCCCGTCGAGCGGCGACGCCAGCAGTACCTGTCGCTGTCGCGCCGGGTGATCGTCGTCTGCGCCAGCATCGTGGCGTTCGACCTCGTCGCCGGACGGCTGCTGGCCGAGCAGGTCTTCGTGACGTCGGCGGGCATCCTGACGCTGTGGATCGCGGCGTGCGCCGGGCTCGACCTCGTCGCGCGGCGACTGACGACCGAGGCCGGCATCGACCGGCTCTTCGTCGGCACGTTCATCCTGCACGTCGTCGGCGTGCTCGCGACCCACTGGTCGGCCGGCGGCGGCTGGTGGCTCGGGGCCACCTTCCTTGGCGTCGTCGTGATCGTCGCTGTGACGATGCTCGACGGCATGG
Organism: Gemmatimonadota bacterium; assembly: GCA_021298835.1. Classification (GTDB taxonomy): domain Bacteria; phylum Gemmatimonadota; class Gemmatimonadetes; order Gemmatimonadales; family Gemmatimonadaceae; genus JAJTHG01. The sequence continues at coordinate 37,969 of JAJTHG010000011.1, forward strand.
CCGCGACCTTCATCGTGTCGCTCGCCACCTTCAGCTGGGCGATGCTCATCTGGGTGCAGGCCTTCGGCCTCGCCGAGCCGCCCGCCGTCCTCGGGACGCAGCCTATCGCGGGGAACCTCGCCATCGCCTTCACGCAGGTGGTGCTGGGCACCATCGGGATCGCCGCGCTGGTGATCCTGCAGCGCGCGCAGGTGCGGTCGGTGAAGCGGAGCGAGGAATCGTGGCGGCTGCTCGTCGACACCGCCCCCGACCTCATCCTCACCCTCGACGCGAACGGCTCGATCCTCAGCGCCAACGACACGGTGGTGCGCGTCACCGGCTACGCTCGCGAGGACCTCGTCGGCCGCCCGCTGACCGCCTTCGCCGACGGCGATGCGGAGCTGGTGCTCGAACGCTTCGGGCAGGTGCTGCAGGGCGAGCCCGGCCGCTTCGAGCATCGCTTCCGGCGGGCCGACGGCTCGGTCGCCTGGCTCCAGGTCTCGGCCGCCTCCGTGCGAGACGACGCCCGGTCGGTGGGCCTGCTCCTGACGGCCCGCGACGTCACCGAGGAACGCTCCGCCGCCGAGGAGTGCGAGCGCCTCCAGCACGAACTCGCACAGGGCCAGCGGATGCAGGCGATCGGGCGGCTCGTCTCCGGCGTCGCCCACGAACTCAACAACCCGCTCACGGCGATCATCGCCTTCACCGAGCAGCTCCGCAACGAGGAGGGCGACGGGGAGCGGCGGCAGATGCTGGCGATGGTGCACCAGCAGGCCCTGCGCTCCCGCGACATCGTCCGCGACCTGCTGGCGGTGGTCCGCAAGCGCGAGGGCCGGCCCGCCGAGACCACCACCTGGACGACGGTGCTCGGACGCCTCGAGGCGGTGCTGCGGGCGGAGGTCGAGCGCCTCGGGGCGCGGCTCATCGTGTGGCAGGATCCCGTCGCCGCACCGTGCACCGCCGATCCGGTGGGGCTCGAGCAGGTCCTCACCAACCTCGTCGTCAACGCCGCCCAGGCCGCGGGCCAGGGCGGCACGGTGACCGTGCGCGTGGTGGGCACGAGTCCCTTCAGCTTGCTCATCGTCGAGGACGACGGCCCGGGCATCCCCGCGGACGTGCTCGGGCGCATCTTCGAGCCCTTCTACACGACGAAGGCCGAGGGCGAAGGCACGGGGCTGGGGCTCTCGGTGTCGCTGGGCATCGTCGAGCAGTTCGGCGGCTCGATCCGCGCCGAGAACCGCCGACCGTCCGAGGGCGGCGGGGCGCGCTTCACGGTCACGCTGCCTCGCGCGGCGGCCGGCCCCCCCTCCCCGGCGCAGCCGTCCGGAGCGTCCTTCGGGGCCGGCGGGAAGATCCCGGCCTTCAAGGTTACCACCCCCGAGTCGGCGCGCCTCTCCCAGGCCATGGAGGACGATGCCTTCGCGCCGCCGCCGCCCGTCCCCGAGGTGATCCCCGCGCCGGAGCCGGCCGCCACATCGGTCTCGCCCCCCGAACCGGCATCGGCCGCGCCGGTGCGCCGCGTCCTGATCGTGGACGACGAGGACGTGATCCGTCTCGCGCTGCGTCGCTACTTCCAGCGGCGCAACTGGGTGGTCATCGAGGCCGACGACGGGGATGTCGGGCTCGCCATCCTCCGGACGGGAGAGGTCACGCCCGATGTGATCGTGAGCGACCTCCGCATGCCGGGTGCGGGTGGCATCGAACTGCACGGCTACCTCGAGCGCGAGCGCCCTGACCTCATGGCCCGGCTCATCATCTCCACCGGCGACGTGGCCAGCCCGGAGGCCGCGAGCTTCCTCGAACGGGTCCGGTGCACGGTGCTGGAGAAGCCCTTCGACCTCGCGAAGCTCGAGCAGGCGGTGTCCGGCATCATCGCCGAGACGGCGAAGCCCGTCGCGGCCTAGGGACGATCGGGACGGGCGGCGCCAGACCGCCGCGCACGGCCCGTCAGGTCGTTCGCGACGTGGGGAGGGTCACCAGATGCCACGTCACGGCGGCCCCCACCACGAAGAGCAACCCGCCGATCCACACCCGCGGCATGACGATGACCGTGACCAGCATCGTCCCCCACATGATCACCAGCGACGTCACCTTGACGGCCGCCGGGAAGCCCAGCCCTGCCTTGTAGTCGCGGAGGTAGCGCCCGAAGAGCCGATTGGTGAGCATCCAGCGATGCAACGTCGGCGATGTCTTCCCGAAGCACCACGCAGCCCCGAGCAGGAAGCACGTTGTGGGCAGCAGGGGGACGAACATCCCCAGCACCCCCAACCCCAACGACGTCCAGCCGATGATGAGCAAGGCGATCCGCCACGCCTTCGGCATGGCCGGGGCGAGTGCGTTCGCGGGGGCGACCGGCAGCTGGGCGGCGGGACTCGTCATGACCCCCGCAAGCTAGGGGACGCCCCCCCATTCGGGGAGGTCGGCTCGGCAGGGCCGTTCCGGGAGCCCGGCCGCGACGTCTCGTGCCTCAACATGACCCACGTCACCGGCCCCTGCGGGATCCGCTCGTCCATCGGTCGCGCGCTCCGGCGGGTATCGCTCTCCGTCGTGCTGGTAGCGGCCTGCGGTCCGGCCGAGCAGCCCTCACCGGTCCGGGCACCGGGGCCCGTCGGCGCGGTGGACTCGCTGCAGCCGCGCGGCCCCGTCCTGCGGCTTCTCGACCGCCCGGCCGTGATGGCCGTCGAACGGATCGACGAGCTCCCGCTGTCGAGGGTCGAGGTGCGCTGGTGGGGACGAACGGACACCATTCCCGGGGTGCTCGTTCAGTTCATTCCGGAAGTCGTTGCCGACTCGACGCTCACCGGACTCGACTGGGCGGGACCAACCCTCGCGCGCGGGTTCGTCTTCCGCCACGGCGCGCGCACCGTGGAGGCGGTGCACCTCCCCGGCGACCTCCAAAGGGGCGGTGCGGTGGTGCGGCTGTCGCCCGGCGGACGGTACCTCGCCTACGTGGCCGAAGCCCGGTGCGGAGCCAGTCACTGCGCCCGGGTGAGCGTGCGGCGCTGGCCTTCGCTCGCCCTCATCGGTGCCCACCAGCTCGCCGTGAAGTGGGGCGACCGGCTCGACCCGCGCGACCGGATCGACTGGCTCGATCCCATGCGCGTGGCCTTCGAACTCTACGACGGGCAGCGCGCGGAGCGGACGGTGGCGGTCCTGCGCCTCGCAGCCGGCGGCCTACAGGTCGTTCGGCAGGCCATTCCGCGATAGGGACGCTCCTGATGGACATAGGGGAGGGGGGTATGTACACTCCTTCCATGTCGGTCACGCCGCCCCTTCCCGTCGTCGAAGCCCGGCCGCGCCCTGAGGGCGCTCCGTCGGCCGCGACGACGGTCTTCCCCGTGGGTGGCATGACGTGCGCCGCCTGCTCGGCGCGCGTGCAGCAGGCGTTGAGACAGGTGCCAGGGGTGGCCGATGCGACGGTCAACCTGATGATGGCGAACGCGACCGTCACGTACGACCCGCGCGTCGTCCAGGTGCCGGCGCTGGTCGGACAGGTCGTCGCGGCCGGCTACTCGGCGTCGCCGCCGGCCGACGAGGCCTCCGTGGTCGCCGAGGAAGCAGCGCGCGAGCGCCGGCAGGACGCGCACGAGCGGCAGGTGCGTCGCAAGGCCACCGTCGCGCTCGCGCTGGGGGTCGTCGCGATGCTGGTCTCGATGCCGCTCATGACGGTGGACGGGCACGCGGGCCACGGCGTCGCGATGGATCCGCTGATGCGCGGCGTCATGGGCTGGCTCGCGCCGCCGATGGCGCGGGTGATGCCGTGGCTGTTCGCGCTGCCGTCGGCGTCGCTGACGTGGGGCCTGCTGGCGCTCACCGCGTTGGTGATGGGATGGGCGGGGCGGCACTTCTATGCCGGCGCCTGGTCGGCGGCGCGACATGGCGCCGCGGACATGAACACCCTCGTTGCCGTCGGCACCCTCGCGGCCTTCGGCTGGTCGGTCGCGGTGACGGTGGCGCCGGCCTGGTTCGTAGCGCACGGCGTGGCACCGGACGTGTACTACGAGGCGGTGGTGCTGATCCTCGCCTTCGTCCTTCTCGGCAACACCTTCGAGGCGCGCGCGACGCGCCGCACGAGCGACGCCCTGCGGCACCTGGTCTCGCTGCGGCCGGCGACGGCCCTGGTGGTCGTCGGCGACCACGACGAGGCGCGGCCCACCGACGCGCTCCGGCCCGGCGACCTCGTGCGGCTCCGGCCGGGCGACCGCGTGCCGGCCGACGGCGAGGTGCACGACGGGTCGAGCGCGGTGGACGAAGCGATGCTCACGGGCGAACCGATGCCGGTCGCGAAGCGCCCGGGAGACCGGGTGATCGGCGGGACGGTCAACGGCACGGGGACGCTCGTCGTGCGCGTGACGGCCACGGGGGCCGACGCGGTGCTCGCGCAGGTCGTGCGGCTGATGCGCGACGCGCAGGGGAGCCGGGCGCCCATCCAGCAGCTGGCCGACCGGGTGAGTGCCGCCTTCGTGCCGGCGGTGCTGGGGCTCGCGGCGCTCACCTTCTCCACGTGGGCGGGGGTGCTGCTGCTTGGCCTCGACCGGCCGGCGGTCGAGGCGCTGGTGCGTGCGTTCGCTGCGGCGACGGCGGTGCTCATCATCGCCTGCCCGTGCGCGATGGGGCTCGCGGTGCCGACGGCCGTGATGGTCGCCACCGGGCGCGGCGCGGCGATGGGGGTGCTCTTCAAGGGCGGCCGCGCGCTGCAGCGGGCCGGCGACGTCACGACGGTCGTGCTCGACAAGACGGGCACGATCACCGCCGGCACGCCGACCGTGACGGACGTGCTCGAGGCCCCGGGCAGTCCGGTTCCGCTCGCGCAGGCACTGGCGCTCGCGGGCGCGGTCGAGCGGTCGAGCGAGCACCCGCTGGCCGCGGCGATCGTGGCGCGGGCACGCGCCGGGCAGCGGCGCCTGCCGCTGGCGTCGGACGTCCATGCGGCCCCGGGGCAGGGGGTGCGCGGCACGGTCGGCGGGCGCACGGTGCTGGTCGGCAGCAAGGCGTTCGTCGAGGCGAACGGCGTCACGACCGGCGCGCTGGCGGCGGCGGCCGAGGCCCTCATGGTGCAGGCCCGTACGCTGGCGTGGCTCGCCGTTGACGGCACGCTGGCGGCGGTGGCGGGCATCGCCGACCCCGTCAAGCCGTCGTCGGCCGACGCGATCGCGCGGCTCAAGGGGCTCGGACTCGAGGTCGTGATGCTCACCGGTGATTCGGCGGCAACCGCCCATGCCGTGGCGCGCGCGGTCGGCATCGAGACCGTGATCGCCGGTGTGCTGCCCGCAGGGAAGGTCGAGGCGATCAAGGCGCAGCAGCGGCGCGGGCGGGTCGTGGCGATGGTGGGGGACGGGGTCAACGACGCCCCGGCGCTGGCGCAGGCCGACGTCGGCCTCGCGCTCGGCACCGGCACCGACGTCGCCGCGCAGGCGGCGGACGCGGTGCTGATGCGCGGGGAACTCGGAAGCGTGGCCGACGCGATCGCCCTGTCGCGGCGGACGATGCGCACGATGCGCCAGAACCTGGGCTGGGCGTTCGGCTACAATGTCGTGGCCCTGCCGGTCGCGGCGGGGGTGCTGTACCCGGTGGCCGGCATCCTGCTGAGCCCCATCCTCGCGTCGGCGGCCATGGCCTTCAGCTCGGTCTCGGTGGTGACGAACTCGCTGCGCCTGCGTTCGGCGCGCCTCGCATGAGCGGGCATCCCCGCCACCCGCCCGGCGATCGCCACGCCGTGCACGCTGTGCACGCCGTGCACGCAGTGCACGCCTCGGAGGCGAGGCGCGAGGCCAACCTTGTGCGGCTGCGCCGCATCGAGGGTCAGGTGCGCGGGCTGCAGAAGATGATCGAGGAGGACCGCTGGTGCGCCGACGTCGTCGCGCAGATCACGAGCGTGCAGGAAGCGCTGCGCGGCGTGGCGAAGGAACTCCTGCGCCATCACCTCGAGCACTGCGTCGCGTCCACGGCGACGTCGAGTGCCGAGGCGCGGGCGGCGGTGCTGGACGAGGTCGTGGACGTCTTCTACCGGAAGGGATGACGATGCGACGCCTCGTGGCCGCCGTCGTGCTCGGGTTGCTGTCGCATGGCGCGTGGGCGTCGTCGGCGGTGCTCTGCCCGATGGGGATGGCGTCCGCGGTGGACGCGCCGGCGGACACCGTGGCCGCGGTGGCCGCGTCCGCGCCGGCCGTGCCGCATCACCACGGCCCTGGGCCGGTGTCGCCCTCGGTCCCCGCGCCGGACGAGCGCGGGTCCACCGACCGATCCGGGCCGTCCGACGCGTCGTGCCTGCTCGCCCTCGGGTGCGCGCCCATGGTCGCCCCACCAGTCCCGGCGGCGTCGCCACCGCCGGCACGGTTGCCGTCCGTGGTCCCGCCTGGTGCCGACGCCTGGCGAGACGGGATCGTACCCACCATCGAGCCGCCGCCGCCGCGGGCGAAATGACCGGTCGCCGCGGCCGGCGGGCGCGCCACGTGAGGGCGCGTTCGTCGGCCCGCGCCGGGTTGGCTACTGCGTCGGCGGGGCCCCCGTCGAACCGTCCATCCGTGCCACGAGTGGCGGCGTCCATGCCGGGCGCCGGCCCGGTGGCACCGCCATCCTCATCGCCTTCTGTCCATGCGTGTCCGGCTCTGGCCGGTCCTGTGGCTCTTCGTCGCCTCGTCGGCGTCGGCCCAGACCGACTTCTACAACCCGGATCGCGGCCGTCCCCTGCTCATCGAGGACGCGACCACGATCGAATACCAATCGTTCGAGTTCCAGATGGCCCCGCTGCGCCTCGAGCGGGAGAACGGCGGCAAGTACTCGTGGGGGCTCGAACCCGAGCTGGCCTGGGGGGTGCGCCGCCGCACCCAGCTCGAGTTCGGCGTACCGCTCGCGATCATCGACAAGGCCGGGCGTCCCGTGCAGCGGGGGGTGGCGGGCCTCGACGTCGAACTCATGCACAACCTGAACGTCGAGACGCTCACCCTGCCGGCGCTGACGCTCGGCGTCTCGTCGCTGCTGCCGGTCGGCGACCTCGGGCCACGCGTCGCGTACGGCCGGCTCAAGGGGATCGCCACGCGCACGCTCGGGCTCGCCGGCCGCCTGCACGTGAACGTCGAGGCGACGGCCGGCCCGCGCGCCGAGCGGCTGGGCGGGGCGACGGGCGGCACGACCGCGGGGCCGAGCGGGCTCGAGCTGGCGCGCTGGATGGCCGGCGCGGCGTTCGATCGCGCGATACCCGCGCGCAGCGTGCTGCTGATGGCGGAGACCTACGCCCGCCGACCCCTCGATCCGTCGCGGCCGCTCGAATGGACGGCCGGGGCAGGGCTGCGCTGGCAGGTCGGCCCGCAGCTGGTCTTCGACGCCGCCGCCGGCCGCCGCGTCACCGGCACCGAGCAGGCGTGGTACCTCACCGTCGGCACCGCGTATGCATTCGGCATCGCGCGGTTCGTCCCCCTCGCGAGGCCCTGAGCATGCGCCGTCTCTCCCGTGTCCTGCGTCTGTGCGTCGCGGTCGCCGCCGCGTCCCCCGCAGCGCTCGCCGCCCAATGGGCGACCGTCGCCAAACAGTACTTCTACCCGGCCCCGCACAACTGGGTCTTCCGCACGTGGTATCCCGCCGCGGACCGGCTCTTCAACGCCTTCGACTACGGCCACGCGATCATCTCCGAGGTGCTCCTCACGCACGACTCGGCGCGGGCCGTGCCGCGGCTCGAGGAGCGCGAGTACCAATACGTCACCGGCGTCCTGCTGCGGAATCCGCCGCGCCTGCCGATCGAGGAGGCGGCGGTGATGCTCACCTACGTGCGTCTCGCGCCGGAGGCGAAGTTCATGTTCGAGTGGGCGCACGTGCTGCACCGGCAGGTGTACGACGTCCTCGCCGACCGCCGCCTGAGCCGCGCCCAGCAGGACAGCGCCGTGGATGTCATCTGGCGCTTCTACCGCTCGCGTCCCGACCTGGCGTTCAGCGCGGTGCCCAAGAGCATGGCGCTCATGCAGGAGCAGTGGTATTCGCTGGCCTTCCGCCAGGCGTACCCGAAGATGAACGGGCTGATCTGGGCATATCACTGGCTGCAGATGGGGCTCTACGAACCCCTCGTCGTCGGTCGCACCGAGGAGGAGCGGCAGGCCGGCGTGGCGGCGGCGGTGGCGCGCTTCCGCCAGATGCTCGAGGGCGCCCCCGACGGCTTCCCGGTGGTCATGCCGATGACGCCGGCGATCGCCCCGGCCTTCACGGCGCGGTGGCCCCACCTGGCGGCGGTCTTCGACAACCTGCACTCGATGCACGACGTCGTCAGCGATATCCTGGCCAACCCCCGGGTGCCGGCGGGCGACAAGCGGCGGCTGATCCTCGAGGCCGCCCGCGCGTACCGCGACGACACCACCGAGGCGATGACGGTCGAGGGGTGGAAGCGGATGGCCGTCGCGATGGGCCTGGAGAACCAGGGGGGGCCGGCCGTGGGCTTGCTGCCGGCGCTCGCCGTGCCGACGATGCCGCGCGGGGCCGTGATGCGGCACGACCGGGACGGCAACCCGGTGGGGGACCACGGACATCACCATCATCCTGTGATCCAGGACACACTGAGGAAGCCGCCGACTCCCCGGGACTCGACAGCCGCGCGTCGTGCTGCAAGCTTGCCGTGATGATCCGGCTGCCAGAATCCCCCGACGCCTTCGCCGACGCCACGTGGGCCGAGGTCGCCCCGTGGTACGACGCCCTGGCCGAGGCGCCGCTCGCCTCCGCGACGGCCGAAGCGTGGCTGGCGACCTGGTCCCGGCTCGAGGAGCTTGTCGCCGAGGCGGGGACGCGCGCACTCATCGCCTACACGTGCGACACGGCCGACGCGGGGAAGGAGCGCACCTACCTCCGGTTCTTCTCCGAGATCTTCCCCAAGTCGGAGGCCCAGCAGGTGCGGCTCGCGCGGCGGCTGCTCGACCTCGACATCCCGCGCCGCGACCTGCAGCCGGTGCTGGAGCAGTTCCGGATGGACGTCCGCATCTTCCGCGACGAGAACGTCCCGCTCCACGCCGAACTCGAGGCCCTCGCCGCCGAGTACCAGAAGATCACCGGCGGCTTGTCGGCGGACTGGGACGGCGAGCCGAAGACGATCCCCCAGCTGCAGCCGTACCTGCAGGACGCCGACCGCGGCGTGCGCGAGCGCGCCTTCCGCCTCGGGGCCCGGGCCTACCTCGAGAAGCGCGACGCCCTCGCCGACCTGTTCGACCGCATGTACGAGCGGCGGCAGGCGCTGGCGCGCAACGCCGGCTTCGCGGACTATCAGGCGTACGCGTTCGCGGCCAAACACCGCGCCGACTACACGCCGGACGACTGCCGCCGCTTCCACGAAGCGGTCGAGCAGGTGGTGGTGCCCGCGGCCGAGCGGCTGCTGGCGTACCGGCGCGAGTGCCTCGACCTCGGGACCCTGCGGCCATGGGACCTCGCGGTGGACCCCGACGGAGCACCGCCGCTCCGGCCGTTCGCCGACGACGCCGGCTTCGTCTCGGGGGCGCAGCGGGCCTTCACCACGCTCGATCCGCAGTTCGGCGCGTGGTTCGGCGAAATGGAGCGCGCCGGCCTGCTCGACCTCGAGAGCCGGCCCGGGAAGGCCCCGGGGGGCTACTGCACCAAGCTGGCCGCGCAGCGCGTGCCGTTCATCTTCATGAATGCCGTCGGCGTCGCCGACGACGTGAACACGCTCGTCCACGAGGCCGGCCACTGCTTCCACGCCTTCGAGGCGCGCGAACATCCGTTCATCTGGCAGCGAGGCACGGGGAGCGAGGCGGCCGAGCTGGCGTCGATGGCCATGGAGCTGCTCGCGGCACCGCACCTGGTGCGGCCTACCGGCTACTACTCGTCCGAGGACGCACGCCGTGCCCAGCTCGAGCACCTCGAGGACGTGATCTTCTCGCTGCCGCACATCGCGAGCGTGGACGCCTTCCAGGCGTGGATCTACACATCGGGTCGCGGGCACGACGCGGCGGCCCGCGACGCGGCGTGGCTGGAGATCCGCGCGCGCTTCGAGCGCGGCATCGACTGGTCGGGTCTCGAGGCCGAGCGGACGGCCCGGTGGTACCGGCAGCTCCACATCTTCGAATACCCGTTCTACTACATCGAGTACGGCATCGCGCAGCTCGGCGCGCTGCAGGTCTGGCGCCGGTCGCTGCAGGACCCGGCCGATGCGGTGCGGCGCTACCGCGAGGCGCTCCGGCTCGGAGGGACCGCCCGCCTGCCCGAGATCTACGCCGCCGCCGGCGCGCGGCTCGTCTTCGACGCCGCGACGATGAGCGAGCTCGTGGGGCTCGTCGAGGCCCGGATCGCCGAACTGCGCCGGGCCGCCCGGATCTCCCCCGCGCTCGGCGTTCCCGTCGTCGCGCGGCGGTAACCGCCGCGCGCCGCCGCCGCCGCCGGCCGCCGGTCCGCGCCGGCCGCAGCGCTGGCGTCCGGCGGGCGCGCGGGCTTTCTTGCGCGCGTGTCCGCCGCCGCCGAGTGGGTCGAGATCGCCGCCGCCTCGCTCGGCATCGCCAGCGTCTGGTTGGCGGCGCGCGAGCGGATGCTGTCGTGGCCGCTCGGTCTCCTCAACGTGCTGGCCTACGCGGGCATCTTCTGGGGGGCGCGGCTCTATGCGAACGCCGGCCTGCAGGTCGGCTACCTGCTGCTCAACGCGCTGGGCTGGTGGCGCTGGCGCCATGGCGGGGCCGCCGACCTCCCGGTGACCCGCACCCCGCGGCGGGCCGTCCCGCTCCTCGCCGCGAGCGTCGCGGCGCTGTCGGTCGCGCTCTACGTGCCGCTCGCGCGCGCCGGCGGCACGGCACCGGCGCTGGACGCCACGCTCACGGCCGCCTCGCTGGTCGCCCAATGGCAACTGACCCGCAAGCGGGCCGACACCTGGGCGTGGTGGATCGCGATCAACGTCGGCTACCTCGTCCTGCTCGTGGGCCAGGGGCTGTGGCCGTCGGTGGTGCAGTACGCGGTGTTCCTCGGGATCGCCGTGGACGGCCATCGCCGGTGGTGGCGCGACACCCCCGGCGCCGCCGCGACGTAGGATCGCCATGGACTCCGACCGCTACTTCGCGACCGTCCGGTCGCCCCGATACGCGGTGCTGTTCGCCCTGCCGCTGCTGCTGTCCTACGAGGCGCTCGTCGCCGCCCGGGGGATGACCGGGGGAACCGTGCGCAACGGGGCCGACGCGCTGGTGACGTGGCTCTTCACCGCCGTCGCCGGCCCCGACGGCCCCCTGCTGTTCGGGGCCCTGCTCGTGGGCGGCGGCGCGTGGCTCGCCTGGCGCGACCGCCGCGGCGGTGCGCTTCGCCCCGCCTGGTTCGCGGTGATGTTCGTCGAGTCCGCAGCGCTGGCGGTCGCGACGGCGGTGGTCGTCGGGTCGGTGACCGCGCAGGTGCTCGGCCAAGCGGGACTCCTCGCCGCCATGACCGCGCCGCTCGAGCAACTCTCCGCCGCAGACCGGCTGGCCGTGTCGCTCGGCGCGGGGCTCTACGAGGAGCTCGTCTTCCGCGTCGTGCTCGTCACCGGGCTCGCCTGGCTGGGCCGCGCGGCGTTCGGCTGGAAGGCCGGGCCGGCCATGGGCGTCGCGGTGGCGGCGTCGGCGGTCCTGTTCAGCGCCTTCCACTACGTCGGCCCCGGCGGCGACACCTTCTCGGTCGCCTCGTTCACGTTCCGCCTGCTCGCCGGCGCCTGGTTCAGCGGGCTCTACGCGCTGCGCGGCTTCGGCATCGCGGCGTGGACGCACGCCCTCTACGACGTCGGCGTGTTGCTGCTCTGAGGCGCGGCCGTGACGCGGCCGACACGGGGTCGTGGGCGGATCGTGCGGTAGGCCTCGCACCCTTCACGTCCGGAGCGCGCCCTCGCGTGCCGGCCTGCCGGGCGGCAGGCGGCATCCGATTCGACGCGGGGGCCACACCGGAGATCCGCATGTCCCCGTCGCCCGTGGTGTCCCGCGTCGTCGTCGCCGTGCTCGACGGCCTTCGACCGGATGCGATTGACCCGTTCGACCTGCGGCACTGGAAGCGGCTGGCCCGGGGAGGGGCCGAGACGCGCGCCGGCACCAGCGTGCGCCCCAGCGTGACCGCTGCCGCACTGACGTCCCTGTTCACCGGCGTCGCGCCCTCGGTGCACGGTATCGAGTCCGAGGCCTTCCGGTTGCCGAAGCAACCCGGCCGACTTCCGCTCGTGACAAAGGTGCTGGCGGCCCACGGCATCCCCACGACGGTGCACATCCGTCGCATCCCGTGGCTCTGTCGCGGCCTCGCGCGTCAGTTCGCGCGGCACGCGGGCGCTGCCCGCGTCACCATGACGGGGGACCACGCCCCCGAGATCCTCGCCGCGGCCGAGGGGACACTGCGGGAACGCCTCCCCGGCTTCACGTTCCTGCACTTCCCCGACGCCGACCGGGCCGGCCACGCGCACGGCTGGATGAGCGGTGCCTACGCCGCGGCGGCGCGCACGCTCGACGACACCCTCGGGCGCCTCGCCGGGATGCTCGAGCTGGATCGCGGCGACGACACGCTGCTGATCGCCTGCGCCGACCACGGCGGCGGCGGCGCCGTGCCGACCCACCACCACAGCGCGCATCCGCTGGACACGACCATCCCGATCCTGATGGCGGGACGCGGCGTGCGTCCTGGCGTGTGCCTCGACGGGGCGAGCTGGCTGGATCTGCCGGCGACCGTCGCGTGGACCCTTGGCGTCACGCCGCCGTCGGCGTGGGACGGGCGGCCGCTCACCGAGGCGTTCGCCGAGACGCTGGTGGCCGCCGCCTGACGCGGGCCCCGTCACGAGATCGCCGTTCGTCACGTCCGCCGTTACCTTGCACGGCAGGACGCGTCGTCCGTACGATGCGCGCAACGCGTCCGCCCCCCATGCCCGACACGCGCCTCGCCGCCACCGCCACCGCCGCCCCGCCGCCGCTCGATCGTCCGGCGGGGCCGCCGTCGTTGACGGATCGGTTGTTCCCGCTCGAGCCGCTGCCCGAGATCGAGATCGCCACCGCGCCGCTGGCGCCGCCGCGCCGGCCGGATGCGTCGCTCTCGGTGCTCGACGTCAGCGAGTTCTTCGGCGAGACGTCGGGCGGCATCCGCACCTACCTGCTCGAGAAGGCGAAGTACGTCGAGGCGCACCCGGAGCTGCGGCAGGTGATCATGGTGCCGGGCCCCGAGGACGCCATTTCCGAGAGCGACGGCGTCCGCGTGTACCGCCTGCGCGGGCCGGCGATCCCCAAGCAGAAGCCCTATCGCTTCATGCTGGCGACGCGTTCGACCCGGCGGGTCGTCGAGCACGAGGCGCCGGACCTGATCGAGGTCGGCAGCCCCGGCTTGGTGCCGTGGCTGATGCGCCTCGCCACGCGGCGGATCGAGACCCCGCTGGTGTACTTCTACCACAGCAACTTCCCGCGGGTCTTCGCGCCGTTCCCCGAGCGCGCGACGGCGGCGCGGCGGTGGCTCTACCGGGCCTCGTGGCAATACGCGCGACGGCTCGACCGCATGTTCGACGTCACCATCGCGGCCTCCGACTTCTCGGTGGACGAACTGCGCGGCGCGGGCATCGACCGGGTGGTCAAGGTGCCGCTGGGCGTGGACCTCGCGTTCTTCCGCCCGGATCGCCAGGCGCGGCGCGCCGAGGTGCGCGCGCGGCTCGGGTTCGACGACCGGCCGTTGGCGGTGTTCGTGGGGCGCTTCGCGAAGGAGAAGGAGCTCGACCTGCTGGTGCGCGCATGGGCGGAGGTCGAGCGGACCTCCGACTGCGAGCTGGCGATCGTCGGCGACGGCCCGATGCGCCCGATGCTGCAGGCGCTGGCCGCGGGCCGGCGGCGCGTCCACTTCGTTCCCTTCCAGACGAACCGCGACGCGCTGGCCGACGTCGTCGCGGCGGCCGACTTCTTCGTCGCCCCCTGCTCGCAGGAGACCTTCGGGCTCAGCTCGCTCGAGGCGCTCGCCACCGGCATCCCCGTGCTGTCGGCCGATCGCGGCGGCGTCTCGGAGCAGGTCCGGCGCTCCGGCGCCGGCACCTGCTTCGCCAGCGGCGAGCCCGCCGCCCTCGCCGAGGGAGTGCGGCAGATGGTCCAGGCGGACCTCGCGGCGCTCGGCGCTCGTGGCCGCGCGTACGCGGAGCGCGAGCACGCGTGGTCCACGGTGTTCGACCGCATCGTCGCGGTCTATCGCGACGTCGTCGCGGCGCGCTGACCGGCGACGCGCGTGCGGCTGCTCGTCTCGATCCACGACGTCACGCCGGCGCTGCGCGCCGAGTGCGAGGCCCTGTGGGCGATGTGCCGCGCGCAGGACGTCACCCCCGCGCTGCTGGTGGTCCCCGACTGGCACGGCCGCGCCCCGCTCGCCGCCGATCGTGCGTTCGTCCGCTGGCTGCTCGATCGCGCCGCCGAGGGGGCGGAGATCTTCCTGCACGGCGAGCGGCACGACGAGGCGGGCTTGCCCCGCACGTTGAGCGACCACTGGCGGGCGTTCGGCCGCACGGCCGGCGAGGGGGAGTTCCTCACCCTCGACGCGGCGCCGGCGTTCGAGCGCATGGCGCGCGGGGCGGAACTGCTGCGCGGGCTCGGCCTCGACCCGATCGGCTTCATCCCGCCCGCATGGCTCTCGCGGCCGGGATGCTGGGAGGCGGCGCGTCGGCTCGACCTCCGCGTCGGCGAGGACCACCGGCACGTGATCCTCATCCGCGAGGACGAGTGGCGTGTGGTGCCGAACCTCTGCTGGAGCGGCCGGACCCCCGTCCGCGCGGTGGTGTCGCGCGCGGTCGTGGCGCGTCAGGCGCGGCGCCTCGTGCCCGGTGAACTGGCCCGCGTCGTCCTGCATCCGGCCGACCTGCGGCATCCCGCGACGACCGCGGGGACGCGCGAGGTGCTGGCGTCGCTGCTGGCGCGCGGGGGGCGGACGGTGCCGTACGCGGGGCTCCTGGCCGGCGCATCCGCGGTGGCCGCGTGACGGTGGGGGCGGCGGCGACCCCACCCGTCCGACCGCGCGAGCGCCTCGCCGAGGGGCTCCGCGTCGCCCTGTTCAGCGACACGTACCCGCCGCAGGTCAACGGCGTGGCGCGCACCCTCGCGCGCCTCGCCGAGGCGATCCGCGCGCGGGGCGGGGCGGTCCGCGTCTTCTGCACCGAGGACCCCGACGCCGAGCCGCATCCCGACGTCGTCCGCTATCCGAGCACGCCGTTCTGGGCGTACCCGCAGCTGCAGTTGGCCCTGCCGCGCTTCCCGCGGGCGAAGACCGACCTCGCGGCGTGGCAGCCGACCCTCGTGCACGCGGCGACACCCTTCGGCGTCGGGCTCTCGGGCCGCCACGCCGCCCGTGCGCTCGGGCTGCCGTTCGTGACGAGCTACCACACGTCGCTGTCGGCCTACGCCCGCTTCTACCGCCTCGGCGCGCTCTCCGAGCCGGGCTGGGCGTTCCTGCGCTGGTTCCACAACAGCGGGCGGCGCACGTACTGCCCCACCGTGGCCGTCCAGCGCGAGATCGAGGCGCACCACTTCACGCACACCGCCATCTGGAGTCGCGGCGTCGAAACGCACCGCTTCGCCCCCGCGTTCCGGTCGGCCGCCATGCGGGCCGAACTGGGCGCCGACGACGACACGATGCTCGTCACCTACGTAGGGCGGATCGCCGTGGAGAAGGGGCTGCCGGTGCTGGCACGGGCGATCACGCGCGTCGTCGCCGAACGGGGCGCCCGCAAGGTGCGGTTCGCGCTCGCGGGCGACGGGCCGTACATGGCGGAGATGCGCGGGGCGGTGCCGGCCGAGGTCACCTTCACGGGGATGCTCGGCGGCGAACGGCTCTCGCAGTTCTACGCCGCCGGTGATGTGTTCGTCTTCCCGTCGGTGACCGACACGTTCGGCAACGTGCTCATGGAGGCGATGGCGAGCGGAGTGCCGATCGTGGGGGCCGAGGCCGGCCCGACGCGCGAGCTCGTCGGCGAGGATCGCGGGCTGCTGTTTCCCGAGGGCGATGACGCGGCCTGTGCCGCCGCGCTGCTCGGACTGGCGGACGACCCGGGGCGACGCCGCGCCATGGCCGCCGCCGGCCTCGCGTATGCCGGGGCGCGGAGCTGGGACGTGATCTTCGACGACCTGATCGCCGACTACCGCCACGTCGTGGATGCCGCCGCCGCGGAGCGTGCGTGAGCGGCGATCCCTCGCGCCCGCCCCGCGCTTCCGAGGTCACGGCCCTCGTCGTCGAGCGCCACGCCCGCGTCCACTGGCTGGCCCCGGACGCCCCGGCGCGCGAGGCGTGGGTGGTACTGCACGGCTACGGCCAGCTCGCGGGGTACTTCATCCGGCACTTCGGCGGCCTCGCCGACGCGGGCGCCCTCGTCGCGGCGCCGGAGGGACTCAACCGCTTCTACCTCGAGGCGCCGGACGTGCGCGCCGCCGGCGGGTCGCAGCGCATCGGGGCGACGTGGATGACCCGCGAGGACCGCGAGCACGAGATCGCGGACTACGTCGCCTACCTCGACCGCGTCGCCGACGCGGCGCTCGCGCGCTGCGCCCCCGGGGCGACGCTGCACGTGCTCGGCTTCTCGCAGGGCGGGACCACCGCGGCGCGCTGGGCGGCCCGCGGTCGGCACCGGCCGGCGTCGCTGGTGCTGTGGGCGTCGCAGGTGCCGGACGACCTGGCGCTGCCCGCCGACCTCGCCGACGTGGCGCTGACCTTCGTCGCCGGTCGTGAGGACGCGTACGTGTCGGCGGCCGCCGTCGCGGGACTCGAGGCCCGGTTGCTGGCCGCGCGCGTCCCCTACCGGCTGCAGTGGTACGACGGGGGGCACCGGATCGACCAGGCGGCGCTGCTGCGGGCCGTCGCGCGGGAGTGATCACGCGGGAGTGATCACGCGGGAGTGATCACGCGGGGATTGGCGCCAGCCGGCGCCCGCGAGATCCCGCTAGCTCCCGCGAACTCCCGCTAGATCCCGCGGCGGAACCGCTCGAGGTCGCGCCGGTCCTTCTTGCTGGGCTTCCCGTCGCCGTGACGGAACGCCGGCCCGCTCGCCTTCACCTGCAGCGCGAGCGCCTCGCGCGCCGCCTTCGAAGCCGGTGTTTCCTCGTAGAGCGTCGCGGCCACGGCCGCTGATCCCCGGCGCACCCCGAGCCCGGTGACCCGCACGACCCACTCGGTCGCGTGCTGCCGAACGCGGACCTCGTCGCCGACGCGCACGGTCTTCGCGCGCTTGGCCCGGTCGCCGTTGTGGCTCACCTTCCCGCCGTCGATCGCCTCGGCCGCCAGCGAGCGGGTCTTGAAGAACCGCGCCGCCCAGAGCCACTGGTCGAGCCGGACCCCTTCCGCATCGGACATGCGGGAGAAGCTAGCGCCGACGACTAGAACCAGACGAGCGCCGACATCCGGAAGAGCGTCGCCTGTTGCACGCGCTGGTCGCGCAGGCGCCACGCCCCGCGCACCTCGAGGCGGCCGACCCGCAGGGCGGCGCCGTACGTGAGCGCGAGGTCGCGGCGGTTGTCGGCGATCTCGGGGGCGGTGGTGGTCGCCCGCCGGTACTCCGCCACGTACGAGACGGTCGGTGTCACGAACGGCAGCACGACGAGCCCGCCCACCGGCACCGTGGCGCCGAGGCCCACGCCGACGGGGACGTCGAGAAAGCGTGACGGCCCTGGCTCACCATTGGCGAGGTACCATCCGGCCCCGAGGTGGGCGCAGACGGTGAGGTGGGTGAAGAGCCGCGTCACGACCGTCGCTGCCGTGGCAGCCCGCAACGAGGCCCGGTCGGCACTCGTGCCGCCGGGAATGTCGAGCCGGCCGTTGTGCCACGAGCCCTCGAGGATGAGCGAGTTGCCGCTGCCGATCCAGGTGGGCGCATCGAGCCGCCGCCCGTACGTGAAGCCGGCTTCGACCTGTGCGTGCGTGGGCATCGACGCCACCCCGTAATCCACGGCGGCCGCGTGCCCCGACGGATGCGGTGCGACGCAGGCCTGGCCGCGAAGGGGGGCGGCGGCCAGGCCGGCGGCAAGGGCGAGGATCCGGCGTCGCATGTCCCGAGTATCGGACGCTCGTCGCCCCCCTCAACCGGCGCGCCCCCCGCGCGCCGGAGGCCTACTCGTCGTCCCAGTCGCCGGCGGCGTCCGCCCAGACCTGCGCCTGGCCGTCCGGGCCGTATATCACCCGGACGAGCCAGGGTCGGCAGCAGACCTGGCAGTCCTCGACGTACTCCTGCTCCGCGCCGCTGCCGGGGTCGAGCGCCACCGTGATGACCTCGCCGCACCAGGGACAGGCCACCTCCGCCTCGCGGTCGGCGGTGCCGTCGCCGAGGGGGAACTCGTCGTCGAGGTGCTCGTCGTCGTGACTCATCCGGGCGCGTCGGTGATGGGCATCTCGAGCTGAATGCGCGAGGGCCCCGTCGGGTTCGAGCTCGGCACATCGGCCCGCCGCGGGATGCCGCCCGGAGGCCTCGGCCGCCCCACGTTCCGGATGCCACGCAGGTGGCACGGCGCACGCTCGGGCGTCGTTAGCTTGCTGATCCAACCGGTGGACCTCCGCGCCGCAAGGCGTGTAGATTGCTCGGCTATCCCGAATTGTCCTCGCCGTTCACTCGCTATGCCGATTCGTCAGGCCAGCGCCATCAACGCGGTCGTCGCCTCAGCCCTGAAGCTGGAGGTGGACCGTACCGCGTGGGCGGCGGACCTCCGCCGCGCCGACGGGACCGAGCCCGACCTGCTGAGCTTCGCCGACGCGGTCGTGGCGATGGGCCGCAAGGTGAACCTCGCGTACCTGCGGCGGTCGGTGGACCGGGAGCAGCTGCGGCGCTTCGTCGCGGACGGGACGTACCCGCTGGTGGTGCTGGCGTCGGCCGGGGGGACGGTGCCGGAGTGGCAGGCGATGGTGATCACGAGCCAGCGCGGGGCGGAGCTCGAGGCGGTGCGCGTCGGGTCGGACGCGTCGGAGGCCAAGGTGCACGGGCCGCTCGACTCGCTGCTGCCGGCGCCGGGAGCGGGGGCGGAGGCGGAGCTGGTCTGTCTGGTGCCGCTGGGCGTCGTGCCGCTCGTCGCCGCCGGCGACGGCGACGGCGGCGACGTGTCGCCGGTGGACCGGTTCTGGCAGCTTCTGGCGCGCGAGAAGCGGGACATCTGGCTGGTCTGGCTCTACGCGGTGCTGGTGGGCCTCTTCGGCCTCGCGCTGCCGCTGGGGGTGCAGGCGACGGTGCAGTTGGTGCAGGGCGGGCTGCTGATCCAGCCGCTCTTCCTGCTGATCGTGTTCGTGGTGATCGGCTCGCTGGCCTCGGGGGCGCTGCAGATCTTCCAGATGAGCGTTGTCGAGGTGATCCAGCAGCGCGTCTTCGCGCGGCTGGCGGTGGAGTTCGCGTTCCGCGTGCCGCGCATGCGCATGGAGCACGCGCTCGACGAGAACCTGCCGGAGCAGATGAACCGGTTCTTCGAGGCGCTGACGATCCAGAAGTCGCTCTCGAAGCTGCTCACCGACGCGGTCGCGGCGATCGTCACGATCGTCTTCGGCGTGCTGCTGCTGGGGATCTACAACCCGTTCCTGTCCATCTCGGCGATCACGCTGATCATCATCCTGCTCGTGCTGCTCTGGCGCACGGGCGGCAAGGGGCTCGAGACCTCGATCGTCGAGTCGAAGTACAAGTACCGCGTGGTGCACTGGTTCGAGGAAGTGGCGCGCTCGCTGACGGCGTTCAAGTTCGCGGGCCGCTCGAACCTCGCGATCGACCGGACGGACGAGCTGCTGACCGGTTACCTCAAGTACCGGAAGAAGCACTTCGGGGTGATCGTGCAGCAGTCGTGGTTCTTCGTCGCCTTCAAGACGATCATCACCGGCGCCCTGCTGATCCTCGGGGCCGTGTTGCTGCAGGAGGAGCAGATCACGATCGGCATGTTCGTGGCGTCGGAGCTCGTGATCGTGACCGTGCTCGCGGCGATCGAGAAGATCATCGCCAGTCTCTCGACCGTGTACGACGTCCTCACGGCCGTGGACAAGGTGGGTCACGTCACCGACTTGCCGCTGGACCCGCAGGGAGGGCTGGCACCCCGCGGCAGCGCCGACCAGGGGATGGCCCTCGAACTGCGCGGGGTCGGCTACATGTATCCCGGCGCGACGCAGCCGGTGCTCGCCGACATCGATCTCGCCGTCGCGCCTGGCGAGCGCATCGGCATCACCGGGTTCGTCGGGGCCGGCTCGTCGTCGCTGCTGCTCGTGGCCACCGGGCTGCTCGACGACTACCGCGGCACCATCACCTACGACGGCATCACGTTGCGCGACCTCGACCGGAGCGCGCTGCGGGGCGTGGTGGGGCAGTACCTGTCGCAGAGCGACCTCTTCGACGGCACGATCGAGGACAACGTCACCGTCGGCCGCCCCGGCATCGGCACCGACCGGGTGCTGCGCGCGCTCGAGCGCGTGGACCTCGCCCGGTGGGTGCAGGACCAACCGCTCGGGCTCCGCACCGCGATCCGCAACGGGGGGCGCGGGCTCCCGACGAGCGTCGCCACGCGGCTCCTGCTCGCGCAGGCGATCGCCGGCGAACCGCGCCTGCTCGTCCTCGACGACTTCTTCTCGACGCTGGATCCCGGGCTCCGCGGCCGGGTACAGGCCCTGCTGGCGGACCGCACGCAGGTGGGCACCGTCCTGCTGGTGACGCACGACCCCGCCCTGCTGTCGGCGTGCGACCGCGTGCTCGTCATGCGCGAGGGGCGCATCGCCGCGACGGGGACGTGGGCCGAGTGCGCCGCGCATCCCGACGTGCGCCGCCTGACCACCCAGCCGGCCGCGGCCGGCGCCGCCTGAGGGGGCGCGATGGCCGAGTCCAGCCAGCACACGATGGAGTTCGACACCGCGCCGCTCTATTCGGCGAAGCTGCTCAACAAGGACACCCCCTACCGCACGTGGGGGAAGTGGGTGCTCGGGCTCTTCGCGGCGATCGTCGTCGCGATGCTCCTGCCGTGGCAGCAGTTCGTCAGCGGCACGGGCACCCTCTCTGCGTTGCGCCCGCAGGACCGGCCGGCCGTGGTGCCGTCGGCGATCGCGGGGCGGATCGAGCAGTGGTTCGTCGCCGAGGGGCAGTACGTCACGAGGGGGACGCCCCTCGTGCAGATCTCCGAGGTCAAGGACAAGTTCCTCGATCCCCGGCTCGTGGACCGGCTCGGCGAGCAGGTCGAGGGGAAGCGCGACGCCGTCGAGGCGAAGTACCGGCAGGTGATCGCGCTCGACTCGCAGATCATCAACCTCGAGAAGGCGCTCATCTTCGCGATCGAGCAGGGGGCGAACAAGATCAAGGAGTACGAGGCGGCCTACGAGGCCGCCGTCGTGGACTCCACGATCGCGGCCGACCGCCTCCGCCGCCGCCAGGAGCTGTTCAACGCAGGCCTCACGGCGCAGGTGGACCTCGAAACCTTCACCAACAACGCCCAGAAGGCCAACGCGACGCTCGTCGAGAAGCGGCAGGGGCTGCGCAACGCCGAGATCGACCTCGACTCGAAGCGCGCCGAATACCGCGAGAAGATCTCGAAGGCCACCAGCGACAAGGCCAAGACGCAGGCCGAGATCGGCGAGGGCACGGCGGAAGTCGCCAAGCTGCGCAACGAGTACACCTCGATGGAGATCCGCGCCGGCTTCTACCGGATCAAGGCCCCGCAGGACGGCTACCTCGTGCGCGCGCAGCGGACGGGCGTCGGCGACGTCGTGAAGGAGGGTGATCCCGTCGTCACCATCCAGCCCGCCAATCCGGAGCTGGCCGTCGAGCTCTTCGTGCGCGCGATGGACGTCCCCTTCGTGAAGCCCGGCCGCAAGGTGCGGCTGCAGTTCGACGGCTTTCCCGCGTTGCAGTTCGTCGGCTGGGGCGTGGGGCAGATCGGCACCTTCGGTGGCGTCGTCAAGGTCGTGGACTACACGGCCAGCGACAACGGCGAGTTCCGCGTGCTGGTCACCCCGGACCCCGAGGACGACCCCTGGCCCGACCTCCTTCGCATCGGCGGTCGCGTCAACGGCTGGGCCATGCTCGACAACGTGACCGTCGGCTTCGAGCTCTGGCGGCAGATCAACGGCTTCCCGCCGCAGAAGCCGAAGGACGTCGGCGCCGCGGGCGGCGGCGGCAAGAAGGGGTGACGCCGTGCCCGTGACGGCAAGTGCGGCGGCCCTGCTGGCCCTGCTGCAGGTCGCCGCCGGGGCGCCGCCCGCGGGCGGCCCCCCGGCGCGGGCCCAGACCGACACCGGGCCGGTCGTCCTCCTCGACCGGTTCTACGCCCAGGTCCTCGCCAACCATCCCGTCGCCCGCGCCGCGCGCCTCGCGCGCGACCAGGCGGCGCAGGACGTGCGCATCGCGCGCGGGGCGTTCGACCCCACGATCGCGGCCACGTGGGACCGCAAGGCCGAGAAGGGGAGCGCCAAGTACAGCGAGGTGGACGCCGAGCTCAAGCTTCCCACCATCACCGGCGCCGACGTGAAGGTCGGCTACTCGCGCGGGCTCGGCCCGTCGCTCAACCCGCAGAACGGCACCGCCAACGCGGGGCTGCTCGCGCTCGGCGTCTCCCTGCCGCTCGGGCAGCGGATCGTCACCGACGAGCGGCGCAACGCGCTCGCGCAGGCGCGGGCCGCCCTCGACTTCGCCGAGGGCGACCGCCTGAGTCTCGTCAACGGCCTGCTGCTGCGCGCGACGCGCGACTACGCCCGGTGGTTCGAGGCCTGGCGCCGCGCGGCGATCGCGCGCGACGGCGTCGGGCTGGCGGACTTCCGGCTGCGCGCGGTGCGGCTGCGCCTGGCCAACGGCGAGGCACCGGCGATCGACACCCTCGAGGCGCGGCTCGAGGTCAACCGGCGCGAGGGCATTCGCGTGCAGGAGGAGCAGGCGCTCTACGCCGCGACCCTCCTGCTGCAGGCCTACCTGTGGGACGAGCGCGGCCAGCCCGTGGACCTCGCGGACGGCGCACGGCCCGCGAACGAGGGCTTCGCGACACCGGTGGCCCTCGAGCGCGTCCCCACGTGGCTCGCCGCCGCCGAGCGCGCGCATCCCGAGCTCGCCAAGGTCGCGGCCCGCATCCGCCAGGTCGAGGCACAGCGGCTCTTCCTCGGGCAGCAGTTCATCCCGTTCGCCGCCCTCGACGTCTCCGCCGTCTCCGACGCCGACCGCACCGACGGCCTCACCGACGCCGGCGGCTGGGGCGACAACTACAAGTTCGGCGCGACGTTCCGGTCGCCGGTGCTGTACCTGCGCGAGCGCGGTCGCTTCAGCCAGGTCACCCAGCGGCTCGACCAGCAGCGCCAGATCGAGGCCCAGCTGCGCCGCGACGTCCGCAACGCCGTGCTCGTCGGTGCCAACGACGTCCGCGCGGTGGACGAGCAGATCGCGCTGCAGGCGGTCACCGTGCAGCAGGCGCGCGGCATGCTCGCCGGCGAGCAGCGGCGCTTCGAGAACGGCGAGAGTTCGCTGCTCATCGTGAATCTGCGCGAGCGGCTCGTGCTCGACGAGGAGGTGCGACTCGCTGCCCTCCAGGCGCGCGCGGCGGTCGTCCGCGCCGAACTCGCCGTGGCCATCGGCGCCCCCGCCCGCCTGCCATGACCGCGGGGCCGGCCGCGCGAGCCCCGTGGTGGCTCGCGCGGCGCGGGATCGCGGCGACGCTCGTCGTCGCCGTCGCCGTGCTCGCGATGGCCCCGGCCATCGCCAACGGCTTCACCTACGACGACCGCGTCATCATCCAGGACAACGCGCGCGTGCACCAGCTCGCCGGCTGGTGGCGGCTGTTCGGGCAGTCGTACTGGCCGCCGCCCGCGCTCGAGGCGCTCTACCGACCGCTCCCGATGCTCGCCTACGCGGTGCAGTGGACGCTCGGCGGCGGGGCGCCGTGGCTCTTCCACGCGGGCAACCTCGCGGCCTACGCACTGCTGTGCCTCGCCGTCTGGCGGCTCGCGACGGAACTGCTGCCGCCCGGGGCGGCGCTCGCCGTCGGTGTCCTGTTCGCCGCGCATCCGGTGCACGTCGAGCCGGTGGCCAACATCGTCGGCCTCGCCGAGCTGGGGATGGCGTTCGGGACCGTCGTCGCGCTCGGCGCCTACCTCGCGTGGCGCGAGCGCGGACCGTCGCCGGGCCGCACGCTCGCCGTCGTCGCGGGCGCCGCCCTCGCGGCCTTCTCGAAGGAGCAGGGGGTGCTCGTCCCCCTCGTGCTGCTGCTGGCGGAGCTGACACTCGTCACCGATCGCCGTCCCTGGTGGGGCCTCGTGCGGCACGGGCTGCCGCTCGCGGCGGCGCTGGTGGTGGTGCTGGGGGCGTACGCCGTGCTGCGCAGCCGCGCCGTCGCGACGTGGGACGACGCCCCGGCGGGGCTCTGGATGGTGCTGTCGCCGGCGGACCGGCGCTGGACGATGCTCGGCGTGGCGGCCGAGTGGGGGCGCCTCCTGCTGTGGCCGGCGCGGCTCGCCGTCGAGTACTCGCCGCCGCACGTCGTGGTCCACCGGGGCTGGTCCCCCGAGCTCCTGCCAGGGGTGGTGGTCCTCGCGGCCGGGGCCGCACTCGGCGCGCTGTCGTGGCGACGGGTGCCCGTCGCCGCCTTCGGCCTCGGGCTCGCGGCGGTGGCGCTGCTCCCTGCGTCGAACGTGTTCGTGCCCACCGGCGTGATCCTCGCCGAGCGGACGCTGCTGCTGCCGAGTGTCGGAGTGCTGCTGGCGATCGGGGCGTGGGGGGCAGCGCTCTGGCGCGAGCAGGCCCCGGAGCCCGTCGTGCGCCGCCTCGCGGCTTGGGGCGTCGCGCTGCTCGCCGCGGCCGGGGCGACGCGGGCGGCCCTCCGCACGACGACCTGGCGCGACGACGCGACGCTGCTCGCGACGGCGACCGCCGAGACGCCGCGGAGCTACCGCCCGTGGTACCTCCTCGGCCAGCGGCACGTGCGCGAGGGGCGCGTCGCCGAGGCCGAGGTGGCGCTTCGCCGGGCGGTGACGCTCTTCCCGGACGACTACGGCGCGCTCGCGCTCCTCGGTGACCTCTACCGTCGGCAGGACCGCTGCGGCTCGGCGGTCCCGCTGCTGGAGCGGGCGCTGCTGGTGTATCCCGACGGCGCCGATGCGCGGGTGAACCTGGTCGCCTGCGCGATCGGCCTCGGGCGCTTCGAGGCGGCCCGGCGGTTGGCGGCGGACGGTGAACGGCGCGGCATCGAACCGGCGGCCTTCCGGGCGCTGCGCCGCCTTGCCGACTCGATCGAGGTCCGGGCGCGCCGCGGCGCACCCTAGCGAGAGGCCGCCGCGCCCCTTGCCGTCTTCGCGTCCCGCCACCACACGTTAAGGGCTGTACGGCGCGGCCCGGGCTCGGAGCGGACCCCGGCGTCGCGTCCGGCCCCCGCCGAATGGACCACGCCTCTCCCGACCTCTTCGTCGGCCTGATCGGCCTGTGGACGCAGACCGCCGTGACGCTCCTCCTCGCGGCGCTCTTCGGCGTGCTGCAGCGCAGCGGGTGGCGCCGGACGTACTTCACGGTCTGGGCCGAGGCGTGGGTGGCGATGCTGTGCGCGCTGGTGCCGCTGCTCATCCGATACTCGCTCCGGGTCTTCCCCGACGCGCTCGCGACCGTGACGGCGTCGCAGGACGGGGCGGTCTCCGCCGTGCTGTACATCGCCTTCCAGGCGGCCAGGGTCCACGGCTGGTGGTTGCTGCTCGCGGGGACGCTCATGTACACGCGCGGCTTCAACGCCCTCGGGCGGCGCCGCGGTGCCCAGGGGGCCGCGCTCACGTTCGCGGTCGTGTCCCTGCTCGTCGGGCGGGACCTCGAGACCGCCATCGCCCTGCAGGCCCCGCTCGTGACGGCCGCGAGCGCCTTGGCCGGCTGGCACCTCCTCACCCTCCGCGCCGCGCGTCGCGGGGTGGGCAGCTCGGTCACGGGCGGCGTGTTCATGGCCCTCGCGGTCGTGGGCGCGGCGTACGGCGTGGCGTTCGGCCTCGCCGCCGCGGGGATGCGTGGTCCCCCGGCCCTCGAGCTCCTGCGCACCTACCACCCGTACGTTGACTTGCCGCTGCAGATGCTGCTGGGGTTCGGCATGGTGGTCATTCAGATGGAGGATGCCAAGCGCGAGGTGGATGACGCGCGCACCGAGCTCGCCGTCTCCAATGACGCCCTGCGCCGGCTGGCGAACTACGATCCCCTCACCGAGTGCCTGAACCGGCGCGCGTACGCGGAGGGGATCGGCCTCGAGGTCGCGAAGTCCACCTTCGGCACGGTAGCGATGCTCGACATGGACAACCTGAAGGAGATCAACGACGCGCACGGGCATGCGGCGGGAGACGAACTGCTCGCGCACTGCGCCCGGACGGTGCGCGGCTCGATCCGCCCGCTCGACCGGCTCTATCGCTGGGGGGGAGACGAGTTCCTGCTCGTGCTCCCGGGGGCCATGCCGGACGGCGTCGCGCAGCGGCTCGCGCAGGTCGTGGCGGCCGCCGCGGCGATCCCGGTCGGGGCCGACCGGCAGCTCGTGCGCCTCGAGGTCTCGATCGGCGCCGCCGACTACGCGAGCGGGGACGAGCTGCCGGCGGCCATCGACTCCGCCGACGCGGCGATGTACCGGACGAAGCGCGTGCGCAAGAACACGCCGGTGCGCGGGGCGAAGACGATCCCCGTGCCGAGTCGCTGACCCGTGCCCGAGTCCTGGAGCCCGTTCTCGAAGGGGGACCCCGACGCCGGACTCCGGCGCCTCCGGATCCTGCCGTGGGCGCTGGCCGGCGGGGTGCTCGGGGCCATCGGCGGCGGCGTGCGGTTCGGAGCGCTGGGCTTCCTCGGCGGATTCGCGATCGGGACGGCCGTGGCGTACGCGTTCACCATGATCGGCACCGAAGGTGTCGCTGGGCTCGTCCAGCGGACCCTGCAGCCCAGCGGCTCGACGACCCCCTACGCCTTCGACTTCTCCCAGATCGAGGCGCAGGTCGTGCGCGGCGACCACGCTGCCGCCGCGGTGCTGTGGGAGGACGCCATCGCCGAGCGACCCGGCGACGTCGAGGTGCGTGTGCGCGCGGCCGACTTCTACGGCGACGTCCATCGGCAGCACGAGCGGGCCCTCGCCCTCTATCGCGAGGTGCAGCGGCTCGAGGCGCCGCCCGAGCGCCACCTGTACGTCGCGCAGCGCATCGTGGACCTGCTGCTCGGGCCGTTGCCGGACAAGGGACGCGCGGTCGTCGAGCTCCGACGGATCATCGACCGCTGGCCCAACTCGGCGGCGGCGCGCCACGGCCGCGACGCGATCGCCCGACTCAAGGCGGAGCTGCACGACGGCGCCTGAGCGGGCGCCGCCAGGCCGGGTCAGTCGTCGCCCGGCCGTCGCCGCGCCGCCTTCTTCTCGCCCTGCCGCCGCTTCTCGGCGAGTCGCTCGGCCCGTTGGGCGCGCGAGGGCGTCGTGGCGCGTCGCACCTTGGGCACGACGAGTGCCCGCGCCACCAGGGCGACCAGCCGCCGCTCGGCCAGCGTCCGGTTCTGCGCCTGCGAGCGCGTGTCGGCGGCGACGAGGCGCAGGCGGCCGTCGCCGTCGAGGCGGGACGCGAGCCGCTCGAGCACCCGCGCCCGCTGGGCGCCGGTGAGCGCCGCCGAGCCCGCCACGTCCCACGTGAGTTCGATGCGCGTGGACGAGGTGTTCACGTGCTGGCCGCCGGGCCCGCCGGCGCGCGTCGCACGGACGACGAGTTCGTGCCGCGGGATCGTCACCGACGGCGTGACGACCAGCGCGTCGTCGGCCGTCGGCGTCACGCGCGGCACGGGCGGGCAGCGAGGCGCGCCCGGACCTGCGCCGCGCTCGGCGCCGTCGCCGGGGGGGCGAAGGTTGCGACGTACTCGCTCGCCCCGGTCTCGTGCAGCGCCACGAAGGTCCAGCCCGCGGCGGCGAGCTCGCAGCGCAGCAGCGGCGGCGGGGTGCCGTGCTGCGCGGTGGGGAACTCCATGTCTAGGATACCCAGCAGCCCGTCGTCGGCCATCGCGGGGACGAGCCGCGCCAGCAGGCCGAAGGGATCCTCGATCTCGTGGTACATGTGGATCATGAGCGCCACCTGCACCGTGGCCGCCGGGAGCTTCGGGTCGCCGGGCGTCCCCTCGATCACCGACACGTTGCCCAGGCGCTCGCGCGTGACGCGCTCGCGCAACTGTGCGAGGTAGCGCGGCACGATGTCGTTGGCGTACACGCGCCCCTCGGGCCCCACGAGCGGTGCGAGGCGCGCGACGTAGTAGCCGGAGCCGGCGCCGATGTCGGCCACGCGCATGCCGCGCCGGATGCCCAGCAGCTCGGCGACGCGCGCGAATTCGCCGGCGTCGTCGCGCGTGGCCTCGCCGGTCCACGACGGCGCGACGATGCGCGCGACCGGGCGGTCGGGCCTCGGATACGCGGCTGTATCCTGCGCCGCCGCGGGCGCCGGGTGCCCGGCGGCACAGCCGAGGGCGAGGACCAGCCCCCACCGTCGCCCGGCGGCGGCCCGGCGCACCGGACCGCCCGTCATGCCTTCACCTGGTGCACGCGCACCGCCGCCACCCGCCGTCCGTCCATCGCCACGACCTCCAGGTCCGCTCCCGGGACCAGCGTGCGGTCCCCGACCTGCGGCAGCCGCCCCAGAGCCGAGAACACGTATCCCCCGAGCGTCGTCCAGTCGCCCTCGGGGACGGCGACCTTGTGATCCGACCGCACGTCCACGAGCGAGAGCGAGCCGGCGAGTTCGAGGACCCCGTCCTGGATCATGCTCTCGCGGGCCAGCTGGTCGTACTCGTCGGCGATGTCGCCCACGACTTCCTCGACGAGGTCCTCGATCGTCACGATCCCCGCGGTGCCGCCGTACTCGTCGAGCACCACCGCCAGTTGCGCCCGGGTGCGGCGGAGGTCGTCGAAGACCCGCTCCGCCGAGCGGACGTCCGGGACGAAGAGGACCTCGCGGGTCAACGCGGCGAGGTCGAACGCCGAGCCCGCGTCGCGCAGCCAGACGTCCTTGGCCACCAGCACGCCCGCGATGTCGTCGAGCGTCTCGCGATAGACCGGGTAGCGCGAGTAGCGCTCGCGGGCGAGGATCGCCCGTACGTCGGCCTCCGACGCGTCGTCGGGGATGCCGGCGACCTCGGTGCGGGGGCGCATGACGTCGCGCACCTTCTTGCGCCGGAAGTCGAAGACGCCCTCGAGCATCGCGGTGTCGGACTCGTCGAGCGTCCCCTGGGCGCGTGCCTGCAGCACGAGCAGCCGCAGTTCCTCCGGGGAGTGCACGTGGCTCGCCTCGGAGGCCGGCGCGATCCCCGCGGCGCGCAGCAGGGCGTTGGCGGTGCCGTTGAGGACGACGATGCCCGGGTGCATCAGCCGCGAGAACTGCATGAGCGGCCAGGCGACCCACTTGCTGACCTCCTCGGGGCGCGACAGGGCGAGGGCCTTGGGTGCCAGCTCGCCGAGGACGATGTGCAGGAACGTGATGATGGCGAACGCGGTGGCGATCGCCGCGCCGCTGTGCACCAGCCCGGACGGCACGTCGAAGCCGAGCGCGCGCAGCGCCACGTCCACCAGCGCCGCCAGCGCCGGCTCGCCCACCCAGCCCAGTGCCAGCGATGCCAGGGTGATGCCGAGCTGCGTTCCCGAGATGTACCGGTCGAGCTGCCCGAGGGCCTGCTCCACCACGCGCGCCCGGCGGTCGCCGGCCGCCGCCCATTGGGCGATTCTCGAGCGGCGGGCCGCCACCAGCGCGAACTCGGCGGCGACGAAGAACGCGTTGGCGAGCACCAGCAGCAGCACGACCAGGAGCCGGGTCGAGACGCTGCCGAACGTGAGGGAGGGGTCGGTCAGGGGAGCCTCGCGGAAGCGCCGCCGGCGGCCGGCATCGCCGGCCGCCGTGGCGCCGGAATATACGCCCCCGCCAGATTGCACCCGCCCCCGTGACCACCGCGTACACCCCCGCCGCCGGCTTGCCCGTCGCCGGCACTGCCCCGCTCGACGCGGGTCGCGTGCTGCGCTACGTGTACGTCGCGCGCCTCGCCTTCGCGGTCGCGATCTTCGTGGCCGCGCTCGTCCGGTGGCTCGACGCCCCTGGCACGCAGACGCTCTTCGCCTCGGTCTCGCTCGTCACGGCGATGGCGTTCACCGCGATGAGCGTCGTCTGGTCGGAGGTCTGGGAGCGTCCGCTCTCCCGCACCTTCCGGTACGGCCAGGTGCTCTTCGACCTCGCGCTGGTCAGCACCATCGTCACGGCGACGGGCGGCCCCAGCTCGCCGTTCGTCGCCGTCTACGTCCTCGTCATCGCGCTGGCCGCGCTGTGGCTGCCGCTCGGCGGGTCCCTCCTCGTGGCCGGCCTCGGCTGCGCGCTCTACGTGCTCATCACGTTCGTGCTTCTCGAGACCCGGCTCGAGGGGGCGGTCCTCCTGCAGAGCGCCGTCTTCGGGGCGGTCGCGATCGGCTCGGCCTATCTCGCCGATCGGCAGCGGCGCGCAGGGCAGGGGACGGAACGGCTCGCGGAGGAGCTCGTGCTCGTGCGCCTGCAGGCCGAGGACGTCCTGCGGGCGCTCGAGAGTGGCGTCGTGACCGTTGATGGCGCCGGCCGGCTGCTGTACGCGAATCCCGCCGCCAGCCGACTGCTCGACCTCCCGCTCGCGGGACGCGTCGGGCGGCCGGTGCTCCGGGCCGTCCGGGAACGCGCCCCCGCCCTGGCCGCGGCGCTCGAGCGCACCGTGCGCGACGGCCACCGGGCCCAGCGCGCCGACGCCACCGTCCGGACGGACGCGCGGACCTTCCCGATCGGCGTGACGACCACCGACGTCACGTACAGCGGCCCCCAGGGCCCCGAGGAGGGCCGCAGCGTCACCGCGATCTTCGCCGACATCTCGGACCATCGCCGGATCGAGCAGCTGCGCCTCTCGGCCCAGCGCCTCGAGGCGGTCGCCGAGCTCTCGGCGTCCCTCGCGCACGAGATCCGCAATCCCCTCGCCGCCATCCGCAGCGCCGTCGAGCAGCTGGCGGCGCGCCGGCGGGAGGACGAGGACGAGCGGGCGCTCGCCGCCCTCGTCCTGCGCGAGTCCGACCGCCTCTCGCGGCTCCTCGGCGAGTTTCTCGACTTCGCCCGCGTGCGCGAGGCCCAGCTCGCCCCGGTGGACGTCGCGGCCCTGCTGCGCCACGTCGCCGACGTCGTGCGGCGTCACCCCGACCGGAGCGCGGACCTCGCCATCGAGGTCCCGGGTCCCACGGTGAGCTGCCCGATGGACGCCGACGAGGACCTCCTCGTGCGCGCCCTGTTCAACCTGGCCCTCAACGCCGTGCAGGCGATGCCGAAGGGGGGGACGCTGACCCTCGGCGTTGACACCGCCCCGCTGCGGTTGCCCCGGGAGGCGGAGCATCTGGCCGGGAACATCGTCGTCCTCACCGTGCGCGACACCGGCCCGGGGCTCGCTCCGGAAGTGCGCGACCACCTCTTCCAGCCGTTCATCACGACGAGGGCCGGCGGACACGGCCTCGGGCTGCCCGTCGCGCACCGCGCTGTCGAGGCGCACGGCGGCGTGATCGACGTCGAGACCGGGCCCGGCGGAACCTGCGTCACCATTTGCCTGCCGCGCCGTGCCCGCGCGGCGACCTGACCCGATCCCCCATGGCCGACGCCCCCACCTCCGTCAGTGCCCCCACCGTCCTCGTCGTGGACGACGAGGCCGGCATCCTCGAGTCGCTGCGCATCCTGCTGCGCGCCGAAGGGTTTGCCGTCATCACCGCGCAGGGGGGGCGGGCGGGGCTCGAGCAGCTGGCCACCACGCGGCCCGACGTCGTGCTCACCGACATCCGCATGCCGATCGTGGACGGCGTGCAGGTCCTCTCGGCGGCCCGGCAGCGGGATCCGGATTGTCCCGTGATCCTCATGACCGCGCAGGCGACGCTGCAGAGCGCCGTCCAGGCCGTGAACGAAGGGGCGTGGCAGTACGTGCAGAAGCCCTTCCGCAACGACGAGCTGGTGGCCCTGCTGCGCCGGGCCGCGGAGACCCGGCAACTGCGGCGCGAGAACAAGACGCTCAAGCAGCAGATCCGGAGCCAGGGCGGGCGGACGGGCGACGGCCCCACCGGGCGCTCCGCCGCGTGGGTCGCCGCGCTGCGCATCGCGGAGACGGTGGCCCCGACCGATGCGACCGTGCTCATCCAGGGCGAGTCGGGGACGGGGAAGGAAGTCGTCGCGCGCTGGATCCACGAACTGTCCGGCCGGCGCGACCAGCCGTTCCTCTCGATCAACTGCGGCGCCCTGCCCGAGTCGCTCCTCGAGAGCGAGCTCTTCGGGCACGTGAAGGGCAGCTTCACCGGCGCGATCAAGGACAAGACCGGCCTCTTCGCCGCCGCCGGCCGCGGCACCTTCTTCCTCGACGAGATCGGCGAGACCACCCCCGCCACGCAGGTCAAGCTCCTGCGCGTGCTGCAGCAACGCGAAGTCATCCCCGTCGGCGCGACCGAGGCGATCCCGATCGAGACCCGGCTGATCGCGGCGACGAATCGGGACCTCGAGGCCGAGATGCGGACCGGCCGCTTCCGCAGCGACCTCTTCTATCGGCTCAACGTCATCCAGATCCACCTGCCGCCCCTGCGCGACCGGCGCGACGACATCCCGATGCTGGTCGAGCGCTTCCTCGGCCGCCTCGCCGCCGCGCGCAACGAGGCCCCCAAGCGGCTCGCCCCCGACGTGGCCGACCTGCTCCAGGCCTACCCGTGGCCGGGTAACGTGCGCGAACTCGAGAACGCCCTCGAACGTGCTGTCATCCTGAGCCCGGGGGCGGTAGTCGAGCGGGCGGCGCTCCCCGACCGCATCGTCGAGCGGCGCACCGAGCCGCTGGTCACGTCCCGGGCGCCGGCCAACCCGACGCTCGAGACGATCGAGCGGGCCTACATCCAGTGGGTGCTGCAGGCCGAAGGGGGGAACAAGACGCGGGCCGCCGAGGTGCTGGACATTGATCCTTCGACCCTGAGCCGGAAGCTCGCACGTTACGGGACTGGCGAGGGATGACCAGTTTCGATACAGCACCATCGTCATCTTTCGTGCCGCAGACGCCGGTGTCACTGTGCGATTTGCCCGGATCCCTTTCGGGGGTGACGCTGTCGTGGCGGCGCAAGTCGTTGTGACGCATGCGGTTGCGTGCGCGTCCTCGCTGCGGCACGCCACATGCTGAACGGGTCGGGCAACCGTACGGCCCCCACCAAATCAGGAGTGAGCGCAACATGATGCAGAACCGCAAGGGCTTCACCCTCATCGAGCTGCTGATCGTCGTCGTGATCATCGGCATCCTCGCGGCGATCGCGATCCCGAAGTTCGCCAACACGAAGGAGAAGGCGTACGTCTCCGCGATGAAGTCGGACCTCCGCAACCTCGCCACGGCGCAGGAGACCTACTTCGGTGACTACCAGATCTACGCGACGCCGGCCGACGGCGACAACACCAACCCGACGACCAAGATCCTCGACAAGGCCGGCAACGTGATCTGGCAGCCGTCGACGGGCGTGGGCGTCTTCGGGTCCGGAACGACGACGACCGGTGTCTCGGCTGGCTGGGCCGCCTCGGTCATCCGCCCCGGCACGGCGCAGAAGTGCTCGATCTTCGTCGGCGCCCCGGGCACGGCCGCGATCCTCTGGAACGCCAAGTCGCAGCAGGAAGGCGAGCCGACCTGCTACTGAGCGGGAGGGGCCGGCGCCGACGAACGGCGTCTGGCTGGTGGCGCGGCGGGGTCCCTCGGGGCCCCGCCGCGCTGCTTTTCCTGGCACTTGGGGCGCGGGGAACTGTGGCGGCGGCTGCGATCGGCCGACACTCCCTGCAACCCCATGCTCACCGTCCCGATCGTTCTGCTCGTCGCCGGCGCAGCCGGCGCGGCGGGCGCTGCCATTGGCGCCGTCATTGGCGCTGCCATTGGCGCGGCCCGCACGCGGCGGCACGTCCGGGCCCTCGAACGAGCCGTGGACGGCTTGGACCTCACCGGGGCGGTCGAGCACCTGAATCCCATGCGGCTGACACCGGAGCTCCGACCGACGGCCGAACGCGTGAACCGGCTGATCACGGCGCGCCGGCTGGCGGAGCTGGCGGCGCGTGATGCGTCGGAGCGGGCCCGCGCCGGCGACGGACGCTCGGAGCAGATCGCGCGCGAACTGGAACCGGCGCTGGCCGCGCTGCGGCGTCGGGCCGGCCAGTGGCGGGAGCACGCCGAGCCCGCGATGCGCGAGGCCTACGCGGAGCTCGAGCGGGAGCTCGCACGGCTCGACGACCTCATGCGCGGCGTGCTGGCGGTCGCGTCTGCGGCCGAGCGGCCGACGGCCGCGAGCGACCTGTGCGCCGCCGTCCGTGCGGCGCTGCGCGACCTCCCCGCGGTGCGGGCAGCGGCGGTGACGCTCGACCTCGACGAGCGGCCGTGCCTCGTGCCCGGGACGGAAGAGGCCGTCGCCCGCCTCGCCAGCGCCTTCCTGCAGCATGCGGCGGCCGCCGGCCAGCAGCGGCGAGAGGGGGATCGCCGGCCGCCGTCGGTGGGCGTGTACGTCCGGCGCGTGCCCCGGATCTCCCTCGAGGAGACGGCGGTGCGGCGGAAGGGCGATCCCGGGCTGAAGATCGTGCCGCGGCGGCCGAACCCACGCCTCGAGCGCTGGCTGCGCGAAGGGGCCCCCCCTGCCGAGGTCGTGAAGTTCATCGTCGCCGACTCGGGTGCCGGCATTCCCGCCGACATCGAGAAGCGCCTGTACGACCCGGCTGTCGGCGGTGGCATCGGCCTGACGACGGCCCGGCGGGTGATCGAACAGGGGCGGGGCACCGTCTGGGTGCAGCCCGCGCGGGAGGGGGGGGCCGCGTTGCACGTCGTCCTTCCCCTGGCGACCGGGGCGGAGCGCCGGACCATGTCGCGCGACGGAACGATGCTGCGCGCAACCGCCTGAGCCCACCCGCGCGGGCCGGTCGGGCGATCGTGCCCGCCATGTCGCGCCGCGCCTTCACCCTGGCCGAAGTCCTCGTCGCCGTCGTCGTGCTCGCGGTGGGGCTGCTGGCGGTCTTCGGGGTCCTGCACCGGGCGGCGCGGCTCGAGCGCCTCGCTCGGGAGCAGCGCGCACGCCGGGCGGCGGCGACGGCTTCCCACGAACGGACGGTCGCGGCGTCCCCTCGCTGGCGTCGCGGCGTCTCGCTCGTCGAGTTGCTGGTCACGCTGGCGCTGGTCGGGGTCCTCGGGGCCGCCGCAGCGGCGGCCGCCGGCGGCGCCGCCGGCCGGGCGCGCACGCGCGGGTCCGAGGCGCGGGCGGAGGCACGGCACCTCGAGACCGCGGCCGACCTGCTGGCTCGCGAACTCCGCGAAGGCGTGGGAGCCATGGCGCTCGGCGACACCGCGATCGCGCTCGCCCGGGTGGTGGGAAGCGCCGTCGCCTGCGAGGGCGGGGCCGTCCCGCTGGACGCGCCGGGTGCCTGGGCGGCGACGCCGCGCGCCGGGGACGAGTGGCGGACGTGGCAATCGGGGGGCTGGCAGGTCGGCACCGCGAGCGGCGTCCAGTTGGACCGGTGCGCCGATGGCCGCCCCGCGTGGCGCGCCGACGGGGTACCGCCGCCGTCACCAGACGCCGTGGTCCTCGTGCTCCGGCGCGCGCGATGGGTGGCGTATCGCGACGCTGACGAGCGCTGGCAACTCGGCCTTCGAGAGGGGCGCGCCGTGGGCTGGGACGCCGTGCAGCCGGCGATCGGTCCGTTCGCGCACCTCCGGCTGGCGTGGGAGCCGCACGACTCGGGGGGCACGCTCCGCGTCTCCGGTGCCTCCGGCCCGGCTGCGGCGGTGCGGCGGCTCGTACATCCGCGCAATCACTGATGCCCCACCTTCCCGTCGCGTCCCCGTACCGGTCGGCGGCGTGCGCCGCCGCCCCTCGCTCGGCGCGCCGCGGCGTCCTGCTACCCGTCGTGCTCCTGGGCCTGTTGGCGATGGGCGTCGCGTCGGCGGGAGCCGCTTGGGCGGCGCAGGGTCTCGCGGCCGCCGAGCGATCGGCGGCGGTGGCCGACGCGCAGTGGCTGACCGCCGATCGCCTCCTTGCCGAGTGGGACTGCGGGGAGGCACGGCCGGGCACGGTCGAGACGCATCGCGTCGCGACGGGGACGGGCGAGGCGACGGTGCGCGTGCGCCACGCGGAGGGTGCGTGCTGGGTGACCGTGGCGATGGGGGACAGCGTGCCGATCGTCGGCGCATTCCTTATGGTGGAGGCATCCGGCGTCACGCAGGAGGCGAATGCCTCACTCCTCACTTTGCGAGCGCCCGAACCGGTCGCAGCTTTCGGACTTGCAGCATCGGAGCCGGCACAGGCGCCGGTACGGGGCCTTGCGGTCGGTTCCGGCCTCGCATGGCGTGACCTCCGGTGACGGCGAGCGGCGCGCCACGGCCCGACGGGGTGCCGAACCGGGGCGCCGGTCCCGGTTACCTTTTCCCGCCCCGATCGTTGGATGGTTGCTTCGCGCAGGATGCGAGCCCTGTCCGCTGGCAGACGGGTCCCCCGACGTACGGTTGCCCAAGATGGCATTTCCCCTGATCGGCCGGAAGAAGACGACGATCGGTCTCGACGTTGGTTCGGGACTGGTGAAGGCGTGCGTCGTCGAGCACGGCAAAGGCGGTCCGGAACTCGTCAAGGTGGCGATCGTGCCGCTGATAGCGGACGCGATCGTCGAGGGGGAGGTCATGGATCCCGGCATGGTGACCGACGCCATCCGCGAGGTGATCGCCGCCGCCGCCGTGAAGAACCCGACGATCGTCACGGCCGTGGGCGGTCGCGACGTCATCATCAAGAAGATCCAGATCGAGCGAGTGAAGGAGCAGCAGGCGCGCGAGCTGATGCGCTGGGAAGCCGAGCAGCACGTGCCGTTCGACATGGAGTCGGTGGAACTCGACTTCAACATCCTCGACCCCGAGGGGGTCGCGCCGTCCATGGACGTGCTGCTCGTGGCTGCCAAACGCGACCTGATCGAGGGGAAGATGCGGCTGCTGACCGACGCCGGCCTGTCCCCGCAGGTCGTGGACGTGGACGCCTTCGCGCTGCACAATGCCTTCGAGCTCTCGTACCCCGACGCGATGCGCGGGGTCGTGGGCCTGCTCAACGTCGGGCACGAAGTCACGAACATCAACGTGCTCGACGACGGCATCCCGATCCTCACGCGCGACATCGGCGTGGGCACGAAGTCGTTCCGCGAGGACCTCCAGCGCGACCGCGGGCTCGGGGCGGAGGAGGCGGCACAGGTGGTGCAGGGCTACGACCGCTCGCCGGAACTCGACGCGACGATCGAGAACCGGGGCGAGGAGATCGCGATGGGGATCGAGCGCGCGACGGCCTTTCTCGCGACGAACTCGCGGGCGTCCGGGCAGTTGCGCGCCGTCTACGTGTGCGGCGGCGGGGCCCGCATCCCGGGGCTCGTCGAGGCGCTCGGCGCGCGCCTGCGGATGCCGGTCGAGCTGGCCACGCCGCTGACGAACCTCCGCGTGCGCGACGGGGCCCTCGACCCGCTCCTCACCGACGACGTCGCGCCGCTGCTGATGCTCCCGGTGGGCCTCGCCCTCCGCATCGTTCCGTGAGGCCGCGCGCATGATCGAAATCAACCTGCTCCCGGGCGCGAAGCGCTCGAAGAAGACCGGTGGCGGCGTCGACGTCAAGGCGCTCGTCGAGGGCATCCGCGGGCGCGTCAAGGATGCGTACCTCCTCGGCACGATCGTCGCCGCCGTGGTGGCCACGGGGGCCGCGGGCTGGCTGTACTCGGGTCAGGCATCGCGCGAGACGCGCCTCGCCGAGGCCGAGGCCCGGGCGAAGGCCGACTCGGCGCGGTTCGCCAGCGTCATCCAGCAGATGAAGAAGGGCACGTCGCAGCGCGACTCCGTGCTCAAGCAGTTCAAGGTCATCCGGGCGATCGACGGCTACCGGTTCGTGTGGGCGCACCTGCTCGACGAGCTGAGCCGGACGCTCCCCGACTACACCTGGATCAGCGAGGTCAAGCAGACGTCCGCGTTTTCGACGGCCGGCGCCGCCGCTGGGCCGCCGGCCGGCCAGAAGCGGCCGGTGAACGACACGACGCTCCCGCCGATGCCGCCGCTGACCTTCCGCCTGAAGGGCTTCACCGCCGACATCCAGGCCCTGACGCGCTACATGCGCGACCTCGAGTCGTCACCGTTCATCCAGAGCGTCACCCTCGTCAGCTCGGAACTGCAGCAGCTCGAGTCGCGCGACGTGACGCGCTTCGAGCTCGACGCCGCCTACGAGACGCCCCCGCCGTCGGCGGTGGTGACCACGCCCTTCTCCGTCCGGGTGAAGTAGCCATGGCCGGCCTGCCCCCGATGACCAAGCGCGACCAGAACTTCGTGGCGCTCTCGATCCTGATGATCGCCGCCGTCGCCGCGTACTGGTACCTCTTGTGGTCGCCCCGGAACGTCGAGCTCGACGAGATCGAAGTCCGGGTGGCCAAGCTCGACAGCACGAACGCCAAGGCGCGCAAGGAGGCACAGGCGGGGAAGCTCGACGAGCTCAAGCGCGACGTCGCGCGTGCCAACCAGCAGCTCGGCCTGATGCGCCAGCTCGTGCCGACCGGCAACGAGGTGCCCGCGCTGCTCGACCAGGTGTCGGTCGCCGCGCGGCAGGCCGGCCTCGAGATGGCCGGCGTGCGGCCCGAGGCCGTCGTGCCGGGCGAACAGTTCGACACCTACCGCTACAGCGTCTCGTTGCTGGGCAGCTACCACCAGACCGTCCGGTTCTTCGCCGACGTCGGGTCGCTCACGCGGATCATGGCACCGGTGGGCATCTCGATCGTCCCCAAGGACCAGGGGAGCGGCGCGACTCAGCGGCGCCGCATCGGTGCCAACGAGCAACTGCTCGACGTGGATTTCGAGCTGCAGACGTTCGTGGCGAAGTCGGCGACCGCGCCGAGGGAGGCGGACAAGTGAAGCGAGGAGTGGTGCTGGCGAGCGGGGACGGCGGCGGCAACCGGACCCTGAGCATCGCGCTGCTCGCGCTGCTCGTCGCGGCGGCGGGCTACATCGGTTACGACCGGTTCTTCGCGGACCGGCCGGCCCCGGTGCCGGAAGGCGCGATCCTGCCCGCGACGCGCCCGGCGCCCCCCCCCGAGGCGACCCCGCCGGCCGGCGCGAACGTCGCTGCCGGCACGACGGCCGGTGCCCCGGCGGCACCGGGCGCCAGGTCCGCCGCGCGCGGTGCGGCGGCGACGAAGGGTGCGGCGGGCGCAAAGCCGGCCGACGCGGCCAGGACGGTGTCCGTGCCGACGGCGCCGGCGGCCAAGGCGCCCGCCGCCAAGGCGCCCGCCGCCAAGGCGGCGCAGACGCCCGCCGCGGGGGTCAAGCCGGCGGCCCCGGCGACGCCACCCGCGACCGTCGGGAAGGCCGTGACGACCCCCGCCTTGCCGTCCCCGCGGGCGGCGGCCGGCACGAGTACGCAGTCCGTTGCCACACCGCGGCAGGGTCCGTCGCCCGAGTTGTCCACGGCCACGATCCAGCGCGAGGTCTACTCGTACGAAGGGGCGCGCCGCCGCGACCCGTTCGTGTCGCTCGCCAAACAGAGCGAGTCCGGCCCGCTGCTCGCCGAACTCAAGCTCGTCGGCATCGCCTACGACGAAGTGGGCCGCAATTCGGTCGCGGTGTTCCGCGACCAGACCAAGGGCCTTTACCGCGTGAAGATCGGCCAGTCGGTCGGTCGCGCCCGCGTGGTCACGATCGGCCGCCGCTCGGTGACGTTCAACGTCGACGAGTTCGGCGTGACCCGCCAGGAAGTCATGACGCTCCGCGACACCACCAGGAAGGGGATGTGACGATGTCGACCCAGCACACGCCCATGAGGGGCACCGCCATGACCGGATTCTCCCCGTGGCGCCGCGCCGCGCTGGTGCTGGCGATGGCCGCCGCGCCGCTCGCCGCCGCGCCGCTCGCCGCCGCGCCGGCATCCGCCCCGGCATCCGCCGACTCGGGCCGAACGACCGGTGCCGTGACGAGCATCCGCATCCTGCCCGGCAAGCAGCGGGCCGAGGTGATCATCGGCACCGAGGGGGCCGTGACGCCGTCGGACTTCACGCTCTCCGAGCCGCACCGGGTGATCGTGGACCTTCAGGGTGCCGCGTTGCAGGCCAGCCCGGCCCTCTACGACAAGGTCGCGCGCGGCGGCATCACGAACGTGCGGATGGCCCAGTACCGGCCCGACGTCGTGCGGCTGGTGCTCGAGTTCGACGGGCCGCGCCCCTACACGGTGCAGCGCGGCGAGGGCGAGGTGCGCCTCGCCGTGGCCGGCCCGGCGGAATTCGCGCCGTGGTCGTCGTCGGCCACCGCCCCGGCGCCGGTGCGCGCCGAGGCCACCGACCGGGCAGTCGCCCCGGCCCTCCCCACGCGGCTGCAGCCCGGCTCGGACAAGCCGCGCATCTCGGTGACCTACGTGGACGCCGACATCCGCGACGTCATCGCCGCGTTCGCCGCCTTCTCGGGGCGCACGATCGTGGTCGGTCGCGCCGTGGCGGGCACCGTCCCCTACCTCGACATCAAGGACAAGCCGTGGGACATCGCCCTGCGGGCGGTCCTCGAGTCGCAGCAACTCGCCGCGTCGGAGGACGCCAGCGGCATCATCCGCGTGGACTCCTACGTCAACATCCTCGCGCGCCAGGCGTCGGAGCCGCTCGAGACCCGCTCGCTCCGGCTCAACTACTCGAGCGCCACGGCGCTGATGCCCACGGTCCGCTCGCTGCTCTCGCGCGACTGCTCGCCGGGCTCCGCGCAGCAGGGCGCGGCAGCGCTGCAGACCGGCGCCACCGGCGGCCAGGCGGCGATCCCGCAGGGCTGCATCGTGCGCGGGTCGGTGATGAGCGACTCGCTGACCAACTCGCTGTTCATCACGGACGTCCCCTCGCGTCTCGACGATCTGCAGTCGTTCGTGCGATCGCTCGACATCCGCACGCCGCAGGTCGCGATCAAGGCCAAGATCATCCTCGTCAACCGTCGCCAGATCGAGGACCTCGGGCTGCGGTACGACCTCTCCACGGCGCAGAACTTCTTCTCGCAGGTCATCGCCCGTCCCGACCCGCTCACGCTCCGTCCGATCGATACCAACGGTGACGGCGTCCCGGACGCCGTGGGCGGCGCCCCGGCGGTGCAGAACGTCTTCACCGTCGGCGGCGGCCAGGTGGCGGCGGTCGCGAACGCCGCCGCCCGCGTCGCGAACCCGACCCTCTCGTTGATGTTCTCGGCGGCCGTCGGGCAGTACGACCTGACGACCTTCCTCGACGCACTCGCCGAGACGTCGCTTGCCGACGTGCAGGCGGAACCGAGCATCGTGACGCTCAACAACCGGCCCGCGCAGATCTTCGCGGGCGACCAGATCCCCTTCCGCCAGGTGGACGCCGGCGCCCTCACCGGCGGCGCCGCGCAGCCGGCGCGGGCGATTACGCAGCTCGTTGACGCCGGCATCCGGCTCGCCGTGACCCCGCAGGTGAGCGCCAACCGGATGATCACCATGACGATCCGGGCGGAGAACTCGAGCGCCTCGCAGGCCACGTCGGACGGCAACCCGCTGATCAACCGCCAGGAGGCGACGAACCAGCTCCTCGTGGCCGACGGCGAGACGGCGGTCATCGGCGGGCTCACCGTCACGAGCGTGCAGTCGGTCCGCACGGGCATCCCGTACCTGAAGGACCTGCCGCTGATCGGCGCTCTGTTCCGCCGGCAGTCGCGTCAGGAGGAGAAGCGTGACCTGCTCCTGCTCATCACGCCCCACATCCTCGACGAGGGTGAGGCGGCCCCCCGCAACCGGTGACGCGCATGCGACCGACGACGTCCGTCCGCCTTCGGCGGGTCCTCACCCTCGGCGCGACCGCCACGGCGGCCGCGCTCGGGCTGTCCAGCTGCGGCGAGTCCGACGCCACCGGCACCGGGGGCGACGGCGTCGCCCCGCGCATCACGATCAGCGCGGCCGGCGTGCGTCGCGACACCGTGGACGTCAATTCCCGCCTCGCCATCTCCTTCACCGCCACTGACAACTTCGCCCTCCGCTGGGCCGTCGTGCGCG
Organism: Gemmatimonadota bacterium; assembly: GCA_021298835.1. Lineage (GTDB taxonomy): Bacteria > Gemmatimonadota > Gemmatimonadetes > Gemmatimonadales > Gemmatimonadaceae > JAJTHG01. The sequence goes on from JAJTHG010000011.1 coordinate 79,863, forward strand.
TGGCGACCGAAGCCGGCGTGATCTTCACCGACTCCACCGGCTTCACGGGTGCCGCGCCGACCTTCACCAAGGCGCTGAGCGTCCCGACGCTCAACATCGGGCGGGGTCGCCGGATCACCGTGCGCGCGCAGGCGCAGGACGCGGGCGGCACGCGCAGCACCGTCGATTCGCTCCTGCTGACCACGGTGGACACGCTGGGGCCGGTCGTGGCCGTCAACGGCCCGGTCGCCGGTCGCGTCTTCGTGCGCGGGGACACCATCCCGATCGACATCTCCACGACCGACAGCTCGGGCGTCGCCTTCAACGGCTACGTCCTGCAGCGCGTCAACGGGCCCGGCGACACGGTCCTGGTGCAGCGCGACTCGATCGCTCCCGTCGCGCCGACGGCCGCCCAGCGCAACCTGTTCCGCTGGGTGGTGCCGCAGGGCGCGATCGCGGGCACGTACGTCGTCCGCGGCTTCGGCCGCGACATCTCCACGCTGACCGCCAACTCCCCGACGCTCGTCGAGGTCACGGTGCGTGACCAGACCCCGCCGACGATCTCGCTCCTCGCGCCCGCCGCCGACACGCTCGTGTCGGCCAGCGATACCAGCGTCGTCGTCCGCGTCCAGGCCGGCGACAACAGCGGCCTCGTCCGCGTGCGTGTCTTCGGCTACACCCTGCGGGGCGACCCCGCCTTCGGGCGCGTGGACACGCTGATCCGCTACAGCGACAACCTCGCCCCCGCCGCCGGCAGCTTCCGCGCCAACCTGCTGGACACCACGGTGCAGCGCCGGCTGCGCCCGACGGGACATACCGCCGCCGCCGAGACCGTCTTCGTGGCCGTCGAGGCCACCGACGAGTCGGGCAACCGCAGCGTCGCCACACGCCGCGTCTTCCTCATCCCGAACCGCTTCACGCAGGACCAGGCGCCGCCGGCCCTCACGATCCTCGAGCCGGCCGAACTCGCCACCCTGCCCTTGGGCGTCCCGGTGCGCGTGCGCGCCCTGGCCACCGACAACTTCGCCCTCAAGCAGGTGCGGATCTTCGGCCTGAACATCCGCGGTGACCCGGCCCTCGGCCGCCGCGACACGACCGTCTGGCTCGATACCGCCTACGCGCCGAGCCGCACCTCCACCGGCGCGGACGTCTTCTTCCCGGCGCCGTTCGGGACCGACACCACCAAGCGCGACACGGTCATCGTCCGTGACCTGACGCAGGCGGTGAACGTCACCGAGGACACCCTCACGCTGGTCTTCCGCATCACGGACTGGGCCGACCGCACCACCGAGATCTCGCGGCGCACCGTGCTGCGGCGCGGCCCGAGCGCGGTGCTGCTGACCCCCGCGAGCGGCCTGACGACCTTCCGCGGCGACCGCATCGAGGTTCGCGTGCGCGCCAACAGCTCGCCCGTCTCCAACTCGCCCCTGCGCCGCATCGGCTTCCGCATCACCGGTACCCTCGGCGGGGCGGTCACCTGGAGCCCGGCGCCGGTCGACTCGATCATCGCCACCACGGGCCAGACCACCGCCACGCTCGTGCGCACCGTCCAGGTGCCGGTGGACGTCAACGAAGTGCCCAACGGGGCGGTGATCACGATCACCCCGTACGCGGCCGACGAACTCAGCCCGACCCTCACGCCGACGGGGGCGACCGCGACCCTCACGGTCAACGTGCCGCCGGTGGACGTGCAGCCGCCGGTCGTCTACAACGCCCGCGTTGACCCCCGCGTCGAGCGCAACGCGACGTTCTCGGTGCGCGGCCGCGACGCGGGCGGCATCACGCGCCTCGGCTACGTGCTGCGCGACGAGCTGAGCAACGCGGTGTACCTCGCCGACTCGGCCTCGATCACGGGCACGGTGCCCGACACGACCGTGTCGTTCAGCGCGACGATCGCCGACTCGCTGCGCGGCCGGCGCTTCAAGGTCACCGGCTTCGCCATCGACGCCGCCGGCAACCGCGGCGGCACCGTGCCGGTGACGAGCAACGTGCCGAGTGCGGCCGCCATCGACACCGCCCGCGGCCTCTTCACCTTCGGCAGCACGTTCATCAACCCGGCGATCGACTCCCTCAACCTGGCGGCGGACCTCGTCGTGGACCGCCGCGGCAACGCGTACCTGTCGAACATCAACCGCAACCGCCTCGAGTACTGGCAGCGGAGCGGGCTCTCGGGCGCCTTCAGCGCCTCGCCGATCGTCGTCGGCGCGCAGCCTTGGGGCATGGCATTCAACCTGACCGGCGACACCCTGTTCGTCGCGAACTCGGGTGGGACGAACATCTCCCGTGTGGACACCGCGACACGGCAGGACAGCCCGGGCAACCGCATCCGGACGCCCAACACCCTGCTCGTCACGGTCCAGCAGACCATCGACGAGGCCAACGGACTGACTCGCTACAGCGACCTGACGGCGGTGCAGTTCGCCGACCGGCCGCAGTTCGTCGCCTTCTCGGCGAACAACAGCATCTACTACTCCACCCGCCCGACCGTGGTGGACCGCCCGGGCACCGTGCGACGGCTCCTCCGCAACGCGGTTCGCAACGAGGTGCAGTTCCTGACGACCTACGCGCAGACCGACGTCAACTCGCCGTGGGTGATCTCGAACGCCGACTCGGTCGTCGTCCTCACTTCGTCGGTCTCGACGGTCTCGGACGTGATCGGCATCTTCGACCGGCCCCTCTTCGGGGCGGACGCGGCGCAGTTGACCGACACGCGATTCATCATGCAGAACACCGCAGGTGACCAGGTCATCGCGTTCAACGCGACGCGTGCCCAGTGGATCGCGGCCGGCTACACCACGCAGATCTCGGCGACCACCGTGCCCGGCCGCTGGGGCTCGAATATCGCGAGCATCGTGCTGGGCATGCAGGCGTCCGGGTCCGACGTGACGGCGCGGCCCTTCCGCACCGCCGACCTCCAGCTCACCGACACGACCTTCGTCGCGGCCGGCGGCAACGGCAACTTCGTCGCCTTCGGCGAGGGCAACACCGGCGCCGGCTCGCGCGTCATCACGATTCGCGAACCCGCCGGGGCGTCGGGCCCGATCGGCGCGGCCGCCCTCTCGGTGGCCGACCTCTCGGGCAACGCCGCCGACCGGATCTTCGGCCTCACCGTGGACAGCCTGAGCCAGGGCGTCCTCGCCAACGGCACCCAGGCGTTCTTCGCCGCGCTCGACACGCTCTCGCTCTTCAACCTCCGGCTCGAGGGCAGCTACCGCACGACGCTGCCGGGGGCCGGCGTGGCCTTCCACCCGCAGTACGTGGGTCCGACCAGCGCCCTCGACCGCCGCGTCGCCTTCGTGGCTCAGGGCGACACGTCGATCGCGATCGTGGATGCCTACAACTACGTCCTCCGGCGGGTGCTGCCCCTGCGGGCACGCCTCTACGGGCCGATCCGCGCCGTGCGACCACAACCCGACGAGACGACCGCCGACCCCGAGCTGCGCGTGAAGCTCTACGCCCTTACGCGTGAAGGGCTGGTGGTCATCCCGATCCGGGCGGCCGACCTGCAGTAGCGCCGCCCCCGGATCGCACGACCGACGCCGGCCGTCCGCCACAGGCGGACGGCCGGCGTCGCGTTCACCCCCGTATCTTCACCTGATGCTCCGCTTCACGACCGCCGGTGAATCACACGGTCCCGCGCTGGTCGCCATCCTCGAGGGGATGCCGGCCGGCGTGCCGCTCGTCGCCGCGCAGGTGGACGCCCAACTGCAGCGCCGCCAGCAGGGGTACGGCCGCGGACGCCGCATGCAGATCGAGCGCGATGCCGTCACGTTCACCGGCGGCGTCCGCGCCGGCGAGACCACCGGGGCGCCGATCGCGATGCTCGTGCACAACCGCGACTGGCCGAACTGGGAGGACGTCATGGATCCCGCACCGCGGCCGGAGGACGCCGACGGCGGCCGCCGCCGCGTGCTCACGCGCGTCCGGCCGGGCCATGCCGACCTCACCGGGCTCCTCAAGTACGATCGCCGCGACGCCCGCGACATCCTCGAGCGCGCCTCGGCCCGGGAGACGACCATGCGCGTCGCGTGCGGTGCCGTCGCGCGCGCCTTTCTCGCCGAGTTCGGCGTGCGCATCGGCTCGCACCTCGTGCAACTCGGCGGTATTGACGCCGCGCCCCCCGCCATCTGGCCCGAGGACCTCGCCGCCGCCGCCGACGCCTCGCCCCTCCGGACCCTCGATCCCGCCGCCGAGGCGCGGATGATCAACGCGATCGACGCCGCCCGGCGCGACGGCGACACGCTCGGGGGCTCCTGCGAGGTGGTGGCCACCGGCCTGCCGGTGGGGCTCGGCAGCCACGTGAGCTGGGACCGCAAGCTCGACGGACGGATCGGGCAGGCCATGCTCTCGATCCCGGCGGTGAAGGGGGTCGAGATCGGGATGGGGTTCGCGGCGGCGCGCGCGGCCGGCGCCGCCGTCCACGACCCGATCCTCCCCGCCCCCGGCTCCGCCCGCACCGGCGGCGTTCGCCGCGAGAGCAACCGCGCCGGTGGCCTCGAGGGCGGCATGACCACCGGCGAGCCGCTGGTCGTACGCCTGGCGATGAAGCCGATCGCCACCCTCATGCGCCCCCTCGCGACGGTTGACACGGCCACGGGCGCCACCGCCTCCGCCGCCGCCGAGCGGAGCGACGTCACGGCAGTACCCGCGATGGGCGTGATCGCGGAGGCGATGCTGGGGCTCGTCCTCGCCCACGCGTGGCTCGAGAAGTTCGGCGGCGACTCCCTCGACGAAGTCCGGCGCAACCACGATGCCTACCTTGCTCACGTTGCCGGACGCGTCGGCGCCTGAGGGCCCGGTCGCGCCGCACGTCGTTCTCGTTGGCCTCCCCGGGGCGGGCAAGACGACGATCGGCCGCGCGCTGGCCGACGCCGTGCAGCGACCGTTCCTCGATTTCGACGCCGAGATCGAGCGACGCACCGACGCCACCGTCGCCGAGATCTTCGCCAGCAGGGGCGAACCGCATTTCCGGCAGCTCGAGCAGGACCTGACTCGCGAGGTGGCCGCATGGCGCGGTGGCATGATCCTCAGCCCGGGCGGCGGATGGATCACGAATTCCGGCGTCGTCGCCGCCCTGCGCCCGCCGGCCCGGATGATCTGGCTCAAGGTCCGACCGACGGAGGCGGTTCGTCGTCTGGGAGAACAGGCGCAGCGCCGCCCCCTCCTCAATCGTATGAATCCGACGGCGGGACTCGAGCAACTGCTCAAGGATCGGGAGGCGCGCTACGCGACAGCCGATCTCGCGATCAATACGGAGATCTTCCTGATCCCCCGGATACTCGAGCGCCTGCAGATGGAAGTGGCGAAGTGGGACATGGCTTGACTGGCCACGCGGTCAGGGGTGCCGGGATCGCATTCGACACCTTTCGGGTAAATCATTACTTGTCGGAACCGGGGCAGGGGCCGAAAATCCCCGAAACCGGCGGGCCGCGCTTCCTCGTATCGGGGGAGGTCGAGGTCCGGATCGGCCCGCAACCGGGCCGGCGTACCAGCAACGGTCGGGAGGACACGTGGCAATTCGCGTGATGGGTCCGCACGAACGGGGGCGCTTCTCCCCCGAGGCGTGGGGCCACCTGCTGTCCCTGACCGGTTCGGGGGCGCTGAGCCCCCTCGAACTCGAACACGTCATCGATCGCGCGCTCGCCCAAGTCGAAGGGCGGATCGCGCTGGAGGATATCCGCGTGGTGCTCGACGGCAGCGGCCTGGACGACGGCGCCGCCGGCGGGGACCAGCCGGTGCACTGACATGCCAGCGAAGAAAGTGATCAAGAAGAACGGGGCGAAGCCGGCGACGAAGCCGGTCGCCGCAAACTCCTCGCGCCGGTCGGCGGCCAAGCCGACGGCCAAGCCGACGGCCAAGCCAGCCGCGAAGCGCGTTGCGCCCGCTGCGGTCGCCGAGGGCGGGGTGACCAAGCGCCGCTACCGGCCGGCCGCGCCGTCGCCGGCCGCGCGCAAGCGTGCGCCGGCGGTGCCGACCGAGCCCGAGGACGAAGGACCGTCCGCCGGCTCGACGCTCGTCGTCGTCGAGTCCCCGGCGAAGGCCAAGACCATCGGCAAGTATCTCGGGCGGGGCTACCGGGTGCGCGCCACGGTCGGCCACGTCATGGACCTCCCCCAGAAGAAGATCGGCATTGACGTCGAGGGCGACTTCACCCCCGAGTACGTCGTCATCGAGGGGAAGGAGAAGGTCGTCGCCGATCTCAAGTCGGCCGCCCGGGACGCCCGCGAGGTCCTGCTGGCGACCGACCCCGACCGCGAGGGCGAGGCGATCGCGTGGCACGTCGCCGGCCAGCTGCGCCGCAAGGGCGGCCCGCCGGTGCGCCGCGTGCTCTTCCACGAGATCACCCGCGACGCCATCCGCAAGGCGGTCGAGCAGCCCCGCGACATCGACGAGAAGAAGGTGGATGCGCAGCAGGCGCGCCGCGTGCTCGATCGCCTCGTGGGCTACAAGGCCTCGCCCCTGCTCTGGCAGACGGTCAAGAAGGGGCTCTCCGCCGGCCGCGTGCAGACCGTGGCGCTGCGGCTGATCGTCGAGCGCGAGCGCGAGATCCGTGCCTTCAAGCCCGACGAGTACTGGAGCATCGGCGCCGATCTCGTGAAGGAAGGCCAGGCCTTCAGCGCGCGGCTCTTCGAGGTGGACGGGAAGAAGCCGATCATCCCCGACGAGGCCACGGCCACCGGCATCGTCCGCGAGGTGCTCGCCGCCGCGAAGGCGGCCGGCAGTGCGAAGGGAGCGCTGGGGCTCTTCCCGGTGACGGACGTCGCGAAGCGCACGCGCCGGAAGAATCCGGCCGAGCCCTTCACGACCTCCACCCTGCAGCAGGAGGCCGCCAAGAAGCTCGGCTTCGGGTCCAAGCGCACGATGTCCCTGGCGCAGGGGCTCTACGAGGGCGTGGAGCTCGGTGCCGAGGGGGCGGTCGGCCTCATCACCTACATGCGCACCGATTCGACCCGCGTCTCCGAGGGCGCGGCGGCGCAGGCGCGTGACGTGCTCCGCGGGATGTTCGGCGCGGCGCTGCTGGCCGACGGCCCGCGGCTGTTCGGCAAGGCCAATCAGGCCAACGCGCAGGACGCGCACGAGGCGGTGCGCCCCACCGATCCCGCGCGCACCCCGGAGAGCGTCGCCCGCTTCCTCAAGCCCGACCAGCTCAAGCTCTACCAGCTGGTCTGGCAGCGATTCATGGCGTCGCAGATGGCGGCCGCGATCTTCGACACGACCACGGTGGACTTCGCGCTCGGCCGTCACGTGTTCCGCGCCACCGGCTCGGTGCTCAAGTTCCAGGGCTTCCTGGCGCTCTACCGCGAGGCGCGCGAAGAGGGCGAAGGCAAGGCACTCGAGGACGAACAGTCGCTGCCGGTGATCGAGGCCGGGGAGAAGATCCCCGCGACGGCGGTCACGCCGGCCCAGCACTTCACCGAGCCGCCGCCCCGCTATTCCGAGGCGTCGCTCGTCAAGGCACTCGAGAAGGAGGGTATCGGCCGCCCGTCCACCTACGCGAGCATCATCTCCACGCTCGCCGACCGGCGCTACGTCGAGCTCCAGCAGCGGCGCTTCTTCCCCACCCAGCTCGGCGAGACCGTCGAGACCGTGATGGTGCGGCAGTTCCCGCGCGAGTTCGACGTCAAGTTCACCTCGCAGATGGAGGCCGAGCTCGACGACGTCGAGAGCGGCAAGCGGGCCTGGACGAAGGTCCTCGGCGAGTTCTGGAAGCCCTTTGCGCAGTCGCTCAAGGACGTGGACGTCGGCGGGCTCATCGCCGCCGCGCACGACCTCTCGCGCTTCGCGGCCGAGCGCTGCCCGGACTGCGGCGGCAAGCTCGTGCCCAAGGGCGGGTTCTTCGGGCCGTTCATCGCCTGCGAGCGGCATCCGAAGGCCTGCAAGTACACGCGCCCGCTCAAGGATCGCGTGCCGCCCAAGGTGACGCCCTACACGTGCCACGAGTGCGGCGCGCCGATGTACGAGCGCCAGGGGCGCAGTGGCCCGTTCCTCGGCTGTTCGACCTTCCCCAAGTGCCGGGGCACACGCTCGATGCCCACCGGGGTCATCTGCCCGAAGGATGGCGGCGAGCTCGAGGAGCGGCGCTCGAAGAAGCGCGGCAAGGCGTTCTACGGATGCTCGCGCTATCCCGACTGCGACTTCGTCGTCTGGGACAAGCCGGTGCCGGAGCCGTGTCCCGAGTGCGGCTACCTAGGCGCCGAGAAGAAGTTCTCGAAGGCGCGCGGCCACTGGCGCAAGTGCGTCAAGTGCCAGAACGAATGGAACGTCGAGGCACCGGCGGAGGAGCAGGAACCGGTGGCCGCGGAGGCGTGACGCGATGAGCCCCCCGCGCGAAGTCCACGTCGTCGGCGGGGGCCTCGCGGGGAGCGAGGCCGCGTGGCAACTGGCCGAGCGCGGCTGGTCGGTGGTGCTGCACGAGATGCGGCCGGTGCGCGGGACCCCGGCGCACCAGACCGACCGGCTGGGCGAGCTGGTCTGCTCGAACACCTTCAAGAGCACCGAGCCCACCAACGCACACGGGCTGCTCAAGGCGGAGATGCGCGTGCTCGGCTCGCTCATCCTGCGCTGTGCCGACGAGGCGCGGGTGCCGGGCGGTACCGCCTTGGCCGTGGACCGCGAGGTGTTCTCGGCGGCGGTGAGCCGCGAGATCGCGGCGCATCCACGCATCAGCATCTCGCGCGACGAAGTCACGACGCTCCCCTCGCCGGGGATCATCGCCACCGGGCCGCTCACGAGCGACGCCCTGGCCGAGACGATCCGCGCGCGGTTGGGGGTGGCGGGGCTCGCGTTCTACGACGCGATCGCGCCGATCGTGAGCCGTGAGTCGCTCGATGACGCGGTGGTCTTTCGGGCCTCGCGCTGGGACAAGGAGACCATGGCCGAGGCGGGGGCCGAGGGGGCGTACCTCAACTGCCCGTTCTCGCGCGACGAATACGAGGCGTTCGTCGGTGCGCTGGCCACGGCCGATCAATATCAAGGCAAGGCGTTCGACGAGGTGCCCTACTTCGAGGGCTGCATGCCCGTCGAGGAGATGGTGCGCCGCGGGCCGGACACGCTGCGTTTCGGCCCGATGAAGCCGATCGGCCTGCGCGACCCGCGCACGGGCAAGCGCCCCTGGGCGGTCGCGCAGCTGCGCATGGAGGACCGCGGGGGCCGCATGTGGAACCTCGTCGGATTCCAGACGCGGCTGCGCATTCCCGAGCAGCAGCGCGTGTTCCGCATGATTCCGGGGCTGGCCAGCGCCGAGTTCCTGCGCTTCGGCTCGATCCACCGCAACTCGTACGTGAATGCGCCGGCCGCGCTCACCCCGCACCTGTCCCTGCGCGACGACCCGACGACCCTCTTCGCCGGCCAGATCACGGGCGTCGAGGGCTACACCGAGTCGTCGGCGACGGGTCTCCTCGCGGGAATCAACCTCGACCGGCTCCTGCGCGGCCTCGAGCCCGCGCTGCCGCCCACGACGACGATGCTCGGCGCACTCTACCGCTACCTGCGCGAGGCGGACCCCGCGCACTTCGCGCCGATGAACGCCAACTTCGGGCTGCTCGACGAGCTCGCCGACGTGCCGCGCGACAAGGCGGTGAAGCGGGAGCGGTACGCCGCGCGGGCGCTCGAGGCGATGGAATCCCTCGTCGCGGCCGCCGCGCGCTGACGGCACTCCCCCGGCATGGTCTCCGCCCCCCTGCAGGACTTCCTCGCGCACCTCGCTGGGGAGCGCGACCTCTCCCCCAACACCGTCACGGCCTACACCCGCGACCTCACCGAGCTCTCGGCCTTCCTCGCCGCGCAGCACGGCACCGAGGCCTTCGACTGGGCGACGGTGGACCGGCTCGACCTGCGGGGGTTCCTCGGCCACCTGCAGCGGCGCGGACTCTCGAAGCGCTCGATGGCGCGGGCGCTCTCGGCGGTGCGCACGTTCTACGCCTGGATGCACCGCGAGGAACTCGTGGCCACGAACCCGGCGCGAGGGGTAGGGACCCCGAAGCTCGAGAAGTACCTGCCCGCGTACCTCGACCGGGGGCAGGTGGAGACCCTGTTCCAGGCCGCGACGACGCGGGCGATGGAAGGTCGGTTCACCGACGTGCGCAACCTGGCGATCCTCGAGCTCTTCTACTCCACCGGAATGCGGCTCTCGGAGCTGCGGGGGCTGAACCGCGGCGACGTCGACCTGATCGTGCAGCAGGCCAAGGTGCTCGGCAAGGGACGCAAGCAGCGCATCGTCCCGGTGGGCGACCTCGCCGCACGGGCCTGCCGGAACTACGAGGCGAAGCGCGACGCGCTGGCGCGCGGCGGGGTGAAGGTGGACAAGGTCGCCTACTTCGTCAGCGAGCGCGGCGGACGCATGCACGAGCGGACGATCCAGGACGCGGTGACCGGCTGGCTCGCGCTCGTCGGTGAGGACGCCGGGCTGAGCACGCACTCGCTGCGGCACACGTTCGCGACGCACCTGCTCGATGCCGGTGCCGACCTGCGGGCCGTGCAGGAGCTGCTGGGGCACGCGAGCGTGAGCACGACGCAGATCTACACGCACACGAGCGTCGAGCGGCTCAAGCAGGTGTACCGCAAGGCGCACCCGCGGGCATGAGCGACGGCGCGCCGCCGGCCGCCGACGAGGCGGCGATCGCGGGACGCCCGACCGGCGCCCGCGTGATCTGCCCGTACCACGAGGTCCGCGCCGCGGCCAAGGACCCGGCGACGTTCTCGAGCGACCTGCAGGGCGACCCCGACGTGCGCGACTATCGGCAGCTGCCGCTCGAGGTGGACCCGCCGGCCCACGGCGCATACCGGGCCCTGCTGCTCCCCTTCTTCGGGCGCGTCGAGGTGGCGGCGATGGAGCCGGGCTTCCGCGCGGCCGCCCGCGACGTCGTGCGACGCTTCGCGCAGGCGGGTCGCGCCGACGCCGTGCACGACCTCGCCTTCGAGATGGTGCTGCGGTCGCTCGCGGTGGCCTTCCGCCGCGACGCCGATCTGGACGAATGGCGCCGGTGGGGCATCGAGACCTGGGTCACGCGACCCGACGGCACGCGCGACGGCACGCACCTCGACCGCTACCTCGATCGCGTGTACGCCGAGGCGCAGCCCGACCCGGCGGGTGACGTCTTCGCGCGTCTGGCGGCGGCGCGACTCGACGGACGGCCGCTCGAGGCGGGAGAGTTCCGCGGGTTGGCGTCGCTCGTCCTCGCCGGCGGACGCGACACCGTGATCAAACTGCTCGCCGGCGCGACCTGGCATCTGGCCTCGCACCCCCGAGACCGCGATGCGCTGGCGGCCGACCCGTCGCGCCTGCCGACGGCCATCGAGGAGTGGCTGCGCTGGATCTCGCCCCTGCCGCGCATGCGGCGCGTGGCGCGCCGGGAGGCCCGCACCGATGCGGGGCCCGTCGCGCCGGGCGACGACGTGGTGCTCGACTTCCTCGCCGCGAACCACGATCCGGCGGTCTTCGATGCCCCGCACGAACTCCGGCTCGATCGCGCCCCCAACCGGCACGTCGCGTTCGGTCAGGGGCCGCACACGTGCGTCGGCGCGCACCTCGCGAAGGTCGAGGCGCGGATCTTCCTCGAGGAATTGCTGGCCGCCGCGCCGCGCCTCGCGCTCGACGGCGAGCCGGAGATCGGCTGGGAGTTCGTGCATGGCGCGCGCGTCGCCAATGTCTTCCGGCGCGTCCCGGTGCGTACCGGCTAGGACCGGCGCGGGTGGCGACCGTGGGCCGTCAAGCCGCGAACCGCACCACCGCCACGGCATGGCACGCCGTGCCCGCAAGGACGCAGAGGTGCCAGACGAAGTGCGCGAAGCGCACCCGCTTCGAGACGTAGAACGCCACCCCGCCGGTGTAGCAGAGGCCGCCGGCCACCAGCCACGCCATGCCGGTGGGGCCGACCGCGGCGGCGAGCGGGCGCACCGCGAACGCGGCCATCCATCCCATGGCGAGGTAGAGCAGCGTGGACGGCAGCCGCCCCTCGGCGCCGCGCCGCAGCTTGAACCAGACGCCGGCGGCGGCGATCGCCCACTGCAGCGCGAGCATCGTCCAGCCGAGCGGCCCCCGCAGCACGCCGAGCAGGAAGGGGGTGTAGGTGCCGGCGATCAGCACGTAGATCGCAGCGTGGTCGAACCGGCGCCAGCGCGCCTTGCGCTGTGGGTGCTGCACCGCGTGGTAGAGCGTGGAGGCCCCGTAGAGCACGAGCATGGACAGGCCGAACACCGAGACGCCGGCGACGTGCCACGGGTCGCGCCGCGCGGTGGCCAGCACCACCAGGGCGGGCAGCGTCAGGACCGCGAGCAGGGCGCCCACGCCGTGGCTGGCGGCGTGGGCGAACTCCTCGGCCTTCGTGTAGGTCGTCCCGTGGGGTCGGAGCAGCGGCATTCCCGAATCCTGCGGCGCCCGGGGCTCAGCGCAAGGCGGCGTACACTAGCGTCTTGAACGGCCCGCCAAGGTCGAGCGTCCCGCCGAAGGTGTTGGTGTAGATGACGGCGATGAGGCGCTCCCTCGGGTCCGCCCAGTAGGTCGTGCGGAAGGCCCCGCCCCACTCGAAGCTGCCGAGCGTCAGCGGCTGACGAGCGTCGTTGGCGGAGGTCTCGAGGCCGAAGCCGAGGCCGAAGCTGTTGAGCGTCCCCGTCTGGTTGGTGAGCATCATCTCGACCGTCTTGCGGCCGAGCAGGCGCACGCCGTCGAGGGTGCCGCCGTTGAGCACCATCTGCAGGAAGCGCACGTAGTCGCGGGTGGTGCTGGTGAGGCCGGCGCCGCCCGAGAAATAGGTCATCGGGCGCAGCGGGTAGTCGGGATTGGCCCAGCCGCGCGGCTCGCGCATGGCGCGCATCGTGCCGGCGGTGTCCTGATGCATCGCGACGAGGCGCGCGGCCTTGGCCGGCGGCACGCGGAAGTACGTGTCGGGCATCTTGAGCGGCGCAAAGATCCGCTCGGCGAAGAACTGCTCGAGCGTGCGGCCAGAGAGCACTTCGACGAGGCGTCCGAGGACGTCGATCGAGAGCGAGTAGGTGAAGCGCTCGCCGGGTTCGTGCTTGAGCGGCAGCTTGGCCAGCTTGTCCACGTCGGCGGCGAGCGAGGCGCCTTCCATCCCCCAGGCGGTGATGCCGGCCTTGGCGTAGATCGCCTTGAACTCGTCGCTGCCGATGTCGGCGTAGTCGAGCCCCGAGGTATGGGTGAGCAGTTGGCGGATGGTGATCCGTCGCCGCGTCGGCTTGGCCTCGTACGACGAATCGGCCGGATTGAACGTGGTGAGGACGGTGTGTTCCTTGAACGCCGGCAGGTAGCTGCCGACGGGCTCGTCGAGGCCGAAGCGGCCTTCCTCCCAGAGCATCATCACCGCGACCGAGGTGATGGCCTTGGTCTGCGAGGCGATGCGGAAGAGGTCGTCGGGCTTGAGCGGGGCCTTGGTGTCGATATCGCGGACGCCCCAAGCTTTCTCATAGACCACGCGGCCGTCCTTGACGATGAGGGCCGAGGCGCCGGGGATGCGCTGTCGGGCGACGAGGTCGGTGACCCAGCGGTCGATGTTGGCGACGCGGGCGGGGTCGAGCGGGGCGGCGGGCTGCGCGGCGGCGACGGCGGGCAGCGTCGTCGCCGCGGCGATGGCGGTGAGGATGCCGAGGGGGCGCATGACAGCGCACGTAGCGCGCTCGTCCGCCGGTGCGCAAGGCGGCGGCAGGTCCGGCAGGTCGCCCCCGCCTATCGCATCCCGCGCTCCGCCCCCATTCTTGGTGGTGCCCGTCGGCGGTCCGGCCGCGGGATCGAGCCCTTCCGGAGACTCCCGATGACCGGTCGCATCCGTCTCGCCGCCGCGCTGAGCGTGGCGCTGGCCTTCCCCGTGACCGCGCAGGACGCGCCCCCTGGCGCCGGCGGACCCGGTGCCAACGGTGGCCTCCCCCTCAAGGCGGCCAGGACGCACGCGTTCACCACCACGAAGGGCACGTGGATCTCGCTCGACGTCTCTCCCGACGGCGCGCGCATCGTCTTCGACCTCCTCGGCGACCTCTACACCCTGCCGATCGCCGGCGGGAAGGCGACGCGCCTGACCAGCGGCATGGGCTACGACGCGCAGCCGCGCTGGTCGCCCGACGGGAAGAAGGTCGTCTTCGTCTCCGACCGCTCCGGCGGCGAGAACGTCTGGCTCGTGAACGCCGACGGCAGCGACACCACCGCGCTGACTTCCGGCAACCTCAATCAGTACGTCTCCCCCGTCTTCTCGCCCGACGGCCAGTACGTGGTCGTCTCGCGCTCGGGGGGCACGTTCGGCGTCGCCAAGCTGTGGATGTACCACGTGGACGGCGGCAAGGGCGTGCCGCTCACCACGGCGCCCGCCGTGCCGCCGACGCTCAAGATGCAGGGGGCGGCCTACGGGAAGGACCCGCGCTACGTCTGGTTCGCGGCGCGCACCGGCGACTGGCAGTACAACGCGGTCGGGCCGCAATACCAGTTGCACGTGTGGGACCGCGAGAACGGCCGTCTCTCGCAGATGACCCGGCGGCAGGGCTCGGCCTTCCGTCCGGCGCTCTCGAAGGACGGCAAGTGGCTCGCCTACGCGGCCCGCTTCGAGACGAAGACCGGGCTCCGGCTCCGCAACCTCGAGACGCAGGAGGAGGACTGGCTCGCCTTCCCCGTGCAGCGCGACGAGACCGAGTCGCGCGCCCCGCTCGACGCCTATCCCGGCTACGCGTTCACCCCCGACAACAAGGCGATCGTCGTGTCGTACGGCGGCGAGATCTGGCGCGTCCCGGTGGACCGTACCGCCCCGTCGAAGATCCCCTTCGAGGCCGAAGTGCAGTTGCAGCTCGGGCCGGAGGTGAAGTTCGCCTATCGCGTGGACACCGCGGCCACGCTCACGGCCAAGCAGGTGCGCGACCTCGCGTGGTCGCCGGACGGCAGGCAGGTGGCGTTCTCCGCGCTCGCGCGGCTCTACGTCATGGACTGGCCCGGCGGCACGCCGCGCCGCGTCACGACCGCGAACGTCGGCGAGTTCGGTCCGGCGTGGTCGCCGGACGGCCGGTCGCTCGCCTACACCACGTGGACCGACGCGCAGGGCGGCCGCCTCATGCGCGCCAGTCTCGACGCGCGGCGCAGCTGGCAGGTGCGCGAGCTCTCGCCGCCCGGCCTCTACACCGACGCCGCGTGGTCGCCCGCCGGCGACCGGATCGTCGCCGTGCGCGCCGCCGCGCGCGAGTTGCAGGAGGCGGGTGCCGCCTTCTTCGGACCGGCGGCCTCGGAGTTCGTGTGGGTCCCCGCGAACGGCGGGGCCGTGACAGCGATCATGCCGACGAGCGGCATGGGGACGCCGCACTTCACCCGGAACGCCGAGCGCATCTACGCCTACGGGCGTGAGGGGCTGCAGAGCTTCCGCTGGGACGGCACCGACCTCAAGACGCATCTCAAGGTCACCGGGCCGCTGCCCCCGGGGGCCGGCGGCCCGCTGACGCTCGACGCCGGGCTCGACGCCTTCGCCGCGCAGCATCGTCTGGGCGGCCGCGCGATGCGGCCCGACGAGTACTCGCAGCCCACGCACCTGCATCCCGACGCCGAGCCCGCGCCCCCGCAGCCGCCGCCCGCGTCGCTCGTGCTCATCTCCCCCGACGGCGCGACGGCGCTGGCGATGGTCGGGATGGACTTCTACACGGTGACGATCCCGATGGTCGGTGCCACGGCGCCCACCGTGTCGGTGGCCAGCCCCGACAACGCCGGCGTGCCGGTGCGCAAGCTCAACGAGATCGGCGGCGAATTCCCCGCGTGGAGCGGTGACGGTGCGCGCGTGCACTGGTCGCTCGGCAACGCCGTGTGGACGTACGACCTCGCGCGCGGCAAGGCGGTGGACGACTCGCTCAAGGCCGCCAACCGCCGCAAGGCCGAGCTGCGCAAGGACCCGACGAAACGCGACTCGCTCGCCAAGGCCGACTCCGCCGAGCGTGCGCAGGCCAAGGCCGACAGCGCCGCCGGCACGCCGCAGCCGAAGCCCGGCTACCGGCCGGACGAGACGCGGATCGCCGTCACGGTGCCGCGCGACCAGCCCCGCGGCACGGTGGTCCTCCGCGGAGCCAAGGCGATCACCATGAAGGGGCTCGAGATCATCGCGAACGCCGACATCGTCGTCGTGGACAACCGCATCGCGGCGATCGGCCCGCGCGGCAGCGTCACGATCCCCGCCGGCGCCAAGGTGATTGACGTGAAGGGCAAGGTCGTCATGCCCGGCATGGTGGACACCCACTACCACCCGCAGTGGCTCACGCCGCAGGTGCACAACTCGCAGACGTGGCAGTACCTCGCCACGCTCGCGTACGGCACCACCACCACGCGCGATCCGCAGACCGCCACGACCGACTTCCTCACCTACGGTGATCGCGTCGCCACCGGCGACATGGTCGGCCCGCGCATCTACACGACGGGACCGGGCGTCTTCTCGGGCGAGCCGATCCGCGACTACGAGCATGCCAAGCAGGTGCTCAGCCGCTACGCGAAGTACTACGACACCAAGACGCTCAAGATGTACATGAGCGGCAACCGCCAGCAGCGGCAGTGGATCATCATGGCCGCGAAGGAACTCGGCATCATGCCGACGACCGAGGGGGGGCTCGACCAGAAGCTCAACATGACGCACGGCATTGACGGGTATCCCGGCATCGAGCACACGCTGCCGATCACCCCCAAGTACGACGACGTCTTCCAGTGGTACAAGGCGACGCAGACGGTCAACTCGCCGACCCTCGTCGTCGAGTACGGCGGCCCCTTCGGCGAGGGGTGGTTCTACCAGACCGAGGACCTCCTCAACGACGCCAAGCTGCGTCGCTTCACCCACCCGGTGGACCTTGACACCAAGGTCCGGCGGCGCGGGCCCGGCAACACGCCGGGACCGGCGGGCTTCGCCGTCCGGGAGGAGTACGCCATGTGGCAGCACGCCGAGGACATCGCGAAGACCGTCGCCGCCGGCGGCCGCATCGGCGTCGGCAGCCACGGCCAGTTGCAGGGACTCGGCATGCACTGGGAGCTCTGGCTCGTCCAGAGCGGCGGACTCTCGACCCACGAGGCGCTGCGAGCGGCGACGATCGTCGGTGCCGAGGCCATCGGCCTGGGCACCGATCTCGGCTCGCTCGAGCCCGGCAAGATGGCCGACCTCCTGGTGCTCGATGCGGACCCGCTCGTGAACATCCGCAACTCGAACACCATCCGCATGGTCATGGTGAACGGGCGGCTCTACGACGCGAGCACGCTCGACGAGCTGCACCCGACGGCGCGGCCGCTTCCGGCGCAGCCGTGGGCGTATGCGGTGCCGAAGGTGGGGGCGGGGATCCGCTGACTGTCGCCACGTACGGCGGCGGGGCCGCGTCGCACGCGCGGCCCCCGGGGCTCACGGCAGCGTCGGCACCAGAGGAACGGGATCCCACTGTTCCTCGCGCCGCCGTTCGCCGATGATCAGCCCGACACCAGCGCCCAGCAACGCGCCGGCGATCATGGTGTCGGGTCGATTGGAGCAGTCGGTGGCGGGGACGCAGTCCGGGCCAAGCACGGTCGAGAATCGCGGCAGGAGCTCCGCTCCGATGAGCGCCCCGGCGATCACGGGGTAGAACGAGCGTCCCATGAACGCCGGGCGGCCGAGACTGCGCTGGATCCCTTGCACCTCGGGCCATGACAGGGGAACGTCGCGGTGGTCGTCGGTGCGAACGCGCAGCGAGTCGTCGAGGCCCGTCACGCGCCCGATGATGTCGGGCCACCGACCGGCGACCTGCACCCGGACCCGCGTGCCGATCGCAAGCCCGCGCACGATCGGCGTTGAGGGGCGCGACGCGGGGTCCCCGTCGGTTCGGGCGGCGGGTGCGGCGGCGGGCGCGGCGGGGAGTGGGGTCGCGCGCGTCACCCATCGCTCGGTGTCGGTGCCGATCCCCGACAGGACCCCGCCAGCCGCGCCGATCAGTGCCCCGCTTGCGCCGAAGTACACGATCAAGGTGCCCGCGAAGGCCCGTTGCTCGGAAGGGCCCACAAAGACGCCTTGCCTCCTACCCAGTATGAAACCGATCGCGGCGCCGCCCGCCAGGCCGATCAACGCTCCTGTCCGGATCTCGCGGGCCCGGCCCACGGGGCCTTCGCTCGCCTCCACCATCACCACATTGGCCACCGCCACGCGCGCCAGCACCCCGGTGGCAGTGCGTACCGCCATCGTGTCGGGATCGAACCGCTCGAGCCAGCCGACCACCCGCGCACCGAGCGGCCGCGCGAGCGTGAGACGCACGCGCTCGCCCTCGCGGACCGCATCGGCCAGCGGGTCCGTCTGGGCGCGGAGTTCGCGTGCCACCGGCCACGAGATCGCGGCGCAGGCGACGAGGAGACGAAGGGTGGTGCGCATCGAGCGGATCCCCGGTCGAGGTCGCCGCAATCCTACGAGGTCGTCGTCACCCGCGCAGTGACGCGCGTCATCACGGCCGTGTGCGCTGCGTCACAGGCCGCCGCCGTCGCCGCCCCGCATCGAGGGGGGGCCCTCGAGCCACTCGCGCACGGCACGCGCCACGTGCTTGCCGAGCGACGGCAGCCGCACCCACGTTCCATCCGTCAACTGCACCGCCGGCGGGGCGCCGCGCTCCGCCCGCACGGTGCGGAGCTCGCCCCGCGGGATGCGGCGCTGTCCCCAGAGCGTGCGGATGCGCAGCGCCTCCGGCTCGAGCTCGACCCGCGTGCGGACGGCCTCGGCCAGGCTGCCGCCCCCGATCGCGACGGTGAACGCCGCCATCGCGATCGTGAGCCAGTCCCAGCCCGCGCTTCGCCATAGCAGGAGCGTCGCGCCGCACAGGAAGATCGCCTGCACGACGAGGTAGGCGAGGAAGGCACGCGTGCTGCGGAAGACGCGCGCACGGGCGTCCCGGGCCTCCGTCGGCACGACGGCGCCAGTCAGGCGAGGCGCCGGACGTCCGCCGGCGCGAGGTTCCCGCCGCAGAACACCATCCCGATCGTCGCCCCCGCGAGCTGCGGCGCGAGCGCCAGCACGCCGGCCAGCCCGGCACCCGCCGCGCCTTCCGGCAGGTGACGCGTCGCCGTCGCGAGGTGGCGCATCCCCTCGGCGATCGCGTCGTCGGGCAGCGCCACGAAGTCGGCGAGTCCGTCCCGCAATGCCGGCCACGTCAGGTCGTAGGTCGCCCGCGTGGCGATCCCCTCGGCGAACGTCGTCACCGGCTGCGTGGGGGTGAGCCGCTCCCCCGCGTGCCACGCGTCGTGCTGCGTAGGGGCGCCGGTGCTTCCGACGCCGTACACCGCGAGCGAGGGCCGCCGCGCGTTCAGGACGGCGAGTGCGCCCACCGCCTGCGACCCGCCGCCGACGGCGATCACGAGCGCGTCGAGCTCGGGCACCTGCTCGAGCAGCTCGAGCGTCAGCGTGCCCGCACCGGCGATGACGGCGCGGTCGTTCACGCCGTGCACGAGCGCCGCGCCGGTCGTCGCGGCGAGCCGCTGCGCCGCCAGGATCGCCTCGTCGTAGTGCGCTCCCTCTTCGTGCAGGGTGGCGCCCAGGTCCAGGATCGCCTGGTTCTTCGCGGGGTTGTTCCCGCGCGGCACACAGATCGTCACGCGGCAGCCCAACCGCGCGCCGGCGTACGCGAGCCCGAGCCCATGATTGCCGGTGGAGGCCCCGACGATGCCGCGCGCCCGGTCGCCCGCAGCCAGCGCCGTGACCGCCGAGAGCCCGTTGCGCACCTTGAACGCCCCGGTCGGCAGCATGTGCTCGTGCTTGACGACGACGCGTACGTCGTGCCCGACGAGGCGGTCGAGGGTGGGGTAGCGTCGCGCCGGCGTGGGCACCACGTCGAGCAAGGGGCGAATCCGCTCGTGCGCGGCGCGCACGTCGTCGAGCGTCACCGGAAGCGAGGCGGCGAGGGCGTCGCCGCGGAGAGCCGAAGCGGGGCGGGGCATGCGTCAAACCTATCGCCGCATCGGCCGCCCGGCCCGCTTGCGGCGTGCCGGAACGCATTGCGGCAGCGGGCACCACCGGCGCGCCCCGCCTACAGCGCGGACGGCCAGGTCGCCGGCGGCCCGCCCCGTTCCCGCCAAGGCGCGTCGCAGCGCGTCAGCGCGGCGCAGGTCGAGAAGCCCACCAGCAGTGCCGCGTCGCCGTGCGCCTCGCGCACGAGCTGGCCGAGATGGTGCTCGCCGTGCAGGGCGAGGTCGGTGGCGGCCGCGTTGCCGAGATGCGAGTTGTGGGCCCAGACGCATCCACTGCGGGAAGCGTGTGAATCCCCGGAGCGCCTCCTCCGCGCCCGGGTCGCCGTCCCCGCCGCGCGCGTACCGGTTGACCCGGATGGCGTCGGGCCAGTCGCCCTCGACGGCGACCGCCACCGCGCCGCACGCCGTGACGAGGCGCGTGGTGAGCTCCGCGCGGACGCGGTGGAAGTCGTGGGTCCCGTGCGAGGCCTCGCCGAGGAGGATCCACCGCACCCCGGCGGCCTGGGCCACCAGCGGCGCGAAGTCGTGCGGTCCGCCCTCGAGGGGTCGGGCATGCCGCGCGACGACGTTCGCGACGAGCGGCTCGGCGGGGGCGCCGTACGGTGCGGACATGGATCCACCCTGCCCGATTCCCGCGGCGGGGGTCAGCGGGGAATCCGGTGGCGCGGCGTCGGGGATTCCCGCGCCGGGTGTCGCCAGGTGCCGCAGGGTTCGCCCGACGAAGCGCAGGGGTCCTGCGGATGGCGTGCCGACGGGCACTGCGGCACCATGGAGGTGGATGGATCACGTGCGTGCAACGCGATGCCGTCGTTGGCTGCACGCTCCACCCCGGACGCTTCGAGGCGTCGGCGCAATTCCCCGTGCATCGAGGTGCAGTATGCTCACCGAACGCGACCTCAAGCAGTTGGCGAAGGCGTTCGCCGACCGGCGCGTGCTCACGGTGTATCTCCACCCTGCGGTGGACAACCCGGCCGATCGCCATCGGTGGGAAGCGGAGTTCGAGCAGGCCGTCCGCGTGGTTCTGGACGCCACGGCGACGGCTCCGCACGCCGAACGCGAGGCGGCACGGGCAGCGGTCGAGTCCGTCCGTCGGGCGCTCGCGCAACCCGACGCGCCGCTCGACGCGGCCGGCATTCTCGCGGTGGCCGACGAGCGTCGGCTCGCCTATTGCGTGCCGCTCGAGACGCGTGTGCCCAGCGTGGCGGCGTGGCAGCAGGGCGTGCTGCTTGCGCCGCTGCTGGGTGAAGTGACGGCCGCGCTGCCGACGGTGCTCCTGATGGTGGACGAACGCACGGCGCGGCTCTACCGGGTGACGCTGCCAAGGCAGCTCGAGCATCTCCAGACGCGGACGGCGCTGCAGCCGTCCGAGGTCGAGCGTCACCTCGGTAGCAGCAAGGGACGCTTCCACACGGGGACGCGCGGGGGAACGGCGGCCGACGCCCTCGACCGCCAGCAGCGAGCGGCGCGGGACCGGCTGTTCGCCGACGTGCTCGTCCCGGCGCTGGACCTGATGGGCACCCAGGGGTGGCTCGCGATCGGCGGTCCCCCGCGAGCGGTGGCCGCGGCACGCGCGCTCGTGCCGGACACCGCCGAGGACCGGGTCATCGCGCTGGACGGGCTGGACACGCATGCCACCTCGCACGAGATGGTGCAGGCGGTTGCGACCGCGCTTCTGGCGCGCATCGGGGAGCGTGACGCCGCGTTGATGCTCGGCCTCCTCGACGCCGCGTCGGCGCGCGGCCGCGCCGCGGCGGGGCTCGTGGCGACGCGGGCGATGCTCGAACGCGAGGACGTCGCCGATCTCTTCCTGAGCGATGCGTTCGTCGCCAGGCACCCGACCGAGACCGACGACTTGCTGCACCACGCGTTCCGGCAGGGGGCCCACGTGCATGAAGTCCATGGCACCGCCGCCGCGACACTTGATGCGCGGGCCGAGGGCATCGTGGCGCGCTTGCGCTATGCGATGCCGACGCCGCTTCGGTAGCGGCACCGCCGGTCCGGGGGGCCATGCCGGGAAAGGTTACCTTCCCTGGCATGGCCCTCACGAGCACGCTCTACCACTTCGACGTCACGCTGGGGGACGTGGACCGCGGCGTGTACGGAACCTTCGCCATCAAGGCCGCGTGTCATCCGAGCGAGACGCCCGAGTACCTGCTGACCCGGGTGCTCGCGTACTGTCTCGAGTACACCGAGGGCATCGCGTTCTCGAAGGGCGGCGTCTCCGACCCCGACGACCCGGCCCTGCTGGTGAAGGACCTCACCGGGGCGTGGGTCAGCTGGATCGAGATCGGCGCGCCCGATGCTGCGCGGCTCCACAAGGCGTCCAAGGCGAGCCCGCGCGTGGCCGTCTATACCCACAAGGACCCGCGGATCGTGCTGCGCGCCTACGAGGGGCAGCGGATCCACAAGGCCGAATCCATCGTCGTCTTCGCGCTCGATCGCGACCTGCTCGCGGCGCTGGCCGAGCGGCTCGACCGGCGGATGACGTGGACGCTGACGGTGACGGAGGGCGAGCTGTTCGTCGCCATCGGGGACGAGACGCTCTCGGGGCGGGTCGAGCGGCACGCGGTGGCGTGACGCCGGCCGCACACTCCCGCTCCCCGGGGCACCGTCTCCGGTCGGGCGGCTGACCCACCGCGCCCGGTTCGACGGCGAGGAGGGCTCGACCTCTCCGCCCTCGGCCCACATGCCCTGTCGGATCTCCGCACCGATGCCGACCGGGAGGTCGTCGTGGCCGCGTTTCCGGCCTGCCGGTCAGGCGGTCCCGCGTCGAACCAGTGCGATCAGGCCGAAGGGGATGAAGATGAAGCCGGCGATCGCGGTGAGGAGGCTCCCTCCCCACAGCTCGGCGAATTCATCGAGGGACGGCTTGTCCGGTCGGTCGGGGCGGTAGAGCACCCCGACCGTCTGCGCCGCGGTGAAGCGCGCCCGGGAGACCGGTTGGCCGTGGCCCCGGACCGACCCGGCGCCACGTTCGAACGTGATCAGCTGGCCAGCGTCTGTACGGTACTCGAACTCCGCGGTGAAGATGGTGCAATCGTATCGTGTCTCGATGGTGCGTCGGCGCTGCCGCCTCGTTTGCCGGCAGGTCGAGTTGGTGTTCCGTACCGCCGTGATGGTCGCGGTCGCGCGCTCGGCATCGAGGAGAAAGAGGGTCGTTTTGATCCCCCACACCCCCGACACGATCACGAGGGCGAGACCGATGATCAGGAGGAGGAACCGCTTACTCACCTTGGCCTCTGCTCTGGCGGTGGAGCTCCGTCACGGCACCGATCAGGTTCGATCCGACGGTGAGGAAGACGAGATAGAAGATCGGGAAGAAGAGATGCCCGAGGGTGTCGCCCGGTCCGACCTCGGCGAGGAAGTACGGTACCTGTTGGAGCAGCGCCAGAAGGAAGACCGAGCGAAGGCTTGCGCCGAGGGTGCCCCACGAGGCAGGAGTCGTTTCGCCGAAGAGATGGTATCCGGCGATGGCGAAGATGTAGCCGAGGATCGCGAGGAGTGCCGCAGCCCTCAGAAACAACCCCGTAGAGCGACCCATGCCCTCGAGGAACGTCCGCATGGCTGCCGAGGTCGAGAGGAGTCGGGCGACGCGGAGCACCCGGGCAACGCGGGCAACGACCGCGAAACCTCCGACCGCAGGAATGAGCGAGACGATGACGATGGTCAGATCGAACGTGTTCCACGGGTCCTTGAAGAACTCGGAGAACCGGGGAGCATGGGCCCCGAAGCGGATCGCCATCTCGACGATGAAGATCCCCTGACTGACGGCGAAGGCGAGGAAGAAGGCCTCGCTGAAGTGTTCCAGCAGTGCGGTGTTCGTCTCGAGCCCGAGCAGGACGGCGTTGAGGACGATGAGCGCCAGGATGAAGTTGCGGAAGCCGTCGCTCGCTGCGATGCGCTGACACCAGGTAGCCATGCCGTCAACGATAGCCGAGGATCGGGCCGACGGGAGCCCACCTGATCATGCGCACACAGTGCCGGGCGCCCCCGACCTTCCGGGCATTGATTCCGGCGCGCTCGAGAACGGTCCGCTCACGATCTGAAGCGTCGCGCCCCCCCGCGTGCCACGCCATGCCCCCCTGCGAGCGGACCGACTAGCGTGGCCGCTCAGGGCAGCACGGCGTGCACGTAGGAGCCCCAAGGGCAGAACTTCTTTACGGTATTCAGCCAGTAGTCGAGGTCGGGCTCGATCAGGCCCGGTCGGCCATCGCACAACTCGATGGCCAACTCCACCAGCGCGAGGTCGGTGAAGTGCCAGCTCCATGGCTGATTGTGACCGCCATTGCCGGCCGCGATCGCGCCGGAGGCGAACAGGGATCGCCGTTCAACGGGCAGGGCCAACTGCTCCCGGGCCTGGGCGATCAGCGCGGGCGACGAGGTCACGTACCGGAACTCCTGCGACGGCGGCTCACCGCGGATGCGGAATACCAGAGTGGTCCCGGAGGGCTGAGTCGGCTCGCCGCCGCCGCAGCTCGCCAGCATGGCCGCGAGTACCCCCGCGACGAACGTCGGCCGCGGCCACCAGCGGCGCGCGAGGAATCCGGTCTTCATGTGTCAGTTCCCTCTGGTGACGAGCCAGGTACCCGGCATAGCAGGAATTGCGATTGACATCGCTCGAGTCTATCGCGGGATCACCGACCGCGGGAGCACCGACTGATGGACGGCAGCGTGTCCGCCCTCTCGATCGCGCGCCCACGGGCACCGTGCGATCGGTGACCGCCGTGGAAGAGACCGGCGTTGCCGAAGCTGGTACATCCGGACCTGCCGCAGGTTCCCTCGGTTCACGCCGGTATCCGGATCCGGCCCACGCGCGGCCGGCCGGACGTCCGGGTCACGCCGCGCTGGCGTCCCCGCGCTGCGCGGCGCAGCTTCCGCCCGACCTTCATCCACCACGATGCAGCTGACTACGGCGATGCACCTCACGGGCGCGGCGGTGACCGCCGGTCTCGGCCTCATGGGCCTCGCGCGGCCCGCGTGGGCGGCGGCCTTCACGAGCATCGCGCCGCGCGGGGCGACCGGGATGTCGGAAGTGCGCGCGACGTACGGGGGCTTCTTCCTGGCGCTCGGCGGATACGCGCTGCTGTCGCAGCACCCCGTGGCGTTCACGACCGCCGGGGTTGCGTGGCTCGGTGCGGCTGTTGGACGGGCGATCTCGGTGGTGACGGATCGCAGTACGGAGCCGAGGAACCTGGCGGGGATCGTCTTCGAGGCGGTGATCGGAGGGGCGCTGGTGGCGGGGTGAGGCCGAGGGCGCCAGGTACTGCTGGTGTATTCCGGCGCGCGCGATCGTGGTCGGATGCTGCTTGACCGCTGGGTCGTCGGGCGGTATCGTCGCGCGAACCTCGCGATTCACTCTCCGCGGCACCCGTCGCTGCGTCCCGCCACCTCGCGATGCCGAACCTCCCGAAGCCTCCGATCCTCGCGCTCGTGCACGGTATGGGCGAGTTCGCCGGCACCGACTGGACCGCCGACATCCGGCGACAACTCACGGCCAGCCTCGGCTACTTCACAGGCACCGCCTCGTACCGGCGGATCGAGGATTGTGTCGAGGTGCGCGCGATCGAGTACGACCACGTCTTCGCGAACTGGGTGCAGCAAGTCCAGCAGGACGTCGGACGCCTCGACGAAGCGTTGCAAGGGGTGGGGAGCGCGATCGGACGGGAGTTGATCGAGGCCGTCACGGCGCTCGCACCGGCGGAGGATCAGGCGGCGATCGCGAAGGTGATCTGGTCCACGCTCATGGACCCGGTGCTGTATGTCGGGTCCCGCACGCATCGCGACGCCGTGCGCTCGACGGTGCAGGAACAGTTCGCGCCGATGCTCGAGGCCGCCGCGCAACGGAACGTGCGGCTGGTGGTCGTCGCGCACAGCCAGGGGACGATGGTCTTCCGCGACGCCTTGCACTGGATGCGCAAGACGAATCCCGGGATCGCGTCGTATCTGCCGTTTCGCCTGCTGTGCAATCTGGCGAACGTCAGCGACCTGCCACCGCGGGCCCTGCAGGACCTGCAATCACAGGACAGTCTCGTGGTGCCGTTCGAGCGCGGGGGGCCGCCGCGCACCTGCCTGCGCCTGCTCGACGTGCGGCACGCCTTCGACCCGATCGCCATGGGCGCGCCGCCGGCCTATGGGCAGGCCAGCGACCGAATCGAGACGAGGGAGGTCCGGCATGTGCGCGCGCTCAACGTGCATGGGTTCACGCACTACCTGCAGGCGCCGGAGATTGCCCGGGAAGTCCTTCGCGGCCTCGGGTTCGAGCCCGGAGAGCTGACCGCTGCGGGGCGCGACGCCGAGACGCGGCCGTACCCGGACTGCGAGACCGCGCTCGAACAGTGGTCGCAGGATGTCGTCGGGTGGTGGAAGAAGGTGCCATCCCGGACGCTGACGACCTATGCTGTGCTGCTCGCCCGCTCGCTGCTCGTGTCCCTCAAGCCGGCCCGGCAGTGCGCCGGCGTCCCGGTACAACATGTCCCGTAACCGCGTTCATGGGTCGGCGGCGGCCCTCGTGCGGCTGCTGGCCGTGCTGTTTGGCGTGTCGCTGCCGACAGCCGCTGCGGGGCAGGACGCTTTGACGGTGCGCGTGGCCTGTGACCAGCCGGCTGAGGGCGCGTCCCCGGACGAGCGCAGCTTCACCGCGCGCGGGAAGCAGTGGGGCCCCCAGTTCGGGGCGCTGCAGTGGGGAGCGCTCGCGGACTCGCTCGATGCCATGCTGCGTGATACGGCGCGCATCCCCGACCCCGCGTTCCGGGACTGGCTCGCCCGCGCGACGACCCCCTACCTGCATCAGCTGCGGCTGTTCGACGGCCGGTCGTTGCTGTCCGACGCCGCGATCCGCCCGCTCGGACTTCCCCTCACGGAGGTGGACGAGGGCCGGGTGACCTTCGTCATGGCGTCAGCGGAGAAGACCGTCACGCTGACCACGAAAGCCGACTCCGGGGCCGTGATCGACGGGTGCTACCTGCTGCAGAGTCTGCGCGCGGTGCAGGTGAAGGCCTTCGCCGAGGGGTTCCGGGAGGAGGTCGAGCGCGTGAAGGGCAGGGCTGAGCGTTGGCGACTGTTCATGAAGAACGCGCCGGTGGAATGGCCGACCGACATCCTCGTGAACGAGACGATCGAACGTGGCTGGCCGCGTCGGGACACGACGCGAATGTTCGAGCCGCCGTCGGGTCGCTGGACGGCGCTCCGCCCGCAACCGGCGCTTGGCTACTGGCTGTCCGGGCCCGGCCCGCGCCTGACGCAGGGGGTCGGGCTGGACGTCATCGGGTACTTCGGCCTGAGCCGCGCGGACTACCGACGCACGGTCGGAGCGGCGCTCTCGCTGTTCGTGGACGGAAGCAGCGGGTCCGGACGCATGGGCTACGGCGTGACGGCGTTCCTTGGCCGCTGGCTCAAGGTGCAGGCGTTCACCGGCCCGCGCGGGACGTACGGCGTGAGCGTCAACGCCGATCTCGTGAACGTGGCGACGGGGGGCTCGACGTCCGTGCTGGCCACCGCGACGAAGAAGCTGCTCGAACGCATCGGCGGGGGGTGACATGGCGCGGGTGACGCGATCGAAGTCGGACGCGTCGCACATGGCAACCGGGCTTCCCTGCGCCTCACGACACCCGCAGCACCTTCATGATGTCGTCGCCGAGGTGGTGGATCACCTTGACGGCGATCCGGCCGGATGTCGGCTTCGGGAAGGGGCGCGACGTGGCGCCGTACAGCGACACCCAGCCGACCGGATCAATCTCGGCCTTCAGTGTGGTCTTGAGCGACTTGCTGGGGTCGGCTGCGCCAAGGAAATCGGCGTGACGCACGAAGAACGACTCCTCGTCGTAGTCGGTGTCCACGAACCAGCAGGCGATGCCGTCCGGGTCGTCGGTGCGGATCTCGCCCGTCGTGGGGTCGAAGACGTCCACCCGCGTCACCGTCACCCGGAACCGGCCATCGGGGTCGGCCAGCAGTTCGACATCCGGCTCGCCGAAGACGACGAACAGGTTGGCCGTGTCGGTCATGCGCAGGTCGTCGGCCATGTGGAGGTCGGCGTTCATGCGCGCCTTGAGCACCGGCAGCTTGCCGAGCTTGTCGAACTCGGTCGTGTGCGGCTCGAAGTTGAAGGCGCAGGCCACCAGGACGTCGCATCCCGCTTCGACGGCCTCCCGGGCGGCGGCGGCGAGGTCGGCACGGGAGACGGTGCCGAACTCGGGACCGACGAAGACGGCGGCGCGCCGTTCGCGGCTGCCTTCCTCGTATCGTCCTTCGGCGCAGACGAGTTCGCCCGGCCACGGCACCAGCGAGGTGAAGTGCAGGTGGGACTTCTTCTCGACCTGCTGCACGCCGGCGACCCGGAGGTTGTCGAGAATGATGGCGGTGAAGTCGCGGCCGGCGGCGTAGTCGGTCCCCCCGTCGGTTCCTCGGTCCTCCCGCACCATGCCTGAGGCCTGCTCGTGCGGCAGAGCCTGTGCTACGTATGCTGGACCGACCGCCAAGCCGTCGCCGCGCTCCTGCGGCCGATCTACACAGCGGCGAGCGAGCCCGTGGCGCGCGCGGCCCTCGCGGCGATGGCGGCGTCGCCGTACGCGGCCCGCTACCCGGACATCGTGCCGATGTGGGACCGCCACTGGGAGGGACTGGCCCCGGCGCTCCAGTATCCCCCGGAGATCCGGCGGGTGCTCTACACGACGAACGCGATCGAGAGCCTCAACAGCGCGCTGCGTAAACCGCTGAAGGCGCGCGGTCACATCCCAAACGACGACGCCGCATTGAAGCTGCTCTATCTCGCGCTCCGCAACATCCAGCAGCAATGGAAAGCGCAGCCCGCCAAGGAGTGGCGAGCCGCGCTGCCCCATCTCGAGCTCCTCATTGGAGCCCGACTCCCAGACCCCTTGTGAGTCCCATCACGGCGCGTACACAGAATTCAGGACAGGCCCAGCGAACGCCGCCACGCAGCAGTGTCCTGAAACAGTCTGACAGCCCGCCCGCAGTCGTACCCGACCGAGGCTCTTTGCGCGAACGAGCACCCGGCGGTACCGCTTGGTGCGACGTTCTCGCGGAAGCGCCCCGACACCTCGGCTTCCCCCAACCGAGACATCACGACGCGCCCCCGCCTCGCCTCCCTCGCCCTGCTCGCCGCCTCCGGGTGCATCCGATCACTGGTCCGGCTCGTCCCGCTGCCCGACTCCGACGGTCCGCCGGCCGCCCGCAACGAGACGCTCCGGACCGACCCCGACGCGACCACGGTGCCGCGCGCCCTCTTTGGTCTCGTGGATGGCCACGTCGCAGGCGCGCACGGCCTGCTCCGGACGAAAGAAGTGCTCGCCGAACTCGCACATCGCAGTCGGTGGACGCGATCGAGACGTCTGGGCGTGCGCTCGCCGACGCCGTCCGACCGCTCATGGAGCGCTGCACTTAGCGACGGCGATGTACCCGCTGATAGCGGCGGTCCCCCCTGCTCCTTACATTCTACCGACATGCATCGCGTCATGACCCTCGCCCTGCTGCTCGTCGCCTGCGGAAACCAGGATGCGGCAGACCAGCGCGCCGTGCGCCGTCTGTGCGGACTGCCCGACGACGCGGCGGTCGTGTCGTGGGACGGCTTCCCATCGCGCTCCGGCTTCGGGCAGCGCGAAGGCCTCGAGGTCGGCGGAACGTTCCGTCCGTCCGCCGGTTGGCGCGCCGAGGCGGCCGGCTATCGGCTGACCCCGTGGCCCGAGGCGCGCGCTGCCGCCGAGTCGGCCTTCAGGCTCGGAGCGGTGTTCGACGGAGCGAGGGCGATCCGGTGCGAAACCGCCGGCGACGACGTCCTCCGCGCCGCGCGCACGCGGCCGTGCGACGCGGTCCCGCGGCCGCTCGACCTCATCGCGTGCGCCGAGCTTTCGACGGGCGAGGTCCGCGCCGTCGTCCGTAGCGCCTACTGACGCTGCCCGCTCGCGGTCACACCGTGGCGCGCAGGGCTCAGCCCACCACCTGCGCCAGCACGCGCGCCATGTTCCCGCCGGCCATCTGCGCGACCTCGGCGGCCGAGAAGCCGGACGCCGCCAGCCCGGCCGTCCAGTCGCGGACCTGCGCGTAGCGTGACAGCACCGGGCGCAGGTTGGCGTCCATGTCCGTGCCAAGCCCGACGTGCGCCACGCCGACCACGTCGGCGAGCCGCTTGGTGTTCTCGACGAACTCCGCGAAGCTCGCGTTCGTGGCGCTGGGCCATGCGCCCACGACCCCGCCCGTCGCGGCCACCAGCCGTGCGTGCTCGGGGCTGATCGTGCGCGCCGCCAGCGGACGCGCCGCGTCGAGCCGGAGCAGCGAGTGGCTCAGGAGCAGCGGCCCCGGATCGAGGCGCGCGACGTCGCGCACCGTCTCGAACGTGGCGTGCGCGACGTCCACGAGCATCCGGCGCGCCGTCATGCGGCGCACCACCGCGGCGCCGAAGGCCGACAGGCCGCCGTGCTGCGGGGCGTGCGTCTGCAGGTCGCCGGCCGCGTTCGGGGCGTAGTGCACGAGCTGGATCGAACGAATCCCCGCCTCCCACAGCACGTCCACGCGGCCGGCATCGCCGTCGAGGAATTCGCTCCCTTCGCAGGCGAGCCACGCGGCCGTCAGGCCCTCGCGCTGCGCCGCGCGCCACTCGGTCATGGACGCGACGATGCGCGCCTCGGCGCGCGGCAGCACCTCGCGCGCCGCCGCGAGCTGCCGACGGAACTCGGCGTCGGCCTCGCCGGGAGCGAAGGCACCGGAGACGGTCACCCCCTCGCGGCCGATCGTCAGGAGCGGGGCGTCGGCGACGAGACTCACGAATCCGGCGCCGACGCCGCCCGCGCGCATCTCGCGCAGCGTGCGCAGCACCGCCTCGTCGCCGGGATACCGGGCCGTGCCGCGCGCGAACAGCTGTCCGGGATGCAGATGCAGGTCGAACGTCGTCGGGTCGGCCGTTGGCGGCAGCAGGCCACCCAGCGCCGGCAGCGCCGACGCGCCTGCGGCGAGCCCCGCCGCGGCGGCGAGCGACGCGCGCACGAACGCGCGACGCGACGTCGCCGGGGGTGCCGTGTGCGGGCGGTGGCTCATCGCGCCGTCACAGGTCGCCGCCGAAGCTGACGACCGCCCGCCACGGCGCGCCGGTGTAGAAGGCGCGCCCGGCCCCGATACTGACGCCACCGCCGAAGAAGCGCATCCGTACGTCCACCGCGCCGAGGACCCGCTGGCTGCCCGCCGCCCAGCCGAGGGCCGAGAGCCGTCCCAGCGCCCAAGGGGCGCTCTCGACGAACCCGGCGGTCACGCCGATGGACGGCGTCGGGGCCAGCGCCGGCAGGCCCAGTTCGCCGAATCGCAGCGGCTGCGAGAGGATCGGCAGGACGTACGAGAGCGTCGCGCGCGAGACCGCGCCGCGCGTGCCGGTGAACGCCTTGTAGGCCGCACCGGGCAGGGCCGTCGGTCCGCCAAGCTCGATCAGCCGCTGCAGGGGGGCGTCCGATCCCACCAGGGCGGCCCCCTGCACGCGCCCGGTGGCGACCACCGGTCCCCACTGGCGGCGCGTCACGACCCGCGCGTCGAGCCGCGTGAACGTGAGCTCGCCGTCGCCGCGCTCGACCGACAGCTGCGCGCCGATGCCCGATTGCGCGCCCTGCGACAGGACTGCGCGGCCGACGTCCAGCGACACGAGCGTCGAGACATAGTGCCCGCCGTCCGCTGGGCGGTTCGGCCGGAAGGTCCGCCGGCTGAAGGGGCCGCCGCCGACATTGTTCGCGCGCGGGGCGTCGCGCCCCCAGCCCAGCTCGACGCGCAGCGCGGCCCCCGCGCGGTCATCGAGCAGTCGTGTCCAGCCCGCCTGCACCCGGTCGCGATGCACGTAGTCGGCGTCGTCGAGGCCGAAGAAGCCGCCGATCCCCACGAGCTCGGCGTAGGGCGAGACGAGGTCGTTCGTGCTCGCCAGCGAGCGTTCCACGCGCGCCAGCCAGACGTTCGCCCCGCGGTCGAGCGTCGCCTCGACGTTGCCCCGCGCCGTGCGCTCGGCCGTCGCGAGCCCGGCGTTGCCCCGCACCTGCAGGCCCGGCGCGAGGTCGCGGGCGCGCCACTGGGCCCCGAAGCCGAGATAGAACCCCTGCACCTTGTCGTAGCGCACGAACTCGGTGGGTCGGCGCAGTTGCGGCCGCAGGACGGGCGGCCCGTCGCGCCGCAGGCGGATCGGCGCGACGTCGTCGAAGTCGGTCGCCATGACCTCGCCGGTGCCGCGCCCGATCTCGCGCTGCCAGGCGCGGTGGGCCCGGAGACTGTCGCCGGCCGCGAAGGTCATGGGCATGGGTGCCGAAGGTTGGCCCAACCGCGCGTCTCCCGCCAGCGTCGTGTCGCGGGCCGCCTCGGCGCGGACGTCGCGGAAGCGGCTCACCGAGCGCAGCACGGCCCGGCCGTCGCCCATACCCGTCTGCACCTGCAGCTCGATGCGCTGGGCCCGAGGCAGCCACCACCGCCCGTCGATCTCCTGGTTCTCGAACTCGACGTAGCCGGCCACCACGACCCCCGCGAGTCCGGCGGTCGAGCCGGCGATTCGTCGCGCGAGCGACCGGCGGCGCGGCGTCGTGTCGCCGGTCGCCGACGGCGCGGCGCGGCCGATGACGCGGCCGCGGAGGCGCACGATGTCCCCGCGCTCCGCATCCACGACCACCTCGCCCTCCACCGCCAGCCGTCCCGGCGGCAGGTCGGGTTTCGGCGACACGACGATCCGCGCCAGCGGGATGCGGCGCGTCCCGACCATCAGCGTCGCGACGGTATCGCCACCCGAGAAGTCGTACGTTGACCCGCCGTCGAGGCCGAAGGGCGAGACGAGGGCGCTCGGCGGCCGGCGCTTCGCGCCGCTCCCGACCGTGTCCGCCGCATAGAAGAGCCACCAGCGGTCGCCGTAGAGGACCGGGACGACGACGGCGTGCCGGAAGAGCGACAGCGTCGAGTACGACAGCTGAAGCGCCTGCGACCGGTATCCGATCACGTGCTGGGCGTACGTCCCGTCCCCACGCCACGCCACGCGCGACGCCAGCTGCTCGACGATCGCCGCCACTTCCATCGTGCCCGCGCGCGTGCCGGCCACGGCACCGGGCAGGTCTGCCGGCGTGTTGAGGAGGAGCGAGAGTTCGGTCTCGCCCTGCGCGTCGTAGCCCCGCAGCGCCGTCGCCGGCCGGTGCGCCGCCCGGCGCGCCCGCGCGAGGAGCGAGTCGAGGGACGGTGGAGCCGTGGAGTCCGTCGTCGCGAACGCGAACGCGAGCAGAGCGTGGGAGAACATGTAGCTCATACCACGGCATCACGCCCGAAGTTTCGGCTGCGTCACCGCCGCCGCCGGATCGTGTCCGCCACCGCCCTGCGGATGCGCCGCTGCGCCGCCGCGGGCTTCGACTGGAACTCGAAGACCAACCGGCTCGCCTTCACCGAGCAGGCCGGACTGCTGCCGGTGCTCGGCCTGAACCTGAAGTTCTGAGCCGGCACCGTGCGGCCGGCGGCGGCCGACGCCCGGCGCCGGCTGCGCTCGCGGCTGCGCTCGCGGCTGCGCCCCCGCCGCGGTAACCTCCGGCGTCGGCGCGCCGCGTGGGCGCGCCTCCGACTCCCGCACCTGTGCGCCTGCCGCGTTCCATGATTGTCGCGATCTCACGTCCGTCCCGGCGCCTCGCGCGACGGGCTCTCGTCCTCGCCGTCGCTGCGCTCGTCGCGCCGTCGCTGGTCCGCGGCCAACCTGTCCCACCCGGGGCGGCGGCGCGCCTCGCGTCGCTCGTGCAACGGGCGATGGCGGTGCGCGTCCCCACCGAGTCGGCCGCCGAGTACGCGCAGGCCGCCGCGGCCTACCGGGGGCTGCTGGCCGAGCTGCAGCAGGTGCCGCGCGATTCGCTCGACCGCGACGACCAGGTGGACCACGACCTGCTGCGGGCCCACCTGCGCACGCGGCAGTGGGAGATCGAGGACGTCCGGCTGCACACCGTGCGGCCGCTGGCGTACCTCGCGCTGACGGCCACCGACCGGCTCTTCCTGCGCCCCGGGGCGATTGCCGACGCGGGCATCCGCGAGGCCCTCGAGGAACTCCGCCGCCTGCCCCGCGTGCTCGCCAACGGCAAGGCCAACCTCGCCATCCCGGCGCGCGTCTGGACCGAGCTCGCGATCCGGCAGGCTCGATACGCGCGGCTGCTGCTCGACGACTACGTCCCGACCCTGCGCCCCACCGACCCGCAACTCGGACGCGACCTCGTCGCGACGCTACCCGCGGCGCGCGCAGCGGTGGACGACTACCGGGCGTGGCTCGAGCGCGACCTGCTCCCGCGCTCGACCCGGTCGCCGGCGTGGCGGCCGTCGGAGATCGAGTTCTACCAGGCGGTGCAGGAGCAGCTGCCCCGCTGGACCGCCGACTCGATGCTCGCGGTCGCGGAGGCCGAGGCGCGGCGCCTCGACGCCGAGATGCGAGAGCTGGCCCGGCAGATCCACCCGAGCGGTGACCTCCGCACGACGTGGGAGCTCATGAAGGACGAGGCCCCGCCGTGGGCCGGCGTCCTCCCGATGGCGCGGCGCTACGTGGACATGACCGTGGCGTGGCTCACCGGCGAGGGCCGCCACGTGGTGACGATCCCCGACTTCGACTACGGCGTCGTCGAGACGACGCCGATGGCGCGACTGTCGCTCTCCTTCGGCGGCGCGACCTACGGCCCCACGGTGGCGGGACGGCTCTCGGGCTACTACGTGCTGACCCCGCTCGAGTCCTGGCTCACCGAGGCGGAGCGGCGGTCGCGCCTCAAGTCGTACAACCCCTACTGGACGCACGTCATCTCGTACCACGAGTGGCTCGGGCACACGGCGCAGCGCGCCAGCAAGGAACTGCACGTGACGCGACCCATGCGCCGCGTGTACGCCAGCGCATACTTCAGCCAGGCGTGGAGCTTCTACCTCGAGCGACTGCTCGAAGACGAGGGCTACTACGCCGTCCTGCCCCACCAGGAGGCGCTCAAGACGCGCATGGCCCGGCGGCAGATGCGCATGTGGCGCGTGCAGCGCATCATCACCAAGGTGCGCATGGCGCAGGGGACGATGACCTTCGACGAGGCGGTGCAGGCCTACGTGGACCGCATCGGGATGGAGCCCGCCAACGCCTGGCTCGAGGTCGCGCGCGACGGCCAGACGCCGGCGTCGCCGGGCCGCGAGATCATCGGCGAGCTCGAGATTCTCGCGCTCCGCGACGAGTACCGGCTGCGGATGGGACCGCACTACACCCTCAGGCGGTTCAACGACACGCTCATCCGGTACGGCGACCTGCCGTTCGCCGCGATCCGCCGGCTGATGTTCGCGGACTGACGCCCCCCTCCGCCCGGGCGAAACCGTGACGCCTGTCGGGCGTAGGGGGACCCGCCTCCTGAAGCGACCGGTCACCATGCGCCTTCGCCTCGTTCCGTTCGTCCCCGCCGCCATCGCCCTCGGCGGCTGCTACCTCTACCGGGATCCGGCGCCACTGACGCCCGTGCTGGTCGCGGCCGCCCTGCCACGGGCCGCGGCGATCGAGGACCTCGACTCCCTCGTCGCCATCATCGGCGAGGTGCACCCGAATCCCGGCCCGCGCCTCGGGCCGCTTCGCGACTCGCTCGCCCGCGTCTGGCCCGACACCATCGGCCGCGCGCGAATTGCGCGCGACCTCGGTCGCCTGCTCGCCACCATCGGCGACGGCCACACGGCGGTGTCGCTCGACGGACTCGAACTCAGAGCCGCGCTCGAGCGTGGCGAACGGACGTGGCCGTTCTCGGTACGCCGATCCGCGGACGGGATCGTCATCGCCAACGTCGTCGGCGCCGACACGGCCGTCCTTCGCCCCGGGGATCGCCTCGAAGCCATCGCTGGCCGGCCGATTGACGATCTCGTCACGGAACTGGGGCTCGCGGTCCCTGCCGAGCTGCCGACCTGGCGCGACATGCTGGTATTGCGGTCCCTCGGCGGGCGTCTCTGGCAGGAGGGTGTTCGACCACCCGCCGTGGTGCGCGTCACCGGACGTGACGGACGGCTGCGCGAGGTGCCGATCGCGGGCGCCACGATGAATCCGCGCGAACGCCAGGCCGCGCCGGCCGTCTCCGAGCCCCTCACCGTCCGGCGCACCGCCGATTCGGTGCTTGTGCTCAACTTCGAGCGCATGTGGGGCGATCAGACGGCCTTCCGGGCCCGGCTCGACTCGGCGTTCGACGCGGGGGCGCGCGACGGCGTGCGTGCCGTCGTCGTGGATCTGCGACGCAACGGCGGCGGCGACAGCAGGTGGGGAACCACCCTCCTGTCGTACGTCACGGCCGCCCCGCTCTCGGAGGGCGTCCGCAAGGAGTGGAAGGGCAGCCGGCGGTATCGGGCCTACATCGCCTCCAGGGTCACCCCGCTCATTCGCACGTGGCTGCCCTTCTCGTGGATGGACGGGCCGGTGAGCGGCATCTTCAGCGGACCGCCCGGCACGGTGGCCGTCCTCGAGTTCACGCCCACGCCGAGCCCCGCGAACCCGCGCCGCCTCGAGCGCCCGACCTGCATCCTGATCGGCCCCGGCACCTTCTCGAGCGCGATGATGCTCGCCAACACCGCGCGCCGAAGCGGCGTCGCCACGCTGATCGGCGAACCGACCGGCGAACCGCCCAACTCGGGCGGCGAGGTGCTCGGATTCGTGCTCCGGCGGAGCGGTATCGTCGGCCAGGTGTCGAGCGCCCACTTCGTGCTCGACGAGGACCCGGCCGGCGACCGCCGCGGGGTACTCCCGCACGTCGAGGTCGTGCCGACGCGCGAGGACATCGCAGCGCGACGCGACCCGGTCATGGAACGCGCGATGGCCTGCGGGCGCCAGTGACCGCGGGGTGCCGCTCGTGCGCCCGCGCGTGCGCCCGCGCGCTGCCCGCTAGGGCAACCGCGACTTGAAGAACGCCCAGGCCGCTTCGGCGAATTCGACATCGCGGTTCTGGATGCCGGTCTGCGGGTTGGGGGCCACCAGCACCGTCCGGCTCGACACCGTGTGCCCCGCACCGTCGAGTCGCCACCACTCGACGGGCGCGGCCCCGGCGTAGCGGAAGCGGTTCGCGGGACCTGCATCGGCGGTGCTCGAGTCCACGACGGTCGTCACGGGCGTGACGCCGGTGAGCCCGTTGATCTGCAGCCAGCGGTCGCGTGTGGCCTCGGCCGAGATCACCCGGCCGCGGTTGCAGTTGCCTCCGAGGTTGGCGACGCACCCGCCGGCCCACGGCATCTGCGTGTCCCCCGACCCGTGCAGGATCACGATCGGCAGCGGGCGACTCGGCCCCGACGTGCAGCCCCCGGCGCTCGGCGTGAGCGGCAGGCTCCCCGCGCTCGTCGCGATCGCCGCGACGAGGTCCGCCCGGTTGAAGGCGAAGGCGTGCGTCATCTGCGCGCCGTTCGAGCCCCCCGCCATGAACATGCGCGCCGTCGTCAGGCGATACTCGCCCCGCACGCGCTCGACGAGCGCGGCGAGGAAGCCGACGTCGTCGGCGCTGCTCGCGACAAGGTTGTCGGCGCGGCAGTCCACCCAGCCGACCTTCCCCTCTAAGTCGTTCGCCGGCAGGCCGCCAGGGTACACGACGACGAATCGCTCGCGATCGGCCACCGTGCGGAACGTCGAGAGCGGGTTCTGTCCCGGCAGCGACACGTCCATGCCCTCCCCCCCGCCGCCGTGCAGGACGAACACCACGGCCATGGGGGCCGACAGGCCTGCCGGCACGTGCACGCGGAAGCGGCGCGTCACGCCGCCGACCACGATCGTCTGCTCGGTGAGCTGTCCCACCGGATAGGGCGGAACCTCGGGCACGACCGGCGACGTCGAGGAGCCGCCGGCGCTGCACGCGGCGAGGGCGGCGAGGGCGGCGAGGGCGAGGCGACCGGAGCGAGGCATCGAGCAGAGGGGAGAATGGTGGACCGCCCGCACGGGCGATGGCGCGAGATCGGCGCGTACCCGTTGGACGCAGCGCCGCCGACGGCGTTAAGCGACCCCGCGTTCCGGTGCATCGAGCCGCACGCGGATGGTCGGTGCCACCCCGCTACGGCAGTGCCGCATACGTCATCAGATACGGACGGAACTCGGCGAGGATCTGCAGGGTGAGCCGGAGGTCCGCCACGTCGTCCGGCACGATGTCGTGGAAGAACACGTCAACGAACTTCCCCTGCGCCACGACCTGCTGCAGCAGGGTCCGCAGCGCGGTCCGGCCGGCCGCCGTGCGGAAGTTGTACGACGTCGTCTGCCCATCGTAGTTCGTGACGTCCACCCCGGTGAGGCGATGCCGGGCCGC
The DNA here is from genome assembly GCA_021298835.1 of Gemmatimonadota bacterium. Classification (GTDB taxonomy): domain Bacteria; phylum Gemmatimonadota; class Gemmatimonadetes; order Gemmatimonadales; family Gemmatimonadaceae; genus JAJTHG01. The sequence goes on from JAJTHG010000011.1 coordinate 118,017, forward strand.
CGGCGCGATCGGCCACGCGACCAGCGTGTCCGGCGACCAGACGTCCTGCGCGCAGCAGCGCGTATACTGGTATCCCGCCGCTGCCGAGGCGGCGAGTACGGCGGGGGAGTAGTCGAGATACGGGACGATGAAGACGCGCGGATCGAACCCGAGACTGTCGATGCGCGCCCGGCTGCGCGAGATCTCCGCTGCCGCGCTGTCGGGCGTCAGGGAGGTCAGTCGCGCGTGGGTCATGGTGTGCGACAGGATGGACCAGCCCCGATCCTGCAGTTGCCGCAGTTCGGGGGGCGTCATCACCCCCGACCAGTCCACGTTGGTGATCCAGCCGACGTTGGCGCGCAGCCGCAGCGTGTCGAACAGCGGCGCCGCCAACTGGAGCACCCCGCGCCAGGCGTCGTCGAAGGTGATCGTGATCGCGGCGCTCGGCTCAGGGAATACGTCCACCGTCATCGTCGCGACGAGGCCCTCGACCGTCGCGGTGATCACCGCCGTCCCCTGCGACACGCCGCTGACGACGCCGGCCGGCGAGACCGAGGCCACCGCCGGGTTCGACGACGTCCACTCGGCGAACCGGTCGGTCAGCAACGTCCCGGCGCTGTCGCGGATCTCCAGCACCAGCGCCTGCGACCGGCCGATCCACACCGTCGCCAGACTCGGCGTCAGCCGGAGCGCACGCGCCGGATACACGATGGTCACCGAGACCGTATCGAGCCCGGTACCGGCGCTGGCCGTGATGCGCGCCGTCCCGGCGCGTCTGGTCCGCACGAGCCCCGTCGCCGAGACCGAGGCGAACGCCGTGTCCAGCGACGCCCAGGTCACGGTTCGGCCCGTGAGGAAGGTGCCCGCCGAATCCCGCAGCACCACGTCGAGCTGGGCCGTCCGGTTCGGCGTGAGCGTCTGCGTGTCGGGGAAGACCGTGGCCTGCGCCACGGCAAGCGGCCGCACCCGCACGGGCGCGGTGTCCGCGACCGCCCCCGTCGCGGCGACGATGCCTGCCACGCGCTCGGCACCGCCGACGTAGAACGTCGCCGTCACGACGCCGTCGGCGTTGACGCGCGCGATCGTCGTGTCGATCGACGTCCAGGTGAGCGTGCGTCCCGTCAGCGTCTCACCGCCGGCGGCGCGCACCGTCGCCGCGAAGGAGCGCTGCTGGCCGGGGATGATCGAGGCCGAGTCCGGCGTGAGCGCCACGCTCGCCGGCGGCAGCGGCGTGACCGTCACCGCGACCGTATCGGCCACCCCCTCGCTGTAGATCACGATCTCGGCCGTGCGCGTCGCGGTCCCGCCATAGGCCGCTCCGATGGCGCGTCCCTCCGAAGTGACGCGCACCACCGTCGTGTCGGTGGACTGCCAGAGCGTCGTTCGGCCGGTCAGGACGCGGCCGTCGGCCGCCTCGAGCTGGAGCGCGAGCGCGACCGTATCCGGAGGGGCGAGTGCCACGGTCGCCGGCGTCGCCACGACGCGGGCCACCGCGAGGGGACGCACCTCCACCGGCACGGTGTCCACCGCCTCGCCGCTCCGCACCAGCACCTGCGTCGTCCGCACCTGCGGGCCGCGGTGGTCGGCGGCCATGACGCGCCCCGCCGCGGTGACCGCGGCCACGGCGCCGTCGCGCGACTCGTACGTCACCGGCCGGTCGCGCAGCTCCGTGAGGTCGGCAGCGAGCAGCGTCGGCACGAGCGTGGCGGAATCCAGCGGCAGCAGACTCAACGCCTCCGGCGTCGCGGCGACCCACCGGACGGGGTGCGGCGTCACGTCCAGCGGGAGCGTGTCCGCCGCCGGGCCGGCGCTGGCGATGATGTGCACCGAACGCGTGGCCGTGCCGCCGTACGGCTGCGCCGACACCTGCCCGCTCGCCGAGACGGTGGCAACCGTCGTGTCGCTCGAGTGCCACGCCACCGGCCGCTGCTCGAGCACCACGCCGCCGGCGTCCAGCGCCTGCGCGTCGAGCAGCAGCGACGCGCCCGCCACCACGCGCCCGGAATCCGGCCGGAGCACGATCCGGGCGACCGACAGCGGGGTCACGCGCACGGCGACCGTGTCGGCGGCCGGGCCACCCTCGACGATCACGCGCGCCGTGCGGATCGCCGCCCCCGCGTAGAACGACGCCGTGAGAATGCCCTCGGCGTTCGTGCGCACGATGGTCGAGTCGGTGGTGCGCCACCGCAGCGGCGGCGCCTGCAGCACGTCGCCGCCCGCGCTGCGGGCCACGACGCGGATCGTGTCGAGCGCGCCGGGCTGCAGGGTGACGCTGTCGCGCTGGGTCTCGATCACGGCGACCGCCAGCGGCGGAATCACGACGACGATCGAGTCGGCGCGGCCTTCGCTCCACGCCGAGGCGACGACGCTGCGGCGCAACGGGCCGGTGTAGGGCCGAGCCCGGAGCTTGCCGCCCGGCAGCGCTTGCAGCGCCGCCGTGTCGCTCGAGAACCAGACGACCTCGCGCTCGGCCAGGGGGAGCCCCCGCTCGTTCTCCGTGGCGACCGCGACCGTCGCCGAGTCGCGCGGCGAGACCGTCACGGTGTCGAGCGCGATCCGCACGCGCCGGACGGGCCACGGGCGCACCTCGGTCCGCACCGAGTCGGGCAACGCCCCGGGGCTCGACACCTCGACCACGGTCGTGCGCACTTGCGGCCCCGCGTACGGCACCGCCGTCACGAGGCCACTGGCGTCCACCCGGGCGATCGTGGTGTCGAGCGACCGCCACGTCAGGACGGCAGCGGGGGAGAGAGAACCGTCCGCCCGCGTGACGGTCGCCTGCACCCGCACCGTGTCGAGCGGCTCGAGACTGAGGGCCCCGCGCGACGCCACGACCGACCCCGGCGGTTCCGGGCCGGTAGCGGCGTCGCTGCACGACAGCCCCGAAGCGACCGTCACCGTCACGAGGACGGCACGCATCGCACGTCGGAGGCGGGCCGGGATGTCGGCCCGGGGGCCGGGCGGTCCAGCCGGGATGGCGCGGGCGCAGAGCATCGTGCGGGAAAGGTGCATCATCGGTGCCACGGGTGGGGCGGTCGCAGCCGCCGAATCCGTACGCCGAAACGGCGGTCCTGGCGTCCTGCTGGATTCGGATCCGGCCGACGGCTAGCGTGCCCCATGGCTTCGACTACGACTTGGATGGCCCGCGCAGTGCAGGCGGTGGTCACGGCGGTGCTGATCACCGCCTTCCTGTCCTGGATGAGCCGCAATGCGTGGCGTCGCCGGCACCTCGCGGACGGCGTTCCCGGTGGCCGCCTCGTGCGGTATCCCGGTTGGGTGACCTGGCTCGGGGCGGTCGTCTGCGGCGCCATGTGCCTGTTCGCCTGGTTCGCGGCGCACGCTCCGCCCGAGCGGGGCGGGAACTGGCGAACGGTGAGCATCTTCATCGCCTTCGCCCTGCTGGGGGCCGCCGTCGGCATCGGCGCGCGGGCCGACACGTTCGTCGTCTCCGAGTCGGCCCTCGAGCGCCGACGCTTCGGTCGGACGCGCCGGATTGCGTGGGGCGACCTCGTGCGGCTCGCGACCCCGATGGGCGGCCAGGGCCTCCGGTTGGTGGCCACCGACGGCACCCGACTCGACGTGGCAACCCTGATGGACGGCTTCGGCGTGCTCTGCGATGCCCTCCTGCTTCACGCCCCGGCGGCCGTACGCGTGGACGACGGGCTGGCCCCGCTGGTCGTCATGAGCGCGACGCTCGAACCGGCGGCGCTGCAACATGCCTATGCCCGGTGGTTCGAGCGCGAGCCGCTCGCGCCACCCCCGGGCACGTCGCCGACGGAGATCGCCATCGCCGCCGGCGGCACGTTCGTCGAGCGCCTCGTCGCGCGCCATGGCTCGTGCGTTCCGTTCGAAGCCCGCGTGGACGCCACCGGGCGGCTCCGGATCACCCACGGCGAGCCGCGCGGGGACGATCCCGGCTTTGCGGCATTCCGGACGGACGGCGAGGAGCTTGTCCTCCGCACGGACGAGGGCGAACAGCGATACCCGCTCAGGGGGACCTGACCCCCGCTCGCCTACCGCCCGAGCGCGAGCGGGTCGATCCCCTCGCCGAGCGTGAACGACGAGCCCACCGCGCCCGTCGCCACCGCCGCGCGCGGCAACCCGAGCAGGCCGCGAAGCCGGTGCGTCGCCTCGATCCCGGTGCAATGGACGCCAAGCAGGTACGCGACGCCGCGCGCGCGGAGCTCGCGACCGGTCCAGGCCAGCGCCGAGTCGGTGGCCGTGAACAGGTGGAGCCCCCCCAGCACCGCGTGCACGGGGCGGCCGCCGAGCATGTCCTGCGCCTTCGTCAGGATATTGACGACGCCGGCGTGGCCGCAGCCGGTGATCACGACCAGCCCCTCGCGAGTGTTGACGACGATCGAGGCGTCCTCCTGGACCTGGTCCTCGACGTCGCCGTCGGGGGAGCGCACCACGCGCAGGCCGCTCCAATTGCGCTCGGCGTTCGGGCGCGGCACCGGACCGGTGAACCAGACGCCCGGCCGCAATTCGGTCGCGGCGGCGTGGGCGACGAAGCGACCACCGGCCGCCTCGTAGGCGCCGCGCTCGCGCAGGAGGGCGTTCTGCTCGCTGCCGTCGGTACCCGGCCGGCTCCAGAAGATGGGCGGGGCCACGTGGGCGACGGCCAGCGCGCGCGGGTCGCGCGCCCGCAGCGCCGTGCGGAGCGTCACCAGGCCGCCGACGTGGTCGCCGTGCCCGTGGGTCAGGATCACGTGCTCGACGCCGGCGAGGTCGATCCCCAGTTCGCGCGCGTTGCGGAGCACGGTCTCGGGGCGTGCGCCGGTGTCCACGAGGAGCCGGTCGCCATCGGCTTCGATGAGCGCCGCGAAGCCCCACTCGCCGATCCCGCGGCCGGGGTCGCCGGCGAGCATGGTGGACAGCACGGTGACCTTGAGGCGCGAGACAACCGCCGGGGCGCGAACGGCAACGGTGGCCGCCGGCGGGTGGGGGGGCGCGGGCGGGGGAGCGTACGCGACGGCGACGAGGGGCAGGGCGGCGCGCCAGGCGCCTCCACCGCGAAAGGGACGCATGGGACGGGAGTGTTGGAGGATAAGTGCGAAGCTACGCCGAACCTGACGGCCGCGCGACGGTAAGCTGGCCGCGGCCGTTGCCGGGGCCGGACGCGAGACGGGGCGGGAGGCCGTGTCGGCCCCCCGCCCCGTACGCGTCCGGCGCCGTCCGCTAGGGGCAGCCGGGCCCGCGCAACGTGGTGGCCAGCGTCTGGCGGAAGACACACTCCGCCTGCGGCACGGGCATCACCGACACGCGGAAGTGCGTCGGCAGGTCGAGGGGCAGCGAGAGGAGCCGGCCGTACCGCCGGACGTCGAACCAACGGTGCCCTTCGAAGAGGAGCGAGTAGCGCCGCTCGTAGAGCAGGGCCGTGATCGCCGCGTCGGCGGAGGCGAGACTGGCGATCGCGGGCAGGCCGCCGGCGGCCTGCCGCACGAAATTGAGGTCGGTCAGGGCCGTGGCGAGGTTGCCCAGCCCGATGTTGGCCTCGGCGCGGAGGAGGATTAGCTCCTCGTTCCGGATGATCGGGATCGGCGTGGCCTGGTCGGGATACAGCGAGAAGGCGACGTCGGTCGGGATACCGAGCCCGGTGCCCGGGGCGTTGCGGGCCGGGGTGATGGTGCGGACCTTGGCCGTGAAGCGGGCATCCGGCTGCCCGCCGGTCTGCAGCTGCGCGTCGGGGCGGATGCTCGGGTGGGCGAGGACGTCGGGGCTCACCGCGTTGTTCAGGCCGTTGAGCGCGTCACCGGACGCCGTCGAGAACACATGGTACACGCCGCGGCGCAGGTCGGCGCCGACGGTCGAGTTGATGAAGCTCTCGTTGAGGGCCGAGAGGGCGGCGGTGTAGCAGGTGGCGCCGCAGCCGAGAGAACCCCGATAGACCTCGATCCGGGCGGCGAGGGCGCGGTTGAACTGCCGGAAGGTCGCCGGCGTGTTGAAGCCCGCGAACCCGGTCGTGAGGTTGAAGGGGAACGAGGCGGTGCCCGCCGCCTGCAACTGCTGGGCACCAAGGTCGAGCGTCGCGGAGATGAAGCGGTACACCGAGTCGCGGTTGACGAACGGCTGCGCCGCGTTGGTGACGAGGTCCACCTCGGTCGGCGCCCCGATCGTGTCTCGGGTGGCGATGACGTAGTAGAGGTCGAGCGCCCGCATCGTGTTGGCGTAGCCGCGGGCGGCGTTCTTCTCGGCGTCGGTCAGGAAGCCGGCGGCGTCGACGATCGAGATGAAGCTGAGCGCGTTGCGGATGTTGCGGAAACGCGCGTCCCACTGCCCGTTCGTGAAGCCCGAGTTGTCGAGCGGGAACGTCAGCAGGAAGAGCGTGACGTTGCGCGGCTCGGACCCGGTGTAGTTGTACGACTCGCGGCCGAAGATGCCGACGTTGCTGATCAGCCCCGCCATGCCGCCTCGCTGCTCGGCGAGGATGCCGCTGGCGAGGTTCTGCAGGAGGGGCCGGTCGGACGCGCCGACGGCCGGGTCGTTGTAGCTGGGGATGCCGAGCCGGTCGGCGTTGCAGCCGACGAGCACGGCGGCGAGCACGGCGGCGAACGCGGCGAGGGCCGCGCGGCGGAGGAGGGCGGTTCGGATGGGGGCCATGGCTCAGAACCCGATGTCGACGGAGAAGAAGAGCTGCCGGCTCGGCGGATAGGTCGCGAGGTCCACGAAGCGGCCGACGTTGTTGTTGCCGAAGTTCGAGACCTCGGGATCCATGCCCCAGTAGGGGGACCAGATCGCGAGGTTGCGGCCGACGAGGCTCGTGCGGATGGTACCGTTGCGCGAGCCGTAGATCCGTCGGGTGATCGAGGCCGGGATGTCGTACGACAGCGAGACCTCGCGCAGCTTCACGAAGGAGCCGTCCTGCGTGATGATGCGGGCGTCCTGGCCGCCGTTCCACTTCGACCAGCGGTAGGCGCCGAGGGTGGCCGTGGCCGACGTGTCCACGAGTGTCCGGACGCCACCGGCGATGATCACGCAATCCTCGCGGGTGATCGCCGCGCCGCGGCACGGCGAGGGCAGGTCGTGGTCACGGGCGTTGCGGTACTGGTCGAAGACGTTCTGGCCGACGTTCGAGACGTCGCCGCCGCGCCGCCAGTCAACCTGCACGCCAAGGGAGAAGTTGCCGACCGTGAAGGTGTTCGTGAAGAACATCTCGAAGTCGGGGGTGCCCTCGCCAATGATCGTGTCACGGACGAAGGCGGTGTCGCGGCCGTTGATGCGGGTGAAGATCGGGCGGTTGCCCCAGATCGCCGTCGTCGAGACCCCCTGCGCGAGGCGCGGGCGCCCGTAGGCGGCGCCGAAGCCGACGTTCGGGGGGAACGGGTTCACGTTGTTCGCCACCTCGATCACGTTGCGGATCTGCTGGAACGCGGCGCGGGACACCCAGGTGAAGCCGCGGGACTGCACCGGGACGACGCTCACCGCCGCCTCGTGCCCCTTGTTGCGGAGCCGGCCGACGTTGTCGAACTGCGTCGTCACGCCCGACGAGCTGGGGAGGTTCCGCAGCAGCAGCGCGTCGTTGATGCGGGCGTCGAAGTAGGTGTACTCGACCGCCAGCCGGCCCCCGAAGGCCTGGAGGTCGAAGCCGTACTCCAGCTCCGCCTTCCGCTCGGGCTTGATGTTCGGGTTGCCGAGCGTGGACGCGGTGCCGAGCCCGTTGACCCCACCGATCAGGCCGTTCCCGACGAGGGTCAGGAACCGCTGCCCGTAGAGCGGCCGGTTGCCGGTCTCCCCCCACGAGGCGCGCAGCTTGAACTCGTCCACCTTCGGCGCGACGTTCACGAAGCGGTACGAGCCCTGCACCGACGGGAAGACGAAGTACGTCTCGACGTCGCCGTTGTTGCTCGAGCGGTCGCCGCGCACCGCAGCCGAGAGGTAGAGCCGCTCGGAGAGGGCGAGCGCCTCCTGGCGCACGAACCAGGCCTGGTCGCGCTGGAGCTCGCGGCTCTGGAAAGTGAGCTGCTGGCCCTGGTTCACGTTGGGGATCGTCGGCACGAGCCCGATCGCCCGCACGCGCGTGACGTTGAGCCCCTGCTCCTCCTGCGTCACGCCGGCGGTGGTGGTCAACGTGGACCGGAGCCAGCGCGGCGTGTAGGTGTACGTGGCCTTGAGGAGCTGGTTGAGCTGGCGGCTGCCCGCCGTCGCCTGGACCGCGGTGCCGAGCTGCCCGTCGCTCGGCTCGTACTGCATGAAGTTCGGGCTGTAGAGCTGGTTCTCCTGCGTGAACCGGTCCACGCCCAGCAGGTAGTTGAAGCGCAGGGATTGCGACGAAGTCTCGAACGCCTGGTAGGTCAGCTCGGCCGCCGCCACGATGCGGTCGTTCGCCTCCTCGTTCTTCACGAAGGCGAGGGTCTGGAAGGGGTTCGACGTGTTGATAGGGTTCGCGTTGCCGCCGAACCGGTTGACCACGAAGTTGCCCTGCGCGTCCTTGGCGTCGAGCGTGAAGAAGCTCGGCGTCGCGCCGAAGACGTAGAGCGGGCTCGTCACGGGCGTGTTCGAGTTGCCCGCGATGCCGCGGTTCGCGACCGACCGCGTGAACCCGAGGTCGAGTCGGGCCGTCAGCCGCGACCCGAGCCGCTGGTCGAGGTTCAGTCGCGCGTTGTCGCGGGTCGAGTTGGTGTTCACCGCGATGCCGTTGTCCACCTTGCGCCCCACCGAGGCGAGAAAGCGCGTCCCGTCGTTGCCGCCCGTCACCTGCACCCCCGACTCCCAGGACAGGTCGCGGCGGCCGAAGAGCTGTTCGGTGAAGTCGTTGAACGGGATCTGCCCGCCGTTGGCCTGCATCGCCGCCGCGAGCTGCTCGCGGGCGACCGTCGCGTTGGCCGCGAGCGACGCCGCCTGGATCGCGCTCGTCGTGTCGAGGAAGCGCCGCTGCCCGACGCCGCGCAGCAGCGACCACTGCCCGACCCGCTGCGTGAAGGCCCAGCGCGCCTGCCCAGAGCGGCCGCGCTTGGTCGTGATGATCACCACGCCGTTCGTCGCCCGCGAGCCGTAGAGCGCCGAGGCCGCCGCGCCCTTGAGGACCTGGATGTCCTCGATCTCGTTCGGGTTGAGGTCGGCGAGGCGGTTCGTCCGGTTGTCCTGCACGCTCGCGATGTTCGCCGCGAAGCCCGCCGCGCGGGAGATCGAGTTCTGCCCGCCGGCGATCGACGCGTTCGACATGATCACGCCGTCGATCACGAACAGGGGCTCGCCGTTGCCGAGCACCGAGGTGACGCCGCGGATCTGGATCTGCCCGCCGCCGCCCGGGGTGCCGCTGTTCATGTTGATGCGCGCCCCGACCACCTTGCCCTGCAGCGCCTGGTCCACCGTCATCGCCGGCACCCGGGCGAGGTCCTCGCCCGTCACCTGCACCGTCGCCGTCGCGGCGTTCCGCTTCTCCAGCGTGCCCTGCTGCGCGGTCGTCAGCACCGCGTCGAGCTGCAGCACGTCCTTCGTCAGCGCGACGGCGGCGGTCGTCTGCCCGGCCGCGACCAGTACCGTCTGGGCTCGGTAGCCGATCCGACGCACACGCAGCGTCACCGCGTCGTCGGTCGCGACGGTCAGGGTGAAGGTGCCCTGTGGCGAGGTCAGCGCGCCGACGGTGCTGCCGACGACCTGCACGGTGGCACTGGGGATCGGCGAGCCGGTGCCGGCTTCCGTCACCGTGCCGGTGATGCGGCGTTGAGCGAGGGCGTCGCTGCCGAGCGCCATGAGGGCGACCAGCGCGAGCACGCCGCTGCGAATGAGGGTTCGCACGGGTGGGGGTACTCCTGCGGGGGGAGGGGACATGCCGCCCGGCCTGGCGCGGCGGGGGAACCGTGACGCCGGACCGCCGCAGGAGCACCGCCGACGGGACCGGTGCGGGCGAGGGAACGCCGACCGCGCAGAAGATGCCCCTCCCCGGCCCGACGCACAATACGTTCGTCGGTGGCGGCGGCACGGTCCCCCGCCGCCCCAAGACGCCCCCCCTAGGCCGGTCGCCGCACCAGCCCGATCCCGGCGAGCAGCACCGCCGTGGACACCGACGCCGCTCCCAGCCACAGGACGGTCGCGAACCCGGGGAAGAACGCCAGACCGAAGAAGCCGCCCGACACCAGGATCGCCCCCGCCACCGCGAGCACGCGGGCGCCCCAGCGCACCCGCTCCGGCAGCGTTGCCGAGTCGAGCAGCACCTGCAGGACGAGTGACAGGATGACCAGCACCCCCGCGTGGGCGTGTCCCGCCCGGAATAGCGCCTGCTGGGCGGGCGACAGCTCGGGCGCCGGCGACAGCCCGTGCGCGTTGCCGGTCACCACCGCCAGCAGGGTCAGGCCGCCATAGACGATCGTGGGGACGGTGATCAGCGTGAGGCCCGCCATGAGGCGCGCGGGATGGGAGAGGGTCATTGAAGGAGTCCGGTAGAGGGTTACGTGGTGTGGGTGCCGGCGGGCGCGAGCAGCGCCGCGCTGATGCGGGCCGTCAGGCCGCGGGGCGAGACGCGGGCCGATTGTGCCATGAGCCAGTTCCGCAGCCCGACGATCCGCGTGGGGCCCGGCGCCTCGATCGCCGCCATCGCCGCCGCGACCACGTCGGTGACGGTGAGCAGCCGGCGGAAGACGGCCGTCGAGCGTACCCCCGGGCCCGCCGCATCAATGAAGGGGGTCTCGACGGGCCCGGGACACAGGGCCACGACGTGCAGGCCGCGCTCCCGATACTCCGCCCACAGCGCCTCCGACAGCGACAGGACGAACGCCTTCGTGGCACCGTACGCCGACAGGAAGGGCGCGGGCTGGAACGACACCGTGGACGCCACGTTGAGCACCGTCCCGCGGCGCGCCAGCAACCCCGGGACGAAGTGCCGCGTCAACTCGGTGAGCGCGACGACGTTCACCTGCAGCATGTCCGACAGGTGGTCCAGGGCCTCCGCCTCGAACGCCCCGTGGAAACCGAAGCCCGCATTGTTCACCAGCAGGTCCACCGGATGGCCGAGGCGCTGGACGTCGTCGAACAGGCGCCCGGCTGCCCCGGGGGCCGCGAGGTCGGCCGGGACCACCGTGGCGCGGCCCCCGGCGGCCTCGATCCGGGTCCGGAGGGCCTCGAGACGCGGCACCGAGCGGGCAGCCAGCAGGACGTGGGTCCCCTGGGCGGCCAGCGCCGCAGCCAGCGCCTCGCCGATGCCGGACGACGCGCCGGTGAGCAGCGCGACGCGATGGCGCGGGTCGCGGGGGCTCATGGCGCGCGGCGCCAGGTCTGCGTGCGGCCCAGCAGCGAGAAGCCGATGAAGGCGCGGACCTGCAGGGTGCGGCCGTCCGGGGTCGGGGTGAGCTTGACGCGGTACGTCTTGCCGTTGTCGGGGTCGAGCAGTTCGCCGCCGCCCCACGTCTCGCCGTCGCGGCGGACGCCGCGGATCATCTCCAACCCCTTGACCGGCTGATTGCGGCGGTCACCGGGGCACTTGTCGCAGATGCCCTCGGGCTCGTCCACGAGGGAGCCGCGGATGATGCCGACCAGCACGCCGTTGCGCTCGACGATCTCGACGATGCCGCGCGGCTTGCCGGTCTTGTCGTCGTAGGTGTGCCAGGTTCCGACGGGGGTGGGGGTGTCCTGCGCATGGAGCAGCACGGGGGCGACGGCGAGCAGCAGGAGGTGCAGCGTTCGAAGCATGGGTGGCTCGGGTCGAAGGTTGGGACCGCGTCGGGTTGACGTTGTCACGTGACAATGTCTATTGCCGGTCATTGACAGTGTCAAGTCCGGGGATGAAACTTCAACATGACCGCCGACCTGAAGGAGCGCGTGCTCGACGCCAGCGTGCAGCTGATCCGGGAGGCCGGCCTGGGCGGCCTCTCCATGCGCGAGGTCGCCCGGCGCGCCGGCGTCAGCCACCAGGCGCCCTACCACCACTTCACCGACAAGGCCGCGATCGTCGCAGCACTCGTCGAGCGGGGCTTCACCCTGCTCGCGGAGCGGATGGAGGCCGCCGAGCGCACCGGGACCGCCGCGCAGCGCCTCCGGCGCGTCGGGCGCACCTACGTGGACTTCGCGCTCGAGCAGCCGGTGTACTTCCGACTGATGTTCCGGCCCGAACTCACCGACCCCGAGCGGTTCCCGGCGGCCGAGGCGGCGGGAGGGCGCGCCTTCGCGGTGCTTGAACGGCTGGTGGACGAGGTGACCGGGCCGCAGGCCGATCCGGGGCGGAAGGACGCGATGGTCACCATGCACTGGTCGCTCGTGCACGGGTTGGCCACCTTGCTGCTGGACGGTCCGCTGGCGTCGGAACTCGGTCCCGGCGTCACCCGGGGGCGGCACGTGGACGACGTGCTCAGCCTCTTCCTCGAACGGTGACGGCGGGGACGGCACCCCCGCCGCGAGCCCGCTCCGCCCGAGGGGTATCGGTCGCCGCCTCCGCCGCGGCCGTCCCGCCCACGGCGTGGTTCGTCACGTTCTCACGGGATTGCGCGTCCCCGTGATGGCGGCCGATACTGCGAACAGTCACCTTCTCTCCGTCGCCCCCACCATACCCGCCGTGCCCACAACCGCGTCCCGCCGTACCGGATTCTCCTTGATGGAGGTCCTCACGGTCCTCTTCATCATCGGCGTCCTGAGCGGCTTCGGTTACACCCGACTCCGGTCCACCGCGCTGCGCGCCGATGCGAGCGCGCGCCTGGTGCGCAGTACGCTGCAGACGCAGCAGCGCAGCGCGATCGCCCGGCAGTCGAATACGATCGTCATGTTCGATACGACGCGGAACGGCATGTCGCTGGTCGAGGACTACAACTCGAACGACACGGTCAACGTGGGGGAGCGAAATCTGTGGCGCCCGATGTCCGAGGGAACGCGGTTCCAGCCGCCGTCGATGGGAAATCTGGACGGCACGCCGGGGCTCTCGTCGCTGCAGTCGACCGACCTGCGGTCCATCAACTCGCTGCCGGCGATCATCTTCCGGCGCGATGGGTCGGCCAGCTCGTTCATGACGATCTACCTCACGGCGCGCCCGACCTCGCCGGAGGAGTACCGGGCCGTGCAGGTGGACCCGGCGACGGGCCGCGTGGACATGTTCCGCTACGACGGGACCGGTTGGCGGAGAATGGTCAATTGAACGGCGCCGGTCCGGTTCCCGCGCGGCGACGTCGGGGCTTCACGATCGCGGAGGTGCTGGTCGCCTTCATCATCATGGGTGGCGCGGTCTTCGGGCTGTCCGTGTTCATGATGCGGTATGCGGTGATCACCAACGACCAGTCGGACCGCACCCTGGCATACGACCTCGCCACCGCGCGGCTGGAGGCCGTCAAGGGGGCATCGCTCTACCGGAGGATCGACTCGGTCTTCAACAACACCTCCGAGACCTGGCCGACTGGCGACATGTACAACGGCTTCACGCGCCAGACCTGGGCGCGCCGCACACTCACGGGCCAGCAGGACTTCCAGACGGTGACGGTGCAGGTGTCCGGTCGTCGTCTTCGGCAGCCGATCCGCATCACCACCGTCATCGCCCGCTTCTAGGGTCCCCCGATGCCAGATTCCCCCATGCCTCGCACCGGCGGCCCTGTTCGGCGCCCCGGGTTCACGCTCATCGAGCTGATGACGTCCGTGGTGCTCTTCCTCGGGCTGATGGCGCTCGTGCTCCCGTTCTTCCGGCAGCAGTCGCTCGTGATCGAGCGGCAGGGCTCGCTGCTCGACGCGGTGCAGTCGGCGCGGTTCGCGAACACGGTCATCGACCGCGAACTGCGCGCCGCTGGCGGAGAGACCGGCCAGCCGATCATCGTGCAGGCCGGGCCCATGGCCATCACGTTCAACGCGAACCTCGTCTCGCGCGTCGCCGATGATCCCCGGGCGACCTACTTCAACCCGGACGCCGACTCGCTGGCGACCGAGGTCTGGCTGCCGGCGCGCGCCAAGGTCCTGCCGCTGAGCGCGAAGCAGTACCCGGCCGTCACCTACACCGACAACGCCGGCAACGCGTCGTCGGCCGAGACGATCTCGTTCTGGCTGTCGCGGGACCTGACGGCCCCCCGGAACGACATCTACACGCTCTGGCGCCGAGCCAACGACCGCGACAGCACCGTGGTCGCCCGCAATTTCATCGTCCCCGACACGGCACTCTTCGCCTTCCGGTACTGGCGGGCCGACTCGGTGGGGAACCTGCGCGAGATTCCGCGGGACTCCCTGCCGCTCTTCTGGGACGGCACCCGGCGCTGGATCGACTCGATCCGCGTGGTGGACATGCGCCTCTCCGCCATCTACCGGGAGCCGCGCACCGGGAAGGAAATCATCCGCACCGTCGCGAACTCGACCAAGCTCAACAACGCCGGCCTGCTGCAGCAGTTGACCTGCGGCACGGAGCCCCTCGAGCCCTCCAACGTGACCGTCACGCTCGAGCGCGACCTGACGACGAACGCGACGGTGTCGGTGCGGGTGGCCTGGGACGCCTCGGTCGAGGAGTCCGCCGGCGAGCGCGACGTCGCGGCCTACGTGGTGGTCCGACGACTCGACGGTGCCACGGAGTGGGAGACGCTGGGCAACGTGGTGGCTCGCGGCCTGGCGAACTACCAGTACGACGACTTCGCCTTTGTCATCGGGAACTGGTCCTACGGCGTGATGGCGCAGGACTGCAACCCCTCGAACAGTCCGCTCGTGAACAAGCCCGTGGTGGTGACTCCATGATGATGCGATCCTCGACGATGTCCCGGCTTCCGTCCCGAATCCTTCCCCCACGGCGCCGGCCGAGCCGCAGCCGGCGCGGCTCGGCTCTGGTGCTCGTGCTCATCATGACCGTGGCCGTCGCCGCCCTCGCGCTCTCGGCGATCTACCTGAGCGCCGGCGGCACCGCGATCGGGCGCCTGTACGAACGCGAGCGCGGGTTCCGCTACGCCGCCGACGCCGCACTGCAACTGGGCAAGGCACGCGTGCAGAGGGACACCCTGTTCGATCCCCCCGACACCGGCTTCGTGAAGCTCCTGAACGGGGTGCAGATCACCGACGCCCAGAACGACACCATCCGCGGTGTGCTCCTCGACCTGTACGCCGGGACGACCGGTGACACCACCGGGCGCTTCGGCACCTTCGTGACGCTGGTGGCGCGCGCCTATGACGCGGGCGGCACCCGGCACGTGCGTCGGCTCGACCTGACCGCGGAGAGCTTCTCGCGCTTCGCCATGTTCACCAACACCTGGATGCCCGGGTTGGCGTACGGCAACGGTGAGTTCATTCGCGGCCGCGCGCACTCCAATCAGGGCTGGCAGTCGGTGCACGTCCCGGGGCCGTCCTACTTCGACACCGTCTCGGCCGTCACCACGATCACGGGCACCGGCGTGTTCCACGTGCCGCGGCAGGCGGGCGCGGCTCCGATCCCGTTCCCGACCGTCGCCCGGCTCGCGGCCCTCCCGGGCTACGCGACCACCGGCAACATGAACTTCGCCATATCGGCGACCAGCAATCCGGCGTCAATATCCGGCGGTCTCAACGTGTCCGGCACCGCCGCCGCCACGGCCCGCACCGGGACGCGCCTCGAGTTCGTGATCGTTGACCTGAATACGGACGGCCAGATCGCCGAACGCGAAGGATTCTTCCGGCTCTACGACCTCGCCACCGGCATGGACACCTCTCGGCTGCGCGCCGACATGGCCGGGAGCCCGGTCGCGGCGACGAACGTCGTGTTGCAGAACCAGTGCGGCGTCATGGCCCGGATCGGCGGGCGCGACGAGTTCTTCCCGGTGGCAACGATCAACCAGCAGTGGGTGCGGGCCCGGTTGCTGCTCAGCACCAACCCGACCTTCACGGCCGCCGACACGGCGGCCATGCGCAAGCAGACCAACGCCGGTATTCAGCGCTATCTCAACCGGCCGCGCGCCCGTTGCTACCCCGCCGGGTCCCCGCAGCTGATGCCGGTCGAGCGGCTCACGACGGCGGCCGCCTGCGACACATCGGGCGTGGTGCCGAACCCGGCGTACGCATGGGGGGCGTCCCCGGCCTGCACCGCGACCCAGCGGTACGGCGGGCAGGACACCACGTTCACGCGCGCCGGCTTCACCTGCGTGATTTCTGACTCGCTGACCGGGACGTGGGCGGGGCAGTGCGTCACTCCCGCGCCGCTCGCCGCAGCGGCCCCTGTCCGGCTGGGAGGATGGCGGGCGGCCCCCATCGCCATCACCGTGCCGACGGCCAACTGGACCACGGCGCCGCGGCAGGCAGTGGAACGAACCTTCCTGTGGCCGATCGCGAAGCCATTCAACCTCAACTCGCGGGGGGTCATCTACGCCACGTCGGGCCCCCTGTTCGTCAGCGGCCTCATGCGCGGCCGAGTCACGCTCTACGTCAACGGCCACGTCGACTTCATCGACGACCTGACGTACGACCAGGATCCGACAGCCCCGGCGGCACTCTGCCGCAACTTCCTGGGCGTGATGGCCAACGGCGACTTGATGGTCTCGGACAACTCCATGAACCGGCCGCGCATCATCCTTGCGCCGGCGGGCACGGCCGGCAACACGTTGTTCCTGGCTCCCAATCGCGACTTCTTCCTCCACGCCGTCACGCTCAGTCTCACCAACACCGTCGGCGTCGAGAACTGGGGCGGCGGTCCCGCCACGAACCCGGCGGTGCAGTGTCCGAGCACGTCCACGGTCTCGCCCAAATCGGGCGGCTGCATCAACCAGACGGGGGGCGTCATCGAGGTCAACATCTCTCCGACCTACGGGGGAAACAACACGGGCCTCGGGGAGAACCGCTCGGTGGACCCGTGCCAGCTCACCAACGCCAAGCCGCCGTTCTTCCCGAGTACGAGGCGATACCTCGACAACAAGTACTACGAGCTCGATCCCGCCGCGATCCGCAACGACTCGACCGTGCGGGATCTCTACCGCCGGCTGCGGACGGGCTAGCCCAAGGGCGCGGGGCGACTACGTCCCGCAGAACGTCCGATACGGCTCCGCGCCCTCCGGCGCGGGGCCGCGTTGGCCGTCGTGCCACGGGCCGTCCTCGTACGGGCGCGTGACCGACGCCAGCAGCGCCGTCAGCGGTCCCCCGTCGTCGCGCTCCGCCGCCGCCAGCGCCGCCTCGACGACATGGTTGCGCGGCACGACCACGGGGTTCGCCCGCCGCATCGCGTCCCGCGCGTCGGCGTCGGTGCGGCCTTCGGCTGCCAGCCGCGCCCGCCATTCCCCGAGCCACTTCGCCGGCGCGCCGTCCCCCGGTGCCCCAGTGGTCAGCGCACGAAACGTGTTCGTGAAGTCGGCCCCGGTGGCCTCCATCCACGCGAGCAGGCCCGCGGCCAGCGCGCCGTCATCGGGGTGCGCCTCGGCCAGGCCGAGCTTGCCGCGCATCACCGCGAGCCAGGCCGCCTCGAAGCGCGCCGGAAAGGCGTGCACGACCTCCTTCGCGAGCGCGATCGCCGCATCCCGCGAGTCGTCCAGCAGCGGCAGCAGCGCCTCGGCGAACCGCGCGAGGTTCCACTGCGCGATCCCCGGCTGCTGCGCGTAGGCGTACCGCCCCATGTGGTCGATCGAGCTGAAGACCGTGTCGGGATGGTACCGGTCGAGGAACGCGCACGGGCCGTAGTCGATGGTCTCGCCCGACACCGCCATGTTGTCGGTGTTCATCACGCCGTGCACGAACCCAACGCCCATCCACCGCGCCACCAGCGTCGCCTGCGTGTCCCGCACCGCGGCCAGCAGGGCGAGTGCCGCGTCGGGCCGGCCGGCGAGGCCGGGGAAGTGCCGCTCGACCACGTACGCCACCAGTGTCCGCAGCGCGTCCACCTGCCGGTGCGCCGCGAAGTACTCGAAGGTCCCCACCCGCACGTGGCTCGCTGCCACCCGCGTCAGCACCGCGCCGCGCAGGACGCGATCGCGGTACACCGGCTCCCCCGTCGTCACCACCGCGAGCGAGCGCGTCGTGGGGATCCCCAGCGCGTGCATCGCCTCGCTGACGACGTACTCGCGCAGCATCGGCCCCAGTGCCGCGCGGCCGTCCCCGCGCCGCGAGTATGGCGTCGGCCCCGAGCCCTTGAACTGCACGTCGAGCAGCCGGCCGTCGGGGGTGCGGTGCTCCCCCAGCAGGATCGCCCGGCCGTCGCCGAGCACGGTGAAGCCGCCGAACTGGTGGCCGGCATAGGCCTGCGCGATCGGGTCCGCGCCGGGCGGGATCATCTGGCCGGCGAAGAGCGCTGCGGCGTCCTCGGCCGACAGCGCGCGGGTCGCCAGCCCCATCGCGTCCCCCAGCGCATGGTTCACCAGCACCACCGCCGGGGCCCGCACCGGGGCGGGGAGCACGCGGGCGAAGAAGCCCTCGGGGAGCCGGGCGTACGTGTTGTCGAACCGCCAGCCCACCGTGGCGGCGGCGACGGAAGGCGAACCGGGCATGGGCGAGGGCGTGGAGGTCGGGAACCGGACGTCGCGTAAAGATGCGCGATCCCCGGCCGGCACGCGTGGCCGCCTGCGGCGCGGCGCGGCACATTTGCGGGATGCGTCGCCTCGCTCTCGCCGTGCTGCCCCCGCTCGTCGCCGCGTGCGCCGGCGCCTGGAACCCGGAACCCGCCCGTCGCGCCGCCCTGGCCTACGAGGTCCGCATCGTCCGCGACGGATACGGCGTGCCCAGCATCTACGGTACCCGCGACGCCGACATCGCCTTCGGCGTCGCGTACGCGAACGCCGAGGACGACTTCCCGACCATTCAGGAGATCCTCGCGACCAGCCGCGCACGGGCCGGCGCGCTCATGGGCCGAAGCGGGGCACCGCTCGACTACGCCATGCACCTCCTGCGGGTGCGCGAGACGGTCGAGGCCCGCGCGCGCCGTGACCTCGACGCCCCGACGTGGGCGCTGCTCGAGGGCTATGCCGCCGGCCTGAACGCCTACGCGGCCGACCATCCCGGCGAACTCACCGGCGTCGTGCGCGACCTCCTCCCGGTCGTCCCCGAGGACATCGTCGCCGGCTTCGTCCTGCGCTCCCCCTTCTTCTACGGGTTCGACCAGGTGCTGGCCCGCCTCCTCGGCGGCCGGCCGATTCCCGGCACGTGGGACGACAAGGGGTCGAACGCCTTCGCCGTCGCCCCCGCCCGCAGCGGCGACGGCGTGACGCGCCTGCTCTCCAACTCGCACCAGCCGTGGACGGGGCCCGTGGCGTGGTACGAGCTGCGCGTCCACTCGCGCGAGGGCCTGCACTTCGCCGGTGCCACCTTCCCGGGCTCGCCGATCCCGTTCCTTGGCCACAACGCGACCCTCGGCTGGACGAACACCGTCAACAAGCCGGACCTCGTGGACGTGTACCGGCTGCGCCTCGATCCGCGCGATCCCGCGCGCTACTGGTTCGACGGTCGGTGGCACGTGCTCGAGCGTCGCCGCGTCTGGCTCAAGGTCAGGATGGGACCGCTGTTGCTTCCGGTGCCGCGGACCATCGAGCACTCGGTGCACGGCCCCGTCGTGCGCAACGATTCCGGCGTCTTCGCCCTGCGGTACGCCGGCCAGGGCGACGTACGGCAGGTGATGCAGTACTACCGGCTCGCCAAGGCGCGCACGTGGGACGAATGGCGCGCCGCCATGCGCCTGCAGGCCGTCCCGGCCACGAACTTCGTGTACGCCGACGCCACCGGCCGCATCGCCTACGTGTACAACGGCCTCTTTCCCCGGCGCGCCCCAGGCGCCGAGCGCGAGCGCATCCGCCGCGGGGACACCTCGGCGGTCGTCTGGACGGGGGTCGTCCCGTTCGATTCCGTCCCGCAGGTCGTGGATCCGCCGAGCGGCTACCTGTTCAACGCGAACAACCATCCGTTCTTCGCCACTGCGGCCGCGGACAACCTGTCACCCGACGCCGTGCCGGCGTGGATGGGGGTCGAGCGCACGGCGATGACCAACCGCGCTCTGCGGGCCTTCGCCCTGCTCGACACCGTTCCGCGCATCGGCCGCGACGCGTTGCTCCGCGCCAAGTTCGACGTCCGCTACCAGCTCGACCGGGGCTGGCCCGCGCGGGCCATCGCCGCGATCCGCGCCGCCGACACCACGCGCGGCGGGGCCGTCGCCGAGGCGCGGCGGCTGCTGCTCGCGTGGAACGGCGAGGTGCGGCGCGGCGAGCCGGCCGCCGCCCTCGGTGCCCTCGTCATGTGGGAATGGGTGCGTCCCTGGCTCGCGCGCGAGGCCGATCCCCCGGCCGACTCGGTGCTGGCCGACGCGGCGGCGTGGCTCCTCGCGACGCACGGCTCGCTCACCCCGCCGCTCGACCGCGTGCTCGCGGTCGAGCGCGGCGGCACCAGCGCCCCGCTCGATGGTGGCACCGACCTGCTCCGTGCCTTCTACGGCCCGCGCGGCCGCGACGGCCGCGTGCGCGGCGCCGGCGGCGACAGCTTCGTGATGCTCGTCGAGTGGGGCCCGGACGGCGTGGTCCGCTCCGAGAGCATGCAGCCCTTCGGCGCAGCGATCGGGCGTCCGGCGTCACCGCACTACGCGGACCAGGTGGCGCCCTTCGCCGCCGGCCGCTGGAAACCGGTGCCGTGGGACACCCTCGGGCCCGCGCGCGCGGCGCGGCCCTGACGCGGCGCGGCCCTGACGCGGCGCGGCCCTGACGCGGCGCGGCCCTGACGCGGCGCGGCCCGCGCGTCAGAAGACCGCGTGCGCGCCGCGGTCGTCCGTCCGGTCTCCCGCGAGCAGGCCGGCCCAGTGGTCGGCGAGCCGCTCCGTACCGAACTCGGGCGTCGCGTCCGCGTCGTAGCGCCCGCGCGCGGCGTCCCAGATGAGCATGCTCTCGGTGGCGTAGTAGCGCCCGATGCGCGCGAGCTCGGCTTTCGCGCGGAGCGGCGGCACCACCGCCCCGAGCGTCCCGAGCACGGCGATGATCGCGTCGAGCAGCGCCACCGGCACCCGCGAGAACCGGGGCGGCTTCCCCACCAGCGCGAAGAGCTGCTCCCCCTGCTCGCGCGGGGTCAGTGCCGGCCCGGGGCCGCCGATCGGCAGGATGCGGTTCCGCAGGGCCGGATCCGTCACGCACCGCGCGAGGTACTCGCCGAGGTCGTCGTCGGAGATCGGCTTGCACGCCGTCAGCGTCCCGTCGCCGAAGACGAGGAACGGCTTCCCTTGCCGCACGCGCGCGACCTGCCCCGAGAGCGACTTGAAGAACGCCGTCGGCCGCACGATGGACCACGTGAGACCGCTCCGCTGCAGCGCCGCCTCGAAGGCGAGCTTCGCCTGCTGGAACGCCAGCACCGGCTTCTGTACGCAGATCGCCGAGAGCAGCACGAAGTGCGACGCCCCCGCCGCCGTCGCGGCCTCGAGCACCTGCAGGTGCGCGCGGTGATCCACCGCCCACGCATCGTCGGGGGCACCGGTCCGCGAGGCCATGCAGCTCACCACCGCGTCCACGGGTCCTTCCGCGAGGCCGTCGCGCGCGATCGCCGCCGCCTCGCGCATCTCCCCGGCCCGCACGGTCACCCCCGCGAGCCCCTCCTGCGCCACCGCCCGCTGCAGGCGCGCCGCCGACTCCGGCCGCACGTACGCCACCACCTCGTGCCCGTGCCGCACCAGCGCGCGCAGCGCGGCGCGGCCGATCGTGCCGGTCGCTCCGACCATGAAGATCCGCATCGCCGAAAGATGGCGGGGCGGGGAAGCGCCGCCCCGCGACGGCGCGCCGCCTCAGCGGAGGCGCACCCCGTCGGCGATGTCGTCGCCGGGGTACACCACGACCGTGTCGCCGGCAGCGAGGCCGGTCGCGATCGCGGCGCGGTCGCGCCCCTGCAGCGCGAGCGTCACCGCCTGTCGCGTCACGCGTCGCCCGCGCACCACGAACACGGCCCACGCCGAGTCGTGCCGCACCAGCGCCCCCACCGGCACCGATACGGCGTCGGCCAGTTCCCGCACCCGGATCCGCACATCCACGCGGAAGGCGTCGCCCACCACCGGCCAGCCCTCGCCCGCGCGCAGCACCACGTTCACCCGCTGCTCTTCCACACCGAGTGGCGAGACCTTCGCGAACGCCGCCGGCTCGACGCGCGCGACCGTCGCGGGCAGCGGGGCGCCGTCGAGCGAGAGCCGAGCCGTCGCCGGCATCCCGGGCCGGATGCGCGCCGCGTCCGCCGTCAGCACCGGCACCACCAGCTCGGGACCGGCGGGATCCCCCAGCTGCACCAGCGGCGTCCCCGCCAGCACGACGCGGTCGTGCTCCTCGTGACGGCGCAGCACGACGCCGGCGCGCGGGGCACGCACCGGGGTGCGCTGCGTCGCGCCGGGGGCCAGCGCCGCCTCGACCTCGCGCAGCGCGAAGGCGGCTTCGCGCACCCGCGCCGCGGCCGCCGTGCGCTCGTCGCGCCGCGCGGCGTCGAGGGTCCGCAGGCGATCGAGCTCGGCGGCGGCGAGCCCGCCGCTGTCGGCGAGGCGCTGTCCCCGCGCCAGTTCGCGTGCCGCCGCCTCCGCTGCCCCGC
>JAJTHG010000072.1 GCA_021298835.1 Gemmatimonadota bacterium
ATTGCGCGTCACGACACCCTTAGGTTTCTCCGGACCTTCACCCTCGCCCACGTGTTCCTGCCTCGACGTGTCGTTGCCGCAGCGGTGCCCGCTGCGGTGCTCTTTGCTACCGCGTGCCAGGACGGCACGGGCGCCAGCGGATCCCCGGCGGCGATCCGCAAGGTGGCCGGCGATTCGCTGGCCTCGTCCGTCGGCATCGCCGTCTCGACGCTCCCGACCGTGCGCGTGACGACGTCGGACGGCTCGCCGGTGCGGAATGCCCGCGTGACCTTCGCACCGGCAGACACGGCCAGCGGCTCCGTCGCCGGCCCTGCGGTGCTCACCGACGCCGACGGCCGGGCCGCACCTATCGGGTGGAACCTCGGCCGACGCGCCATCGCGCAGCGCCTCGTCGCCAAGGTCGAGGGGTTGGGCGACAGCGTCGTCTTCGTGGCTCGCGCGCAGGCCAGCGGTGCCTTCACCGTCGAAGCCGCCTCGCCGCTGACACTCACCGGTACCGTCCTGCAGCTGCCGTCCACGCTGCCGGCCGTTCGGCTGCGCGACGTCTTCGGCAACCCCGTCGCCGGCCAGCCGGTGCTGTTCATCGTGGACACGGTCGGCCCCATCGGCCGGCTCGCGGGTACGATCAACAACCTGCGCTTCGCGAACATCCTCACCGACAGTCAGGGCGTCGCCCGGGCACCGTGGGTGCTGGGTCGCCGCGCGATCAGCCAGACCCTTGGCGCGCGCTACGGCGACTTCGGCCAGACGATCCTCTTCACCGCGAGCGCCGCTCCCGCTGTTCCCTCCCTGCTCGCCGTCGCACCGGCCCAGACTACCGACCTGAGTCCCAACACGACATACAGCGGCTTCCCCCGCTTCACGGTGGTGGATGCCTTCGACAACCCGGTGCCCAACGTGCCGGTGCGCTTCACGCTGACCGACGCCGGCGGGTCGCTCGGGCAGGCCGTGGACACGACCGACGGATCCGGCGCGGTGGACCCCGGTTCGTATCGCACCGGGCCCGATACCGGCACCAAGCGCATCCGGGCCGCCGTCGTCGCCGACACCAACGTGCAGGCGACGGCCGTCCTGCGGTCGCGCACCGGCGTCGTCGGCCAGTTCACCATCACCGTGCGGTACATCACCACGCCCACGCCCGAGGTGCAGGCCGCCTTCACCGCCGCGGCGAACCGCTGGGCGCAGATCATCACCGGCGACCTGCAGGACCTCACGCTCGCGAGCGCGCTGACCTGCAACGGCAACTCGCTGCCGGCCGGGACGGTGATCGACGACATCGTGATCGATGCGGCGATCGTGCCGATCGACGGCGTGGGCAGCATCCTCGGCTCGGCAGGCCCCTGCTCCGTGCGCCCGGACGCCGCCGCCCTGCCGCTCTACGGCACCATGCGCTTCGACGAAGCCGACATGGCCAACCTGCAGGCCTCCGGCCGGCTGGGCGACGTCATCCTGCACGAGATGGGGCACGTGCTCGGCATCGGGACGCTCTGGGCGTCCCGCGGGCTGCTCCCGAATCCGGTCCCGAGCCCCTGCAACAACGCTTCTGCCGACCCGCGCTACGTGGGGGCGCAGGCGATCGCCCGCTACCGGGCAGCGGGCGGCACTGATGCGCAGATTGCCGTCGAGAACACCAACGGCTGCGGCACCGCCAACGGCCACTGGCGGGAGACGTTCTTCTCGCGCGAGCTGATGACGGGATTCATCAACAACGGGGTCACCAATCCGATCAGCGGGATGACGATCGGGTCGCTGGCGGACCTGGGGTACGTGGTGTCATTCGTCACGGCCGAGCCGTGCACGGGCTTCGCACCGTGCGTGCGCGCCGATGCGGCGCCGACGGGTGGCGAGGTGCTGTTCCAGCTCCACGAGGTGCCGCTCGCGGAGCCCCCACGGCGCGTCGCCAAGGACCGTCTGGGCCGCGTGTACGACCCGCTCAAGTAGCGCGGTCGGTGGGCGAAACGACGACGGGCCGGTTCCTCGAGGGGAACCGGCCCGTCGTCGTACAGTGGAGGCGGGGAGAGTCGAACTCCCGTCTTGCAGCGGATTGCCCAGGGCTCTACGTGCGTATCCTGCGGTTGAATGTCTCCGTCAGCTGGCCCGCAGGCGGCCGACTGCCGGATGAGCCCTCTTGAGTTTCGCGCGCCACCCGAAGGCGAAGCGTCACGCTATCCCGGATTTGCGATACCCGCGGAGCCGCCCCGGGCGGGCTTCCCTGCGGGCACTGCCGAGGTAACCCGAAGGTTACGCGGCGAGCGCCAGGTTGGAGTTGGCGTTTGTGGTTTGCCAAGTGTTTCACCAGCAGCTTGGCCAGCTGGGCACGCACCCCCGAGGTCACCGGCACAATCGAAACCGGTCGCCCCCGTGGTACACCGGGAATTATACCCTCCCGGCGGCGTCGGTTCCAGCCGGCCCGGTCAGCCGACGGCCAGGCGAACGCAGTTCCGCCCGTCGCGCTTCGCGGCGTACAGCGCCGCGTCGGCGGCCGGCACCAGCCGGTCGCGCTGGGCCACCGGGGCCGGGTACGCCGCGACGCCGAACGAGGCCGTCACCGCCAACGCCGTCCCGTCATTCAGCGCGGCCGGCTTCGACTCGAGCAACGTCCGGAGGCGCTCGGCGACGTCGCGGGCGCCCTCCACCGGGGTGCTTGGCAGCAGGAGGACGAACTCCTCGCCCCCGAGGCGGGCCACGACGTCCACGGTGCGTGCCCCCTCGTGCAGGACGGCGGACACGTGCTGCAGGACGAGGTCCCCCGTCTCGTGGCCGTACGAGTCGTTGACGCGCTTGAAGTGATCCACATCCACCAGCACGATCGCCACCTTCCCGCCGTAGCGATCCACCTGCTGCAGCCAGCGCGCGAGCTCCACCTCGAAATGCCGCCGGTTCCAGAGCCCGGTCAGCGCGTCGGTACGGGCGCGCCGCTCGACGTCCTCGAAGCTCCAGAGCGACTCGAGCGTCGGGGTCATCAGGTCCGCCATGAGGGTGATCATGCGAAGCAGGTGCTCCCGGATCCCGCCGGCGTGATCGGTCTCGACGACGAGGGCGCCGAGCACGGCGCGGTCCCGCACCAGGGGGACGACCAGCAGCGCCCCGATGCTCCATGACGGTTCGACGTCGTCGAAGATCGGCTGGTCGTCGCGCGCCTGCGCGGCGTCCTGCCACAGCAGCTGGCGCGATTCCGCGCACGCCTCGCCCACGGCAGACAACGGCCCGACGGACTGCCCGATCGCCACGGCATGCCGCGCCGAGACCGCCACCACGTGCCCGGTGGCGCGACCGGGTTGCCATCGCACAACGGCCGCGCGCTGCATGCCGTAGAGAGAGACCATGTCCGCGCACACGAGGGCGGCGAGCCGCTCCGGGTCGCGTACGGTGGCGTACGCGCGGGTCGCCTCGAGCGCCTTGCGGATCCCGCTGCTGTACTCCGATGCGGCCCGCTGCGACTCGAGCAGCAGCACGATCCGGGCGACCGCGGCCCCGCAGCGCTCGAGGCGCTGCTTGGCGTCGGCGCGATCGTCCGGCCACTCCGCCGGCCCGCGTGCCACCAGCGCTCCGCGCGTCTCCGCGCCGTCGAGGTCCGGCACCGGCGCCACGGCCAGCATCGCCCCCGCATGCTCGACGAACGTCGCGAGCCCTTCGTCGTCGGCCCAGGCCGCGTGCGGCGCCACGCCGGGATCCGCGCGCGGCACCGCCGGATGCTCGCTGGATCGCTGCGGCGCGAGGGTCCCGTCCCCCGCCCGACGCCACCAGATCACCTCCCGCGCCTCGAGGGCGTCACGGACGACCCCCAGCACCTCGCCCAGCGGATCGCCGGCGTCCGCCGAGACGACGGGCGTCGCGAGCCCGCGGGATATCCGCGTCACGCGCGTCACGCCGTCACCGATGAGCGACTGCCACTGCGCGATCTGCCGGTCGCGCTCGGCCACGACCTGCTCGAGGCGTCGCACCGCGCGCCAGCTCCACATGGCGACGCCGACGGCGACGGTGGCGATCACGCCCAGCAGCATCCCCGACATGATCGGTAACGCCTCAGGCGTGCGTGATGCGCGACGCCGCCACGGCGGCGCCGAATCCGTTGTCGATGTTCACCACGGTCACCCCGGCGGCGCAGCTGTTGAGCGCGGTCAGCAGCGGTGCCACGCCGCCGAACGCCGCGCCGTACCCCACGCTCGTCGGAACCGCGATCACCGGACAGGCCACCAAGCCGCCGACCACCGAGGGCAGCGCCCCGTCCATGCCGGCCACGACGACCACCACCCGGGCCGAGCGCAAGGACGTCACCTGCCCGAGCACGCGATGAATCCCCGCCACGCCGACGTCCGTGATGCGCGCGACGTCGTTGCCGAGGGCGGCGAGCGTCACGGCGCACTCGTCGGCGACGGGGAGGTCGGTGGTGCCGGCCGTCACGACGCACACCGTCCCGGTCCCGCGCGGGACCGGTGTGCGGCCGGGCAGCCACGCCGTCCGCGCGACGTCGTCCACGAGGCACCCCTCGAAGCGCGCGGCTGCGGCGGCCCGCTGGTCGGGCGAGGTGCGCGTGGCGAGGAACCCGTCGCCCCGCTCCGAGAGCCGCTCGGCGATGCCGACGAACTGTTCGACCGTCTTGCCCTGCGCGTAGATGACCTCGGGGAAGCCCTGCCGCAATGCCCGGTGCGTGTCCACCGTGGCGAAGCCGAGCGACTCCACCGGCGGCGCCGCGAAGTGCTCCACCGCGTCGGCGGGGGCGAGCCGGCCTGTGGCGACCGACTGCAGCACTTCGAGCGCGCGCTCCGGCAGCATGGGTCAGGCCGCCACGTCGGCGTCGAGGGATTCGGCGGCGACGCCCGCCAGCGCCGCCTCGCCCCACGGCCCCTGCAGGTAGGCGTCGAAGATCGCCTCGATCTCGCCGAAGGTGTTCACGGCATGGAGCTGGCGCCGGAGGTCCCCGGAATTCGGCAAGCCCTTCACGTACCAGCCCAGGTGCTTGCGGAACTCCACCGCCGCCCCCTGCGGATCGGCCTCGTACGACTCGACGAGCCGGGCATGGTCGAGCGCGATCCGGAAACGCTCGGCGACCCCGGGCGTGGCCCGCATGGGACGCCCGTCGAACAGGTCGCGCGCCTGGTCGAAGATCCACGGCTGTCCGAACGACCCGCGGGCGATCATGATGCCGGCGGCCTTCGTCTGCCGCAGCATGCGCAGGGCATCCGGTGCCGACTTGATGTCCCCGTTGCCCAGCACGGGGATGTCGAGCGCCTCCACGACCGCGGCGATCTCCTCCCAGCGCGCCGACCCGGTGTACATCTGCGTCCGCGTGCGGGGGTGGAGGGTGAGGACCTTGGCGCCCGCGTCCTGGCAGCGGAGCCCGATCGTCACCGGGTCGCGCATCTCCTCGGACCAGCCGCTGCGCACCTTGCAGGTGACGGGCAGGTGGGTGGCCCGCGACACGGCGCGGATGATCTCCTGCACCAGGCCGAGGTCGCGCAGGCACCCCGAGCCGCCGTTGCGCTTGACGACCTTCTTGACGGGACACCCGAAGTTGATGTCCACGAAGTCGGGCTGGAAGACGTCGGTGACGAGCGCCGCCGCGTCGGCCATCGCCGCCGGATCGGACCCGAAGATCTGCACCCCGATCGGGCGCTCCTGAGGGCCGAACCGGAGCTTGTTCAACGTGGCTTCGTTCTCGCGCCGGATGCCCTCCGCCGACAGGAACTCCGTGACGACGACGTCCGCCCCGTACTGCCGGCACAACTGCCGGAACGGCGATTCCGACACCCCGGCCATGGGAGCCAGGTAGAGCGGGACGGCGTGCGGCAGGGGGATGGGAAACCGGGGCATTCCCGGCAGTTTAGCGGCCCCCGAAAAGCGGCGCAACGTGAAGGTTTGACAGCACTTGGGCGCGCTCTTTGATTACTCCGCATGGAGCTCCGCGAGTTCTTCTCAGAAGACGCCATGTCACTCGACCTGGCCGGCACGACCAAGGACGAGATCCTCAAGGAACTCATCGGGCTGCTCAAGTTGGACGACCGCTCCGAGCAGATGCTGTTCAAGATGCTCAAGCGGCGCGAGAACCTGGGCTCCACCGGCATCGGGCGCGGCATCGCCATCCCCCATTGCCGCTCCCTCGTCGTCTCGAAGCTTCGCGTCGCCTTCGGCCGCAAGCTCGCCGGCATGGACTTCAAGGCGATCGACGACCAGCCGGTGCAGTTCTTCTTCCTGATCGTCGCCCCGCCGCTCGAGGTGTCGAACCAGTACCTGCCGGTGCTCGGGAAGATCGCGCAGTTCTCGAAGGAACCCGACGTCCCCGCGCGCCTGCTGGGCCTGTCGAGCCCGGCGGAGTTCATGGCGCTGTTGCCGGAGAAGGGCGTGTGACTGGGCGGCTCGCCCTGCGGCTCAGCGCGGCCGCCGCGCAGTTCCCGACCGCGGGCCCCGCGCAGGTCATTGCCGGCCGCGTGCTCGAGCCCACCGG
>JAJTHG010000038.1 GCA_021298835.1 Gemmatimonadota bacterium
GACCGCCTCGGCGTCGCGGGCGGCCGCCGCCGCCCGGGCCGCCGCCGCGGCGAGCGCCCGGGCCGCCGCCTCGTGGCGGGCCTGCGCCGAGCGCCACTCGTCGTCGAGCACGTCGGGGTCGCGCATCGCGGTGCGAATCCCCGCGACCTCGCTCGCGATCGCCTTGCGGCGCTCGCGCACCAGTCCCTGCGCCGCGCGCAGCCGCTCGTAGCCGAGCACGCGCGAGAGGAACTGCCCGCGCTCGGCCGGCGTGAGCGCG
Source organism: Gemmatimonadota bacterium (assembly GCA_021298835.1). GTDB lineage: Bacteria > Gemmatimonadota > Gemmatimonadetes > Gemmatimonadales > Gemmatimonadaceae > JAJTHG01. Next base: position 260 of record JAJTHG010000038.1, read on the forward strand.
GCCATCACGTCGAGTTCCTTCTGGCCGGTGAAGTAGGTGTGGAAGAACTCCTCGCGCGTCATCCCGAGCCGCCGCTGCAGCAACTCGGTGACGCCGGTGAGCGAGTTCGCGATCGGGACATCGCCGCCGTCGAGGAAGACCTCGGCGCTGGTGAGCCCCCGCACCACGCGGTACCGATGGCCGCCCAGCTCGAACTCGAGCTCGACCTTCACCGCGGCGCGCCCGCCGGCCCGGAGCCAGCGGATGGACTCGCGCGTCCCCCGCGCCGCCGCGTTGCCGTAGAGGGCCCAGGCGATCGCCTCGAGGATCGTGGACTTGCCGCTGCCGTTGGCACCGATGATGCCCGTCAGCCCGGCGTCGAAGGTCACCGTGGAGTCGGCGTGCTGGCGGAAGTTCTGCATCCGCAGCGCGTGCAGTCTCATCGCACCGCGCCCTCGTCGGTGCCGGCCGCCATCCCGGCATCGCCGGACGCGTCGGCGGCGGCGGTGAGGTAGCCGAGCGCGAGCTGCACGAGGCGATCGCGCTCGAGGCCCGGCTCGAGGGGTCGTGCCAGCAGCGCGTCGGCGACGAGGTCGGCGAGGGCGCGGCGCCGCCGTCCGCCGGGCGCCCCCTCTCCCGCCCCCGGGCGCACGAGCTCCGGCTTCCGCGCGTCGAGCTGGAAGTGCAGCGCCTCGGCCTTCCACGCGCGCATCGCCTTGTGGTCCAGCTCGCGCAGCACGTGGCGCGGCACGTCGCGGGCCACGAGCCGCACGACCTTCCCCGCGATCCCCCCCGGGCACGCGGTGACCGCGGCCGCGATCGCCGCGTCGAGCTCGGCCGCGGACAGCCCGCGCGCCTCGATCGGCGGCAGGTCCACGAGCGCGCGCGGTGCCGGCACCGCGTGGAAGCGATGCGCCCGGCTGTCGAGGTCGTGCTCGATGAACCCCTTGCCCGGCAGGCGCGCGGCGCGCTCCTCCCGCAGCTCCCCCCAGGGGTTGGCGCTCGCGTACTCCAGGGCCCCGGAGTACCACGCGTTGGGCGCGACCTGCCGGTACACGTGGTAGTGCCCGAGCGCGATGTAGTCCCAGCCGCCGGCGACGAGCGACTCGGTCGTCCACGTGGCGGCGGCGCGGTCGTCCGCCGCCGCGTGCACCGGTACGACGCCCTCGACCTCGCCGTGCAGCAGCAGCACGTTGCGACGGACGCCCGGTTCGGGGGTGAGCGCCGGCCGGTCGCCCGTGTCCGGCACGGCGAGCACGGCGAGATCGCGCTCGGGGAACACGAAGCGCTCGGCGACGCGGTCGGCGACGTGGATCCCGAGCGGCGCGAAGAGCCGGAGGATGCAGCCGGTCTCGGCGGCACGCGGCGTATCGTGGTTCCCGGCGACCATCACGACGATCGCCCCGGGCAGCGCCTGCCGGAGGCGCGAGAGCTGCAGGTAGGCGTGGATGATCGCCGGGTTGCTCGGCCGGACGACGTGGAAGATGTCGCCGCCGAAGAGCACGAGGTCGGGGGCGAGCGCGATCACCTGGTCGATCGCACGCTTGAAGGCCTGCGCGACGTCGGCCTCGCGCTGGTTGATCCCGCCCGGCGTGAGTCGCGCGTAGCGGCGGAAGCCCAGGTGGAGGTCGGACAGGTGAACGAGGCGCACGTTCAGCCGCCCACGCCGTAGGGATCGTCGGCGGGCCCCGCCTGCACGGGGAGGCGACCCTCGGGCCGCGCGGCCGCCTTCACCTTGCGCCCCAGCCGCGACTGGAGGAACGCCCGGGGATCCTCCGGCCGCGCGAGCTCGGTCTGCCGCAGCGCCTTGAGCACTTCGCGCTCGTCGTGCAGCGCGAGCAGGTCCTGCACGTAGGGGAGCGTCGTGGCCGGCTCGAGCGCCCGGAGGCGCGCGAAGACCGCCCGGTCGAGCTCGGCGTCCTGCTCGCGCGGATAGCGCGTGGCCCCGTCGCGGCCGCGCAGCACCGCCGGCCGCGGGAACTTCACGAAGACGGGCTGGGTGAAGTGCGGGTGCCGCACCATGAGCTGCCCCTTCTCGAGCGCGGAGAGCTTGGTGCGGATCGCGGGGCTCAGCGTCGCGTAGCCCGGCGCGGCGAGCTCGTCGGCGTCCATGCGGCCGAAGAGCGACGTCCCCGCGTTGCCGACCACGCGCCGATGCACCTGCGAACGGAACTGCTGCGCCCCGAAGAGCACGAGCCCGAGGTAGCGGCCGCGCTCGGCGACGTCGAGCAGCATCTGGCGCACGTAGGTGTCCGGCCCGTCGGACGGCGCGTACTTGTTGAGCTCGTCCACGAAGACGATCACGTGGTCCACGCCGAGCGCGCGCCGCTCGAGCTGCTCGCGCAGGCGCGAGACGATCCGGGCGAAGACGAGGTCCTGCGCGTCCTCCTCGAGGTTGGCGACGTCCACGACGTACACCGTGCGGTCGTCGAAGCCGCCCTCGAACGGCAGGTCGCTCGAGGTCCCGTCGTCGGTGACCAGCCCCGCGCAGCGCGTCGCGATGTTCACCAGACGGTTGCGGACCTTGCGGATCGTCGCGACGTGGTGCGTCCGCCAGGTCTGGTCGTCCTGCTGCTCGAGGGCCCGCAGGATGTCCTTGAACCAGTCGTCGAGCTCGGCGAACGAGCGCACCGTGTGCGCCCGGGACAGCCGCGCGTCGGTGAAGGGCCGCTCGACGACCTGCTCGCGGATGAAGTCGATCAGCGCGTCCGCCTTGGCGTCCACGTCGTCCTTGTTGAGCAGCACCTCCGCGTACTGCAGCACCTCGGTGAGCCCCCACGTGAGCGGCGCGACGTTGTGCAGGAGCGCCGGGTGGGCGCGCGCCGTGTTGAGCACGCCGCCGCGCGCGGTGTAGGGGGCGAAGTAGCGCACGCGCGCGAACGGCTCGGCCGGCACCTCGAGCGCCGCGTACAGCGCCCGGTCGGCGTCGTCGAGCTCGCCGGGCAGGTCGAGGAAGCAGAGGTCCGGGCCCTTCACGTTGAAGCACACCGCCGCGACGCGCCCCTTCGCCGCCGGGAAGTGCGCGAAGATCGCCTGCAGCAGGAACTCGACCGCGCTCGTCTTCGTCGCCAGCCCCGAGACGCCGGTGATCGTGCAGTGCGCCGCCTCGGGCCCGAGCAGGAACTCCGCGTCGAGGTGGATCGGCGCCTGCATGCCCCCTGCCGTGTACACGCCGACGGGGATCCCCGTGCGCGCGCCGTCGCGCAGGTAGCCGTCCATCCGCAGCGCCACGGCCACGTCGGCGTCCGTCGCAAGGAACACCTCGCCCATCGGCACCGGCTGCATCGGTTCGTCCGGCACCTGCCGCAGCACCGCGGCGGTGTAGAGCCGGATCTCCGCGCGCCGCGTCGGCGCCTCCCCGCCCCGCGCCGGCGAGCCGTCGGCACCGAGCACGTCGTGCAGCGGCGACTCGAGGTCGGTGTAGCCCAGCGCCTCGGTGATGACGCCGTAGATGACCGGCACGTGCCCCGCCACCGGATGTGTGCCGTGGACGCGCACGATCGTGCCGATCCCCACCGGGGCCTCGACCGCCGTCCAGAAGTGGAACTGGTGCGGCGTGTTGGGGCGCTTCTCGGTGGCGACGACGCGGCCAAGCACGGCCGGGACGGGCGCGGAATCGGACATCGGGGCAGGCGCGGGGAGGACGGGTTCGCCCCGGGAAAGCTACCGCGGCGGGGCCCCCCGAGGGGGCGCGTCAGCCCATCACCGCCCGCAGGACCTCCTCGCAGTCGCGGATGCCGTACGCCATGACCGGCCAGCGCGGGTCGGGGAGCGCCAACGGGGCCGCTTCGGCGAGGACCATCCGCGTCAGCCGGTCGGCGCGGGCGGTGAAGGCGGCCGGCGGCTCGCCGTCGGGCAGCGCGGCCTCGAGCCGCACGAGGCCGAAGAGCGGGTCGCGCCCGCGCGCGTCGTGCCGGCGCGCGTACCAGCTGGCGACGGCGGTGCGGCGGGCGCTCGTCACCCGCACGGCGGTCGTACGCTCGCCGACGGCCAGGCCGGCCAGGAGCCCGAGCGCGTCGGACGGGACGTACAGCGACCGATGGGTCTTCACGACTCCCAGTACGTCAAGCGACCGCGCCACCCGCTCGGCCTTGGGGAGCCCCCCGTCCACGTACAGCACCCCGGCCGGCGCCGCCACCCACGCATCGGCCAAGGAGCGCTCGAGGTCCTCGCGCGCCTCCTGCACGGCGTGGTAGGCCCGGTCGTGCCACGCGAAGGGATGCACGTCGCCGATCGCCTCCCCGTCGGCCAGATCGGTGAGCGGCTGCGCGGCCTGCAGCGCGCTCCAGAGACCGGGCGGGATCGCCGGTCGCGGGGCCCACAGACCCGCGCGCATGCGCAGCCCGCCCGGCCAGGTGACGAGCCGACGGTCGCTGCGCTGGCGCACCACGGCACCCACGTGCCCCCAGACGATCGGCACGAGCCCCGCGTGCGCGACGACGCGACTCTCCTGACGGCCGTCGAGGAACGCCGACACCAGCGCGCCGTCGGCGGGCCCCGCGGCGCGCACGCGCAGCACGTCGGATTCGAGGGCTTCGGCCGGCACGAGCCGCGGTGGCTCGGCGGAGGCGTCACGCTGCAGCTCCAGTGGCCGGCCGGTGGCGTCGGGATGAGCCCCGGCCGCCTCGCAGGCGCGGCGCGCGGCATGGAAGCCGTTCACGCGGCGCCGGGTCCCGGCGGTCCGGGGGCGACGACCGCCGGACGGTAGCGGGAGTCGGCCAGTACCGGGACGAGCGACGGGTTCACGAGCCCTCCGGGCACGGGGGAACGTTCAGCAGCCAGACGCCCGCAAAGCTACCGGTGTGGTCGAGGTCGATGCAGACGTCGCGCGCCTCGCGTACCGTCCGCGTGACGCGCCGGCCCGCGACGCGCAGCCGCACGAGGCCGCGGTCCGGGGCCACTTCGGCCACCAGCGTCGTCGCCAGCGCGCGCACCGCGCCGGCGGCCGCAAGGCGGCGCCACGACAGCGTCACCGGTTCGACCACCGGCGCCACCAACGTGGGGACGACGCGCACCGCAGGCCACACGACCACGTCCACGCCGGTCAGCCGGTCGCCGGCCAGTTCGAGCGTGACCCATGCGCCGTCGCGGCCGGCGAGCGCGAACTGCGCGGAAGGTGCCGATGCCGGCACGGGGTGGGCGATGCGGGCCGCGAGGATGCCAGTGGCGCGGTCCCAGCGGAAGTCCACGGGGACATCGGCGAGCGGGGCGGTTCGGACGCGGGCAACGGCGACGGACATGGCGGCGCTCCGGGAAGGGGACGGCGGACCATGCGCTCGCGCCCGGCCCCCCGCAGGGCCGCGGCGTTGCCGATGACGCCGTCCGAACGCCTCAGCGCCCCGTCAGCGCCCCGTCAGCGCGCGCCAGTGCGCGACGAGCCGGCGTACGCCCTCGACGACCTGCGCCTGCGGCGCGGCGTACGACATGCGCACCCATCCCGGCGCGAGGAAGGCCGAGCCCGGCACGACGGCCACGCCCCGCTCCTCGAGCAGCGTGCGCGCGAAATGGTCGCCGTCCCCGTGGGCACCACCGACCTCGAAGAAGAGGTAGAAGGCCCCCGTCGGCGGCACCACAGCGGGCGCGGGGCCCTCGGCGAGTACCGCGAGGCAGGCGTCGCGGCGCGCGCGGAACTCGTCCACCATGTGCCGCACCGCCTGCTCGATCGCCACCCCGCCGCGCACCGCCGCCAGCGCGGCGTGCTGCGAGACGGCCGCGGGGTTGGAGGTGGTGTGCGACTGGAACGCCGCCATCGCCGCCGCGACGGGGCGCGGGGCGATCGCCCAGCCGATCCGCCAGCCGGTCATCGCCCACGCCTTCGCGACCCCGTCCACGACGACGAGCCGGTCGCGCGAGGGTGCCACCGCCAGCGCCGACGTCGCGGTCCCTTCGTAGGCGATCTGCGCGTAGATCTCGTCGGCGATCACCCACCACCCGCGCTCCTCCGCGAGCGCGAGCAGGTCGCGCAGCTCGTGGAGGGTGTACGTCGCGCCGGTGGGATTGCTGGGCGAGTTGAGCAGCAGGCCCCTGGTCGCCGGCGTGGCCGCCGCCGCGACGTGCGCCGCGGTCGCCTTGAGGCCGTTCGCCGGATCGCCAATGACGGGCACGACGTTCGCGCGCGCCAGGGCCACCATCTCGTAGTAGCTCGTCCACGCCGGCGACGGCACCAGAACGTCGTCCCCGGCGCCGAAGAGGACGTAGATCGCATTGAACAGCGACTGCTTCGCCCCGTTCGAGACCACGACCTCGGCGGCCGCGACCGGCAGCCGTCCCGCGCTCTCGCGCGTGGCCCGCTCGGCGATCGCCTCGCGCAGCGGCAGGATGCCCTCGGTCGCGGTGTACTTCGTGGCGCCCGCGTCGATCGCCGCCTTCGCCGCCTCGACGATCGGCGCCGGCGTCGGGAAGTCCGGCTCGCCCACGCCGAGGTCGATCACGTCGCGCCCCTGCGCCTTGAGGGCCTTCGCGCGCGCGGAGACGGCGATCGTCGCCGATTCCCGCAGGAACGCGACGTTGGAGGAGGGCGCGAACGGCTGGGCCGCGGGCGGGGAAGCGGTCATCGCTGGGCGGGCGGGAGGGCGGCGGGGACGCTAGGTTTCGCGCACGACGTGCGACCGGTGCGTCGCTGCGAAAGCTACGCCTCCCCGGCGGCGCCCGCCAATTCCGCTTTTTTCCCGACGATTTCCGTTGTCTGCCGAACCGACGGCCGCGCGCGCGGCCCACGTCCTCCACGAGCGCCCGACCGACCCGGCGCTCGTCCTCGACCTCCTCTCGGCCGCCTCGGCGCGCCTCGACGCCGAGGCGCCCGGCCCGCAGGTCCTCGTGGTCGTGCCCGATGCCGACGCCGCGCTCGCGGTGGCGGATCTCGCCCGCGACGTCCCCGCCGCCCGAGGCCTGTTGCCCGTCACGAGCGTCAAGCGCGCGCTGCGCCTGCTGCCGTCGGCACCGGCGATCGTCGTCGGCGGACTCGCCGATCTCGGCGAACTCCTGCGTCGGTCGGCGCTCAAGCTCGAGCGCATCGGCCAGGTGATCGTGCTCGAGGCGGAGCGGCTCGATGCCGAGGCGGGGCTGGCGACGCTCGACGCGCTGCTGGCCGAGCTGCCCAAGGACGCGACGCGTACCGTCGTCGCGGCAACGGTGTCGGACGCCGTCCGTGACCTTGCCGAGCGGCACCTGCACCGCGCGCGGCGGCTCGCGGCGCCGGCCGCCGGCGGCGCGGTGCCGCCGTCGCTGCAGGTGCTCGTGGCGACGCCGGCGACGCGCGCCGGCGCGCTCGCGCGGCTGCTCGACGACCTCGATCCTCCCTCGGTGACGATCGTCGCCGACCGCGCGGCCGACCGCGACGCCGCGGCCGACGCGGTGGCCCGGCTCGGACTGCCCCCCGCGCTCGCCTCCGTGGTCGGGGCGACGGGCACGGTGCCGGAGCACGTCGCCGTCGCGGTCCTGTGGGGGATCCCCTCGGCGCGCGCCCTCGCCGCGGTCGCGGCGGCGCAACCGGCGCGCGTGGTCGCGATCGTCGGCGCGCGCGAGCGCCACGCGCTGGCGGCCGCCGCGTCCGGCGCGGGGCTCGTCCCGTACGTGCCCGCGGAGTCGTCGCGCGCGGTGCGCGCCGCCGATGCCCGCCTCCGGTCCGCGCTGCGCGAGGAACTCGCGCGCGGCACGCCGCTCCGCGAACTCGGCGCGATCGAACCGCTGTTCGACCACTTCGAGCCGGCCGACGTCGCGGCCGCGGCGGTGCGCCTGCTCGACGCGGCACGGGCGACGCTGGCCGCCGCGAAGGCCGCGCCGCCCCCCGCCGTGGCGACGGCGGTCCCCGCGGTGCCGCCGGCCCGAGAGACCGGCGCGCCGACGAGCGATCGGCCGCGTGACCGCGGCGGGGACCGCAGCGCAGCCCGCGGCGGGGACCGCAGCGCAGCCCGCGGCGGGGACCGCGGCGCTGCTCGCGGCGCTGCTCGCGGCGGGGACCGCGGCGGGTCCCGGGGCCCGCGCGACGCCAAGCCGCCGTTCCGCGGCGGTGCCAAGCGCCCGGCGACCGGTGGTGCACGCGGCCGCGACGCGGCCATGCGCGACGGACCGAAGGGCTTCGGCCGCGGACGTCCCCCGCGTGGTCCGGAGGAAGGGGGCCCGCGCAAGGACTGGCAGGACCGCGGCGAGCGGCTGCGCAACGCCAAGCGGCGGCGCGACACATGATGGGCGCGCCGTTCCAGCCGACCGGCGGATGGATCGAGGTGATCGCGGGCGTGATGTTCAGCGGCAAGTCCGAGGAACTCATGCGGCGCGTCCGCCGCGCCGTCATCGCCCGCAAGCGCGTGCAGGTCTTCAAGTCGCACCTCGACGCGCGCTACTCGGGGCTCTTCGCGGTCTCGTCGCACGACGGTCGCTCGATCGAGGCCATCCCGGTGGACTCGGCCGAGCAGGTGGCGCAGCGACTCGACCCGACGGCACAGGTCGTGGCGGTGGACGAGGCGCAGTTCCTCGACGAGGGCATCGCGGACCTCGCCTCGGCGCTCGCCGACCGCGGCCGGCGGGTGATCCTCGCGGGGATCGACACCGACTTCCGCGGCGAACCCTTCGGCATCATGCCGCGCCTGATGGCCCAGGCGGAGATGGTGGACAAGCTGCACGCGATCTGCGTGCTGTGCGGGGCACCCGCGAGCCGCAACCAGCGCCTGATCGCGGGACGGCCGGCGGCGTGGGATTCCCCCACGATCATGGTCGGCGGCACCGAGTCGTACGAGGCGCGGTGCCGGGCCTGTCACGTCGTGCCCCGCGAGGACGCCGCGCAGGCCGTGCTGCCGTTCGGCCTGACGTCGGCCGACGGGGTGAAGATCTCCGGCCGCTAGTCCCTTCGTGGCGAGGGGCCTCCCCAAAGTCTGAACTTCGTCACGTTGTGACTCACGTCGTCTTGCCTGTGATGGTGCGCTCCCTTACGCTCATCCTGCGCGCCACGAGCGTGACACCAGCCGACGGGAGTGGACGACGATGGGCGTGATCGCAATCCTTTTGCCGAATGCGCTGTGGGGCCAGCGCCTGCGCCTCGCCGTGCGCGAACGTCACCAGATCGTGCCGTGCGACGACTGGAGCGGCCTCATGCGGTCGTGCGAATCCGAGCCGGTGCATCTGGCGGTGTTCGACCTCTACGCCGACGGCTCGCTCAACCTCGACCACGTGCGGCAGATGCGGCGTCGCTTCCCGCGCTGCACCCTGGTCGCCTACGTCGCGCCGACTGCCGAGCGGGCGCGCGACTTCTTCGATGCGGGCCGCATCGGCATCGACGGCCTCGTGCTCGCCGACCGTGACGACCAGCCGCAGGCCCTGCGGGCGATCGTCGAGCAGGCCGAGGCGCGGTCGATCGCCGGCGTGGTGCGCAACCACCTGCCGGCCGACCTCCGTCCGCTGCTGCGCGACGCGCTGCTCATCGCCGTAACGCGCGCCCACGAACGCCTGTCGCCCGAGGGGCTCTCGCGGCTGCTGACCGTCTCGCGCCGCACGCTCGCGCAGCGGCTGCAGGAGGCGGGCTTCCCGCCGCCGCAGCGCCTCCTCACGTGGGGCCGCCTGATCGTCGCCGCCCACCTGCTCGAGGACCGCAACCGCTCCGCCGACAGCGTGGCGCACGTGCTCGACTTCCCCTCCGGCAGCGCGTTCCGCAACACGTGCCAGCGCTACCTCCAGAGCACGCCGCAGCAGATCCGCGACAAGCGCGGGGCGACGTTCGTCATCGGCACGCTCCTGTCGATCCTCGGTACGCCGGCGGCGATGGGCGAGGACACCGACGAGCCCGAGGAGACCGAGGCGGGCCCCGCCGCCGAGGACTGAGGCACCACCGGGCGGCGGCGTGACGCGCGTCATCGCCCTCACCGGCAACATCGCCGCGGGCAAGTCGCTGGTCGCGCGCCGGCTGGCGGCCCTCGGCGCGACGATCATCGACGCCGACGTGCTCGCCCGCGAGGCAGTCGCGCCCGGCACCCCGGCGCTCGACGCGATCGTCGCGCACTTCGGGGCCGGGATGCTGGCCCCCGACGGCACGCTCGATCGTTCCCGGCTGCGCCGGTGCGTGTTCGGCGACCCCGCCGCGCGGACGGCGCTCAACGCGATCGTGCACCCCGAGGTCATCCGGCGGCGCGACGCCGCGCTGGCCGCGGCGCGGGCCCGCGGCGATGCGCTCGTCGTCTGCGACATCCCCCTGCTCTTCGAGACGGGGCGCGAGGGGGAGTTCGCGACGGTCGTGCTGGTGGACGCCCCGGAAGCCGTGCGGCGCGAGCGGCTCGTGCGCGACCGCGGCCTCTCGCCCGCCGAGGCCGAGGCCATGATCGCGGCGCAGGCCCCAAGCGGCCCCAAGCGGGCGCAAGCGACGCTCGTGCTCGACAACGCCGGCACGCCCGCCGAGCTCGAGGCGCAAGTGGACGCGGCCTGGCCGCGGCTGCTCGCGGGTCATTGACCCCCCGCCTCGCGCGGCGGCAGATTTGGCCCGTCCGTCGCACCCCCCTTCGCCGTCCAGCCCGGAGCCCCTCGTGGCCCTCGTTCCCGCAGGCCTCAAGTACACCGCCGAGCACGAATACCTGAAGGCCACCGACGACGCGTCGGTGCTGATCATCGGCATCACCGACTACGCGCAGGGCGAGCTCGGCGACATCGTTTACGTGGACCTGCCGAAGATCGGGACGGCGTTCAGGAGCCACGACGTCTTCGGGACAATCGAGGCCGTGAAGGCCGTCTCCGAGCTGTTCTGCCCCGTGGCCGGCGTGGTCGTCGAGGTCAACGCGCGCCTCGCCGACGAGCCCGCGCTCGTGAACGCCGATCCCTACGGCGACGGGTGGATGATCAAGCTCCGGGTGGACGGCGCGATGGACGGGCTGATGAGCGACGCGGAGTACGCGCGGCACATCGGGCAGTAGGGGCGCACGCGCGCCCCTACGCGTAGGCCTCCGTCGGCACGCAGGCGCACACCAGGTTGCGGTCGCCGTAGGATCCGTCGATCCGCGCCACCGTGGGCCAGAACTTCCGCGCCCGCGTCCACGGCGCCGGGAAGGCCGCTTTCTCGCGCCCGTACGGCCGGTCCCACACGTCGGCGAGGACGGCGTCCATCGTGTGCGGCGCGAGCTTGAGCACGTTCTGCTGGCGGTCGGCGACGCCGATCTCGATCTCGCGGATCTCCTCGCGGATCGCGATCATCGCGTCGCAGAAGCGGTCGAGCTCGGCCTTCGACTCCGACTCGGTCGGCTCGATCATCAGCGTCCCCGCCACCGGGAACGAGACCGTCGGCGCGTGGAAGCCGTAGTCCATCAGGCGCTTGGCGATGTCCTCGACCTCGACGCCGGCGCTCTGCTTGAGCGGCCGCGTGTCGAGGATGCACTCGTGGGCCACGAATCCGTTCTGGCCGCGATACAGGACCGGGTAGTGGTCGCGCAGCCGCCACGCCACGTAGTTCGCGTTGAGGATCGCGACCTTGGTCGCCGTCGCGAGCCCCTCGCCCCCCATCATGCGGATGTACATCCACGAGATCGGCAGGATGCTCGCCGACCCCCACGGCGCGGCGCTCACCGCGCCGGTCGCCTGCGACGGGCCCATCGGCACCACCGGGTGCCCGGGCAGGAACGGCGCGAGCTGCGACGCCACGCCGATCGGGCCCATGCCGGGGCCGCCGCCGCCGTGCGGGATGCAGAAGGTCTTGTGCAGGTTCAGGTGGCAGACGTCGGCACCGAGGTCACCCGGCCGCGAGACGCCGACCATCGCGTTCATGTTGGCGCCGTCCATGTACACCTGGCCGCCGTGCTCGTGGACGATCGCGGTGATCTCCTTGATCCGCGCCTCGAAGACGCCGTGGGTGCTGGGATACGTCACCATCAGCGCCGCGAGGTTCGCCGAGTGCTCCGCCGCGCGGGCGCGGAGATCGTCAACGTCCACGTTGCCGTTCGCGTCGGCCTTCACCACGACCACGCGCATCCCCGCCATCACCGCGGACGCCGGATTGGTGCCGTGCGCGCTCGTGGGGATCAGGCACACGTCGCGGTGCGCCTGGCCGCGCGCCCGATGGTAGGCGCGGATCACCAGCAGCCCCGTGTACTCGCCCTGCGAGCCGGCATTCGGCTGCAGCGATACCGCCGCGAAGCCGGTGACGTCGGCCAGCCAGCGCTCGAGGTCGTCGAACATCGCCCGGTAGCCCCGCGCCTGCGCCGTCGGCGCGAACGGGTGCAGCTGGCCGAATGCCGGCCACGTCACCGGGAACATCTCCGCCGTGGCGTTCAGCTTCATCGTGCACGAGCCGAGCGGGATCATCGAGTGCGCCAGCGAAAGGTCCTTCCCCTCGAGCGTCCGCAGGTAGCGGAGCATCTCGTGCTCGGCGTGGTGGGCCCGGAAGACCGGGTGCGCGAGGAACGGGCTCGTGCGGGCGAACCGCTCGTCGAAGCGCGCGTCCACCTGCGCCGCGAGCGCCTCGACGTCGAACGCCGGGGCCGGCCCGCCGTTGAGCACCGCGAGCAGCGCGTCGAGCGCCGCCGGCGTCACCGTCTCGTCGAGCGCGATCCCGATCGCGCCGTCGCGGACGACCCGCAGGTTGATCCGCGCCGCGTCGGCCGCCGCCAGGATCGCCCCGTGCCGGCCGCCCGTCTCGAGCAGCAGCGTGTCGAAGAAGACGTCGTGCACCACGCGGAGGCCGAGCCGCTCGGCCCCGGCCGCCAGCACCTGCGCGTACTGGTGCACGCGGCGCGCGATGCGCACGAGCCCCTCCGGGCCGTGCCACACCGCGTACATCCCGGCCATCACCGAGAGCAGCACCTGCGCGGTGCAGACGTTGCTCGTCGCCTTCTCGCGCCGGATGTGCTGCTCGCGCGTCTGCAGCGCCATGCGGAGGGCCGGTCGGCCCGCGGCGTCGCGCGAGACGCCGATGATGCGCCCCGGCAGGTGACGCTTGTAGGCCTCGCGCGCCGCGAAGAACGCCGCGTGCGGCCCGCCGTAGCCCATCGGCACCCCGAAGCGCTGCGAATTCCCCACGACCACGTCGGCACCCCACTCGCCGGGCGGCGTGAGCAGCGTGAGGGCCAGCAGGTCGCTCGCCACGATCACCAGCGCCCCGGCGGCGTGCGCCCGCTCGACCACCGCCCGGTAGTCCTCGACCGAGCCGAACGTCGTCGGGTACTGCAGCAGGACGGCGCTCGTCTCCGGGCCGAAGTGCATGTCCGTCACGGCCTGCACCAGCACCGGCCACCCCTTCGCCTCCGCCCGCGTGCGCACGACATCGATCGTCTGCGGGTGGCAGTCCGCGGCGACGACGACCGTGGCGCGTGCCTCGTTCCCGCCGACCGCGTGCAGCATCGCCACCGCCTCCGCCGCCGCCGTGCCCTCGTCGAGCAGCGAGGCGTTCGCGATCTCCATCCCGGTCAGGTCCATGACCATGGTCTGGTAGTTCAGCAGCGCCTCGAGCCGCCCCTGCGCGATCTCCGCCTGGTACGGGGTGTAGGCCGTGTACCAGCCGGGATTCTCCAGCACGTTGCGCTGGATCACCGGCGGGACGTGCGTGCCGTGGTAGCCCATCCCGATGTACGACGGGCGCACCTCGTTGCGCGCCGCGTAGCCGCCCAGCTCGGCGAGCGCCTCGGCCTCGCTCGCGCCGGGCCCCGCGCCGAGCACGCCGCGGAAGCGGATCGTCTCGGGCACCACGGCGTCGATGAAGGCATCGAGCGAGGCGAACCCGAGCGACCCGAGCATCGCCTGCTGCTCGGCGGCGCTCGGGGCGACGTGACGCGTGAGGAAGGGGTCGGGCGACAGGAGGCGCGCGGGAGCGGCAGTGGTCGTGGCCATGCCCGAAAGTTAACCGGTCCGCGCGCCGGCCACGCCGCCCCGTGCGGCGGCGAGGGCGCGCGGCTCGGACCGGCGGTACCAGCGCGCCGTCGCGCTACGTTACCGCGCGTGCGCTGGCACCTCTTCGAGACCCCGCCGTGGAGCGGCGCCGCCAACATGGCCGCCGACCTCGCCGCGCTGGACGCCGCCCGGCGGACGGGCGACGCGATCGTGCGCACGTACGGCTGGCGCGTCCCCACCGTGTCCTTCGGGCGCCATCAGCGCGCCCGGGGCGTGTACGACGCGGCCCTGATCGCCGCCGACGGCTACGACGTCGTCCGGCGTCCCACGGGCGGCCGCGCGATCCTCCACGCACGCGAGTTCACCTACGCGATCGCCATGCCCGCTGCGGGGTCGTTGCGCGACAGTCACCGGACGCTCACGGCGCTGGTGGCCGACGCCCTCGGTCGCCTCGGCGTCCCCACGGCGCTCGCGCCGCGGGCCGGGCGCGCGGTGGCCCTCGGGGCCGCGCCGTGCTTCGACCGGCCGGCCGAGGAGGAGCTCGTCGTTGACGGGCGGAAGCTGGTCGGCAGTGCCCAGGTGCAGGTCGAAGGAGCGCTGCTGCAGCACGGATCGGTGCTCCTCGACGACGACCAGGCACGCCTCGCCCGATACCTCCTCGTTCCGGCACGCCCGGTGCCGCCCCCCGCCACCCTGCGCGCGCTCCTCGGCCGCGCCCCGGTCCTGCGGGAGTTCACGCAGGCGTTCCGCGAGGCGCTCGCCGCCGGCACCGGCGCGCGCCCGCAGGAGGGCTCGCCCGCGCTGCTCGACGCCGCCGACGTGCGGCGCCACGTGGCCACGATGCGCGACCCGGACTGGACCTGGGGGCGGTGACCCCGGCCCTCGGCCGTTCGTCCCCTCCTCGGGCGCGTCGCCGAAGGCGTGCCGCCCGTGCCTCCTCCCTCCCGATCCGCGATGCGCCGTCGCTCGCTCGCTCTGTGCCTGCTCGCCCTCGCCGCCTGCCGCGGGGGAAGGGACTCGACCGCCGCCGCAGCCGGGGGACGGCTGGTCATCGCGACGTCGGCGGACGCCGACGCCCTCCTGCCGCCGCTGACGGCGACGCAGACGGGACGCGCGGTCGCCGACAACGTGTTCGAGCGGCTCGCCGAGGCGCCGGCCGGCGACACGGTCGCGACGACGGGCGACGCGGGGTGGCGTCCGCGCCTCGCCTCGTCGTGGACGTGGGGCCCCGATTCCCTGTCGCTGGCGTTCGCGCTCGATCCGCGGGCCCGTTTCCACGACGGGGTCCCGGTGCGCGCGCGCGACGTGGCGTTCACCTTCCGCCTGCTGCGCGACCCCGCGCTCGGGGCCACGACGGGGGCGCTGCTCGGCAACATCGACTCGATCACCGTTCGCGACTCGCTGACCGCCGTGGCGTGGTTCCGCCGCCGCACGGCCGAACGCTTCTTCGATGTCGCCTACCAGCTGTGGATCCTCCCCGCCCACCTGCTCGACACCGTGCCGCCGGCCCAGCTCCGGAGCCACCCGTTGGCGCGTCGCCCGGTCGGCTCGGGCCGCTTCCGCCTGGTCGCGTGGGAGCCGGGCGAGCGCATCGTGCTCGCCGCCGACTCGACGCATCCGCGCGGCCGACCGGGGCTCGACGCCGTCACCTGGGTCATCACGCCCGATCCGTCCGCTGCCGTCGCGCGGCTGACCGCCGGCGAGGCCGACCTGCTCGAGAATCCGCGCGGTCCGCAGGTCGCGGAGGTCACCGCCGCCCCGGACGTCCGCCTGCTCGCGTATCGCTCGCGGCAGGTCGGCACGATCCTGCTGCGCGTGAAGGACGGGGCGATGCCGCATCCGGTGCTCGGTGACGCGCGGGTGCGGCGGGCGATCACGCAGTCGCTCGACGCCGCGGCGATCGCGCGCAACGTCTTCGACACGCTCGGCGCTCCGGCCGGCGGCCCGCTGCCGGACGCAACCCGGCCGCCGCGCTTCTCGTACGACACGGCCGCCGCCGCCGCCGCGCTCGACAGCGCCGGGTGGCGGCGCGGGCCCGACGGCATGCGGCGGCGCGGCACCCGGGGCCTCGCCTTCTCCCTCCTCGTCCCCTCGGTCTCCCGCCCGCGCCAGCAGATCGCGACGCTCGTCCAGGAGGCGCTCAGGCGCGCCGGCATCGCGGTCACGATCGAGCAGGCCGACATGCCGGCGTTCGTCGCGCGGCTGGCGTCGCGCCGCTTCGACGCGGCGATCCAGGTGTTCTCCAGCGACCCGAGCCCGTTCGGGCTGCGGGAGCAGTGGGGGGGCGCCGCCGCCCGCACCCCGGAGACCGCCAACTACACCGGCTGGTCGAGCGCCGCCTTCGACGCGCTGCTCGACTCGGCCGAGACCGCGGGGGCGGCGCAGGTCGGTGACTACCTCCAGCGGGCGATCGACGTGCTCCGGGACGATGCGCCCGCCGTGTTCCTCGTCCAGCCACGGGCCGCGATCGCCCTGCACCGGCGCCTCCAGCCGGTCGGCGTGCGCGAGGACGGCTGGTGGACGGACCTCGCCGACTGGACGGTGGCGCCAGACGCGCGTCTCCCCCGCGACACCGCGTCGAGACCCTGACGGAACCGACCGCGCATGTCGCTCGTGCGCCTCATCGCGGGGCGGGCCGTCGGCGGCGGCGGCGTGCTGCTCGTCGTGGCCGTGGCGACCTTCGGGCTGCTCGCGGCGCAGCCCGGCACGGTGGCCGACCGGTACGACGACCCGCGCATCCCGGCGGCGACGCGCGCGGCCCTGCGCGCGCAGGCCGGACTCGACCGGCCCTGGCCGGCGCGCCTGCGACACCATCTGGCGGCCGCCGCGCGCGGCGACCTCGGCTGGTCCGTCGCGCGGGCGCAGCCCGTCGGCGAAGCGCTGCGCCGCGCGGCCGGCCCCTCGCTGCTGCTCGGCGCGAGCGGGCTCCTGCTGGGCGTCCTCGGCGGACTCCTGCTCGGCACGTGGCAGGGCGTCGCACCCGGCCGGCCGGCCGACCGCTGGACGTCGCGCGCGGCGACGGTCGTGGCAGCGACGCCGGACTTCTGGCTGGCCATGCTGCTGCTGACGGTGGGCGCCAAGTGGCTGCGGCTCTTCCCCGCCGGCGGCTGGCCGCGCGACGCCGCGCTGCCCACGGCGCTGCACCACCTCGTCCTCCCCGTCATCACGCTCGCGCTGCTGGTCGCCGCGCGGGTGTCACGCTACCATCGGACGGCCGTGGCCGGTGCCCGGGCGGAGGGCTGGGCGCGCGCCGCGCGGGCGCGGGGGCTCACGCCGTCGCGAATCCGCTGGCATCACCTCGCCCGCGCCGCGGCCGCCCCGACGATCGCGCTCGCGGGCCTGCTCGCGCCGATGGTGATCGCCGGTGCCGTCTTCGTCGAGGTCGTCTTCGCCTGGCCGGGCATCGGCCGGCTCCTGCTCGATGCCGTGCAGGCGCGCGACGTGCCGCTCGCGATCGGCGCGACGCTCGCGACGGCGCTGGCGGCCGTCGTCGGCAGCGTCGTCGCCGACGTCGCGCACGGCTGGCTCGACCCTCGCACCCGCGACGCGTGACGCGGCACCCGCCCGGGCGAACGGCCCGCCGCGCGGCCATCGGCACGCTCGTCGGCCTCGCCGCCGCCGGTGTGCTGGCACCCTGGCTGGCGCCGTTCGATCCCGTCGCGCAGCCGGACATCCTCGCGGGGGCCGGTCGCCCGCCGCACTGGCCGCACGTGCTGGGGACCGACGCCTACTCACGCGACGTCCTGAGCCGGCTGCTGCACGGGACGCGCGTCTCGCTCGGCCTCGGCCTGGCCGCGGGCGGCCTGGCGGCGGCGCTGGGGACGCTGGTGGGACTGGCGTCGGGTGCGTCGCCGCGGTGGCTCGATGGGATGCTCATGCGCGGCGTGGACACCGCGGTGGCGATCCCGCGCGTCGTCGTGCTGGCGACGGCCGTCGCCATCTGGGGCGCCCTACCGGCACCGCTGCTCGTGCTGCTGATGGCCGCGACCGGATGGTTCGGCATCGCGCGCCTCGTGCGCACGGAGGTGCGGGCGCTGCGGGGGACCGAGTGGATGACGGCCGCCGTCGCGCAGGGCGTCCCGCCGTGGCGGCGGTGGTGGCACCACCTGCTGCCCGCCGTGTGGCCCACCATCGGCGTCGCGGCGACCTTGGCGGTCGCGCAGACGATCGCGCTCGAGGCAGCGGTGTCGTTCCTCGGGATCGGCGTGCGTCCCCCGCAGTCGAGCTGGGGGACGCTCCTCGCCGACGCGGCCGATCATCCGTGGCGCTGGTGGTGGCTCGCCGCCGCCCCCGGTGCCACCCTCGTGGCGACGTTGCTGGCCTGCAACGCCCTCGCCGACGGATTGCGCGAGCGCCACCGCCCGGGCGAGGTTGCGTCGCCGTGACGTCCCCGCTGCTCGAGGTCCGCGACCTCCGGGTCGAGTTCGACACCGCCGCCGGCCCGGCCCGGGCCGTGGACGGCGTGTCGTTCGCGATTGCGGCCGGCGAGACGGTCGCGCTCGTCGGCGAGTCCGGCTGCGGCAAGTCGGTGACCGCCGCGGCGCTGCTCGGGCTGGTGGACCCGCCCGGCACCGTGCGCGCGGGGCGGATCACCTTCGAGGGACGCGACTGCACGACGCTCGACGAGCGGGCGTGGACGCCGATCCGCGGTCGCCGCATCGGACTCGTCTTCCAGGAGCCCTCGAGCGCGCTGACGCCCGTGCGGTCCGTCGGGGCGCACCTCGTCGAGGCGGTGCGGGCGCACGAGCGGGTGTCGGTCGCCGAGGCCGAACGACGCGCGCTCGACGCGCTCGCGATGATGGGCATCGACGAACCGGCGATGCGCCTGCGGCAGTATCCCCACGAGCTCTCGGGGGGCCTGCGCCAGCGGGTGCTGCTGGCGATGGCGCTGCTCCCCGGGCCCGCGCTGCTCGTGGCCGACGAGCCGACCACGGCGCTCGACGTGACCGTGCAGGCCGACGTGCTCGACCGCCTGCGCGAGGCGCAGGCCGGCCGAGGGATGGCGCTGCTGCTCATCACCCACGACCTCGGGGTGGTGGCGACGATCGCGCGCCGCGTGCTGGTGATGTACGCGGGCCAGCTGGTGGAGGCGGCACCCGTCGAGCGCCTGTTCGCCGAGCCGGCGCACCCGTACACGGCCGGCCTTCTCGCCGCGCGGCCCTCGGCGGCGCCGGCCGGCGAGCGGCTCGCGGCCATTCCGGGGACGGTGCCACCCGCCACGGCGTGGCCGACCGGCTGCCGCTTCGCCGCCCGTTGCCCGCTCGCGTGGGAGCGGTGCCGGCAGGAAGCCCCCGCGCTGCTCGAGGTCGCACCGGGCCACGCGGCGCGGTGCCACCTCGTGTCGGAGCCGGCCCGCCGCGGCGGGGGCCCCGCGTGACGCCCGCGCCGCTCGTGCAGGTCGAGGGCCTCGCCAAGCGGTTCGCCGCCGCGCGCAACTGGCTGGGCCGCCCCGCGGCGTGGCGGCAGGCGGTGGACGACGTCAGCTTCACCGTGCATGCCGGCGAGACGCTGGCGCTGGTCGGCGAGTCGGGGAGCGGCAAGACGACCACCGGACGTTGCGTGCTGCGGCTGCTGGAGCCCGACGCGGGACGCGTCGTCGTGGATGGCCACGACGTGCGCGCGCTCGACGCGCGCGCCCTCCGCGCCCTGCGCCGCCGGATGCAGCTCGTCTTCCAGGATCCCGCCACGTCGCTCAACCCGCGACTCACCGTCGGCGCGCTCGTCGGCGAGGGGCTCGTGGTCCACGGCCTCGCGCGCGGCGCGGCGTTGCGCGAGCGCGTGGCGGCGCTGCTGGCCGAGGTGGGCCTGGAGTCCGCGCACGCCGAGCGATTCCCGCACGAGTTCTCCGGGGGGCAGCGCCAGCGCATCGGCATCGCGCGCGCGCTCGCGGTCGATCCCGCGTTCGTCGTCTGCGACGAGCCGGTCTCGGCTCTCGACGTCTCGGTGCAGGCGCAGGTGCTGAACCTGCTGCGCGACCTGCAGCGGGCGCGCGGGCTCGCCTACCTGTTCATCTCGCACGACCTCGCCGTGGTGCGGCACGTCGCCGACCGAGTCGCGGTGCTCTACGCCGGCCGGCTCGTCGAAGTCGCCCCGGCCCTGCGGCTGTTCGCCGCGCCGCGGCACCCGTACACGACGGCCCTGCTGTCGGCTGTGCCCCCCGCCGCGCCCGGCGCACCGTCGCGTCGCCTGCCGCTCGCGTCGCACGAGTCGGCGCCGCCGCGCGCGGGCTGCGTGCTCGAGCCGCGGTGTCCGCACCCGGCCCGGGATGCGCGTTGCCGCACGGCACCTCCCCCGCTTCTTCCGGCGGCCGACGGCCACCTCGTCGCCTGCCATCATCCCCCCCTGCCCCTGCCCGCGTGACTGCCGCCACCCTTCCCGCCGCCGACGACACCCGCTTCTTCGGCCATCCCAAGGGGCTGGCGCTCCTCTTCGTCGCCGAGATGTGGGAGCGCTTCTCGTACTACGGGATGCGCGCGCTGCTGGTGCTCTACCTGATCAAGCAGCTGGGCTGGCCGGACGCGCGCGCCTACGAGCTCTACGGGACGTACACCGGGCTCGTGTGGCTGACGCCGATGATCGGCGGGTGGATCGCGGACCGCTTCCTCGGGACGCACCGCGCCCTGCTCATCGGGGGGGCGATCATCGCCGCGGGGCACTTCACCCTCGCGCTGCCCGGCCAGTCGGCCTTCTACGCCGGCCTCGGGCTGGTGATCGCGGGTACGGGCCTCTTCAAGCCGAACGCGTCCACGATGGTGGGGCAGCTGTACCCGCCGGGCGACGCGCGGCGCGACCGCGGCTACACGATCTTCTACATGGGGATCAACACCGGGGCCTTCGTCGCGCCGCTCGTCTGCAGCTGGCTCGGCGAGACGATCGGCTGGCACTGGGGCTTCGGGGCGGCGGGCGTCGGGATGTTGATCGGCCTCGCCGCCTACGCGGCGGCCAAGCGCCGGTACCTCGGCGCGATCGGCGACCTGCCGGCCGGCCGCGCCGCGGGCGGTGCCACGGGCGACGGCACCGGCATCCGCGGGTGGCACGCGCTGCTGGGGGCGGCGATCGGCTTCGCGCTCGCCTTCGCCACGGGCGGCCTCAACCCGGTCGCGCTGCTCACCGGCACGGTGATCGGGGCCGCCATGGCTGCGGCGCTCCTGTCGTCGCACGGCGACGAGCGGCGGCGCGTCATGGCGCTCTGTCTGGTGGTGTTCTTCGTCATCTTCTTCTGGATGGCGTTCGAGCAGGCGGGCAGCTCGATGAACGTCTTCGCCGACCGGCACACGCGGCGGACCCTCGGGTCCTTCACGATCCCCGCGGGGTGGTTCCAGTCGGTGCAGCCGCTGACCCTGATCCTCTTCGCCCCGCTCGTCGCCGCCGGCTGGGGCTGGCTCGCGACGCGGAACGCCGAGCCGAGCACGCCGATGAAGATGGCATGGGGGCTGGTCCTCGTCGGCCTGTCGTTCGTCGTGATGGCGATCGGCGGGCGGGCGGCCGACGCCGGGGTGCAGGTCTCGCCCTGGTGGCTCGTCGCGGCGTATGGCCTGCAGTCGCTGGGCGAACTGGCCGTCTCCCCGGTCGGGCTCAGCTACGTGAGCAAGGTCGCGCCAGCCCGGCTGGCGGCCCTCGCGATGGGGCTGTTCTTCCTGAGCAACGCCGCGGCCAACAAGGCGGCCGGCATGCTCGCGGCGCGCACGGAGGCCATCGGCTCGCTCGCCGGCTTCTTCCTGCTGCTCGTCGGCACGTCGATCGGCGCGGGGCTCGTCCTCATGGTGCTCGTGCCCACGCTGCGGCGCATGACGGCGTCGGTCGAGGCGTAGCGTCAGGGCCAGGTGAACAGCGAGGTCGGCAGCGCCACCGGGCGCGAGCGTGCCACGTCGCGCGGCTCGCGCCAGAACTGCCGACCGACGTCGCGGATGACGACCCGCACGTCCCACCCGCGCGCGAACGGGTCGGTGGTCAGCCGCCGCGCGACCTCGAGCCGCCAGGTCACCTGCGACGCCGGCGGTACCGCCGCGAGCAGCGCCACGCCGAAGCTCGCGCTCGGCGCCGTCGTCCGGCCGTAGGGCACGTCCCCGGCCCAGAGGCGGCCGACATCGGTGAAGGGAGCGACCGCCAGCGACACCACGTTGCGCACGCGGCCAAGGTACCAGCGGTCCTCGAGGCGCCAGACGGCGCGCGCGCCGCCCGCCTCGCGCGACTGGCGGAACCCGCGCACGCCGGCGTCGCGGTCGTCGAGGGTCAGCTGGAACGGCGTGCGGTTCCGGCGTCCCCATGCGACGTCCACGTCGGACACCAGCGTGTGTTCGGCGCTCAGGCGCCAGTAGCCCGTGATGCGGCCACTCGCGACGGTCGCGTCGAGGCGACCCGTCTCGGGTGCGAACCGCGACTCCCAGTTGGCGACCGCCTGCACGTAGCGCACGTCGTCGCCGAGGCCCCCGTTCATCCCCACCGACGCGAACCAGTCCGCGTCGTCGCTCCCCAGCGCCGGCAGGCCCCGCCCGACCGTGCCGCCGAGTTCGAAGCCGATGCGCACGTCCTGCAGGCCCTCGACGGCGTCGAAGCCCGCGACGCGAAGGAAGCGCAGCCGTCGCCACCCGAGCAGGGCGTTGGCCCGCACGCTGCGGGTCGGGCGGTAGCGGTCGTTCGCCGGCGACGGGATCACCGGCCGCACCTCGCCCGGGATCACCGTGACCCCCTGCGCATCCGGGACGTCGCGTTCGTACGTGAGCGACGAGCCCACCAGGAACAGCTTGCCGGGCGGACCGATGCGGGTGAGCCCGCCGATCGAGGCCCACCGCCGATCCACCGGGAGCGAGAGGTCGAGGGAGTCCCGACGCCGGAAGTTGAAGTAGCCGTCCCACCCGCCCGCCGAGGCCGCCCAGGCGTAGCGCTGGAAGTCGGTGAAGAACGGGCGCGCGGCGTCGAGGACCCACCGCGTCGCGAGCGGGTCACGCGCGCCGAGCGCCGACAGCATCACCGGGCGGCCGAGGACGGCGAACTTGGTCACCTCGGCGCTCCAGCCGTTGCGGAAGCCGGCGCCGTCGGTGAACCCCGCGACGGCGCGAATCCCCAGGCCATAGACGTTGCCGCTGCCAAGGCGCATCCGCGCGATGTACGGGTCGCTCGGCCGCGGGCGCACGTCCGCGATGACGGCGACTTCGTCGGTGGTCTCGACGATGAGCACCACCGTCGTGCCGTTGCGCCGGTAGACCGCCAGCCGGGCGTCCGCGATGTACGACTGCGCACGCAGGATACGCTCGCTCTCGGCGCGTCGCCGCTCGTCGCACCGGTCGCCCTCGCGGAGTTGCAGGAAGGGTCGCACGGCCTCCGGCTGCGACGCGCTGTGGAAGCGCGTCTGGGCCTGGCCGACGAAGGTCTCGATGGCGCGCGCGTTCGGGACGAAATCCGGGAGGCGCGCGCGGAACAGGGGCGGCTTCGAGACCATCACGATCTCGTCGATCAGCTGGCCCCGGCACTCGGTCCGCACCAGCCCGTCCGCCGGGACCGGCGCCGGCTGCGCCTGCGCGGTCGCGAGGCGCGCGAGCCCGACGAGCCCCGCCCACGCAGCAACGGCGAGCCCGGCGCCCCGCACCGGTGGCCGCCGGCGCCGCACTAGCCTTGCCCCAGCTTCCGCTTGAGCTCCGCGAGCCGCGCCTCGGCGTCGGCCTCCGCGTCGGCCCGGGACCGCGCGCGCGCCATGGCGTCGGTCTCGCGACGGAGCGCGTCGTCCTGGCCGAGCCCGAGCGCCTCGTCGTCGAGCGGCGCGCGCGTCGCCGGGCGCGCACCCGCCCCGACCGACGCGGCCTTGAAGTCGCGGGTCATTTCCGCCACATCGCGCTCGGCGAGCGCCAGTTCCTGCTCCTCGACCGCGAGCTTCTGCCGCCGGACCGCGACCCGCTCGAGAAGCGGTGCCTCGTACTTCGCGGCGACGGCCGCGGTCTCGGCATCGGCGACCTGCTCCGCCAGCTGCCGTCGCCGCTGCACCGTGGCCAGTTCGGCCTCCTCCTCGGCCAGCCGCCGCCGGGTGGCCGACACCTGGTCGCGTACGTCGTCGAGGGCCATCTTCGCGCGCACGAGGGTGTCGCGCATGGCGGCGAGGGCGGGCCGCCGCTCGTCGGGATCGAGCGGCGCGGCCATGAGGTCGCGGAAGGCGCGGCGGAGGTCGTCGAACATGCGGTGGGCGGGCCCCGGGGCGCCGGCGCACGACGCGCGCGGCGGGACGGGTGACCGCCCTACGCTACCCCGCCGCGCGGAGATTCGGCAGTCCGATCGATCAGGAGGCCAGGCGCCAGCGCGCGTCGTCGCGCACCTGCCGCAGGAGACGATCGGGCGTGTGCCGGTCGGGGAAGAACAGGGTGTCGCTCACCGCGTTGAGCGCGATGCGGAGCGCCACGTACCGCCGGGCGGCCTCGGCGAAGAGGGGCGAGAGTCCCTGCTCGTGCGCCAGCCGGTGTTCGGCCGCCAGCGCGTATCCGCGGGCCCCGAGCACGTCGTAGTAGTCGAGGTCCGGCCCCCCGCGGCGGTGGCGGCGGGCCTCGATGCGGTCCGGAAAGCACCCCGCGAGCCAGAGGGCGTAGTTGCCGAGATGCACGCGGATGAGGTACGCCCGCCGCGCGTCCGCGGTCTCGGAATCGCGCACGAGGTCGGCGAGCGTCTCGTACCGTTCGTCGTCGGTCGGCGCGATGCGGTGCGCGCGGTCGCGCCACGCGAAGGCCTCGAGCACCGCCGCGACGTAATCGGCGAGGGTCCGGTCGTTGATCGCGTGCGCCCGCAGCGCGTGGCGCACGACGACGTAGCAGAACAACGGCCACGAGGCCGCCGCACCCGCGGGCGTGCGTACGAGTCCCTCGAGCAGGCGGGGGTCGTCGAGCAGGGCGTCGAGCCCCGCGTCGCGCAGCGCGGCCTCCGCGTCGTCGCGCTCGCGGCTCGAGTCGCGCGCGATCAGCGACATTGCCAGCTGGGCGTCGTTGCGGGTCAGTCGATGCCGCACGTTGGCCACGATCATCGTCGGAACGCTCCTCGAGGACGGTCGGACTGCCGGACTGCCTATCGGTTACACGGCGGACGCCGTTCCCGCCAGAGGGCGATGCCGCGCCCCTGCCTCGGCATATCGGCCGATCGGTGCCGGAGTTCCAGCACGGCACGCCCCCCCGGCCGGCGGGGTAAGATGAAAACCGCCGCGCGGTGGCGGGGGGTCGCCGCAGGCCGGTAGCTTTGAGAGTTCTTTCCTCCCGTCCCCTTCCGTGCTGCATCTCGCCATCCCCGTCCGCGACGAAGCCCCCACCATCGGGGTGCTGCTGTGGCGCATCCGCCAGGTGCTCCGCGAGTTCTCGCGGGAGTTTCAGGTCGTCGTGTACGACGACGGCAGCCGCGACGCGACGCGCGAGGTGCTCGCGCCGTACCACGAGGTGATGCCGCTGACGGTGCTCGGGGATGCGACGTCGCGCGGCTATGCCCATGCCGTGGACGCGCTGTTGCGCCACGTGGCGTCGGTGGGGCGGTACGCGCGGCGCGACGCGATGATCCTCATGCAGGGCGACCTCACCGACCGGCCGGAGGACCTGCCCGAGCTGGTCAAGCGATTCGAGGGCGGGGCCGACTGCGTGGGCGCGGCGACGGCGCCGGACGCGGCCGCGCCGACGCCCGTCCGGCGGCTCTCGCGCGTCGCACCGTGGGTGCTGCGGCCGTTCGTCTCGCTCCCGGCGGGCATCGACCCCTTCGGCACCTACCGGGCGTTGCGCGTGAGCGTGGTGAAGGACCTCGTGCGGCAGTCCGGTACGGCGCCGATCGTGCGCGGCGACGGATGGGCGGCGAACGTGGACCTCCTGCTGGCCACCGCTCGGCTGACGCGGCGGATCGAGACCGTCGCGCTCGCCCGGCGATGGGACCTGCGGCCGCGTGAGACGCGGGTGCGCCCCTGGCCGGACGCCCTCGCGCTCTTCCGGTACGGGCGCGGCACGCGCGGTCGCGGCACCGCCGGCGCCGGCGCCGCGGCCCCCCGATGACCGTCGCCCGCCGGCGGCGCCGAGCGGGCGCGCTCGCGCTCGGCATTGCCGGTCTCCTCGCCCTCGGCGACGCCGCCGGTTCGCTTCCCGCACAGGAGGACTCCACGGCACCCCGTGGCGACCGTCCGTCCCCGGCCCCCACGCGGCGGCCGTTCGACGTCGGCGAGCGGCTCGAGTTCGACGTCCGCTTCTCGCGCCTGCGCGTCGGCCGCGCCAGCATGGAAGTCGCCGGAATCGAGGACGTGCGCGGACGTTCGGCCTTTCGCACGAGATTCCGCGTGAAGGGCGGGACCTGGTTCTACCACGTCGAGGACGTGCTCGACAGCTGGATCGACACCACGCAGTTCCGCTCGCTGCGCTTCGCGCAGGACTACATGGAGGGCGGCCGGTCGCACGAGCGGACGTACGAGTTCTTCCCCGAGCGGCAGGCCTACCGCGAGCGGGCCGACACGTCCGACCAGCCCACCGTCCCCGATCCGCTCGACGACGGGTCCTTCCTCTACTTCGTGCGCACGCTGCCGCTCGAGCCGGGCCGGACGTACGAGTTCCCGCGGTACTTCCGCCCCGACCGGAACCCGGTGCGCCTGCGCGTGCTGCGCCGCGAGCGCGTCCGCGTGCCGGCGGGGGTCTTCGATGCAATCGTCGTCCAGCCGCTGATCAAGGCCCGCGGCGTCTTCGCCGAGGGCGGCGAGGCGCGGCTCTGGCTCCGCGACGACTCGACCCGCATCCTGCTGCAGATGACGTCGAAGCTGCCGATCGGGTCGCTCAACCTGTACCTGACCGCGGAACGCCCCGGCGTGCGCGGAGGTCCCTGAGATGGAGTACGCCGAAGCCGACCTCCAGCGCGTGCGCACGGTGCCGATCGCCGTGCGCCCCAACAAGGTGGACGCGCGCGAATTCTCCCGCCCGCCGGGCGCCGACCGGTCGTTCGCCGCCTTCCTCGACGCGCTGCCCGACATCCTCGTGGCGCGCAGCTTCCGACGCGTCGTGGCGGACGTCGTCGCCGCCACGCGCGCCGGCCGGGGCGTCGTCGTGATGCTGGGCGGCCACGTCGTGAAGACGGGCATCGGCCCGCTGCTCATCGAGCTCATGCGCCGCGGCGTCGTCACGCACCTCGGGATGAACGGGTCGGCCGCGATCCATGACTACGAGATCGCCCGCTTCGGCGGGACATCCGAGGACGTGGCCGCCGGCCTCAAGGACGGCACCTTCGGCATGGCCGACGAGACGGGGCGCGAGCTCAACGCGGCCTTCACGCGCGGCATGGCCGAGGAGCGCGGCATGGGCGAGGCCGTCGCCCTCGCGCTGCGCGAGGCCCCGGCGGTGGCGCAGCCCGAATTGTCGGTGCTGCTGGCCGCCCACGACCTCGGCGTCCCGGCGACGGTGCATGCCGCCCTCGGCGCGGAGATCATCCACCAGCATCCCGCGGCGGACGGCGCTGCAATCGGCGCGACGAGCCACCGCGACTTCCGGCGGCTGGCGGCGTCGCTGCCGGCGCTGCACGACGGAGGCGTCGTGCTCAACCTCGGCAGCGCGGTGATCATGCCCGAGGTGTTCCTCAAGGCGCTGACGATCGCGCGCAACCTCGGTGACGGGCGCCCCACCGGGTTCACGGCGGTGGACCTCGACATGCAGCGGCACTACCGGCCGCGCATGAACGTCGTGCAGCGCCCGACGCTGCACGGGGGCGCGGGCTACGAGATCACCGGGCACCACGAACTCATGGTGCCCCTGCTGGCGTGGGCGGTGGTTGATGCCCTCGACCGGGGACCGTGACGTCCCGGACCGTCAGAACGACGAGCCGGACGCCCCGTCCTTGATCCGCTTGGCCGCGTCGGGAGCGACGATCTTGAGTGCGACGTAGCCGACGCCCGCGAAGAGCAGCACCGGAATCGCGATCTTGAGCAGCAGGCCGAGCAGCCCGAAGGCGAAGCCGACCAGCCCGAAGACGACCTTGAGCGCAACGAGCCCGAGGAGGGCCAGCAGGCCGATGGTGAAGATGGTGCGAAGCATGGCGTCGGGTCCGGAAAGGGTCTGCCGAGATGTACGGAATCCCGGCGGCGCCGGTTTCGGGTCCCGCCCCCCCGGGACGCTCCGGTGACGTCCGACGTCGTGGTCGTTGGCGGCGGCCTGGTCGGGCTGTGCGTGACGCATGCGCTGGTCCGGTGCGGGGCGCGCGTGACGCTCGTGGATGCGCCGCGCCCGGGCGCCGCGTCGCGCATCGGCGCCGGCATGCTCGCCCCGTCCGTCGAGCGCACGGGAGGGGCGGCGCAGGGCTTCCTGCAGGCCGCCCGCGATGCCTACCCGGACTTCGTCGCGACCATCGGCGATGCCGCGGGCATCGCGATTCCCCTCGACCGAGGCGGCATCCTCGAGATCGCCGGCGACGAGACCGACGCCGCCCGCCGACGGGCCGGGGCCTCGGGCGACGCGATCTGGTGCACTCCCGACGACGTCCGGGCGATGGATCCCGGATACGCCGCTCCGTTCGGCGCGGTCTGGCACTCCCGGGACGGCGCCGTGGACCCCGTGCCCCTGCTCGAGGCGCTCGAGTTGCTCGTCGCCCGGTCATCGTCGGTCCGCCGGGTCACCGAGCTCGTCGCCGCCCGGACGCCGGGTGAGGTCAGGCTCGGGACGGGCGAGCGGCTGGCGACCGGTGTCCTCGTGCTCTGCGCCGGGGCGTGGAGCGGGACAGTCGTCGGCCTCCCACGTCCGATCCCGGTGCGGCCGGTCCGGGGGCAGATGCTCGAACTGCCCGTCGCCCCGACCCGTCGGGCCGCCTACGGGGCCGGGGGCTACCTGGTGCCACGTGCCGACGGGCGCACGTACGTCGGGGCCACGATGGAGGAGGTGGGATTCGACCCCTCGACCACCCCGGACGGGGCAGCCTACCTGCGCGGCGTCGCGGCCGCGCTGGCCCCCGCCCTCCGCGATGTCCCCGTGGCGGTGCATGCGGCCGCCCTTCGCCCGCTGACCCCGGACCATCTCCCGGTGATCGGGCCGGATCCCGATGCGCCGGACGTGTGGTACGCCTGCGGGCACGGCCGGAACGGGATCCTGCTTGCGCCGTTGACGGGGGAGGTGGTGGCCGATGCCATTGCAGGGCATGAGGTTCGCCACGATTTGCGCCCGTTTTCGGCGTCCCGATTCGACTAACCTTCTAAGGCCATTTTAGACGGTTACTCACCCCGGTCTTCCCTGGTGCACTCCCTACCTTCTTCCCACGCGCCGCTCGGCGCTCCCTCGCCTCCTGCCATGGCCGACGTCCTTTACCAGATCATGGGTCGCCACCGCGTCCAGCCCCTTCCCGAGCGGAAGCCGGGCTGGCTCAAGGTGCGCGCCCCCGGCGGGCCCAACTACCTGCGGCTCAAGCAGCTGATGCGGGAGCTCGACCTGCACACGGTCTGCGAAGAGGCGCACTGCCCCAACGTGGGCGAGTGCTGGGAGCACGGGACCGCGACGTTCATGATCCTGGGCGACGTGTGCACGCGGAATTGCGCGTATTGCGCGGTGTCGCACGGGCGACCGCCGAAGTTCGACCCGGCCGAGCCGTCGCGCGTGGCCGAGGCGGCCCGGGCGATGCGGCTGCAGCACCTGGTCATCACGTCGGTGGACCGGGACGATCTGCCCGACTTCGGGGCCTGGGCGTTCGCGGAGACGATCCGCCAGGTGCACGAGGCGGTCCCGGGGTGCTCGGTCGAGGTACTCGTGCCCGACTTCCAGGGGAAGCACGACAGCATCCGCACGGTGCTCGAGGCGCGTCCCGAGATCTACAACCACAACACCGAGACCGTCCCGCGCCTGTACAAGAAGGCGCGGCCGGGCGGGCGCTACGAGCGGGTGATGGACATCTTCCGCACGGCGAAGCGCCTGGCGCCGGACATTCCCACCAAGACCGGGATCATCCTCGGGATGGGGGAGACCAACGAGGAGGTCCTCGCGGTCATGGCCGACCTGCGCGCCGTGGACGTGGACATCCTCACGCTCGGCCAGTACCTGCGCCCGAGCGACGGCCACATCGCCCTCGATCGCTACGTGACACCGGAGGAGTTCCGGATGTTCTACGAGCGCGGGATGGCGATGGGCTTCAAGCACGTGGAATCCGGCCCGCTCGTCCGCTCCAGCTACCATGCGTGGGAGCAGGTGCAGGCGGCGGGCGTCTGACGCTGACCCTCTTGTCCGGCCTGCCGCATGGTTGACCGCACCCCCGCCGGCGGCGAAGACGCCGCCTTCCGCCGTTCCCTGCTCCGCTCGATGCTGCTCCAGCGCCGCTTCGAGGAGCGCTGCGCCGAGGCCTACGCGCTCGGCAAGATCGGGGGCTTCTGCCACCTCTACATCGGCCAGGAGGCGGTCTCGACCGGGACGATGTCGTGCCTCCGCCCCGACGACTACATCATCACGACGTACCGCGACCACGGCCAGGCGCTCGCCCGCGGGATGACGTCGCGGAGCGTGATGGCCGAGCTCTTCGGGCGGGTGGACGGCTGCGCGCGCGGGAAGGGCGGCTCGATGCACCTCTTCGACCGCTCGCTCAACTTCCTCGGCGGCCACGGCATCGTCGGCGGGCACATCCCGATCGCCACCGGCGTCGGCTTCGCGATCAAGTACCGCGGCGGCGACCAGGTGTGCGTGTGCTTCATGGGCGAGGCGGCGGTGAACAACGGCGCGTTCCACGAAGCGCTCAACATGGCCGGCCTCTGGAAGCTCCCCGTGATCTACGTCATCGAGAACAACCGCTACGGCATGGGCACGGCGGTCGAGCGGGCGGCGGCGATCAACGACATCTACGAGCGCGGCGCCGCCTACAGCATGCCCCGCGACGTCGTTGACGGGCAGGATGTCTTCGCGGTGCGCGAGACGATGCTCGCCGCCGTCGAGCGCGCGCGCACCGCGCATGTCCCGACCCTCATCGAGGTGCGCACGTACCGCTTCATGGGCCACTCGATGTCGGACGCCGTCTCGGGGACGTACCGCAGCAAGGCCGAGCTCGACGAGCACCTCAAGCGCGACCCGATCGCGCTGCTGCGCGCGCACCTCACCGAGGCCGGCGAGCTCGACGACGCCGCGCTCGCGGCGATGGACGCGGAGCTCAAGGCCGAGGTGCAGGACGCGTGGGACTTCGCCGACGCCTCCCCCGAGCCGCCGCCCGAGGCGCTCTGGGAGGACGTGCTGGTGGACACCACCAGCGACGGGAGGGCCGCGTAATGGCCGTGCTCACGTACCGCGACGCGCTCAACCACGCCCTCCGCGAGGAGATGCAGCGCGACGACCGCGTCTTCCTGATGGGCGAGGAAGTCGGGGTCTATCAGGGCGCCTACAAGGTCTCGAAGGGGCTGCTGCAGGAGTTCGGCGAGATGCGCATCGTGGACACGCCGATCACCGAGCTCGGATTCGCCGGCGTCGGCGTCGGCGCGGCGATGGTGGGGCTGCGCCCGATCATCGAGTTCATGACGTGGAACTTCGCGCTGCTCGCGCTCGATCAGGTCGTGAACGCCGCGGCGAAGATGCTCTACATGTCGGGCGGGCAGTTCCCGATGCCGATCGTCTTCCGCGGTCCCAACGGCGCCGCCCTCCAGCTCGGGGCGCAGCATTCGCAGGCGTGGGAGAGCTGGCTGACGCACATCCCCGGCCTCAAGGTCGTCGCCCCGGGCACGCCGGCCGATGCGAAGGGGCTGCTCAAGGCCGCCATCCGCGACGACAACCCGGTGATGGTGCTCGAAGGGGAGATGCTCTACAACGTGAAGGGCGAGGTGCCCGACGGCGACCATGTCGTGCCCCTCGGCAAGGCCGAGGTCAAGCGCGAAGGGTCGGACGTCTCGATCATCACGTGGGGCAAGATGGTCAACGTCGCCACGCAGGCGGCCACGCAGCTCGCCGAGCAGGGGATCTCGGCCGAGGTCGTGGACCTGCGTACGCTGCGGCCGATGGATACCGAGGCGGTGCTGCGCACGGTCGGGAAGACCAATCGCGCGGTGGTGCTGGAAGAGGGCTGGGAGGTCTGCGGCTTCGGCGCGCAGGTATCCGACGTGATCCAGCGCGAGGCGTTCGACCTGCTCGACGCCCCCGTGCTGCGGGTGCACCAGGCCGACGTGCCGATGCCCTACGCGAAGTCCCTCGAGAAGGCCGCCAAGCCGGACGCCGCCAAGTGCATCGCGGCGGTGCGCAAAGTGCTCTACCTCGACCGCTGAGGATCGAACATGGCGACGAAGGTGGTGATGGAGGCGCTGTCCCCCACGATGGAGGAAGGGCGCCTGGTGAAGTGGGTCGCCGCCGAGGGATCGGCGGTGAAGCCCGGCGACGTGCTCGCCGAGGTCGAGACCGACAAGGCGGTGATGGAGCTCGTCGCCCGCGCCGAGGGGGTGCTGCGCACGCAGCTCCTCGCGGAAGGGGCGACGGCGGCGGTCGGCACGCTCCTCGGGGTGATCGCCGGAGCGGACGAGGACATCGCCGCGCTCATCGGTGGGGCGGCGGCGGCCAAGCCGGCCGCGACGGCTCCCGCGCCCGCCGCCCCCTCGGCCGCCGCGACGCCCGCGGCCGCGCCCCCGGCGGCCATTCTGCCGACGGCCGCCCTGCCGACGGCCCTGCCGACGGCCCTGCCGGCCGCCGCCGTGCCGGCGGCCGCGACGCCCGCCGGCAAGGTCAGGTCGAGCCCGCTGGCCCGCCGCCTCGCCGCCGACAAGGGGGTGGACCTCGCCGCCATCGCCGGCACCGGTCCCAACGGTCGCGTGATCCGGCGCGACATCGAGGCGGCCCCGGCCGGCGGCACCGCCGCCGCGGCTCCCCGCGCGCCGGCGGCCGTCGCCCCGCCCGCCGGCCCCGACGTCGTGGACGTGCCGCTCACCCAGATGCGCAAGACGATCGCGAGGCGCCTGAGCGAGTCCATCGGCCCCATCCCGACCTTCTACCTCACCGCCGAGCTCGACCTCACCCGGGTGCAACAGCTGCGCGCCTCGATGGCGGCGCTGGGCCCGGAGCACAAGGTGAGCGTCAACGACGTGCTGCTGAAGGCGGTGGCGCTTGCGCTCGTCGAGCACCCCGAGGTGAACGCGCACTGGCTGGGCGACCGCATCCGCCGCTTCGCGCGCGTGCACCTCGGCATGGCCGTGGCCACCGACGACGGGCTCATCGTGCCGGTGCTGGCCGACGCACACGCGCGGCGGATGACCGACCTCTCCCGCGACGCCAAGCGCCTCGCCGGGCTCGCCCGCGAGCGGAAGCTCACGCCGGAGCAGTACTCCGGTGCCACATTCAGCGTCTCGAACCTCGGGATGTTCGGCATCGACCAGTTCACGGCGATCATCAACCCGCCGGAGGTCGCGATCCTCGCCGTCGGCGCGGTCGAGACGAAGCCGGTGCACGAAGCCGGCGCGTGGGTGCCGCGCGACGTCATGCGGGTGACGCTGTCGTGCGACCACCGGGCGATTGACGGCGCGGTCGGGGCGAGGTTCCTGCAGACGGTGCGGCGGTACGTGGAGAATCCGCTGCTGCTGGCGTAGGGCGCCGGGCCCCGCGTCCTCCCCCATCCCCCTCCCCCGCCCGCTAGGTTCACCCCATGGCTACCTACGACGTCATCTTCCTCGGCGGCGGCCCCGCCGGCTACGTCGGCGCGATCCGCGCGTCGCAACTCGGCCTCTCGGCGGCCGTCATCGAACGCGAAGCCCTCGGCGGCACCTGCGTCCTCTGGGGCTGCATCCCCGCGAAGGCGCTGCTCGAGAGCGCGGGGTTGGCCGAGAAGCTCAAGAAGGCCAAGGAGCACGGCATCACCCTCGACGGCGTGCACCTCGACTTCGGGCCGGCGATGAAGCGCTCGCGCGCCGTCTCCACCCAGAACTCCAAGGGCGTCGAGTTCCTCTTCAAGAAGTGGAAGGTCGCCTGGATCAAGGGCACCGGACGCCTCGCCGGCGGCAAGCGCGTGGCGGTCAAGGGCGCCGACGGCAAGGAAGAGACGCACGAGGCGAAGAAAGCCGTCGTGATCTCCACCGGCTCCCGCGTGAAGGGGCTGCCGCAGGCCGGGCTCGAGCTCAACAAGACCACCGTCGTCTCGTCCGACGAGGTGCTCATCGCCGAGAAGGCCCCCAAGACGATGGCGGTCGTCGGCGCCGGCGCGGTGGGCTGCGAGTTCGCCGACGTCTTCGCGGCCTTCGGCACCAAGGTCACGATCGTCGAGGTCATGGACCGGCTGCTGCCCATCGAAGACGCCGACTGCTCGGCCGAGCTGGGCAAGGCGTTCAAGAAGCGCGGCATCGAACAGCTCCTCGGTGCCAAGATCACCAAGGCCGACGTCCGCCCGAACGGGGTGACGCTGCACGTCGAGTCCGGAGGCCAGAAGCACACGCTCGAGGTCGAGCAGGTGCTCGTCGCCGCCGGCCGCGCACCGAACGTCGAGGGGATCGGCCTCAAGGAAGCCGGCGTCCAGCTCACCGACCGCGGCTTCATCAAGGTCAACCAGCGGCTCGAGACCACGACGCCCGGCATCTACGCCATCGGCGACGTCGCCGGCCCGCCGATGCTCGCGCACAAGGGCTCGCGCGAAGGCCACGTGGTGGCCGAGATCATCGCCGGTGCGCCGTACCACCCGGTCAACTACGGCAACATCCCGAGCGCCACCTATTGCCACCCCGAGGTCGCCTCCATCGGCCTGACCGAGGCGCAGTGCAAGGAGCAGAAGCTCGACTACAAGATCGGCAAGTTCCCCTTCTCTGCCAACGGCCGCGCCCGCACCTCGGGGGAGACCGACGGTTTCGTGAAGATCATCCGCGGGGCGAAGCACGGCGAGATCCTCGGCGCCCACCTGGTCGGGCCGCACGTGACGGAGCTGCTGCACGAGCTCGTCGTCGCCCGCGAGAACGAGTTCACCGTCGAGGAGATCGACCTCGCGGTCCACGCCCACCCCACGCTCTCCGAGGCGGTGGCCGAGGCGGTGCTCGACTCGATGGGCAAGATGCTGCATGCCTGACGCGCCATCGGCGCGCGCGCTGTGGGTGTGCGACCTGGGCCTCGTCGACTACGACGAGGCCCTTGGTCTTCAACGGGCGGTCGCGCGGGCGCGCATCACGGGGGAGATCCCGCAGGACGTGCTGCTGCTGTGCGAGCATCCGCCGGTGGTGACGCTCGGCCGGTCGAGCAAGGCGGGACACCTGCTGCTGCCGGCGCCGGCGCTCGCCGCGCGGGGGATCGCCCTCCGCGAGGTCGAGCGCGGCGGCGACGTGACGCTCCACGCGCCCGGCCAGCTCGTCGGGTACCCGGTCGTGGACCTCAAGCGCCACCGGCAGGACCTGCACTGGTACCTGCGGCAGATCGAGCAGGGGCTGATCGACGCGATGGCGGCGCTGGGCCTGCCGTGCGCGCGCCGCGCCGGGCTCACGGGCGTCTGGGTGGCCGACCGCAAGCTGGCGAGCATCGGGGTCCATGCCCGCGACTGGGTCACGTGGCACGGCTTCGCGCTCAACGTCTCGACCGACCTGTCGCTGTTCGACGTGATCGTGCCGTGCGGCATCGCCGACGTCACGATGACCTCGGTGACGCGCGAACTGGGGGCCTCGGCGCCGGCGGGGCCGGCAGTCACCGCCGCCGTCGTCGCCGGGGTTGCCGGGACCTTCGGGCTCGCGGCCCTGCCGGTCGCTCGCGCGGCGCTCGCGGCGGAGGCGCCGGCCCTTCCCCGCCCGGGCGCGCCGTAGATTGCCGCTCGCGCCCGCCGGATGCCGCGCCCCGGCTGCCGGCGTCCCCGGCGTCGCCCCTCCCCCGTGTCCGACCTCCCGCGCATCTACCAGCCCAAGCCCCGCGACGTCGCCGCCAGCACCGACCTGGAGCGCGACTTCGCCGGGCTCAACGTCGAGCAGCAGCGGGCCGTCGTGCATCCCGGCGGCCCGCTGCTGATCGTCGCCGGTGCCGGCACGGGCAAGACGCGCACGCTGGTGCACCGGGTGGCGCACCTGATCGAGGGGGGCGTCGCCCCCGAACGCATCCTGCTCCTGACCTTCACGCGCCGCGCCGCGCAGGAGATGCTCTCGCGGGCGGAGCGGCTCGTGGGAGCCGCGAGCGCGCGCGTGCACGGCGGGACCTTCCACGGCACCGCCAACCGGCTCCTGCGCCGGTACGGGCCGTCGGCCGGCCTCCCGTCGGACTTCACGATCCTCGACCAGGCCGACGCCGAGGACCTCATGCAGTTCGCGCGCGCCGCGGCCGGCCCGGGCAAGCCGCACGAGAAGCGCTTCCCGAAGAAGGAGACGCTGCACTGGCTGTACTCGCGCCACGTGAACACGGAGATCCCGCTCGAGACGCTGCTCGGCGACGAGCTGCCCGCCTTCGTCGAGCACGAGCCCGCCATCCGCGCGGTGCTGCGGGAGTACACGCGGCGCAAGGCCGAGCGCAACCTGCTCGACTACGACGACCTGTTGCTCTCGTGGGCGATGCTGCTCGAGCGCGGCGGCGAGCTGGCCGACCGGATGGCCGCGCTCTACGACCACGTCCTGGTGGACGAATATCAGGACACCAACGCGCTGCAGGCGCGCATCCTGCGCGGCATGGTGGGCCGCGGGGGCGCCCCCGCGAACCTCACCGTGGTCGGCGACGATGCGCAGAGCATCTACTCGTTCCGCGGCGCGACGGTGCGCAACATCCTCGACTTCCCGCGCGACTTCGGCGGGGCGACGCTGGTGGCGCTCGAGCAGAACTACCGCTCGACGCCCGCCATTCTCGACGTGTCGAACGCCGTCATGGCCAAGGCGTCGGAGGGCTTCCGCAAGGCGCTCTGGACCTCGCGCACCGGGGGCGAGCGCCCGTGGCTCGTGACCGCGCGCGACGAGCCGCAGCAGACCCGGTTCATCGCCGACCGCATCCTCGAACTCTACGAGGAGGGGATCGCGCTGTCGGGGATGGCGGTGCTCGTGCGCGCCGGCTTCATGAGCGCCGACCTCGAGATCGAGTTGCAGCGCCGCGGCATCCCGTTCGACAAGTGGGGGGGGCTCAAGTTCCTCGAGGCGGCGCACGTCAAGGACGTGCTCGCCTTTCTGCGGATCCTCGAGAACCCGCGCGACGAGGTGAGCTGGTACCGGATCCTGCTGCTGATGCCGGGAATCGGCGAGGCCACGGCGCGCTCGGCCGTCGAGGCGATGTCGGCCGGGGCCTGGGCACCGGCCGCCTTCCGCCACTTCGCGCCGCCGGCGCGCGCGCAGGCCGCCCACCGCGCGCTGGCCGCCCTGCTCGACTCGCTCCGCGAGACCGTCGCGGTGGGCGACGGCGTCGGCGGCGCGGTGGGGCTCGAGATCGCGCGGGTGCGGACCCTCTACGACGAGCTCCTGCGCGAGAAGTACGACCGCCCCGAGGCCCGGCTCGCCGACCTCGACCAGCTGCAGACGATCGCGTCGGGCTACCCGGACCGCGCCAGCTTCCTCACCGCCATCGCCCTCGAGCCGCCGCAGGCGACGCAGGACCTCGCGCAGGGCGAGGACGGGCCGGACGACGCGCTCGTGATCTCGACGATCCACTCCGCGAAGGGACGCGAATGGGATGTCGTCTTCATGCCGTGGGCCGTGGACGGCTACCTCCCGCTCGCCCGGTCGCTCGCCACCCCCGAGGGTGCCGAGGAGGAGCGCCGGCTCTGTTACGTCGCCCTCACGCGCGCCCGGCACCAGCTGTACGTCACCTACCCGCTCAACGCCTACGCCACACGGCGCGGCGCCGACTATTCGCTCGACCAGGTGAGCCGCTACCTCGACCGCGACGTCCGCGAGCTGATGCTGCGCGTCGCGCTCGGCGACGACGACCGCCCCGCGCGCGACGACGCCCCGGTGCGCGCGCCGATCGACCTGCGCGCGCTGCTCGGCGGCCGCTTCTAGCCCGCATGCCGCCGGACCTGCACCCCGCCGTCCTGCAGGCGGCCGTCGTCCTCGGCCTCGGACTCGTCAGCGCGCTGCTCGCGCGCACGTACCGCAAGCCCGTCTTCGCGTGGTGGACCGCCGCGTGGACGCTCTATCTCCTGCGCCTGCTCGCCATCCTGGCGTTCGTGCGCACCGGGGCACCGGTGCTCCTGTTCTGGCATCAGGTACTCACCGGGTGGAGCGCGCTCGCGCTGCTCGGCACGGCGCTCGTGTTCGCCGAGCGCCTGGTGTTCCGGCCGTGGCTCCTCGGGGTGGCGGCGATCCCCCTCGCGTGGGCGTGGGTCGCGATGGGCCAGCTCGACAACGTCGGGCTGGCGGCGATCCCGGCGGCGTTCTTCCTGGCCGGCGCGACGGCCCACACCGGCTGGGTCTTCCTGCGGTACGCACTCGCCACCGGCTCGCCCGGGGGCGGCGTCCTCGCCGGCGCGTACGGACTGTGGGCGCTGCACCACCTCGACTACCCCATCCTCCGGGCGCGCGGCGCGTGGATCCCGTGGGGCTACTACCTCGACATCCTGCTCGCGCTGGCCGTCGGCGCGGGGATGCTCCTGCTGGTGGCCGACGACCTGCGGCGCGGGATCGCGGCGCTCGCGACCGTCTCCCGCGAACTCGCCCCGGGAGCGGCGCGGCCTCGGCCGGCGCTGCTCGACGCCATCCTCGGGCAGCTGCTCACGCTCCCGTCCGTGCGCGGGGCGGCGTACTACCGGCGCGACACCGGCGGCGCGCTCTCGTGCGAGCGCGGGGCGGGGGCCTGCGAGGGATGGTCCGGCCCGTTCCCCGACCGCGTCCCCTTCCCGTTCAGCGCGACCCTGCGCGTGCCGCAGGGGGCCGGCGCGGCGGGGGCCCTGCTCATCGTCGGCGACGCGCGCAACCCGTTCGCCGCCCTCGACCGCCGGTTCCTCGCGGCACTCGGCGAGCAGATCGGCACGGCGCTCGACGCCGCGACCCTGCAGGTCGGCCTCGCCCAGCGCACGCGCGAACTCGAACGGCTGCAGGGACTCATGGTGCGCCAGCACGAGGAGGAACGTCGCCGGTTCGCGCGGGAGCTGCACGACGAGTCGGCGCAGGTGCTGGCCGCCGTGAAGATGGAACTCGCCGTCCTGCACGAGCGCCTCGCCCCCGAGGACGCCGTGCGGCTCGAGGACGCGCTCGCGCTCCTGTCCGGCGGCATCCGCGGCATCCGCGCCGTCGCGCGCGACCTGCGCCCCGCGCTGCTCGACGACCTGGGCCTCGTCCCCGCGCTCGCGTCGCTGTGCGCCGACTTCCGCGACCGGAGCGGACTCGACGTCGTCGTCGCCATGCCCGATCCGGCGACGCTTCCGAAGGTGAGCCCGGAGGGGGAGCTCGCCCTCTTCCGCGCGCTGCAGGAGGCGCTCGCCAACGTCGCCCGCCATGCCGACGCGCGCTCGGTGCGCGTGCGGCTGGTGCACGCCGGCGACGGCCTGACCCTCGACGTCCGCGACGACGGCCGCGGCCTGGCGGGTTCCGCGAGCCCCGGCACCGACGGAACCGCCCACGTCGGGCTGGCCGGCATGCGCGAGCGCGTCGCCGCCCTCGGGGGCGACGTCGTCGTGGCCGGCGCCGAGGGGGGCGGCGCGGCGGTCACCGTCCGCTTGCCCTTGGCGCGGCCCTCCGCCTGATTACC
Organism: Gemmatimonadota bacterium; assembly: GCA_021298835.1. Classification (GTDB taxonomy): domain Bacteria; phylum Gemmatimonadota; class Gemmatimonadetes; order Gemmatimonadales; family Gemmatimonadaceae; genus JAJTHG01. The sequence continues at coordinate 39,553 of JAJTHG010000038.1, forward strand.
CGCCACCCATGGCTCCCCCATCCCCCATCCGCGTCCTGCTCGTGGACGACCACCACCTCGTGCGCGCCGGCATCCGCTCGGTGCTCGCGATGGACGCCGAGTTCGACGTCGTCGGCGAGGCCGGCAGCATCGGCGAGGCGCTCACGCTCATCGAGCGGCAGGCGCCGCACGTGATCGTCCTCGACCTCTCGCTCCCGGACGCCAGCGGCGTCAGCGGCCTGACGCGCGTGCGCGGCGCGGCCCCCGACGCCCGGGTGCTGATCCTCTCGATGCACGACGACCCGGAGTACGCCCGCCAGGCGGTGCGTGCCGGGGCGAGCGGCTACCTGCTCAAGGACGACGCCGCCACCGACCTGCGCTCGGCGGTGCGCACGGCGATCATGGGCGGGACCTTCTTCTCGCCGCCGATGGCCCGCGCCCTCGCCGAGCGCTCGAGCGGGCGCGACGCGGCGTCGCTCGACGTGCTGTCGCAGCGCGAGAAGGAGGTGCTCGCCGGCATCGCGCGCGGCCTCACCAACAAGGAGATCGCCGCCGAGCTGGGGATCGGGCGCCGCACGGTGGAGAGCCACCGCGAGAACCTCATGGACAAGCTCGGCATCCGCACGGTCGCCGGGCTCACGAAGTTCGCGATCGAGAGCGGGCTCGTCCGCGGCTGAGCGCCGCGGCTGAGCGCCGCGGCTGAGCGCCGCGGCTGAGCGCCGCGGCTGAGCGCCGCGGACGCGTCGCGTCACGGCAGCCGCACGAACGTCACCTGCGCGCCCACGCCCGCCGGGAAGGCCGTGCCGGTCGTCGGCGCGAAGCGCACCTGCACCGGCGGCCCGCCCGTCGGCGTGACCAGGATCGTGTACTGCATCCCGCCCGGGGGCAGCTGGCCCCCGACGACCTGGCCGGCACGCAGCGTGTCGGGCGCGACCGGGAACGACACCGGGAACTGCACGGGCCCCGTCACGTTGAAGCGCGCGAAGATGCGCCGCAGGTTGCGATCGGGCCCGAAGCTGAGCCGCGTGGGCATCGCGCTGCGCGGCGGCCCCCCGGGAATCGAGTCGGCGAAGATCGCCGCCGCGAAGTCGCCGTAGAGCGCGGGAAACGGTCGGCCCGTCGCCGCCGCGACGTTCGCCCGTCCCATCTGCCGCGTCTGCACGAGCCGTCCGAAGACCCCCTCGCCGTACTGGGTGCCGAGCCACCGCAGGAAGGCCCACGTGGCACCGCGCTCCTCGAGCGTCCCCTGCCCGGAATAGAAGGTTCCCGAGGTCCCCGCGGTGCGGAGCCCCTGCAGCCAGCGATACGTGTTCTGCAGTTGCGGCGGCGAGAATGCCTGCGCCGAGTCGGGGAAGAGCTGGTCGGGGTTCGTGCGTCCCGACAGCGCGGGGTAGCGCGACTCGTACCAGCGGCCGGCGGCTTCCTCGGCGATGTGGCTGAGTCCCTCGTTCAACCAGATGTCCTCCTGCTGGCCGCCCCGCAGGGTGACGTGCTGGCCGAAGGAGATCATGTGCTGGAACTCGTGAATGAACGTCGCCGGCAGCAGGAAGCGCACGTCGGACTTCCGGCGGGCGCAGCCGGCCGCTGCCGCGCTGTCCGGTGCGACGGCATAGAACACCTCGCCGCCGTTCGATCCCCGTTCCCCGGGGAAGAGGTCGAGCCCGTAGAACAGGCCGGCGATGAACCGGCCGCACGCGGAGGACGGCGTGAGCCGGTTGATGGCCTCCGTGATGAGCACGATCACCCGGCCGTTGCCGTCGATGTCGGTCTCCGGCCCGAAGGTGTTCACGGCGAGACCGTGCAGGGCGTTGTCGAAGAGCGGGGCGAAGACGCCGAGCTCGGCATCCGTGAAGCCGACGCCGGCCGGCGGCGAGGCATCCTGGTACACCAGCGAGTTCGCCCCGACGTAGGCGAGTCGCATCTCGACCGCGCCGGTCTCGAGCGTCTCGATGTTGCGGATCACCTGGAACGTCCGGCGCGACCCGACCGCCGGCGGCTCGACGACCGTCGGCTCGATGGGATACGCCGGCGGGCTCGTCAGGCGACGGGCGAGGTCGCGCTCCCGCTCGCGAAGCCGCAGGTGGAATGCCCCAGCCGGATCGGCGGGTGCCGGCATCGCGAGCACCGGCGGCGGCGACGGGACGGGCGCGGCACCCGCGCCACCCGCCGCCAGCGACACCGTTGCGCTGGCGGAGAGACTGTAGCCCGACACCGCGGCGGCGGGGGGGGCCGGAGGGCCGCCATCAATCGCCGAGGCGAAGTGCGGGACGAGCAGGTACCGGCCGCCGTCCGCCGGCAGGGCGATGCACCCGCGCCCCAGCGCCGTGTCCGTCACCACCTGCGGCTGGAGGGTCGCGAGGGCCAGCACGCTGCCCCGGTTGGCGATCGTCACGGGGGTCGGATCGGTCTGCCGGGTGCCGTTGCGGACCGTCACCGACGTCGCCCCGTTGGGCAGGCACGCCGGCACGATGGCCCGGACCAGCGTGTCGGCCGCCACGCCGAGCAGGGCCGCCTGCTGGCCCCCGATGGCCACCGATACGGCCGATGCCACCGTTCCCAGGCCGAAGCCGCGGATGATGAGCGTGTCGCCGCCGCCGGGGTTCGCGGGCTGCACCGATGCGACGGTGCTCCGGGTCGTCCCGCGAACGATCAGGTCAACGGCTTGGTCGCGCTGGGCCACGAGGGAAGCCCTGACGACGCCGCGATCGCCGAGGGCGGTGGCGCGCACCCCCATTTCGGCGACTCCATTGACGTCGGAAAGGGCGAGGGAGTCGCGCAGGATCGGGCCTTGGCCCGCCGGCGTGGAGCCCGGCAGGACGGCGAAGCGCACCTCGACCCCCCGGGCAGGGACGCCGGCCTCGGTACGGACGACGACGCGAAGGGCTGCCCCGGCAAGGTCGCCGACAGGGGCCGATACGACGGAGTCGCCGGAGATGGGTCCAAGCCGGAATCGCTGGGCGGCTGGCGCGCCACTATCGCGCCCGCAACCGGCCACAACAACGACAAACAACGACAAGCATGAGGGGAAGGTGATTCTCTTCGCCATAGATGCAGGAATTCCCCCCGCCGGCCGGTTGTGTGCGGCAGAAGCTGTTTTGACGCCCGTGACGGGGATCACTACCTTGGGCGATCCATGTCGTTCGTCCACCTGCACTGTCATTCCGAGTACTCGCTGCTCGATGGCGCGAACCGGATCGACGACCTGATCCGGCGGGCGAAGGACTTCGAACAACCAGCGCTGGCCATTACCGATCACGGTAACCTGCACGCCGCGTGGGAGTTCCAGGAGAAGGCCAGAAAGGCGGGGGTGCGTCCCATCATCGGGATGGAGGCGTACGTCGCCCCCGGCCACCGGAGCGAGCGGACGCGGCCGGCCCCCGGCACCAAACCATATTATCACCTGGTCCTGCTGGCCCGCGACCTCGCCGGCTACCGGAACCTCGTCAAGCTCTCCTCGCTGGCCTACACCGAGGGGTTCTACGTCCGCCCGCGGGTGGATCGGGAGCTGCTGGCCCGGTACGGCGAGGGGCTGGTCGTCTCGTCGGCCTGCATGGCGGGGGAGGTCGCCTCGCACCTGATGGCGGGCCGGCGGGCCGAGGCGAAGGCGGCCGCCGAGTGGTACGCCAACCTGTTCGACGGCCGCTACTACCTCGAGGTGCAGGCACACGGCTCCGAGGGCCAGCAGGCGCTCAACGCGCAGGTCTTCGACCTCGCCGGCGAACTCGGCCTGCCGGTGGTGGCCACGAACGATGCGCACTTCCTCGGGGCCGAGTCGCACGCCGCGCACGACGTCCTGTTGTGCATCGGGCTGGGGAAGGATCGCTCGGACCCGAACCGGATGCACTACGACGAGGGGCTCTACTTCAAGAGCGCCCCCGAGATGGCCGCTGCCTTTCCGGGCCGGCCGGACGTGCTCGCGAACACGCTCCGGATCGCGGACGAGACGGACATCGTCTTCGAGAAGAAGTACCATGTCCCGTCGTTCCCGCTGCCGGAAGGCGTAGCGAGCGAGAACGACCTCCTCGTGCGGCTCGCCACCGAGGGCGCCCGGGACCGCTACGGCGACCCGCTGCCGGCGGACGTGCAGGAGCGGCTCGCCTACGAGCTGGACGTCATCACCAAGACCGGCTACGCGGGCTACTTCCTGATCGTCGCCGACTTCATCAAGGCGGCCCGCGACCGCGGCATCCCCGTCGGGCCGGGCCGCGGCTCGGCGGCCGGGTCGCTCGTCGCGTACGCGCTCCGCATCACGAACGTCTGTCCGCTGCGGTTCGACCTCCTCTTCGAGCGCTTCCTGAACCCGGAACGCGTCTCGATGCCCGACGTGGACGTGGACTTCTGCTTCGAGCGCCGGGGCGAGGTCATCGAGTACGTCCGCGGGAAGTACGGGCGCGAGTCGGTCGGCCAGATCGTGACGTTCGGCACGATGAAGTCGCGCGCGGCGGTGAAGGACGTCGGTCGGGTGCTCGGCTTCACCCCGGCCGAGACCGACGCGCTGGCGAAGCTGATCCCGAACCAGCCGAATTTCTCGCTGACCGTCCGCGAGGCGATCGGGCAGATCCCCGACGTCCGACGGCTGTACGAGGACGACCCGCGCTACACGCAGCTGCTCGACTTCGCCGTCGCGCTCGAGGGACTCTCGCGGCACACCGGCGTCCACGCCGCAGGCGTGGTGATCGCGCCCGGCCCGCTCGACGACTACGTCCCGGTCTGCACGCAGAGCACCAAGGGCTCCGGTGCCGGCGCCGGCGGCGAGGAGTCGGTGGTCGTGACGCAGTACGACATGAACGCCCTCGAGAAGGCGGGCATGCTCAAGATGGACTTCCTCGGGCTGACCACGCTCACGGTGATCAGCGACGCGGTGAAGTCCATCGCCGCGCGGACCGGCACCGTGGTGGACGTGGACGCGCTGCCGCTCGACGACGAGGCGACCTACCGGCTGCTGCGCGCCGGCCGGACCGCCGGGGTCTTCCAGTTCGAGTCGCCGCTCGCGACCGACGTGCTCAAGCGCATGCGGTGCGACCGGTTCGACGACCTCGTCGCCTCCAACGCGCTGCTCCGCCCCGGCCCGCTGGACAGCGGGATGCACCACACCTATATCCGGCGCAAGCGCGGCGACGAGGCGGTGGCGTACCCGCTCGCCGAGCTCGAGCCGGTGCTGGAGCCGACCTACGGGGTCATCACCTACCAGGAACAGGTGATGCGCATCGCGCAGATCCTCGCGGGGATCTCGCTCGCCGAGGCCGACGTGCTGCGCAAGGCGGTCGGCAAGAAGGACGCCGAGCTCATCCGGGTCGAGCTCGGCAAGTTCACCGCGAAGGCGGTCGCGCGGGGCCACGACCGCGGCGTCATCGAGGACCTCGCGGCCCAGATCGAGACCTTCGGGCGCTACGGCTTCAACAAGTCGCACTCGGTGGCGTACTCGGTCGTCGCCTACCACACCGCGTGGCTCAAGGCGCACTGGCCGGCCGACTTCATGGCCGCCCTGCTGACGAGCTGCATCGGCGACACCGACTCGGTGGTGAAGTACGTCACCGAGGCGCGCGAACTCGGGCTCGAGGTGCTGCCGCCGCACGTCAACGAGAGCGGCTGGAAGTTCACCGTCGTCGGTGACCGGCGCCTGCGCTTCGGGCTCGGGGCGATCCGCAACGTCGGCCGCTCGGCGATCGACTCGGTTCTCGCGGCGCGCACCGAGCGGCCCTTCGCCGACCTGTTCGACTTCTGCGCCCGCATCGACCTGCGCGCCTGCAACCGCCGCGCCCTCGAGGCGCTCGTCGGCGCCGGCGCGCTCGACGACCTCGGGGGCGCACACCGCGCGCAGCTGCTCGCCGGCCTCGACGCCGCGATGCAGGAGGCGACACTCGCTCAGCAGGAGCGCGAACTCGGGCAGGCCTCGCTCTTCGGCGAGGCCGCCCCGGCCGCGCCGCGCACGGCGGAGGGGGCCCGCGCGCTTCCGGTGGTGCCGCCGATGGGCGAAGCCGAGCGGCTGCAGCAGGAGAAGGCGATCCTCGGCTTCTACGTCTCGGGACACCCGCTGGAACCCTTCCGCACCGAGGCCGAGCTCCTCGCGACCCACGGCGTGGCGCAACTGGGCGGGTGGACCCCGGAACCCATCTCGCTCGCGGTGGTGGTGACGGCGGTCAAGCGGCAGGTCTCGAAGAAGAGCGGGGCCGAGTTCGCGCGACTGGCCGTGGAGGACTTCTCCGGGGCCGGGGAGCTGCTCGTCTTCCCGGAGAAATGGGCGGCGATCGGGGAGTCCATCCGCCCCGACATTCCGCTGCTGATCACGGGCGGCTACTCGAAGCGGGATCAGGGGGCCGAGTCACCGACCTTCATCGTCGAGTCGGTGCAGCGGATGGCCGAGGTGCGCGCGGCCGGGCAGTTCACGGTGGCGCTCGACGTGGACCCGGAGACGGGCGCCGCCGGCGCCTCGCTGTGGGCCGATGTCCGGGCGGTGGCGGAGACCCATCCCGGGTCCTCGCCGCTGGAGATCCGGTGGAACGACGGGGCCGGGCAGCGCGCCCGCTGGCGCTCCCGCTCGCTGCGCGTCAGCGCGAGTGGTGCGGCCCTCAAGGAACTGCGGGCGCTGCTCGGAGACGCGCGCGTCCGCCTCGAACGAGGGACCTGATGGGCACCACGCTGCTGGAGTTCGAGAAGCCGATCGCCGAGCTGGAACGGCAGATCGAGGAGTTGCGCAAGTCGGCCGAGGGCCACGAGGTCGAGGTGGCAGCCGAGATCGCGCCGCTGTCGGCCAAGCTCGAGTCGCTCAAGGCCGACATCTACCGCAACCTCACGCCGCTCCAGCGGGTGCAGGTGGCTCGGCACCCGCGACGGCCGTTCACGCTCGACTACGTGCGGCTGTGCATGACCGACTGGATCGAGCTGCACGGGGACCGGGCGTTCCGCGAGGACGCCGCCATCGCCGCCGGCTGGGCGCGCCTCGACGGCGAGACGGTGATGGTCATCGGCCACCAGCGCGGCCGCGACACCAAGGAGAACCTGCGGCGCAACTTCGGGATGCCGCACCCCGAGGGCTACCGCAAGGCGCTGCGCCTCATGAAGCTGGCCGAGAAGTTCCAGGTGCCGGTGCTCACGTTCATCGACACGCCCGGCGCGTGGGCGGGGCTCGGGGCCGAAGAGCGCGGCCAGTCGGAAGCGATCGCCCGCAACCTGTACGAGATGAGCCGCCTGACCGTCCCGATCATCGCGACCGTCATCGGCGAGGGCGGCTCGGGCGGCGCCCTCGCGCTTGGCGTCGCCGACCGCGTGCTGATGTTCGAGCACAGCGTGTACTCGGTCATCACCGTCGAGGGCTGCGCCGCCATCCTGTGGAAGGACGGCAAGTCGATCGAGATGCGCGAGCGCGCGGCGGACGCGCTCCGCATCACCGCCCCCGACCTCAAGCGGCTCGGCGTCATCGACGACATCCTTCCCGAGCCCGCCGGGGGGGCCCACGCCGATCCCGAGGCGGCCGCGCGGACCCTGCACGACGCGCTCGTCGAGGCACTCGAGACGCTCAAGGAGATCAAGCCCGAGAAGCTGCTGCGGCGGCGGCGCGAGAAGTTCCTCGCGATGGGGCAGGTGGTCGAGTCCGACGCGTGACGGACGGCATCGTGTATCTTTGATGCACGATGTCCGCCTCCGCCGGCCCCGAGACGACCGTCCCGACCGCTCCGCCCGCCCCCGAGCCACCGGCCGAGCCGGCGGTGGTCGAGGTCGCCTTCAAGGGCAACCGCCGGGAGTTCTTCCTGTGGTCGGGCCGCGAGGTCCCGAAGGTCGGTACCCCGGTCATCGTCGAGGCCGACCGCGGCGAGGACTACGGCGTCGTCCACAGCACGGGCGAGCTCGCCCTGCGCCGGGGACGCGGCACCGCCCACGGGTTCGGCGCGGGCCGGCCGACCGCCAAGGCCCTGCGCGTGGCCGGCAAGGGGGACCGCGCCCGCCACGACGAGCTGCGGCAACGCGACGAGCCCACCCGGCGCGAAGCCACCGAGCGCGTCCGGCACTTCCGGCTCGCCATGAAGCTCTGCGACGCCGAGTGGCGCTGGGACCGGCAGAAGCTCGTGCTCTACTTCTCGAGCGAGCAGCGCGTGGACTTCCGCGAGCTCGTCCGCGACCTCGCGGCGCGCTTCCGCACCCGGATCGAGCTGCGGCAGATCGGCGTACGCGACGAGGCGAAGCGGCTGTCCGGCATCGGCCGCTGCGGACGCGAGTACTGCTCCGCCTCGTGGCTCCCCGAGCTCAAGCCCGTCAATCTCGGCGTCGCGAAGGACCAGCGGCTGTCGCTCAACCCGACGCAGATCTCCGGGGCGTGCGGCCGGCTCATGTGCTGCCTGCGCTACGAGCACGACTTCTACGTGCAGCAGCGCAAGCGCTTCCCGCGGGACGGCAAGCTGGTGCAGACGGCGAAGGGCGAGGAGAAGGTGCTCGCCCTCGACATCTTTCGCGAACGGGTGACGCTGCGCGCGGCCGACGGCGAGGTGCGCGTGCTCGCGCTCGCCGACTTCCAGCGCGAGGCGGCCGGTGGCGCCATCACCGAGCCCGACCTCGACGAGCGGACGGGGGAGGATGCCGAGGACGACGAGGAGACGAGCCCCCCGCCCCGCGTCGCGGACCCGCGCGGCGGCGACCGCGGCGGCGACCGCGGCGGCGACCGCGGCGGCGCGGCCCCGCGGGAGCGCCGTCTGCCGGTGCAGGAACGCCGGCCCCCGCGTCAGGACACGCGCCCGCCCCAGCGGCCGAAGACGGCGGACGCCGCCCCGCCGGTGGGTCTGCCGAGCGCCCCGCCGAGCGCCCCGCCGAGCGCCCCGCCGGCGTCCCCGACCGACGAGGCCGCCGCAGCGGAGGAGCGCCGCCGCCGCCGCGGGCGGCGCGGCGGGCGGCGCCATCGCCCGGGGGGCGGCACATCCGGGCCCCCGGCGGGAGGGGCGCCCACGCCGTGAAGAGGTTCTACATCACCACCGCCATCGACTACGCGAACGGCGACCCGCACTTCGGGCATGCGCTCGAGAAGATCGGTGCCGACGCCATCGCGCGCTGGCACCGGATCCGCGGCGAGGCCGTGCACCTCTGCATCGGCATGGACGAGCACGGCATGAAGGTCGCGCAGACGGCCGCCGCGCAGGGCGTGGCGCCGCAGGCGTTCGTGGATGGCGTCGCGCAGGTCTTCCGCGACACATGGGCCCGCCTCGGCGTCGCCTACGACCAGTTCGTGCGCACCACGGATGCCGCCCACAAGGCCGGCGTGGTGGCGCTCATCCGGCGCATCCACGAGCGGCGCCCCGACGACTTCTACCAGCGGCGCTACGAGGGCTGGTACTGTGTCGGCTGCGAGCTCTTCAAGCGCGACGGCGAGATCGTCAACGGCCGGTGCCTCCTGCACCCCACCCGCGAACTGCAGTGGACGACGGAAACGAACTGGTTCTTCCGGCTCAGCGCCTATCAGGGGTTGCTCGAGCGGCTGCTCGCCGAGCGGCCGGGCTTCCTCGAGCCCGAGTCGCGCCGCAACGAGGTGCTGGCGCTGCTGGCGCATGGGCTCGAGGACCTCTCGATCACCCGCTCGCGCCTCGCGTGGGCGATCCCCTTCCCGTACGACACGGACGACGGCGTGCCGCAGGGGACATGGGTCTGGTTCGACGCGCTCCCCAACTACCTCACGGCCACCGGCTTCCCGGACGGCGACTGGGCGACACGCTGGCCGGCGCAGGTGCACGTGGTCGGCAAGGACATCACGCGGCTCCACGCGGTCGTGTGGCCCGCCATGCTCGAGGCCGCGGGGCTGCCGCTGCCGGGGCGCGTGTGGGCACACGGGTTCATCTCGTTCGGCGGGGAACGGTTCTCCAAGAGCGCCGGCGTGAAGGTTTCGCTTCCCGAGGCGATCGACCGCTTCGGCGCGGACGCGTTCCGGTACTTCCTGCTGCGCGAAGTTCCCTTCGACGGCGACGGCTCGTTCTCGTGGGAGCGGTTCGACGAGCGCTACACGGCGGACCTCGCCAACGGGCTCGGCAACCTCGCGAGCCGCGTGACGGCGATGGTCGAGAAGTACCGCGACGGGGTCGTGCCATCCGCCGGGCCGGTGGACGGCGACCGGGACGACCTCGCCGACCTCCGCGAGGCCGACGCGGCCATGGAGGGGGCCCGCGGTTTCCTGCCGCACGAGGCGCTCGCGTGCATCTGGCGCGCGGTGACGCGCGCCAACGAATACGTGCAGGCCACCGCCCCGTTCAAGCTGGCGAAGGACCCGGCGAAGGCGGAGGAACTCGACGTGGTGCTGGCGTCGCTGGTGCGGCGCCTGGCGCGCCTGGCGGTGGTGCTCGGCCCGTTCATTCCGGGCAAGGCGCAGGCCTTGTGGGAGGCCATCGGGGGGCCCGGTGACGTGCATGCGCAGCGCCTGGTGCACCTGGATGCGCTCGACGCGGGCGGGTGGGAGGTGCGGAAGGCGGCGCTGTTCCCGCGGCCGGAGCCGGCAGCGAGCTGAGGTCGCCCGGGGGGCGGCCTCGACGGGCGCGCTAGGTCAGGCGTAGCGTCACCACCACGAACGACGACGCCTCTTGGTCGCGCGCCCTGGGCACGGTGCGCACCCGCACCGTCACCGTGCGCGCCTCGCCGACGCGCAACGAATCGAGTGCGACGCGGCGGAGCCGCGTCCGTGCGCTGTCGGGGGTGGCCGGGGCATCGAGCGTCACCAGCAGGTCGTGCACCGACCCGCGCGCACGAACGGACAGGGTGCGGCCGGCCGGCACCTCGACGCGGAAGATGCGGTCGACGCGCGGAAGTGCCTGCGTCCCGATCGTCGCGACGGGGCACGCCACGTCGAGCGTAACGCGCGACTCGGGGAGTCGGTGCAGGTCGGGCACCGCGCGATCCGGCTCGGACGCGCTGTCCGGCCACGCGGCGCCGAGTGGCGCCCGCGACGAATCCACCGGTACGCCCGCCGTCGCGGCCACGGAATCGAGGGTCAGCAGCGCCGCGGGGGGTCGCCCTTCGGCGGCCGCCATGGCAGCCGGCGTATCAAGCCCGGGAACAGGACGTTCGAACGACAACCGCTGGCGCCCGTCGCGCGTGACGCCTCGGAACACGTATCGCGCGGGTGTCCCGGGGACGACGACGCGAACGCCCCGCACCTGCGGCCCGTCCACGTAGGCGAGGAGATATGGCGTGACGGTGCTGTCGGCGCCGGACGGCCAAGGGAAGCGCATGGGCGTCTCGGGCCGCGTCGCCAGGTAGCCGCAGAGCCGAGCGGCGTCCCGGTCGTCGGTCATGGGAGACGCGTTCATGCCGGCAGGGATCACCGCCACTGCGGGGGCGTCCGGGCGGCCGCACGCCGCGAACAGCGCCATCAGCAGGGCCCCCCTGCGGGCAGGCCCGTGGGCGCGTCGCACCTCGAGAAGGAGCGTCATGGACCGTAAGCTCGCAGGGGTCGGTGGCGTCTGCCACCGACCCCTGCGGATCAAGCCTGAGCCGTCACGGCCTCACGGCGGGGTCGGCGAGTTGGCCGCCCCCGTGCCGCCCCACGTGTAGAACGCGGCGCCGGTGACACCGAGCTCCCTCGCGGGTACCGGCATCTCGCGTGGAGTGCCAGTGATCAGGCCATTGGTGGCGCGACGCCGCTGGTAGAACGGCGAGGGTCCAAGGCCGAGGAGCTCGACTTCCTGCTCGTACTCCAGTCGCTGCAGGAGCACGGCCTGACCGTCGCTGGCGGCAGCGGCCGGCAAGCCACCCCGAGTTACGCGCGTCCCGTTGATGAGCGAGGCGGCGTTGGTCAGCGAGCCGCCGGTCCGACGGAGCTCGGCTTCGGCCCAGAGGAGGTCGTTCGAGGCACGCGTGAACGCCGGGGCCCGTCCGAAGCCGCCGTACATCGACTGCGGGCTCTGCACGCCGGAGGCATCGTACCGGATGTGGGCGACGTTCGACTGGTGGTACATGCCGCGGGCCGGATTGAACAGTTCGTACCCACCGTAGGCGAAGTCGGACCCGCCACCGGCGTCACGCGGGATGTTGCCGAAGGCGTCCACCATCGCCGCCGTGCCGAAGGATCCGTTGCCCAGCCGGCGATCCGGCGAGTTGGGCCGCGGGTTGCCGCCGGACGGATACGGTGTCTGCTGCGTCGCCGGGTCGAGCAGGTTCGCGACCCGCGTGTGGACGACGCCGGTGTCCATCGAGTTGAACCACAGCAGGATCTCGGGGCAGAATACCGAGCAGCCGTCGGCGATGAAATCGAAGTCGAAGGTCACGCCGTTCGACGCGAAGGTGGCGACGCGCGCCCAATCCACGCTGGCGTTCTCGGCCGAGGTGCGGGGCCAGTAGGCCAGCGCCATGGCGGAGAGCGTGTTGGCGATACGGGCGATCTCGGTGTTCGAATAGACGCGGCCGCCGGTCCAGTCGGCCGGGGTAGTGAACGTATTCGCCGCCGCGAGGGTCGCGGCCCGCTGCAGGAAGGCCACGGCGGAATCACGCATGACGCGTCGGTCGGCAAAGACGAGGTTCGTCAGGTCGCTCGACTCGGTGATGACGTAACCCTTGTCATACAGGAGCGCGAGCGCCATGTGCGACGCCCCGAGCGTGAGCTGGGCGATCGTCTCGGCGCGGCGGGTGTTCGAGGCGTTGCCAATGACGATGTTGTTCTGCCGGATCGCCTTGAGCACGTCGGTCGCCGAGGAGATGGCCGAGTAGTACCCGAACCAGCCGTTCTCGACGTTGGTGCGGCCAGCGGACGCGAGGTCGTTCTGCCAGGCGCGCGAGTTGCGCGTGTTGTCGCCGTCGACCGACGAGTAGAAGTTGAGGTTGAAGTTGTTCCAGGAGGCGGAGTAGGTGCGCGCCATGGCCGACAGCGCACCGGCGGACTCCATGTCCTCCCACGTGTTGTACCAGGTGGCCAACGTGCCCGCGGCAATGCCCTCGAGCGCTGCCGGGTCGGCCAGCGCGCGCCGGGCATCCGGCAGGTTCGGGTTGGTCACGTCGAGCGACTGGCACCCCGCGGCGAACAGCACCGCCAGAAGGCCGGCCTTGCCCGTGAATCGCGGCATCTGCATGAGGTCTCCGAAAGAAGGACCCGGGAGCGGTCGGGATCGGCTCAGAAGCCGATCTCGACCATGCCCGTCAGGGTGCGGAAGATGGGATACGTGAAGTAGTCGACGCGGTAGGCGAACGGATTGCCGCCGCCCGGGCCGGACACTTCGGGATCATAGCCGTTGTACCGCGTGGACGTCAGCAGATTGCGTCCGACGAGCCCGAGCCGGACGGTCTGCCCGTCCTTCATGCCGAGCATGCGGACGGTGGACCCGGGGAGAGCGTAGTTCACCGCCAGCTCGCGCAGGCGGACGTGGGTCCCCTTCTCCACGAAGTAGTCGTTCGGATCGAAGTTGTTGTAGAACGTCTGGTAGTACGCCACCGGCTTGCGGCCGTTCGCGTAGGGGTTGGTGGGGGTCCCCGCCGGCTTGGACCGCTGGTCGTAGTCCGGGTCCCGCTGCTCGTTGAACGGCCACTGGCGGGTGTAGTTGTAGATGTCCCCGCCCTTGATCCAGTTGATCACCGTCGTGACCGTGAGGCCGCGCCACGTGATCTGCTGGTTGAGCGCCAGCGTGAAGTCCGGGTTGACGTCGCCGATCTGCTGCAGCGCCGTGCCGTCACGGTTCCACGCGCGGAGCGGGCGCTCGTTGAGCGTCTGGTAGTCGGCCGCACGGACGTAGAAGCCTTCCTCGTTCACGCGGAACTGCGCGGCGGTCACGCCCGTGCCGAGCCGTCCGGAAGCAATGGCGTTCTCGAGCTGCTGCGGCGTGCGGATCCACTTCGTGCCGTAGAGCACGCCGAAGGTCTCGTCCGGCGCAATGCGGAAGATGCGCGTGTTCGCGTCGCCGGCATCCGGGCCGACGAGGAACGCCGGGACCCCGAGCGTCGTGATGCGCTGGCGCGTGCGGTCGCCGGCGATGTTGGCGCGCCAGAAGAAGTTCCGCGTCTGCGCCAGCACCGCGCCGATGAGGATCTCGTGCGTCGTCCCCTGCAGGGTGCCGGTGTTGATCCACCGGTTATCGAATCCGGTGGCCGCCGAGACCGGCACGTTCAGGATGTTGTCCTTCGTCTGCTTGTCCGAGTACGACTACTCGAACGTGAAGTCGCGCAGGAAATTCAGGTTGAAGCCGACTTCCGTCTCGGTCGAGAAGGCGGGCCGCAGGTCGCGGTTGCCGAGGGTCGTCTTGATCGAGCGGCCGCCGCGGAGGGCGAACTGCTCGTACTGCGCGTCGAACACCGGCCGCAGGCCGGCCGAGCCCCGCGAGGCGCGGAGCTTGAACTCCTGGATCCCCGGGAGCTTGAGGTCTTCGGAGAGCCGGTAGGCGATCGAGTAGCGGCCGAAGGTGCGCGTCCGCTGGTCGGCGCCGAAGAGGGACGACGCGTCCTGCCGGACGAGCGCGTCCACGATCAGCTTGTCCTTGATGTCGAACGTCGTGATCGCGAAGTAGTTCTGGTTGCGGATCTGCTGCGTGAACGACCGAGGCAGCGTCTGCAGCGACGCGTCGCGCGAGGCGGACGCGAACTCCGGCACCGCACCGAGCGTGAGCGCCTGGGCAAACGCGCCGAGCCCGATGTTCTCCTGGTCCTCGTACACCCACGCGAGCTTGGTGGTGTTCGTGAACCAGTTGCGGAAGTCGAGCACCGAGGTGACGGTCGCCCCGACGTTGTACGCCCGGGTGGCATCCCGCTGGAAGTCGAGGTCGCCCTGGCTCACCGCGCCGACCGAGTTGCGGTAGCCGAACGGCGTGAGCGCCTTGAAATTGTTGTTGCCGCGATCGTAGTTGACGTTCGCCTCCGCCGTCAGCCACGACCTCGGCCGGTAGCGGAGCTTTGCCGAGCCCGTGAAGCGGTCGCGGTCGTTGTTGACCCGCCGGTTCGCCGTGTAGTACAGCGGGTTGTTGACGTTGCCAGAAAGAGGCGGACGCCGGATCGCCGGGTTGAACGGCGTGCCGTCCGCGGCCGGCGCGCGCAGGTCAATGTCCGGCTCGAGGAACCGGAGCCCGAAGAAGATGCCGCCGCCGTCGTCCGTCTCGCCGGCCGTCGAGCGCGCGAAGAACGACCCGAACTGCAGGTCAACCTTGTCGTTCACCGCCACGTCGAGGTTGACGCGGAAGTTCTGGCGCCGGAACCCGTTGACCTGGTTGATCACGCCGCGGTCCGACACGTTCTGGAACGCCGCGCTCAGGTTCGTGTTGCCCTTGCGCTGCCCCACCGACACGTAGTTCGTCATGAACTGGCCCGGCCGGAAGACCTGGCCCAGTTGGTCGAAGGTGCGGGGGTAGGGATTGTCCGAGATGCTGTCCGTCTTGGGGACCCGGTTCCCCGACGAGTTGAGCAGGAACGACCCGTCCGCGTTCAACTGGTAGTTGTGTGAGTTGTTGTTCGGGATCGTCCGCCGCAGGTCGTTCGCGCCGAACTCGTTGCGGACCGTCACCGTCGTCCTGCCGTCGGCCACCTCGGCCCCGCGCTTGGTGAAGATCTGCACGACGCCGTTGGCGGCATCGGAGCCGTAGAGCGACGAGGCCGCCGCGCCCTTGATCACCTCGACCCGCTCGATGTCCTCGGAGTTGATGTCCGAGAGCGAAAGGCGCGTGATCGTGCCGTCCACGATGATCAGCGGGTCCTGGCGGCCCGTCAGCGACGTCGCGCCGCGGAGGCGGATCGCCGGCGCGGTGCCCGGGGCACCCGTGCCCGCGGTAACCTGCGCGCCGGCTACGCGACCCTGCAGGCCGCCCAGCGGGGTCACCGACGGGGCTTCCTTGAGCTGGACGTTGTCCACCACGCCCACCGAGAACGCCGTCTTCTTCTGCGACGTCGCGTCCGACGTGCCCGTCACGATGACCTGCTCGAGGTTCAGCACGTCGCGCTCGAGGTCGAAGTTCTGCGTGATCGACGTGTTGTCGAGCGCGATCGACCGGCGGATCGGCTTGTAGCCGATCATGCGCCCCACGATCGTCACCCGGCGCGTCGCCGTGGCCGGCCCCGCCACCACGAGCCGGTAGCGGCCCTCGGCGTCGGTGATCGTCCCCGCGGTGAGCTCCGATATGCTCACGGTCGCGCCGCCCATCGGCTGCGACCCGCCGCCGGTCGTCACCCGGCCGCTGATGGTGATGTTCTGTCCTTGCGCGGCCATCGGCACGCTGACCGCCGCGGCGGCCAGCAGCGTGCGCACCCACTGGTGCAGCCGACGACCGACCCCTTGCCCTGACTCGAGACGCCTCACGTCCCCTCCCACGAAAATGATGTGGAGGCACACTGCTCCCCTGCCCCGACGGGCGCTTGGGTCGTGCGAATGTTCGTCGCATTTCCGAAACCCGCAAGATGCGACGCGAGCCCGACCTTGCCTTCCCTCCGCTGTCTGACGAGAGTGGAGCATGCGTCCGATCGCCTTCTTGTTGGCCGCCGCTCTGGCGTACGCGTATCCCGCGCTGGGAAGAGCGCAAGGCAGCGCCGCGTCATTCGCCGGACAGATCGTGATTCGCGAATCAGGCAACCCGATTCCCTACGCCCGGCTCGTCGTCCTCTCAGACGGCGGTCGGGCGGTCAATGCGGACTCGGTCGGTCGTTTCGACATCACCGGACTCAGGCCCGGCATCCACCGGTTCATGCTCGTCGTCCCGGGCGTCCCGCGCTCGAACTTCGTGATTGCCTTTGCGAAGGGCGAACGCATCGTCCAGAACGTGGAGATCGAGCTCGCGGCGCTCAGCGCGCCCCCCGATCCCCCGCCAACCGCCGCCGGCGCCAAGGCCCAGCCCCTCGCGCGCGTGGATGTCACCGCCCCCGCGCCGATGGACCGCCGCTACCTCGACTTCGAGCGACGCCTCCGCACGGGCCGCGGCCAGTACGTGACGCGCGCGCAGATCGAGGAGCGCCAGTACAACACGCTCCAGGACGCGATGCGCCAGCTCCGGGGCGTGCGCGTGGACTGCGGGGGCGGCGCGGGATGCTTCATCACCATGGCCCGCGCCCCGATGGGCTGCAGCCCGGACTACGTCATTGACGAGCGGGTGGACAACGCCTTCGGACCCCAGACGCCGATCCGCGACATCGAGGCGATCGAGGTGTACACCGGCCCCGCCGATGTGCCCGGCGAGTTCGCGGGCACGAACGCCGGGTGCGGCCTCGTCGTCATCTGGACCCGCAACGGCCCCCCGAAGCCGACGCGCAAGCCGGCGAGACCACCAGCCGAGACACCCCCGGCGGCACGGCCGTCACGCTGACGGACCCGCCCGGCCAACGGACCTCCACCGCCGTCGCGCCGCCCGTGATCACCGGCGTCGGCGCGTCCACCGACCAATAGCCGCTCCCCGCGCGGACCTCGAACGCGGGACCCCGCTGCCCGTTGGCGATGCCGCGCACCACCGCGCCGATCGCATCCGGGTTGCCCGGGCTCCCCGCGAGGCGTACGCGCACGCCGGGCCGCCCGCGCACGTTGCGCCACAGCGTCGTCGCGCCGCCGTTCTGTCCGATCGCCACGTCGGCCCGCCCGTCGCCGTCGTAGTCGGCCACTGCCGCGCCCCGCGCGTCGCCGCGCACGACGACGCCGCCCTCGCGCGGCGAGAGCGCGCGGAAGTTCCCCGAGCCGTCGCCCAGCAGCACCAGCGCGCTGCCGCCGTCGAGCCGCGGCTGCTCGACGTTCGTCGGGAAGAGGTTCTGGGCCAGCACCAGGTCCACGTGGCCGTCGCCGTCGAAGTCGGCGACCGCGATGCCGTGCGCCGCGGTCCACTGCGCCGCCGCCGGCAGGGGCCGCGCCTCGAAGCGGTCGCCACGGTTGAGCAAGACGTGGTGCGCCAGCGTCGTCGCCCCTACGCGGCGCGCGCGCCCGAGCCATGGCCCGAGCACGGTGTCCGCGGGCGCCGCGCTGAACGCGGCGAACGTCGGCAGCCGGTCGCGCGCCGACGGCGTCACGAACTGCATGCGCGGGTAGCTCTCCAGCGGGTACTCCTCGCCGTTCGGCACGTCGCTCCGCGCGAAGAGCAGGCCGAGCCCCGCACCGAAGTCGCCGAGGCGCAGTACCAGCGGCCGTCCCGGCGTGGCCCCCCACGCGGCGTTCTCGCCGTCGCTCGTCACCACGAGATCGAGCCGGCCGTCGCCGTCGAAGTCGCCGCTCGCCACGCCGCGCCACCGCGCGGTGAGGCCGCGCAGGCCGAACGACGAGGTCGCATCCTCGAAGCGGCCCTGGACGTTGCGCAGCACGCGCACCGGGCTGAAGTCGCCCACCGTCACCAGTTCCGGCCACCCGTCACCGGTGAGATCGGTGAACGTCGCGGCCGTCACGAGCCCGAGCGCCGCCATCGCCGCGGCGTTCCGCGCGTCGGGCCGCCACGTCCCGTCCGCGTCGCGCCGGAGCAGGGTGGACGGCGCCGGCAGCGGCCACGCACCCGGACGCACGCGTGCCCCGACGAACAGCTCGAGCGTGCCGTCGCCGTCCACGTCCGCCGCGGCGAGCGGGCCGACCGCGCCGGGATGCGTCACCGAGGACGGCGGCGCCAGCGCCGGGATCCGCCCCGTGCCCGCGAGCGGCACGAGCGGCGGCACCCCGGCGGTCTCCTCGATCTTCGCCGTCTCGTACCACGACTGGCCGGCCACGATCGCGCGCGTCCCGCCGTCGGCGAACGGCAGCAGCGTCGTCAGGTCGCCTACGGCGACGCCGCCGACCGCTCGCGCCTGCGCATCGCGCACGCCGAGCGCGGCACCCACCACCGCCGGACCGAACGTCACGCGCGTCGCCTGCCCGCCCGCGCCGCTCCCGACGTAGAGCTCGTCCGACCCGTCACCGTCGAGGTCGGCCCACGTGAGCCCGGGCCCGCCCTGGCTCAGCCGTTCGGGGAGCAGGGGCTGCCGCGCAAAGTCGTCGTACGGCGCCTCGTGATGCCGGTGCCCGCCCAGCAGCGGCGTCGCGTCGGCGAAGATCGCCGGCACGACCGGCGGCGGGGCCGACGACGACGACGGCGACGACGGCGACGACGACGCCCGGGGAGCATCGAGCTCGTAGCGGCGGTTCGGCCCGACGACGAGCCGCGTCTCGCCGCCGTTCCGCCAGCGCACCCGGAGCACGGGGGCCGTGTCCTTCCCCGTCGAGAACACCAAGGTGCCGTCGGTGCCGCCGAGGTAATGGCCCCCGGCGGTCACTTCCTTCGACTGCATCGGTATCCCCGACGCCGCCAGCGTCACGCGCGCCCCGACCGCCCCGGCGCCGCGGAGCGCCACGGCGACGCGACGGCGGCTGGCGCGGTTGCGGTACAGCCGCGGTGCCTCGCCAAGGCGCGTCACCAGCACATCCTCATCGCCGTCACCGTCGAGGTCGGCCGGCAGCACGGCGTGGCTGATGTCGGGCACGTCCCCGAAGCGCCACGCAGGAGCGGGCGCGAAGCGGCCGTCCCCGAGGTTGCGGAATGCGAGGTCGGGCACGGCCAGCCGCGGGAACGCCCCCTGCTCCCGGTTCCACTCGATGCGCGGAAACGCGTTGCGGATCCGCTCGTACGCGTCGCCGTCGCGCACGTCCCAGCGATGCCCGTTGGCGACGAGCAGGTCCTCGGCGCCGTCGAGGTCCACGTCCGTGAGAGCCGACCCCCACGTCCAATCGGTCGCGGATACCCCCGCCCACTGCCCGACCTCGACGAACGTGCCGTCGTCGCGCTGCAGGTGCAGCATATTGCGCATCCACTGCGGCCGGTCGCGCGGCTCGCCGACCGGCTTGGGCAGCGGCGTGTGCGTCGGAACCTGCCGCTGTCGTTCCGCCCGCGTCGGAGCCAGCATGTCGGCGGTGAAGAGGTCCGTGCGCCCGTCGCGGTCCACGTCGCCCATGTCCACCGACATGCACGTGTTGCTCGTCGCGCGCAGCGCCTCGCGCGGCGCGAGGCGGAAGCCGCCGCGCCCGTCCCCGAGCCAGAACTGGTCCGGGTCCTCGTAGTCGTTGCACACGTAGAGATCCGGCGCGCCATCCCCGTTCACATCGTGGAATCGTGCCGCGAGCGTGAAGAAGTCGGGCTCGGTCGCGAGCGGGCGGCCGTCTTCGTCCCGGAACCGCGGCCCCGTCACCGGCACCGGCGTGAACGCGCCGCGCCCGTCGTTGAGCAGGAGCAGGTCGCGCTCGGCGCGCTGCGTGCGCACGACGCCGCCGAGGTCGGGGCGGTCCTCGACGCGGTACTCGGCGGCCCAGCGCGGCACCACGTAGTAGCGGGGACCCTCCTTCTTGACGACCTGATCGAAGGCCCGCTCCTGCGGCGGAAAGGCGTCGAGCGCGTTCCGCCGCTTGTACGTCGCCACGTAGAGGTCGAGGTCGCCGTCGCCGTCCACGTCGGCCAGCGCCAGCGACGTCGTCGAGAAGCCCGCCGGCAGGCCGCTCGCGGGGGTGTCGTCGGTGAAGCGGCCGCCAGCGTTGCGCCACAGCATGAGCGGCCCGCCGTGCGTACCGACGAGCAGGTCGAGGTCGCCGTCCCCGTCCACGTCCGCGACGGCCGCCCCGCGCGTGCCGGCGGGGAGTGCGCCGAGCCCCGCCTCGGCGGTGATATCGGTGAAGCGGAGGTCGCCCTCGTTGCGGTAGAGCGCCCCGCGGCCCTCGGCGGCGGCCAGGAAGACGTCGGGCCGGCCGTCGCCGGTGACATCGCCGATTGCCGCTCCGGCGCCGAGCAGCAGGTGCCGGTCCGCCAGCGCGCGCTCGTCATCCACCGCGTTCACCAGCGCCAGCCCGCGCGCCGCGCCGTCGAGCGGGTCGAAGCCCTCGTCGCCCGAGACGACGAGGGGGCGCCAGCGTCCTTCGGGGATCATGCGCCACGCCGTGTCGGCCGGCCGGCCGCACGCCGCGGCGAGCGTCAGCGCGACGGCGGCGCCAAGCGAGCGAGGGCGAAGTCGGCGATGCATTCCCCCATCGTGACACCCTCGACGATGGCGGGCAAGTAGTGCAGACCACCGTAGAGCCGCGAGATCGCGACTTCGTCGCGCGCGTGAGCGAAGCTCCGGAAGGCCCGCGGCGGGTAGCCGATGTCGCGCTGCGTGCTGTCGGCGAAGGCGACCGAGTCGCCGACCAGCCGCGTGAGCACGCGGGCCGCGGCCCCGCTCTGCGTCGAGTGCCCCGATGGGTATTCAGGGAACGGTGGCGTGATCACCACGGTCTGGAAGCGGGGATCAAACACCCGCCGGACATACGTCACCGGCCGCACCGTGAGCGACCGGTACTTCTCGCGCCACGTGGCGATGAATGCGTCGGCGATCGCGAGCGACATCGTCGCCGACACGCGCGCCGCTTCGGCCGCGCCGAGCCGCCGCTGGCCGATCACCTGCGCGAGCACCGACATCCAGTGGAAGGCGGGCGTCCCGGTCATCGCCGCGTTGTCGGCCCAGAAGAGCGCGACCCGCCGTTGCTCCTCGGTGAGCCGGGCTGTGGTGTCCACCACCACCTTGGCCATCGTCCAGAAGGGCGATCCCGGCCGCTCGTCGTACGCGGGCGGAGGCACGATCGGGCACGCGTCGGCGTGGGGGAGGACGAACGGCCGCAGCTGCCCCCAGAAGGGCTCGGTCGGCTTGCCAGGGTTGAGCGCCGCCAGCACCCCCGGCGCCTGCGCCTTGGGACGGGACATGAAGAGCTCGCGCGTCCCCGCCCGCTGCGGATCGAGCGCCACTCCGGCATTGCGCTCGAGCACGAGGTCGCTCGCGGCGGATAGCGGCTCCGGCAGGTGCTGGTCGGGTGTCGAGGTGTTCTCCCACGTACCGCGCCCCGTCGGCAGCCGGTAGGGACGCCCGCGCGTCGCGGCGAACGAGTCGGCGTCGGCCCACGCCAGCAGGTGAGCCGCCAGCGCCGCCCCGTGCGCCGCCGAGCGCTCCGCGCGCGCCGAGGCGACCCCGGCGGCCACCCGAGCGGCAACCTGGGAGTCGGCGAGCGAGTCCACCGCCCGGCGGGTCGTGGGAAAGCCGCCGGCCACCATGCGGCCCAGCACCCAGCGCACCGCCTCGGCGGCCACGATGCCCCCGTCCAACTCTCCGGACGGCGCCGCGACCGGTGCCAACCCGTTGAGGCGGCCCGCGAGCGGTGACAGGCCGAGCGCGTCGTCGCTGGCGAGCCCCTCGTGCAGCGCGACCGCCGTGTACGCGGCGATGCGGGTCGCCAAGGGCGGGTTCACCCGCTCGGCCCGCACGATGGCGAGCTCGAGGCGAAGCCACTGCGCCACCAGCGCGCCGTCAGGCGGCGGTGCCGCGCGATCGCAGCCCGCGAACGTGACGGCGGCGAGGGCCACGGCCGCCGCCGCCGCACGACGCCGACCGCCGTGCGTCACGGCTTCTTCGAGAAGTCCACCTTCGGCGCCTCACGCGCCTCGGCAGTCGCCACCTCGAAGTACGCCCGGTCCTTCGAACCGATCACCTTGGCCGTCATCACCTGCGGGAACTTGCGGATGTACGTGTTGTAGCGCTGCACCGCCTCGTTGTAGTCGGTGCGCGAGACGGCGATGCGGTTCTCCGTGCCCGAGAGCTCGTCCTGCAGCCGGATGAAGTTCTCGTTGCTCTTCAGCTGCGGATACGCCTCGCTGATCGCCAGCAACCGCCCCAGCGAGCTCGTGAGCCCCTGATTGGCGGCTGCCATCTGCCCGACGTCCCCGCTCTGCACGGCGCCGAGCAGCTTCGAGCGCGCCTCGGCCACCGCACCGAAGACGGCTTGTTCCTGCTGCGCGAAGCCCTGCACCGTGCTCACGAGGTTCGGCACGAGATCCGCGCGCCGCTGCAGCTGCACCTCGATCTGCTGCTTCGCGGCCTGCGCCGCCTCGTCGTACGTCTGGATGGTGTTGTAGCCGCAACCGGTGAGCGCCGGCACGAACAGCAGCGCGAGGGCGGTACGGCGGATCGTCGTTCCACGCATGGGGCGTCGTCTCCTGGGAGGATGAGGGCAACCCTGCACGAACATCATGACCGGGGTGCAGGTCCCGGGAACATCACGATCGCTGCGCGATCAAGGGGCCGTCCACTGGTCGAGCCACCGCGCGAGCTGCTCGGCGGCGTCCACGTACGCCGCGAACGCCGCGCCGGGATCGGCCGGCTTCTCGCCCCGCTTGGCGGCCAGCGCCGCGATCACGGGCGCCGCCGGAAAGCCGGCCACCCGCGCCGCGGCCTGCACGACATCGGCGGCCGCGGCGGGAGGCTGCTCCCCCGCGAGCCGCAGGGCGGCTCGGGTCATCGTCACGAAGGCGCTGACGCTGCGCGCGAGCAGGGCCGTCTGTTCGTCGGGATTCCCCGCCGTCGCCATCGCCCCCGCACGCAATTGCAGGAGCTTGCCGCGCGCCTCGAACTCGAGCTGGTGCCGCAGGTCGGCCGGCCGCACGGGATGGTCCGGCTCCGGCAGCGCCCCCGCGAGCACCCGGTGCCGCGCGAGGATGTCCGCGACCTCGATCGGGAAGACGTCCACGCTCCGGCGCCATTCGTCCACCGACATGGTCATCGGCGGCGGATGGCCGGCCTCGCGCCACGCCCGCACCGCGGGCGCCGCAGCCGCGAGGTCGGCCGGGCCAAGGCGGGTGGCGAGCACGAGCACGTTGTAGTCGCTCCCGTGCAGCGTCGCCCCCGGCGCGGCCTGCGAGCCGTACAGGACGACCGCCGCGAGGCCGTCGCCGAAGGCCGTCCGCAGTCGTGCGGTGAAGTCGTCGAGCGTCATCGTCGTCATGTGCCGTGTCCCTGCGGGAATCCCGCGCTCACCAACGTCTCACCAGTCGCCGCTCGAGCCGCCGCCGGAGAAGCCCCCGCCGCCGCCGAACCCGCCGAATCCGCCTCCGAAGCCCCCGCCACCACCGCCAAGCCCGCCGCTCGACCATCCGCCGCCGCTGCGCCGGCCCGAGTTGAGCAGCGAGTTGATGACCATCCACTTGAGCATCTCCTCGCCGCCGCCGCCGCGCCGCCCGCGCCGGCCGCGTCCGGAGAACACCGCGAGCAGCACCAGCCCGATCACGACCAGCACCGGGAACGGGATTCCCGAGTTCTTCCGCCGCGCCGCCGTCGGCGGCGCCGGGGCCGCCCCATCGAGCGCGAAACCGTACTGCGCGGCGTAGCGCTCGGCCAGGCGTGCCGTGATCAGTTCGAGCCCGGCACCATAGTCGCGCTGCCGGAAGAAGGGCGTCGCCTCGCGACGGATGTCCCCCGCGACCGCATCCGGGATGAACCCCTCGACTCCGCGCCCGATCGTGATGGAAATGTGCCCGCGACCGTCCTGCGACGTCTCCTTGGGCACCAGCAGCACGACCACACCGGCGTTCTTCGCGGGATCTCCCGCCTCGCCCTTGGCACCGACGCCCCACTCGCGTCCGATGCGCAGGGCCACGTCACCCACGTCGCGTCCCGCGAGGTCGGGGAGCGTGACGACCGCGATCTCCCCCTGCGAGGCCTCGCGCACGCGCTGCGCGAGCGCCACGATCCGCGCGGCCTGGGCCGGCGGGACCACGTTGGCGAAGTCGTTGAGCCAGCCGCGCGGCGCGGGGATGACGGGCGCCTGCGCGAGCAGCGATGTCGCCGGGCCGAGGCCAAGGGCGACGGCACAGGCGAGGTAGCGGAGCATGGCGGGGAGAGTTGATGGGCCGCGCGACGCAACCGCACCGCGGGACCCGTGTATCTTACGACAGTCCGGCCCCGCTGGTGTCAGGGGAGCCGCGAGTGCCACCCTCCGCCCCGGTCCGTCCGTGCGTCTCGCCCCCCGCCTCGTGGCCTTCGCCACCGTCCTCGGTGCCCTGCCCGCCCTGCTCACCGCCCAGCCGGCGTCCGGGGCGGGCGGCGGCGTCTCGGCTGCCGCCAAGGCCACCATTGCCAGCGCCGACAAGGGGCGCACGTTCGGGGCCGACGGCGCACCGATCTGGGTCGTCGTCATGAGCGACTTCCAGTGCCCGTACTGCAAGCGCTGGCACGACGACGTGGACGCCACCCTGCGCCGCAACTACGTGCAGACGGGCAAGGTCAAGCTCGCGTTCCTCAATTACCCGCTCGGGTCGCATCGGCACGCCGTCCCCATGGCCGAGGCCGCCATGTGCGCGGCCGCGCAAGGGAAGTTCTGGCCGTTCCACGACGCGGTCTTCGCCGCGCAGACGGCATGGAGCGCCGCGGAGAGCGTCACGGCCACGATCGACTCGATCGGCCGCACCGTCGGGGTGGACGACGCCGCCTTCCGCACTTGCCGCACCGAGCGGCAGACGAAGCTGCTCGTCGAGGACGACTACCGGCGGGGCACCGCCGCCGGCGTGCGCGGCACGCCCGCCTTCTTCATCGGGTCGCAAGCGGCCTCCGGGGCGATTCCCGCGGCGGACTTCTTCAAGATCGTGGACGCCGAACTCGCCAAGTCGAAGGGCGGCGCGCGCGAGTAGGCGGCGCCACGGCGGCCCTCCCGACCGCCCGTGCATCCCGTGCTCGGTGCCGGCTGGCGCGTCGCCGGCTGGCTCGCGAACACCCTCGTCACCACCGGGTTGCCCGGTGACGGCAAGCTCGCCCGCACCTTCCGCCTCCGCCGCGGCGCCACCGTGCGCATGGCCGAATGGGCCGCGCGCCACCGCGACCCGGCGCGCCCGCTGCTGTGGGTGCACGCGCCGTCGGTCGGGGAGGGGTTGATGGCGCGCCCGGTATTGGAACGGATACGGTCCTCCCATCCCGACTGGCAGGTGGCGTACACGTACTTCTCGCCGAGTGCCGAGCGCTTCGCGGCCCGCCTGGTCCCCTCGCTCGCCGACATGGCAGAGGTCCTGCCGTTCGACACGGTGGGTGCCGCGCGCCGGTGGCTCGACGCGCTCGCGCCTTCGGCACTCGTCTTCGCCAAGCTCGACGTGTGGCCGTTGCTGGTGCGCGAGGCGACGCGGCGCGGCACGCCCGTCGGGCTCGTGAGCGCGGCGCTGGACCCGGGATCGTCGCGGCGCGGTGCGCTGGCGGCCGCCGCGCTGCGCGACGCCTACGCCGCACTCGGCGCGGTCGGCGCGGTGGATGCGACCACGGCGGAGGCCCTCGTGACGCTCGGCGTCCGGCGCGAGGTCGTCTCGGTGACGGGCGACACGCGGTACGATCAGGTGCTGGCGCGCGTCGCCGGCGCGGACGCCGGCGCGGACGCCGGCGCGGACGCTGGCGCGGACGCCGGTGCCTGGGTGGCGCGACTCGGCCGGGGCCGGCCGACCCTGGTCGCGGGCAGCACGTGGCCGACCGACGAGACGGTGCTGCTCGCCGCGTGGCGCGAGATCCGCCGCACTCACCCGACGGCCCGGCTGGTGGTGGCGCCGCACGAGCCCGTATCGGCGCACCTGGCCTCGCTGGCTGCCCCGCTGCGGGCGCTTGGGGGGATGGTCGCCCCGGTGGACACGCCGGAAGCCGCCGCCGCCGATGTCGTGCTCGTTGACCGCGTGGGCATCCTGGCCGACCTCTACGCGGTCGCCGACGTCGCCTACGTCGGGGGTGGCTTCCACGACGCCGGCCTGCACAGTGTCGTCGAACCGGCGGCCTGGGGAAGGCCGGTCGTGTGTGGTCCGCGAGACGCACGGCAGCGCGATGCCGCGGGATTGGCCGCCGTCGGCGCGCTGCGGCGCGTCGCCGACGCGGCGCAGCTGGCCGCGATCTTGCGCGCTTGGTTCGATGACGGGGCAGCCGCAACGGCGGCGGGGGACGCAGGTCGAGCGGCGATCGAGGCGGGTCGCGGCGCGGCCGCGGCCAGCGTGCGGCTGGTCGAGCGGTTGGTCGAGCGGGCGCCGGGCACGGCCGCGCGCTGATTGCACGGTCGGCGCGACGGCGGCGCCGGATCAACGGCGCACGGTGCGCGCCCGTGCTACTTCGTCCAGACCACCACGGCGCCGCAGCCGCTCATCTGCCGCTGGAACTCCGTCGGCACGGAGACGGCGCTCGGATAGACCTCGATCGCCTTCACGTTGTCCACCGGCACGAAGCGGTCAATGTAGCCGTCGAGCCGATTGAACGGCACGCCGTCCACGAACAGGGCCATCGGACACCAGCCGCCGACGATGTGCATGTTCCGGCCGAAGACGACCGTCTGCCCCTGGTTGTCGCGCGAGACGAGCAGCCCCGCGCGGCCACGCAGCATGTCGCTCGTGTTGAACGGCTTGCGGTTGCGGATCTCCTCTTCCTCGATGAAGTGGCCTGTCGTGGTGATCGCCGCCTTGCGCGCGTAGAAGCCGCGCAGCCGGTCGGCGCGCGGATCCTTGGCGACGACCTTCACGGTGTCGAGGCCCGTCGCCTTCGAGAGGCGCACGTCGAGGTCGTTCGTCTCGGTGGAACCGACGCGGAGCGTGAAGAGCTGCGGCTCGAAGCCGATCCGCCGCACGCGCACGAGGTAGGGCCCGAACGGCACGTTCGGGAAGGCGAACCGACCCTCGGGGTCGGTCATGACGCTCACCGGCGAGCCCATCAGCTCGAGACGCACCCCGCGGAGCGGCTGCCCCGCGTCATCGCGCACCAGACCGCGGATGAAGCCCATCGGCGCGGTCGAACCGCCGCGGTCCCGCGGTCCGCCGATGACGGGACCGGCGCCGACGGGGGACGGCGTTCCCCCCTCGCGGGGAGCAGGCGACGGAGGGGCCAGCAGCGGCGACGCCAGCGACGGCGTGGTCAGGGACGGCGACGACACCGGCCGCGACGGGCCCGCCGGAACCCCGGACCCGACGTCCGACGGGGCCGGTAACGTCTCGCGTATGGTGAGGGACAGCGACACGGTCGCCACCGCCGGCGCCTTGAGCGCGAAGGCCAGGGGCTCGTAGCCGTCGCCGGTGACGGTCACGGCGACGTCGCCGGGCGCACCGAGGCAGCGCAGCTCGAAGCGGCCTTCGCTCCCCGTGCGCGTCTCGGCCTGCCGTGCGTCCACCGCGACGCGGAGACCGTGCACCGGCAGGGAGTCGAGCGTCAACACCACTCCCGCAATGGCCACCTGGTCGTGGCAACGCGGCATCGCAGGTCCCTTCGCGATCACCTGCGCGGCGGCGGCCGCCGGCCCCACCGCCGCCGCGGTGCCGATGGCGAGGACGAGCCCCGCCGCAGGGACGCGGATGCGACGCCGCATGCTACCTGCCCGCCAGCGCCGCCTTGACGCGATTGGCGAAGCGCTCCTCGAAGACGCCGAGCGACGAGCACTGTACGGTTGACTGCATCGCCAGCGGATTGCTGCCGTTGGAGCTGAAGACGAGGGCCAGGTCGCTCTCGTTCGTGCCGGCCGGCACGAGCTGCGCGATGACCGTCATCGAGATGACGTACGTATCGGCGTTGTCGTAGCCGCTCGAGCGGCCGCAGTCGAGCAGTTCGCGAAGCGGCCACTTGTTGAACTGCCGCCGGGCCTCGAGGCCGTCAATCTGCAGCAGGAACACCTGCGGGTCCTGCACCGATGCCGGCAGACCGAAGTCGGCCCACGCCTCGCGCAGGGCCGACCAGGCATCAGCCGGTTTCACCGCGAGGCGGGTCTTCACGACGTCCTCGCGCTGGAGGAGGTTGAGCCGGAGGTTGCCGGCGACCTGCATGCGCGGTACCGCCCCGATGTTGCGGTCTGCGGGGCTGGACGAGGCGCACGCGGCGCCCCCGAGCGTGACGCCGAGCGAGACGCCGAGCGAGACGACGAGCAAGGGACGGGTCATGGGGGAAATATCGGGGAAGCGGCGGCCCCGGAAAAGGGCACGGGATGGCGACCCGAGGGCCACCATCCCGTGTCCTTGCCGAAGCGTACGTGGCTTACGGGTTCCGATCCGGGAGGAAGCGGAAGCCAGGGGTAGCGAAGACCGGTCGATCGGCCGTCGCCAGGTTGCCGGTGACCGGCGCGACCGAAGACGGGAAGACGACGCCGGTGATCACCGAACCGGCCGCTCGCACCGAGGCCGACGGGGGCACCGTCGTGGGCTGGCCCGTCAGGCCGGTCAGCAGCACGCCGGCAATGGAAGCCGACGCGACGGCCGTACCCGGCGCCGCGGCCGCCTCGACACCGAACTGGTACGTCGAAGTCGCGGGGGTGGCGGGGCGGACCGGCACATTCGCGTACGCCGACGCGGCGAACGGCGCGAGCGCCGCGAACGACGCCGAGGCCGGCAGCGCAAGGGGCGGCACGCCGTCAGGATTGACGAGCACATTCACGTTGCCCACGATGCTCGCCGGGACGGCATGGATCGCGCGGAACGCGAGCTGACCGGCCGGGGGCGTCGGGATGTTGTCCTGGATCACGATGAGCGAGTCCTGGTCACCCTGGGCTCGGCCGGCGTGGACGATGGTGTAGTAGGTGCCGGCGACGAGCGAGACCGTCCGCTCCTCGATGACCTGCTGCGACACGGCCAGCGACTGGCCGAGCGGGAAGGCCGCCGGGTTGGTGAAGACGCGGATCTGGCGGTTGCCCGCCGGCGTCCCCTGGTAGGGGGTGAACGACCGGAACTGCACGCCGATGAACGGCTGCGAGTCGTCAATGCGGTCGATGTAGCGGAAGTCGAGCGAGTTGGTGTCGGGCACCGCGTTCACGTAGCGCACGAACGCGAGATCGCGCTGCGGCGGGGCGACGCCCTTGTTGGGATCGGTGTTGTCGCACCCGGTCGCGACGAGCGCGGCGCTCGCGAGGACCAGGGCCAACGTCCGGTGTGTCATGAGATGCTCCATGGAATGAAGTGCGGTCGGCGGGTCAGTTGGCGGGCCCGCCAGGGCCGCCAGGAGATGGGTTGGTCGGCGTATCTCCGCCGGCAAAACCGAAGAGGCGGGTGCCGACGGCCGTCCCGAGCGCCGCGGCCCCGAGGCCGACGACGAGCGAGGTCCGGACCTTGTCGAGCGTCCGCACCGAGGCCCGGCCGATGTACTGGCGCGGGAAGGGCACGGTCTCACCCGTCCAGGTGAAGTAGTCACCGTTCATCGTGACCACCTGCGAGACCGCCACGCGCAGCGTGTCGGCCTCGGCGGCCACGAGGCGCCCGCGGACGTACTCGGCCTGACGGCCGACCACGCCCGCGAGGCGCAGGCGTCCCTCGTCCGTGAGGTCAACCTGGAGCTCCGTCGGCGCGCTGGGCGCCGGCGAAGCATCCATCGGGACGAGCGAGTAGCACCCGCCGGCGCCCGAGAGGGCACCGGCGGCGGCCATCCACCGCCCCAGTCGAATCACGAGAGAGGAACGCATCACGGACTCAGTAGCCGTACGTTCCGCGGCTCGCAGCGCCGTCACGAGCGCTGTCGCCGTTCCACGGGCGGCTGGACGCGCGGAGAGGGGCGTCGAACTCCGCCCACGGGATCGGGAACTGCAGCGGGGTGGCGTCCGCCAGATCACCCCAGCGGCGGGAGTCGAAGAACCACGAGCCCCAGTAGGTGAACTGGGTCTCCATGCGCTTCTCCCACTTCATCGCCTCGAAGAGGGTCGGGCAGGCGAGCGTGTACGTCGTGCCGTTCGAGGACGACGGCACGCGGGGCACACACTGGTTGCCGACGGTGCCGACGGCGTCCGTCGTGGCGTTGAGCGCCGCGACGTTCGACAGCCCCGCCGCACTCCGCGACGTGGCGATGAGCGCACCGGCGCCGGGCTGGCCGAGCCGCATGAGCGCTTCGGCCTGGATCATCCGGTTCTCGACGACCGTGAAGACCGGGAAGGCCCCCACGCGTCCGGCCGAGTTGAAGGCGCGGAAGCGGATGTTGCTGTAGGCCGAGAAGCCCCAGCCGCCGTCGTTGGCGTCGCCGTCCGACGCCCGGTTCTCGAAGTAACGACCCGGGGCCGCCTGCTGCGCGGCACGGCTGGCGCCGGTCGGCATGCGGTTGTCGTACGTCTGCATGACGGCGACGAACGACGGATTGTCGCGCGAGCGGTTCTGCAGCGCGGTGTTGAGCCAGCCAGCGAAGGCGCCGGTGGTGTCGGCCATGCCGAGCACGAACGGCGTCATGACGTGCCAGTTCGGACCGGCGAAGTTCTGCGCGATCCAGAACATGGCCCAGCCGCCCGACGGGTTCATGTTGACCGTGAGGTCGGCCGTGATCCCGTTCGTCGCGTCGGCCAGCACCGAGGCCCAGTCGATGGCCGCCGCTTCGGTCGGATTGCGGGGCTGCGAGATGCGCATGCGGGCGCGGTGCGACCGCATGACGCGCCGCATGTCGGCCGTGCTCGTGACGCCGGCGTTGAGCCAGCTGCCAGGGAAGGCCGTACCGGCAGCGCGACTGTCGATCGAGTCGAGCAGGGCGATCGCCGTGTCCAGCGCAGCCAGGCCGTACGTGGCGCCTGCGGTGCGCGCCACGATCGGCGGCGCGTCGCCCGACCCCGGACGCACGATCGTCACCGAGTCGTAGCCCGCGGCGAGCATGGTGTTGGCCAGGCCGACACAGAAGTACGCGAACGACCGGGCGCGGAGGTCCGCCCCGACGCTGCCGAGCGACGTGCCGGCGGCGATGGTCTGGATGCCGACGGCGGCGATCTTCGCCGCCACCTGCAGCCCGAACCACGGCCCGCTCAGCGAGGCCGTGCCGCCGTTGCCGCGCGAGTTGTCAACCGGGTTGCGCGGCATCGCACCGCGCGGGCCCATGTTGGCATTCGCGAGGCCCGAGAAGTTCTCGAACGCCTGGACCTGGAAGGCAGTCTGCAGGTTGTCGAAGCCGGCGAGCGTGGCGCTGTGGACGGAGTTGTAGCAACCGCCGATGAAGTTCTCGAGATCGGCGGGGCGCCCGAGCGCGCGCGCGGTCGGGCGAGTTGGGATTGAGGACGTCGAGCCGTTCGGTGCACGCGGTGAGCGCCGCGAGCGCCATGACTCCCGTCGTCAGTCGAAAGACGGAACGCATAGGTCTCCTGGGAATGAGCCGGGTCCGGCCGGGGGGCGCATGCCCCGCGGCCGAGTCCGGATCAGAAGCTCGTCGCGAGCGAGAAGGTGAACGTGCGCGGATTCGGGAAGGTGAAGTTGTCGAACGCGTTCAGCACCCCTGACCCCGCCGTCCCGCCGGTTGCCCCGACCTCGGGGTCGAAGCCGCGGTAGTCGGTCCAGGTGACGAGGTTGCGGCCGATGACGGCCACCTGCCAGTCGCCGCCCAGGCGCGGAAGCTTGCCCAGCCGGTACGACAGGGTGACCTCGCGCAGACGGACGAACGAGCCGGACTCCGTGTTCCAGTTGTTCGGCCCGAGCACGTCGTAGATGCCGCCCAGACCCAGACCGGACTCCGGCGGGCCGGCGCGGTAGTAGTACGACATCGGCTTCGCCTCGGCGACCGTCTTGTCGATCTGGTCCGAGCCGCCCCAGTTGAAGTCGAGGAGCGACCAGGTGAGGCCCTGGTTCATCACCACGCGGCCGATCGTCGCGTCGGTGAGCGCGAAGGCCGTCAGGCGCTTCCAGGTGAAGTTCTGCGCGAACGTGTACCGGAAGTTCGGCAGTACGCTGCCGAGCGGCCGGTTCGCGTCGGCGCCGCCGAGCGAGTCACGCAGGCGGAGCGGATGGCCCCACGCGGCCTGGACGCCCCAGGGGGCCTCACCGGCCGGCAGGATCGCGTTCCACAGGTTGCGCGTGATGCCGTCGCCGAGATTGTTGCCGGCGCCCGACAGGTTGCCCGTCGAGCCACCCACCCACACGACGAAGCCGTCGCTGTTCACCTGGAACGGCTGGCCGGCGCCGCAGAGGGCCTGGTAGTTGACCGGGGTGGCCGTCGGCGAGGAACGCCACGCCGTCGGGAGCTCGCCGCAGCTGCGCACGAACGCGCGACCGCGAAGCTCGCCGTAGGGCAGCCCCTTCTCGATGCGGAAGACCGAACCGCCGTTCTGCACACCCGGGGCGGCGAAGTTGAAGCCCGGGATGTCGAGCTGCGTCACGCGCGAGCGGACGTAGTCGTAGTTGAACGTGACGGAGTAGGACAGGTCGCGCTTCTCGATGACCGGAATGCGAACCTGCGTCTCGAAGCCGTTGTTCGACAGCGTGCCGGCGTTGCCCCACGACGAGCCGAAGCCCGCCGCCGCCGGGTTGGGCACCAGCAGCAGCTGGTCGGTGGCGTCGTTGCGGTAGCGCGACGCCGAGATCGAAATGCGGTCGAAGAGCGTCGCCTCGAAGCCGAGGTCCTGCTCGATGACGATTTCGGGACCGAGGAGACGGTTGCCGAGGACGCCGAAGGTCGCCAGACCCGCGGCGTTCAGGGCGTACGTCTCGTACTGCGCCGCGAAGTTCGGGCGGTTGCCCGCCGTGCCGTACGACCCGCGGAGCTTGAGCTCGGTGAGGCCCGGGACCTTCGGGAGCCACTTCTCCTGCGTCACGCGCCAGGCACCCGACACGCGGCCGTACGTCTGCCAGCGGTTGTCGGTGCCGAAGAGCGACGATCCGTCGCGACGGATCAGGAGGTCGAGGATGTAGCGGTCGTAGGCGTCGAAGTTCACACCGGCGAACGCGCCGATCTGGCGAACCTGATTCTGGGCCGAGCCGCCGTTGCGCTGCGTCGCCTGCGTGTTGGCGATCTGCGGCACGCCCTGCACGGACAGGAACAGGCCCTGCACGTTCTGGCCGTCGAAGTTCTGCTGCTCGTAGAGGTAGCGGGCGGTGTAGCGGACGTTCACGGGCCCGAGCGTCTGGCGGGCGGTCGCATTGACCGAACCGTTGAGCGACTGCTGCGTCTGCGCGTAGTAGAACGTGCCACCGCGCGGGATGTTCGGGTCGAGGCCCGTCGTACGGAAACCGAGGTCGTTGAACTCGAAGCCGTTCTGCCGGGTGAGGTCGGTCGAGAAGTTGGCCTCGATCTCGGCCCAGTTGTTCGGCGTCCAACGCCCGGTCGCGCCCGCGATGATGCGGTCGTTGAGGTCGTTGCGCTTGTTGTTCGTCAGGGCGTACAGCGGGTTCTCGTTCTGGAGGCCGCCGCCCTGCAGGTTGCTGCGGATGTAGTACCGGCCCAGCGTGTCGCGCTGGTTCAGGTTGACGATCGCCGGCACGCGCGTCAGGCGGAAGAACGGCGAGGTGCCCGTGAAGCCGCCGCCGCCGTTCTCGAACGAGGCGCCGTCGTTCTCGCGCCGCGAGTACATCGAGTTGAGCGAGAACGACAGCTTGTCGTTGACGCGGTGGTCGAGGTTCAGGCGGTACCCGATGCGCTGGTCGCCCTTGAGCCCCGTGACCGCGCCGCCGTTGTTCTGGAAGTTGACGCTCGCGAAGAACGACGTGCGGCCGAAGCGGCCCGTGGCGTCGAGGTTGTACAGGCCGAAGTCACCCGGCGTGCCGAACTGGTCCACGGCGTTGTAGGTCTCGTTCGGCCAGTAGTTCGACTGGAAGCGGCCGCGCAGCAGCAGCGCCTGCGACGACGCACCCGGGTCGAGCGGGAAGCCCACCGGCGTGAGCGCGATGTCGCCAGGGGCGTTGTTCACGCGGGCCTGCTCCGCCCGGTAGTCCACCGTGCCGAGGCACTGGACCAGCGCACCCGCCAGGGCGTTGCCGCCCGTCTGCTGGACGCACATGCGGTTGTTCTGCTCGTTCTGCCACAGGCCGTGGCGCTGCGCGATCTGGATCGAGCGCGGGATGTCGGACGTGCCGTACTCGGTGCGGACCTGGAACTTGATCGAGTTGTTCGAGCCCGACTTGCCGGTCTTCGTGGTGATCGAGATGACGCCCTGGCCCGCGCGCGAGCCGTACAGCGACGCCGCAGCGGCGCCCTTGACGACCTCGACCGACTCGATGTCCTGCGGGTTGATGTCGGGGAGCGGACCCTGCAGGATCACGCCGTCCACGATGTAGAGCGGGTCCTGGCCGCGGCCCGAGGCGTTGATGGACGTCGGACCGCGGAGCAGCACCGCCGGCTGCGCGCCGGGGCGGCCCGAGGCCGAGACGATGTTCGCGCCCGGCACCTTGCCCTGCAGCTGCGTCAACGGGTTGACCGCGGGCACGGGCATGTCGGACGCATTTACCTGGGTGACGCTGAAGGGCACCTTCGTCTGCTCGGTCGCGCCGGTGACGCCGGTCACGACGACCTGCTGCAGGCGGGCGAGGTCCTTCTTGAGATTGAAGTCGAACGTCGCCTGGCCGGCCCGGAGCACGAAGGACCGCGACTCGGGCGCATAGCCGATCGCGCGGGCGCGCACCTGAACCGACGCGCCGCTCAGGCGCGCCGCCGGGATGGTGATGGTGTACTGACCGTTGGCGTTCGTCCCGACCGAGATGGACAGGTCGGGGATGGTGACGTTGGCGCCCTCGATCGGGACGCCGTCGCCGGTGACGCGACC
Organism: Gemmatimonadota bacterium; assembly: GCA_021298835.1. Lineage (GTDB taxonomy): Bacteria > Gemmatimonadota > Gemmatimonadetes > Gemmatimonadales > Gemmatimonadaceae > JAJTHG01. The sequence continues at coordinate 74,654 of JAJTHG010000038.1, forward strand.
CGAGATGGTCGCCACCTGCTGGGCACCGGCGCTGGAGACGGCGCCAAACAACAGCGTCGCCCCGAGCAGGAGCCTCGACACGCGAGTGGACATGGGTGATGTGGGGCTGAAGTGGGGTGCTGCCAGACTCCGACGGAACAACCGCATGCGGATTCCATCCCTCCCGGCGCGCAGGACGCGCCATGCTCCTCGGATCGCCGACGACGGGAATCCCTCGAAACCCGCCGTGACCGACCGACGTACGCCTGCCGAACGAGTCCCCGGGGGACCCGCTGTCCGAACTCGCGGCGCGCGCATGGCGCGCTCCGCCGTGCCGAACGGCACACGCCGCCCCCGTTACCGGAGGGCGACAATTCGCAAGCTTAAGGGACTGCGATTGGCCGGGTCAACCCGCAGAATCCTCGGGTTTTCGTCGAAGGGCGCGCTGCGGAAAAAGACACGGGCCACTGTCGCGATCCGCGACAGGGCCCGTTCCGCAGAGGGCGAACGGACCGGATCACCCGATCGTCGCCCGCTCCGTCACGACCCGGACCACGTTGTCCACGACCTGCAGGAAGCCGCCATCCACCGTGATCGCGGGGGCCGTCGCACCGCCGATCCGCAGGGTGCCCTTCCCCAGCAGCGTCATCAGCGGCGCGTGGCCCGGCAGGATACCGACCTCGCCGTCGAACGCCGGCACCACCACCTGGCTGGCCTCGCCCTCGTAGAGCGTCTTCTCCGGCGAGACCACCGCGAGCCGCAGCATGGCCATGGCGATCAGCCCTTGGCGAGCGCGTCGGCGTTCGCCTTGATGTCGTCGGCGCCGCCGCACATGAAGAACGCCTGCTCGGGGAAGGCGTCGAACTCGCCGGCGCACAGCCGCTCGAACGACCCGATCGTCTCCTCGAGCTTGACCTGCTTGCCCGCGCGTCCGGTGAACTGCTCGGCCACCGAGAACGGCTGCGACATGAAGCGCTGGATGCGGCGCGCGCGCGCGACCGTCTGCTTGTCCTCCTCGGAGAGCTCGTCCATGCCGAGGATGGCGATGATGTCCTGGAGCTCCTTGTAGCGCTGCAGGAGCCGCTGCACCTCGCGGGCGACCTTGTAGTGGCGCTCGCCGACGTACTGCGGGTCGAGGATGCGGCTGGTCGAGGCGAGCGGGTCCACGGCGGGGTAGATGCCGAGCTCCGAGATGGGGCGCGAGAGCACGACGGTCGCGTCGAGGTGAGCGAACGCCGTCGCCGGCGCGGGGTCGGTGATGTCGTCGGCCGGCACGTAGATCGCCTGCACCGAGGTGATCGAGCCGTTCTTGGTCGAGGTGATGCGCTCCTGCAGCTCGCCCATCTCCGTCGCCAGCGTCGGCTGGTAGCCCACGGCGCTCGGCATGCGGCCGAGGAGCGCCGAGACTTCCGAGCCCGCCTGAGTGAAGCGGAAGATGTTGTCAATGAAGACGAGCACGTCCGCGTTCTCCCGGTCGCGGAAGTACTCGGCCACCGTCAGGCCGGCGAGGCCGACGCGCAGGCGCGCCCCGGGCGGTTCGTTCATCTGGCCGTAGATCAGCGCGACCTTCTCGAGGATGCCGGCTTCCTTGAACTCGAGGTAGAGGTCGTTGCCCTCGCGCGTCCGCTCGCCCACACCGCAGAACACCGACTTGCCGCCGTGCACCTTGGCGACGTTGTTGATCAGCTCCTGGATGACGACGGTCTTGCCGACGCCGGCGCCGCCGAAGAGGCCGATCTTGCCGCCCTTCACGAAGGGGGCGATGAGGTCGATGACCTTGATGCCGGTCTCGAAGACCTGGGTCTTCGGCTCGAGCGAGACGAAGTCGGGGCGCTGGCGGTGGATCGGCCAGCGCTCGGCCGAGGCCGGGATGTCGGGGCCCATGTCCACGGGCTCGCCAAGGACGTTGAGGATGCGACCGAGGGCCGGCGCGCCGACGGGGACGGTGATGGCGGTCCCGAGGTCGAGCGCCTCCATGCCGCGCGTCACGCCGTCGGTGGTGCTCATCGCGACCGCGCGGACCTGGTTGCGGCCGATGTGCTGCTGCACCTCGGCGACGACCTTGGCCGGTCGGCCGTCGGCGTCGGTGAACGTGATCGCGAGCGCGTTGTAGAGCTCGGGCAGGTGGCCGTTCTCGAACTCGACGTCGAGGACGGGACCGATGATCTGGACGACCTTGCCGGCAACGAGGGTGGCAGTGGACATGGCGATTCGACTCGGGAACGTGCCGCGTCACGGATGACGCGTCGCGGGTGGCTCGAACGGGCGGTGGCTCGGGCGGTGGCTCGGGCGGTGGCTCGGGCGGTCAGCCGGCGAGCGCCGAGGCGCCGCCGACGATTTCTGCGATTTCCTGCGTGATCTGGGCCTGGCGGGCCCGGTTGTACGTGCGGCGAAGGTTGCCGAGGAGATCGGTGGCATTGTCCGTCGCGGCCTTCATTGCCGTGCGCCGGGCCCCCTGCTCGCCGGCGACGGTCTCGACGAGCTGCCGATAGACCGCGTTGCGCACGGCCAGCGGCAGCAGTTCGCCGAGGATCGCCTCCGGTCCGGGCGAGAGCAGGTAGTCGCGCGCGGGGCCCTTGCGGGCCGGCGGCGTCACCGGCAGGACGCGCTCGGTCGTCGGCGGGGTGGAGAGCACCGAGTTGAACTTGGCGTACACCACATAGACGCCGTCGAGTTGGCCGCTGATGAAGCGGGCCATCAGGTCGTCCACGAGCGATGCCGCATCGGCGGCCGTGGGCTTGTCGCCGAGGTCGGTGCGCTGCGTGGCGAGGGGACGGCCGAGGTACTTGAAGTAGCCGATCCCCTTGCGGCCGGCCACGTGCATCTCGACCTCGAGCCCCTGCCCCTCGAGCCGCTTGAGCAGCGCCCGGGTTTCCTTGAGGATGTTCGCGTTGAACGCGCCGCAGAGACCGCGGTTCGTCGTGAGCAGGAGCACCGCGACCTTCTTGGGCGCCGCCGGCTGGCGGAGCAGCGGGTACTGCTCGGCGAGCTCGGCGGTGTAGAGGTCGGCGATGACCTCGGAGAGGGCGTTGGCGAAGGGGCGCGCCGCGGCCACGCGGTCCTGGGCGCGCTTCATCTTCGACGTGGCGACCATCTCCATCGTCTTCGTGATCTTCTTGGTGTTCTCCACGGACTTGATGCGCCCGCGGAGCTCGCGGCCCTTGGCCATCAGCGCCTCCGGCCGGCCTTAGGAGGCCGCGACCTGCTTGTACGCCGCGATCCCCTGCTTGAGGGCCGCCTCGGTGTCCTTCGAGAGCGCCTTCTCCTTGAGGATCGCCTGGCCGACCTGCGGGTACTGGGCGGCCATGAACTCGTGGAACCCCTTCTCCCAGGCGCGGACCCGGTTCGTGCCGACGTCGTCGAGGTGTCCGTTGGTCACCGCGTAGATGATCATGACCTGCTGCTCGACGGCCATCGGCTCGTACTGGCCCTGCTTGAGCACCTCGACCGTGCGCGCGCCGCGCTCGAGCTGCCGCTTGGTGGCGGCATCGAGGTCGGAGGCGAAGGCCGCGAAGGCCTCCAGCTCGCGGTACTGCGCGAGGTCGAGCCGCAGGCGGCCGGCGACGCCCTTCATCGCCTTGATCTGGGCCGAGCCGCCGACGCGGGAAACCGAGATGCCGACGTTCACCGCCGGGCGCACGCCCGCGTAGAACAGGTCGGACTCGAGGAAGATCTGGCCGTCGGTGATCGAGATGACGTTCGTCGGGATGTAAGCCGACACGTCGCCGGCCTGCGTCTCGATGATCGGCAGCGCGGTCAGCGAGCCGCCCGGCTTGAAGATCGTCTGGTTGTCCACGACCGACGGGTCGTTGCTGAGCTTCGCGGCGCGCTCGAGGAGGCGGCTGTGCAGGTAGAACACGTCGCCGGGAAACGCCTCGCGGCCGGGCGGCCGACGGAGCACCAGCGAGAGCTGGCGGTACGCGGCGGCCTGCTTGGTGAGGTCGTCGTACACGCACAGCGTCGGCTGCCCCTCGTGGTACATGAAGTACTCGGCCATCGCGCAGCCCGAGTACGGGGCGATGAACTGCATCGGCGCCGGGTCGGACGCGTTGGCGGCGACGATGATGGTGTACTCCATCGCGCCGGCCTGCTTGAGGCGCTCCTCGACACCACGCACCGTCGAGGCCTTCTGGCCGATCGCGACGTAAACGCAGATGACGCCCTTGCCCTTCTGGTTGATGATCGTGTCGATCGCGATCGCCGTCTTGCCGGTGCCGCGGTCGCCGATGATGAGCTCACGCTGGCCGCGGCCGATCGGGATCATCGCGTCGATCGCCTTGATGCCGGTCTGCAGCGGTTCCTTCACCGGCTCGCGCACGATGATGCCCGGCGCCGGCGACTCGACCTTGCGCGACATCGTCGTGCGGATCTCGCCGAGCCCGTCGATCGGGCGGCCGAGGGCGTCCACCACGCGGCCGACCATCGCCGGCCCGACCGGCACCTCGAGCACCCGCTTGGTGCGGCGGACGTCGTCGCCCTCCTTCAACTGGAGGTAGTCGCCGAGGATGACGGCGCCGATGTTGTCCTCCTCGAGATTCAGCGCCATCCCGGTGATGACCTGCTTCGTCTCGGACGAGGTGATCTCGAGCATCTCGCCGGCCATGCACTGCGACAGGCCGTAGATGCGGGCGATGCCGTCCTTCACCTCGAGCACGGTGCCGACTTCCTCGACGTCGAGGGCGGCGAGATCGGCGGCCTCGATCTCCTTGAGCAGGATGTCCTTCAGTTCACCGGGGCGGAGCGACGTCTGGGAAGCCATCGGGGCAAGTCGGCGGAAAGCGACGGAAGGTGCGGGACTGCTGCGGCATGCGCCCGTCATCGCTGGTGGCGAGGGCCGAAAAACCGCAGACAGAAGAAGTTACCCGATTTCCGGGGGGGCTTCAACCGGGGGTCGGGAGAAGCGCCCTGTTTCGATGCCCCGGCGTTCGGACCCCCGGTCCGCCGGCCGCGACCGCCTCGATGGGCGCTAGCTCCGACTCCGGGCGTGTCCGCGCACGAAGTGATCCGCCAGCTCCGCCGGCCGGAGCCGCGCCAGCGAGGAAGGGGTGAGCCCCACGATCCGCCGCGTCGCCGTCGCGAGGTGACTCGCCGAGGCGAAGCGCAGCACGCGCGCGACGTCCCCCGTGTCGTAGAGCGGGTTCTTCGCCAGCGCCGCGGCGGCGGCGAGCCGCACGAAGTCGATCACCCGCTTGAGGTTGGGCGCCCCCGCGGCCGCGAAGGCGCGGCTGAGGTGCTCGCGGCTCACGTCGAGCCGCGCCGCCACGTCACTGGTCGTCACCGGACGGCCGCCGAGTGCGACGAGCACGTCCCACGCGGCCCGCTGCACCGGCCGCACCAACCGGAACGCCGCCGGCGGCTCGGCCATCGCGCTCGCGAAGCGTACCGTGAAGCCGCTGCGCAGGACGAGCGGCGCGACGAGGGCGTCGTCGATCCCGTCGGCCAGCACGTCGCCCATGCCGAGCCGGATCGCCCGGTCGATCGCCGGCCCGTCGGCGGCCCGCCACGCCGCAGCGCCGAACCACGCGGCGGAGGGCAGGTCGGGGACGAGGCCGGCCGCCTGCCAGGCGCTTTCGCCGGAACCGAGGTCCACGAGGACCGCGTCCACCAGTTGCTGGCGCAGGGCCGCGCGGAAGGCCGGCAGGTCGGCCGTCAGCGTGACGTGCACGCGACGCCGCGGGAGCTTCTGCAGCGCGGCCCGCACCCGCTCGCGCCCGGCGAACGCGACGAGCCCCAGCGGCGGCAGGGGTCCCATGGGTCAGCGCGCGGCGAGGCGCGCGTGGGCGAGCCGCAGCACCTCGCGGGCGTTCGCGTACGAGAGCCGCTCGACGGCCGCCTCGAAGGCGAGCCAGCGGCAATCGGTGATCCCCTCGTCGTGCTGCGGCACCGGCTCCCCGCGGTCGGCGCGCAGGAGGAAGAAGTGGCAGACCTTGTGGACGAGGCGCCCCTTGTGCCGGAAGTGCCAGTCGATCGTGTCGAGCGCCCCCTCGTTCACGACGGCCGCGAGGCCGGTCTCCTCGCCCACCTCGCGCACGGCGGCGGTGGCCGCGTCCTCGCCGGCTTCGAGGTGCCCCTTGGGGAACCCCCAGTTCCGGTAGCCGTCGCGGATCAGCAGGAAGAGCGGCACGCCGTCGCGGAGGCGATAGACGATGCCGCCCGCCGAGACCTCCTCGCGGGCCGCGACGCGGGCCGCGACGCGGCCGGGCCGGGCGTCGCCGGCGGCGCCGGAACGCGCCACTACACGCCGGCGGGCGTCTCGAGCGACGCCTTCCCCTCGATGAACTGCCGCACGATCGGGTCGTCCGAGCGGCGGATCTCGTCCACGGTGCCCACCTGGCGCACCTTGCCCTCGTAGAGCATCGCGATGCGCGTGCCGACGTGGTAGGCGCTGCGCATGTCGTGCGTGATCACGATGCCCGTCACCCCGAGGCGGTCGCGCATGCGGACCATGAGGTTGTCGATCACGGCGCTGGTCACCGGGTCGAGGCCCGTGGTCGGCTCGTCGTAGAGGAGGTACTTCGGGCGCATCGCGATCGCCCGGGCGATGCCGACGCGCTTGCGCATGCCGCCGGAGAGCTCGGCGGGGAACTTGTCCTGCACGCCGGGAAGGTCCACCAGCCCGAGGACCTCGTCCACCCGCTCCTCGATCTCGAGCGGCGACATCGTCCCCAGCTTGCGCAGGCCCATCGCCACGTTGTCGCCGACGGAGAGGGAGTCGAACAGGGCGGCGAACTGGAAGACGTAGCCGATCTTCCCGCGAAGGGCGTAGAGCTCGCGCCGCGGCAGCGTCGGCACATCGAGTCCATCAACGATGACCGTGCCCTCGTCGGGCTCGAGGAGCCCGACGATGTGCTTGATCGCCACCGACTTGCCCGTCCCGGAGTAGCCGATGATGACCACGGTCTCGCCCTCGGTGACGTCGAGCGAGAACCCCTGGAGGACGCGCTTGTCGCCGAACGCCTTGTGCACGTTCTTGAGACTGATCATGTGCGGAGTGTAGCGGGGGCGGCGGGATCACAAAAGAGAAGCGCGGCCCCCGTGCAGGGAGCCGCGCTCGCTGGAACTGCCCCCGTGGCGCGGGCGTCACCGGTCACGCGTGGTGCACGGCCCGGTGCCCCCGCCGGCGGGTACCGCGCAGCCCGGGACCGGTCGCGTCCCGCCGCGGGGGCGCCGATCAGCGCGCGGAGGCGTTCAGGCGGCGAAGGAGCCGAGGGCGCGACCGACGTCGCCCTCGCGGAGCCGCTTGAGGGCGCGGTCGCGCAGCTGGCGCACCCGCTCGCGGGTGACGCCGAGCATCGAGCCGATCTCCTCGAGCGTGTGCTCGCGGCCGCCCTCGAGCCCGAAATAGAGCCGCAGCACCTTGGCGTCGCGCGGCGGCAGCGTGTTGAGCGCCGCTTCGATCTCGTCGGTGAGGAAGCGGTTCATCGCCTCCTCCTCGGTGTCGGGCATCTCGTCGGCGACGAAGCGCTCGATGAGCGAGCGGTCGCCTTCGGGATCCATCGGCGCGTCGAGCCGGACGTCCCCGGTGTTGAGCGCCGCGAGCGACTGGACGACGTCCACCGACAGCCCCGTCACCTGGGCGAGTTCCTCGGGCATCGGCTCGCGGCGGAGCTTCTGGCGGAGGATCTCGGAGGCCTTGATGATGCGCGAGAGGTCGGCGGTGCGGTTGAGCGGCACGCGGACCGTGCGGCCCTGGCGCGCGAGTGAGCTCAGGATCGCCTGGCGGATCCACCAGACGGCGTAGGAGATGAACTTGACGCCCTGGTCGGGGTCGAACTTCCGGGCGGCCGTCAGCAGGCCGACGTTGCCTTCGCCGATGAGGTCGATGAGGGGCAGGCCGCGGTTCTGGTACTTCTTGGCGACCGAGATGACGAAGCGCAGGTTGCGCTTGACGAGCTCCTGGAGTGCGTCTTCGTCGCCCTTGCGGATCTTGCGGGCGAGCTCGATCTCCTCGTGCGCCTTGAGCAGCGGGTACGTGGAGACCTCGTAGAGGTACTGATCGAGGATGTCGCGCTCGGGCTCGTTGGGCGCGATCTCGGCCGGGGCGGAACGCTTCCGGCGGCGCTTGGTCTCGGTCATCTATCGGTGTTCCGCGGAAAGGGTACGGTGTCGGGACAGCGCGTACCGCGTGACGGGTCGTGCGCGTGGCGATCGGAGCCGGAGGCAGGCATCCGGCGAAGCCCTAAAAGATACCGGGCCAAGGGCTTACCGGAAGGTGCCTCCGATTGACATACGCCCCGGCGCCGCCTAGGTTCCCGCCGTCTCAGCCCCGGCCTGCCGGGGGTGGGAATCCCCGGGGGCGTAGCTCAGTTGGGAGAGCGCTACAATGGCATTGTAGAGGTCAGGGGTTCGATTCCCCTCGCCTCCATTCGGGACCGCCGCGAGCCGCGAGGCCGCGGCGGGGCAGGACCGGCCGACGAGGCCGGGTCTCGCGGGAATAGCTCAGTTGGTAGAGCACAACCTTGCCAAGGTTGGGGTCGCGGGTTCAAGTCCCGTTTCCCGCTCTCGGCGCCTCGGCGCCGCACGCTGTTCGGGCGGTTAGCTCAGTTGGTTAGAGCGCCACGTTGACATCGTGGAGGTCACAAGTTCGAGTCTTGTACCGCCCATGGCCGGTTCCGACGGCCCCTGACGCGCCCCGCGGGTATCGCCTGCGGGGCGCGCGGCGTTTCCCTGCCCCGCGTCCGCTGGTAGTTTGTCGCGTCGGCCGCCGCTATCCGGCGCGCCCGCCCATACCCAGCGGAGTTCCCGTGATGCCTTTCCCGTTCGCCCGTACCGCCGCCGCCATCGTCGCCGCGGCCCTCATGCCGGCCGTCGCGGCCGCTCAGGCGGCCGCTCAGGCGGCCGCTCAGGCGGCCGCCCCGGCGGCCGCCGGCCAGTGCGACATTGACGACTCGAAGCCGAAGCAGCTCGGCATGGCCACCTTCACGCTGCAGCGGGTGGCCGGCGCCAAGTCGGCCGCGGACCGCCAGAAGGGGGTGCGCGAGATGACCAAGGCCCTCGGCGAGATGAAGACCGCAGAGAATCCCGCCGGCCAGGCGTTCCTGTACGGCCAGGCGGCGATGATGTGGATGCAGGACCCCGAGGCCCCGGACGTCGTCACGCGCGGCGACTTCGGCCTGCCGGGCGAGAAGGGCGCCTCGCTCGACCTCGTCGTCTTCGCCGATTCGGTGTTCGACCAGGTCGAAGCCCAGAAGCCGAACTGCAAGACGCTCGTCACCCAGTGGCGCGGCCAGCAGGGCTGGTTCCGGAACATCCAGACGGCGTTCACCGCGATCGGCCAGCAGGAGTACGCCAAGGCCGAGGCCGCGGCCCGTCGGTCGCTGATCCTCAATACGCGCAGCGCCTACGCCCCGTACGTGATCGGGGCGGTGTCGCAGCAGCGGATGAACGAATCGCAGGGGGCGGAGAAGGCGGCACTGGCCGACTCGGCCGTGAAGTACCTCGGGCTCGCCGTGGGCGAGGCGGGCAACGACACGTCGTTCGCGGACATCCGCCGTCGCTCGCTGCTGGACATCGGGCGCATCCGGATCGACCAGTTCGAGACGGGCGCGGTCACCGACTTCAAGGGGGCGTGCGGCACGATCGCCCCGCGGGTGGCGCAGGCGTTCGAGGCCTATCTGGCCGAGAACGCGACGCAGCCGGATGCCCTCGCGGCGCGCAACAACCTGGCGAGCCTGCACCTGCAGTGCGGCGACACCGCGAAGGCGGAGGCGGTCTACGACCCGGTGGTGAAGAACCCGACGGCCTACGGCGACATCGAGGCGACGCAGGGCGGCGTGACGATGACGCGCATCAACCGCAACGCCAAGGCGGCCGCGCTGTTCGAGGCGGCGCTGCAGGTGAATCCGTTCCAGCGCGACGCGCTCAACAACCTCGCGGCGACGTACTACAACACGCAGCGGTTCGCGGAGATGATGCCGATCGTGGGGCGGCTCGTCGCGGTGGACCCGAACAACCCCGACAACTGGCTGTGGTACGCCTACGCCTACCAGGGGCTGTCGAAGCCGCTCAAGAACGCGGATCCCAAGAAGAAGGCGTACTCGGACTCGCTCGTGTATTTCAACAACATGAGCGAGACGATGGCCGTCCGGGTGTCGTTCACGAACTTCACGCGCGGCGCGGAGGAGACGAGGCTCGCCGGCACGGTCGAGTACCGGGCGCCGCAGTCCGCGGCGCCGGCGCGGCCGGCCCCGCGCGGCAAGGCGGGGGCGAAGGCCGCGGCCCCCGCGGCGCCGGCCGCCCCGCCGAAGGACGTCACGATCGCCCTCGAGTGGCTCGACAAGTCGGGGAACGTGCTCGAGACGACGCCGGTCGCGGTCGGGGCGGTGAAGCCAGGCGAGACCAAGGAGTTCACGACGTCGGTGAAGAAGGCGGGGGTCACCGCGTACCGGTACGCGAAGATCAACTGACGGCATCCGGGCTGACGGTCGCCTCCCGACCACGAAGCCCATCACCCGCTTGAAGTTGGTCAATTCACGCAGTAACGTTGGGGTCTGTCCGTCGGAGGTTCGGCGGCAGGCCCTGATGGGGGCTCGTAGCTCAATTGGATAGAGCATCTGACTACGGATCAGAAGGTTGGGGGTTCGAGTCCCTCCGAGCCCGTCCCATCGTTTCACGCGTATTGCCAATCGCTGCGTTCGCGGGGTGTAGCTTAGCCCGGTAGAGCGCCTGCTTCGGGAGCAGGAGGTCGCTGGTTCAAATCCAGTCACCCCGACCAGTGAGACGCCCCCGTCACTCGCGAGAGTGGCGGGGGCGTCGGCGTTCCGGCGGGGGATGTGGCGGGCGGCGCGTCAGGGCGAGACGGTCACCGTGCGAATCGCATCCCCCTGCTGTGTGAAGCCGGGGATGCTGGCGATGACCGTGCTGTTCCCGGCCGAAAGCGGCCGGAAGAACAGGCGGTTGGGGTTCACGGAAGGCGTGGCCGAGCTGCCCGCGGCGATCGTGGTTGACGTCGGAGACGCGGCGACGCCGTTCAGCGCCACGGTGCCGATCGCCGGGGACGATGCCGTGAGGGTCACCACGAGAGCCGTCGCGCCAGCCCGCAGGGCCTGCTGCGTCACACCGTTGCCGTTCGGTGCCCCCACGACGACTTCGAAGCCGATGTCACCGGCCGTCACGGTACGTGTCGTCGGCATGTTGGTGATCGCGACGGCTGGCGTCACGACCGTGACGGTCGGGGCAAGCGTCGCATAGTCCGGCATGCTCAGGCTCAGCGACGCGCCTCCGGTCGTCCCCTCGACCGCAGCGACGACGAACGTCGCCGAGGTCGCCCCGGCGGCGATCGGGATGGTGATCGAGGTGGTGCCGACCGTCGTCGCGTTGGGGGCCACGAGCAGGCGACCGGGATCCTGGCTCAGAATGGTCAGCGACCGCGCGGACGGCGTGGCGACCGCGAACGACACGGATACCGCCCCGGACTGCAGGCCAGCCCCCAGCGTGGTCGGAAGGGCACTCGCGAATATGGCCGGCGCGGTCACGGTGACCGTCAGAGGATAGCCGGCCCGCACCGGGGCCTGCGCCGCCCCGGTCGCCGTCGCCGTGACCGTCGTCGTGCCGGCGACGAGGCCCCGCACTCCGAAGGTCGTGCTCCCGCTGCCGACCGGGATCGTCCGCTGTGCCGGCGACCCCGCCGTGCCACCCACCACCGGCACCGCCACGCTCGGCGTGCCGGTCGCGACATCCACGACCACGGCCGCGCCACCCGCCCGCAGCGCCTGCTGGGTCACGCTCGTGCCGGCGGCGTTCAGCGGCCCGACCCACGCCGTCCAGCTCAGGTCCGCCGACAGCGTCGTCGTCGCCGTGCTCCCGCTCGCCTCCACCCCCAGCGGCCGGACGGTGACCGCAACGGACGCATCGGTATAGCCGGGCGCCTGCGCGGTGATCGTCATGTTCCCCGTCTGGTTCTCCACGCCGCTGTAGAACACGGTGGTGCCGGAGCTACCAGCGGGGATGGTGACCGAGATGGAGCCCTGGCCAACGGTCGTGGCATTCGGGGCCAGCACCAGACGCGTCGGGTCGGACGACGTGAAGGTCACGACCACGCCGCCGGGCGGTGCTGCGACCTGCAAGTTGTAGCTGATGGACGTCGTCGTTCCCGACCCGACCTCGCTTACGCCGCCGAACGAACTACTCGGCGCCGATACGGTCAGGGTGAAGGGATAGCCGGCCCGCACCGGGGCCTGCGCTACGCCGGTCGCGGTCGCGGTGACCGTCGTCGTGCCGGCGACGAGGCCCCGCACTCCGA
>JAJTHG010000027.1 GCA_021298835.1 Gemmatimonadota bacterium
CCAGCTCGCCGCCGGCGGGGTTCACCTGATCCCGTTCCTCCCGTGGGACCTGCATCGCGACGTGGCCCGCGTGCCCGGCGTCGAGGTGCGCCGCACGATGGGCAACGGATACGAGCACGTGTCCCTGAACCAGCGGCGCGTCCCCGCGTTCCGCGACGTGCGCGTCCGGCGCGCGCTCTGGCATGCGGTTGACCGCACGCTGCTCGTGCGCACGGTGCTCGACGGCCTCGCGCCGGTGGTGGACGGCGCCATCCAGCCGATGTCGTGGGCACACGCGGCCGACGTGACGGGCCCGTCCTTCGACCCCGCGGCCGCGGCGGCGCTGCTCGACAGCGCCGGGTGGCGGGATCGCGACGGCGACGGCATCCGCGACCGCGACGGGCAGCCGCTGGCCTTCACCCTCATGACGTCGGCGGGGTTCGTGACGCGCGAGCAGGTCGCGCAGGCGCTGCAGGCGCAATGGAAGGCCGTCGGCGTGGCCACGACGATCGACCTGGTGGATGGCACGGCGATCGCTTCGCGCTGGTTCGCGGGTGATTTCGACGCCTTCCTGCACTGGTGGCAGATGCCGGCCGACCCGGAGATCACGCTGTTCTTCGCCAAGGACCGGACGCCCCCGGCCGGACGGAACATCAACTACCTCGTGGACGACTCGCTCACGACGCTCCTCTACCGGAGCGACGCCGAGATCGATCAAGGGCGCCGTCGGGCCCTGCTCGTCGCCGCGCAGCGGCGCATCATGACGCTCGTCCCCGAGATCCCGCTCTACAACACGACGAAGCTCGACGTCGTGCCGGTTGGCCTTGGCGGCTTTCGCGGCAACCCCACGAACTCGGGGCCGTTCTGGAACGTGCACGAATGGCGCTTCGACCGCTGAACCGGCGCGGGGCGACCTGAGGTGTCCCTCGTCCTGCGGCGTATCGGCCACGCGCTCCCGCTGCTCGTCGCGGTGTCGGGCCTCGCCTTCGCGCTGATCCACGCAGCACCGGGCGGACCGCTCGAGCTCTATCTCTCGAACCCGAACGTCCGCCCCGAGGACATCGCGCGGCTCCGCAGTGCGCTGGGGCTCGACCGCCCGCTGCCCGAGCAGTACCTGCGGTGGCTGTCCGGCGTCGCGCGGGGCGAATGGGGCTACTCACTGATGGACGGGCGCCCCGTCCTGCAGCGCATCACCGAGCGACTGCCGGCGACGCTCGAGCTGGTGCTCGCGGCGCTGGGGCTGTCGCTGGCGGCGGCCGTGCCTGCGGCCGTCGTGTCGGCGCGGGGGCGGCCGCGCTGGCTCGCCCGGGTCCTCCAGGGGGCGGCCGTCGCGGGGATCTCGCTCCCGGTCTTCTGGCTCGGCCTCGCGTTGCAGCTGGTGTTCGCGGTGTGGCTCGGCTGGTTGCCGGCGGCCGGCCGGGCCTCGCTCGGCGACGGGGGACTTGGCGATCGGCTCCAGCATCTCGTCCTGCCGGCCGTCGTGCTGGCGGCCGTGCACGCCGCCGCGTGGATACGGTACCTGCGCTCGTCGCTGGCCGACGTGCTCCCGCTCGCTTGTGTCCGCGCCGCGCGCGCGCGGGGCCTTTCGCCGCGCCGCGTACTGTGGGGCCACGCACTGCGCACGGCGTGGGGGCCGTTCGTGACCGTGGCGATGCTCGACGCGGCCCTGCTGCTGTCGGGGGCCGTGGTGACCGAGAGCGTCTTCGCGTGGCCCGGGCTCGGGACCCTCTTCACCGACGCAATCGCGCGCCGCGACTACCCGGTGCTCATGGCGTTCCTCATGCTCGCGGCCGCGGTCGTGGTCGTGGCGAACCTGCTGGCCGACCTCGTGCAGGCGCGGCTCGATCCGCGCAGCCGTTGACGGCGCCCGTGCGGTGGCGCGCGACGCCGTGGTGGCCGGTGGGCATGCTGGCGCTGGTCGGCCTGGCGGCGGCCGCGGCGCCGCTGCTGGCGCCGTACGCGCCGGACGCGATCGACCTCGCCGCGCGGCGCACCCCGCCGTCCATGGCGCACTGGATGGGGACCGACGACCTCGGTCGCGACCTGCTGTCGCGCTTGCTGTACGGCGCCCGCCTCTCGCTGGCGATCGGGGGGCTTGCCGCAGCGCTGTCGGGCGGGATCGGCGTGACGGTGGGGGCGGTCGCCGGCTGGCGGCGCGGCTGGCTCGACGACCTGCTCATGCGCGCCACCGACACGATGCTCGTGGTGCCGCGGCTGCCCTTGCTCATGATCGCGGCGGCGATCCTGTCGCCGTCGCTCGCCGGCCTCGTGGCCCTCGTCGGGGCCGTGGGATGGATGGAGCCTGCACGTGTCGTCCGCGGCGAGGTGCGCCGGCTCGCCGGCTGGCCGTTCGTGGAATCGGCGCACGCGATCGGCCTCGCGCCGTGGCGCGTGCTGGTGCGACACGTCCTGCCCAATGCCGCCCCCGCGATGGCGGTCGCCGTCACGCTCGCCGTCGCGCGGGCGATCCTGCTCGAGAGCGCGCTCTCCTACTTCGGCGTGGGCGTACGGCCGCCGACGGCGTCGTGGGGGACGATGCTGCTGCAGGCGCAGACCGCGATCACGCGCGAGCCGTGGCTCGCGCTCGGGCCGGGTGCCGCCATCTTCGGCACCGTCCTCTGCGTCAACCTGGTAGGCGACCGGCTCGCGGGCGGCAGCCCGCCGGCGGAATGATCCGCCGGGCTGCCGGCGTCAGTGCCGCGCGAAGACGGTCGTGGCGCCGCCCTTCGCCCACGCCATGACCGAGTACGGCACCTTGGGATCGCCTTCGCGGTACATCCCCGGGGACGACTGGGGCATCCCCGGTGCCGCGAGCCCCAGCACCGCGGGCTTCTTTGCGAGGAGCGCGCGGATGTCCTCCGCCGGCACGTGTCCCTCGACGACATAGCCGCCGACCATCGCCGTGTGGCACGACCACAGGGGCTGCGGCACCGCCATCGCGAACTTGGTCTGCGTCATCGCCTCGTCCGACTGGTCGAACACCTTCGGCGCGAAGCCGTTCTTCGCGAGATAGGTGATCC
Source organism: Gemmatimonadota bacterium (assembly GCA_021298835.1). Classification (GTDB taxonomy): domain Bacteria; phylum Gemmatimonadota; class Gemmatimonadetes; order Gemmatimonadales; family Gemmatimonadaceae; genus JAJTHG01. Next base: position 3,000 of record JAJTHG010000027.1, read on the forward strand.
AGTCCTTGCAGCAGCCGCACGTCGGCGCCTTGTACACGGTGATCGGCGTGGGCGCCGCGAGCGCGGCCAGATCGCGGGCCACGACGGCGGCGGCCCCCACGGCGAGAAAACGGCGACGGGTGAGCATCACGGCACCACCTCCACGGATCGGCGGGTGAGATCCTTCAACTGCACATCGAGTTCGGCGAAGCGCGCATAGGCGTCGCGCCCCGGCCGCTGGTCGGCCTGCGTGAGCATGCCGTACAGGTATTGAATCTGTGCGATGAGCATCGGCTGCTGGTAGCGGCCGGGGGCGGTTTCGAGCGCCGCCAGCAGCGCCTCCACCCGCGCGACGGCTGCGGTGTCGCCCGCCGTGCGCAGCGCCTCACGCCTCGCCTTGAGCTTGCCGGCGAGGACGCGCGCGGCCCCCAGCTGGTCGCGCACCTGCAGGGTGAGCCCGGTCTGCGCGTTGATGTCGGACGCGGTGACCCCCGTCGGCGCCAGCCGCGGGTCGGCCAGGACCACGAGCGGCTGCTCCACCGCGACGTCGTCAGCCGTCAGCCGGAGGGTGTAGGAGCCCGGCCGCACCATCGGACCGCCGCGCTCGTCGGCGACGCCGGAGTCGCCCAGCGCCCCCGGATGGGTGAGGTCCCACCTGATGCGGTGCACGCCGGCCGCTGCCGGCAGCCGCACCGCGCCCGGACGCGGCGCCGGGGCGCGGCGCATCGTCGGGTCTTCGACGGCGGCGGGCCCGCCGGGCGTCCCGCCCTCGAACCGCCGCACGAGGCCGCCCGTGGCGTCCCGCACCTCGAGCGCGAGCTGCGCGGCGGGGGCTCGCAAGGCGTAGGTGATCGTGGCACCCGCCGGGGGCATCTGCGGGTAGTGCGGTTCGTCGGGATACCGGTCGTACCGGAAGCGCACGGCCGGTCGCGGCCGGAACAGGGTCGCCGGCGCGGCCAGGGCCGCGTCACTGATCGCGCGGAGCGGCGTGATGTCGTCGAGGATCCAGTGCCCGCGCCCCTGCGTCGAGATCACGAGGTCGCCGCGATGCACGACGAGATCCGTCACCGGCACCACCGGCAGGTTCAACCGGAACGGCTTCCACGACGCGCCGTGGTCGAACGAGACGAAGAATCCGAACTCGGTGCCCGCGTACAGCAGGCCCGGCCGCTCCGGGTCCTCGCGGACCACGCGGGTCGGATGGTCGCCCGGAATGCCGCGCGTGATGCGCGTCCACGTCGCGCCGAAGTCGTCGGTGCGGTACAGGTACGGCGTGAAGTCGCCGAGCAGATGGCGCAGCACCGCCACGTAGGCGCGGCCGGCCGCGTGCGGCGACGGCGCGATGGCCTGCACGCGCCCGCCGGCCGGCAGGTCGGGCGGCGTGACCTTGCGCCACGTACGGCCACCGTCACGCGTGACGTGGATCGGGCCGTCGTTCGCCCCGGCCCACAGCACCCCTGCCTGCACCGGCGATTCCGCCACGGCGTAGAGCGTCGAGTAGAACTCCTCGCCCGTGATGTCGCGCGTGATCGGCCGGCCGCTGATCCCCTGCTTCTCGGGATCGAAGGCCGTCAGGTCGGGTGAGATGCGCTCCCACGTCTTCCCCTCGTCACGCGTGCGGTGCACGGCCTGCGACGCGTGGTAGATCGTGCGCGGGTCATGCGGCGACACCACGAGGGGGCTCACGCGCTGGAAGCGCTCCTTGAGGTCCTTGGGGTCGTGACCGTACATGAACTGTGCGCCGACCCAGTAGTGCTGCTCCTGCCCCGTGCGGCGGTTGAACCGCGAGAACTGGCCCTTGCACGCGGCATAAACGACGTCCGGGTCGAGCCGGCTCGGCACCGCCGGCCCGGTCTCGCAGCCGCCGACCGGTTGCCACTGCATCATCGGGTCGTCCGGCAGGCTCGCCGTCAGGGGCAGCGACGGCACGACGTGCGTCTGCCCCTGATCCTGCTGCGCGCCATAGACGCGATACGGATACTGGTCGTCCACGGCGACCTGGTAGATCTCCGCCGTCGGCTGGTTGTACTGCGTCGTCCACGTGTCACCGCCGTTGAGCGTGACGTTGGCGCCGCCGTCGTTCGACTGCACCATGATCCGCGGATCGGACGGATTGATCCACATGTCGTGGTTGTCGCCGTGCGGGGTCGGGCGCAGGCGGAACGTCTTCCCGCCGTCCGTGCTGCGGAAGAACCCCTCATTGTTCACGTACACGACGTCGGCATTGGTCGGGTCGGCATCCACGTTCGTGTAGTAGAACGGGCGGTTCAGCAGCGCGACCGTCGTGTTGACGAGTGTCCAGGTCGCGCCGGCATCGTCGCTGCGCCACAGGCCCTGCCCGGGCTTCGCCTCGAGCAGCAGGTACACGCGGTTCGGGTTCGCGGGGGAGACCGCGAGGTCGCCCTTCCCCCACAGGCCCGTCGGCAGCCCGCCGCCGAGCTTCGACCAGGTGAGGCCGCCGTCGGTGCTCTTGAAGACGCCCCCTTCTGCGGCACCCGAGATGATCGCCCACGGCTTGCGCTCGCCGCGCCACAGGACGGCGTAGATGGTGTTCGGATCGTCGGGCTTGAGCTCCAGGTCCACCGCCCCGGTGGAGTCGCTCGCGAAGAGCGTCTTCGACCAGGTCCGGCCGCCATCCGTCGTGCGATACACGCCTCGGGCAGACGTCGGCTTGAAGGGATCGCCCATCGCGGCGACCCACACCAGATCGGGATTCATCGGGTGCACCACCACCGCACCGATCTGCCCGACGTCGGCCAACCCCGCTGGCGACCACGTCGCGCCGGCATCGCGGCTCCGGTACACGCCGCAGCCGATCGAGACGTTCGACCGGATGCCGTCGCTCCCCGTCCCCGCCCAGACCGTGCGCGGATCGCTGTCGGCCACGTCGAGCGATCCCATCGAGGCGCAGGCGAAGAATGCGTCGGAGACATTGCGCCACGTCTGCCCCGCATCGGTCGTCTTCCAGACCCCGCCACCGGTCGAGCCGAAGTAGAAGGTGAACGGCTCCTGCCGCACGCCGGTGACCGTCGTGACACGCCCGCCGCGCACGGGGCCGATGTGCCGCCAGCGCATCGCCGCCCGAAGGTCGCGTTCGCCGATCGCCACGTCGGACGCCGGCACCGGCGCGGGCGCTGCCGCCGTAGCCTTCGCCGTCGCCGGCTTCGTACGCGCCGGCGGCTGGGCGGTGGCGGGCGCCAGCGCGACGAGGGCCAGCAGGACACCCGGCAGCGCCGGACGGGAGAGGGCTCGAGAGCGCGTCATGAACAGGAAGGCAGGTGGACGTTCGTGAGCAAGGCGAACTGGCCGCAACGGCAGGCGACTTGCCGGGCGACGACTAGCCATCGGCGCGCTCGAAGACGTTGAGCGCACTCCGGCGATCCGACCGCACCCAGCAATGCATGCCGATGGGCGACAGGCCCGCAGCACGGAAAGCGCGGCGCCACGTCGCCGGAGGCCGCCAGTGCCAGCCCTCGAAGTCGCCTTCCATCTCGTCCGCCGACGTATAGGCCGGCAGGTAGGCGACGCCGTCCCCCAGATGCCCGGCCAGTTCCGCGAGTCCCGGGGTGAGGTCCGCCGTGGCGACGTACTGCAGGACGTCGGCGCAGATGACGAGGTCGAACCGCCCGCGCACGCCGGCGGCGCGCAGGCCACCGAACGCCCCGAGCCGCAGGTTGCGCCGCCGCCCGAACCGGCGGACCGCGTATTCGCTCGGATCCAGCCCCACGTAGCGCAGCCCGGGGCGACGACGACCGAGCCACGCGCCCCACGTCCCTTCCCCGCAGCCGACGTCGAGCACGCTCCGGATCGGGCGGTCGAGCACGACCTCGGCGACCGCGAGGGCCAGCGCCGCGCGCCGTGCCGTGAGGTCCGGCGTGATCACGCGCGTGCCACCGCGTCGGTACCAGCGGTCGTAGTAGGCCCGGTCGTAGCGCTTCACCGCGCGAAACGTATCGCCCGGACTCGCCGCGGGAGAGCGACCGGCCGCGGGCACCGACGGTTCACGGGCCGCCGGCGGCGCCTGATCCGTCGCGCTCCGACGCGTGGCGGCGCAGTTCCGCCAGCAGCCAGACCTCCGCCTCGGCGTCCGATCGAAAGGCGGCGACCGCCATGGCGGCCGCTTCGGCGAACGATGCGATCATCCGCGCGACCCCGAATTGGAGGGGCGTCTCCGCGAGCATCGCGACCGGCCCCGTCAGGACGTGCCGCAGCTGTGCGAGCTGCTCGGCCAGTTGCTGCGCCTCGTGCTGCCGCGGCGCGTACGGCGAGCCGCGGAGGTCGAACACCACGGCGTGCGACGGTCCGTCGGCCAGGGCCGCGCCGGCGGCCGCAATCGCCGCCGCGAAATCCTGCGTGGTGGTCGCCCCGTTGAGCGCGACACGCAGCCGGCGCGCCTTCGGCTCACGCTCGATGCGGATGTTCGGCAGGGCGTCGTTGGGGCCGGAGCGGTAGTGCATGCCCGAAATCTGTCATCTGCAGGCGCCCGGTGGGTCCCCCCGACCGGCGCCAGCCCTGCTACGGAGCCCCCTCGCGGTCGGCCGACAACGGCCCGGCAAGGGCACAGCCCCGGTAGGCGACGTCACCCCACCGTACGGTCGCGGTCGAGGGATACTCCCGGTCGGACATGCCGTCCCGACATGCCCCGGTCGTGACGACCAGTTCCAGCAGCGGCGCGCTCGCCGCTGGGCGGGAGCGCCAGACGCGCCCCACGACGGCGGTGCTGTCGCGCGGGTCGGCCCCCCGCGGGACCACCGGGGACGGCGGGACGGGCGGCACGACGACGTCCGGGACGCCCGGCCGCTTGAGCGTGATCGCGTGGGTGGCCACCTCGACGCGCCAGGACGGCTCGGTACCGACGGCGGTCCAGTGCACGATGCGCGGTCGCGCGGCGCGTCGGCAGCCCACGACCGCCACCAGCAGGAGTCCCGACGCCGCGACCCATCGGACGCCGCGGAACCGCCGGCACGCGCGCGCGGCGCGACGATCACGCATAGCGGACCAGCGCCTCGACGCGACGCCCGGCCAGCCGCTCGCGCCCCGCGAGGAAGTCGAGCGACATGAGCATGGACAGGCCCACCACCGTCGCCCCGAGCGACTCCATCAGGCGACAGGCCGCTTCGGCCGTACCCCCGGTCGCGAGGACGTCGTCCACCACCAGCACGCGGGCGCCGGGCCCCACTGCGTCCTCGTGCGCCTCGACGACGTCCTCGCCGTACTCGAGCGCGTAGGCCTGCTGGCGGGTGCGCCACGGCAGCTTGCCCCGCTTGCGGAGCGGTACGAACCCCGCCCCCAGGGCGATCGCGACCGGCGCACCGAAGACGAATCCGCGGCTCTCGGGTGCCGCGACGTGCGTGACGCGCTGCCCCCGCCAGGGTGCGGCCATGGACTCGACGGACAGCGCGAGCAGCCCCGCGTCCCCCAGGAGCGGGGTGATGTCCTTGAAGACGATGCCGGGGCTCGGGAAGTCCGGGATATCGCGAATCCGGGCGCGGATCGCCGCACGCAGATCAGGGCGCATGCACGGGCCTCAGCGGACGTCGAACGGAAACGGGAACTCGTCGGCGGGCTCGGTCGGGGCCACGGTCAAGGCCGTGATCGCAGCGTGCGGCGGCCCGGCTTCCACGGCCCGCGTGAGCGCCTCGACCGCCTCGTCGGGCCCCTCGCACAGCACCTCGACGCGCCCGTCGGGACGGTTGCGCACCCAGCCCGCCAGGCCGAGCGCCCGGGCGGTGCGCACCACGAAGGCGCGGAAGCCCACGCCCTGCACGAGCCCGTCAATGATCAGGCGACGGCGCAGCGGCTCGGCCGGCCTCAACTCGCCCACCCGGCCGCGCCGATGAGGGGGACGAACCGCACCGCCCCGAGGTCCTCGGTCACGGTCTCGGCACCGCGCCGCGTGACGCAGAGCAGCTGCTGTTCCTCGCGATCCCCGACGGGAACGACGAGACGCCCCCCCTCCGCCAGTTGCGCGACGAGCGGCGCAGGCACGTCGGGGGCCCCCGCCCCGACGATGATCGCGTCGAACGGAGCGTACTGTGACCAGCCGAGCGTGCCGTCGCCCTGCAGGAAGCTGACGTTCGTCACCCCGCACCGCGCGAGCGCTTCGCGGGCCGAGGGCAGCAGGCCCCCGACGCGCTCGACGGAGAAGACCTGCGCGGCGAGGTGCGCGAGGAGGGCGGTCTGATAGCCCGAGCCGGTCCCGATCTCGAGGACCTTCCCGCGCCCCGTCAGGCACGCCGCCTCGAGCGAGCGCGCGTGGATGAAGGGCTGCGAGATGGTCTGTCCGCTTCCGATCGGCAGCGGGGCGTCCTCGTACGCCCGGTGCACGACGCCGGTCGGCACGAAGAGGTGCCGCGGCACCTCGTCCACGGCCCGCAGCACGGCGAGGTCGCGGATGCCCTTCTCCTGCAGCACCTCGACGAGCCGCCGGCGTGCGCCGCGGTACTCGGTGCCGCCAGATGAGGCCCCCGTCACGGCAGGGCCGGGGCGCGCCACCACGTACCGGCGTCGGTGATGAGCTCGCGGTGCGTGAGGTCGAGATGCAGCGGGGTCACCGACACGAAGCCGTCGCGCACCGCCTGGAAGTCGCTGTCCGCCGGCCCCGTCCACGTCGCCGATCCGCCGCCGATCCAGTACACGGTGCGGCCCCACGGGTCGGTCATCGGCTTGAGCGAGCCGCTGTAGTACCGCTGCCCGAGCCGGGTGAGCCGCACGCCCTGCACGTGCGGCCCGATCAGCGGCGGCAGGTTCACGTTGAGCAGGGTGTTCCCGGGCCACGACAACTGCGTGAGGTGGCGGATGAGGGTCGTCAGCAGCGGGATCTGCGCCTCGAGCAGCGAGGCGTCCGCCCGCAGCTCGCCCCCGGCGAACGAGAAGGCGATCGACGGGATGCCGAGCGCGAGCCCCTCCATCGCCGCAGCCACGGTGCCGGAGTACAGGACGTCCTCCCCCATGTTCTGGCCGTGGTTCACGCCCGACAGGACGAAGTCGGGCCGCTCGGGCAGCAGTGCCTCGACGGCGACCATCACGCAGTCGGTCGGGGTGCCGTCCACCTGCCAGCGGCGCTCGCCGCGGCGCATCGGGCGGATGGGGTGGTGGAGCGTGAGCGAGTGGGACATCGCGCTCTGCTCGCGATCGGGGGCCACGACCCACGTCTCGCCCAGCGGGGCGGCGGCGCGCTCGAGGCATTCGAGGCCGTGGGCAAGGATGCCATCGTCGTTCGAGAGCAGGAATCGCACTCAGCCGTCCTGGGGAGCGTTGGGGGAATCATCGTCGGGATCGTCGGGGACGTCGCGTCCCGCCAGCAGGTCCAGCACGGCGCCGAGCTCGCCCTCGAGGTCGCGCGCGACGGCCGCGTCGAGCGCGGCCCGCGCCGCGCGGCGGAGCGTGCCGTCCCGGCGACGCCCCTCGACCTGCGCGCGCGCGCCGTCGATCGTGTACTTCTCCACGTACAGCAGGTGCTTCACCAGCTGGATCAGCTCGACGTCCTTGCGCTGATAGACCCGGTTGCCGCTGCGGTTCTTCGCCGGGTGCAGGAACCGGAACTGGCTCTCCCAGTACCGCAGCACGTGCGGCTTGAGCCCGGTGAGCTCGCACACGTCGCCGATCGCGAAGTACTCCTGCACGACGTCGCCGTCGCTCACCGCCCCTGCTCGTGCTTGAGGTCGCGCCCCATCAGGCGCGCCAGCGCCCGCGCCGGCGTCTCGCCCTCGAAGAGGATCGCGTGCGTCGCCTCGACGATCGGCATCTCCACGCCCGTGCGAGCCGCGAGCGCGCGCGCACTCCGCGTCGTCACCACCCCTTCCGCGACCGTCTCCTTGCCGGCGAGGGCCTCGTCCAGCGTGCGGCCTTCGCCGATCGCGACGCCGACCGCGCGGTTGCGCGAGAGCGCCCCCGTGCAGGTCAGGACGAGGTCACCCATCCCCGCGAGCCCCGCGAACGTCGCCGCCTCCGCCCCCAGCGCGAGCCCGAGCCGCGTCATCTCGGCGAGGCCGCGCGTGATGAGCGCCGCCCGCGCGTTGAGCCCGAGGCCCAGCCCTTCGCTGATGCCGGTGGCCACCGCCATCACGTTCTTGAGCGAGCCGCCCAGCTCGACGCCCCGCACGTCGTGCTGCGTGTACACGCGGAAGGTGTCCGACGACAGGGCGCGCTGGAACGCCGCGGCGGCCGCGTCGTCGGCGCTGGCCGAAACGATCGCGGTGGGCTGGCGGCGAGCCACCTCGAGCGCGAAGCTGGGCCCCGACAGCGCGACCACCGCGTGCCCCGGGAGCTCGGCCTCGACCACGTCGCCCATGAGGGCGAGCGAGCCCTCCTCGATCCCCTTGGTCGCCACGCCGACGGGCACCCCGGGGGGCAGCGCCGCCGCCAACTGCTGCGCCACGCGGCGCAGGAAGGCCGACGGGGCCGCGAGGATCACGAGGTCGGCCGCCCGAACCGCCGCCGCGGCGTCGCCGGTCGCACGCACGCGCGGATCGAGCGTCGCGCCGGCGAGGAAGCGTGCGTTCTCGTGCCGCGCGTTGACCGACTCGACCACGTCCGCTTCGCGCGCCCAGAGCGTCACGTCGTGCCCGTTGCGCCCGAGCACGTCTGCCAGCGCCGTCCCCCACGCGCCGGCGCCGACGACGGCGACGCGGCTCATCGCCCCTCCGGCGCGGAGGCCGGTGGCGCCGACGGCGTGCGGCGGAACGACGATTCCTCGCCCCGCCGCAGGCGCCCGATGTTCGCGCGGTGCGTCCACCACACGAAGCCCGCGATCGCCACGCTCGGCCAGAAGAACACGCTCTGGACGCCCTGCGTCAGCGCCACCGCCGGCGGCAGGGCCGCCGCCGCGAGCAGCGAACCCAGCGAGACGTACCCGCTCGCGAAGACCGTCACCGCGAAGACGGCGGTGGTGATCACCACCGCGACCGGCGCGAGGCCGAGGAAGACCCCCGCTCCCGTGGCGACGCCCTTCCCGCCGCCGCGGCCCAAGAGGAAGATCGGCTTGGCATGGCCCGCGATCGCCGCGGCGCCATTCGCGATCGCCCACCAATCGGCGTGCCCGGTCTCGATGAAGTACGGCACGAGGAACGCGGGGACGAACCCCTTGAGCGCGTCGGCGGCGAAGACCGGTGCCGCCCACGCCCAGCCGAGCGTCCGCAGTACGTTCGTGGCCCCGAGGTTGCCCGAGCCGACGGTGCGCAGGTCCATGCCCTTCACCCGGCCGGCGAGGTAGGCCGACGGGAACGAGCCCATCAGGTACGAGAGCACCACTCCCACCCACGGGGCGAGCAGGCCGTCGCGGATCACGGCGTCCATCGCTCAGCGACGCCCGTCGTCACGATCACGGCGGTCCTCGTTCTTCCGCTTGAGCGTGATCTTGAGCGGGTTGCCCGTCCAGCCGAACGCCTCGCGGAAGCCGTTGTGCAGGAAGCGCACGTAGTGCTCGGCGACGTACTCCGGGTGGTTGCCGAAGACGACGATGTGCGGGGGAGCGACCTCGACCTGCGTCGCGTAGTTGACGCGCACCTCCTGCCCCACCGCCTGCGGCGGCTGGCGGCGCGCGACGAGCTCCTGCAACCGGCCGTTGACGTCGCTCGTCGAGACGCGCTTGAGCCGCTCGCGCTCCACCTCGAGGATCACGTCGAGCACCCGCGTGACCCGCTGCCCCGTGACCGCGCTCGTGAAGAGGAACGGCACGTATTCGAGGAACGGCGCCTTCTCGGTCATCTCCTTCACGTACTTGGGGGCCGTCTTGTCGTCCTTCTCGACCAGGTCCCACTTGTTGACGATCACGATCAGCCCGCGGCCGGCGTCCCACGCCAGATGCGCGATCTTGAGGTCCTGGTCCACGAGCTTCTCGGTGCCGTCGATGAGCAGCACACACAGGTCGGCCGACTCGATCGCGCGCCGCGTGCGGAGCGTCGAGTAGAACTCGACGCCTTCGTCCACCCGCGCCTGACGGCGCAGGCCGGCCGTGTCCACGAAGACGAGGTCGCGACCGTGATACCGGAACGGCGTGTCGATCGCGTCGCGCGTGGTGCCCGCGACTTCGCTGACGACCAGCCGCTCCTCGCCCAGCAGGCGGTTGATGAACGACGACTTGCCGACGTTCGGCCGCCCGATCACCGCCACGCGCAGCACGGCGGCGTCCGGGGGCGGCACGTCGGGGATCCGCTCGATGACCGCGTCGAGCAGGTCGCCGCTCCCCTTGCCGTTCGTGGCCGACACGGGGAACGGGTCGCCGCCCCCGAGGTTGTAGAGCTCGTAGAACGCCGGGTCGCGCGGGTCGTCCACCTTGTTCGCGACGACCATCCACGGCTTGTCCGCCGCGCGCAGCAGGTCGAGGATGCGCCGGTCGCTCGGGTGCACCCCGACGGTGGCGTCCAGGACCAGCAGCAGCAGGTCGGCCTCGCCGATCGCCTGCACGACCTGCTTCTTGATCTCCACGTCCATCGGCACGCGGTCGTCCATCGTGAGGCCGCCCGTGTCCACGAGATAGAACGAGCGGCCGTTCCATTCGGTCAGGGCGAAGTGGCGGTCCCGCGTGGTGCCGGCCTCCTCGGAGACGATCGCCGTCCCCTGCCCCACGATGCGGTTGAAGAGCGCCGACTTCCCGACGTTCGGGCGCCCGACGAGCGCGATCACCGGCAGCGGCGCTGCGGCCTGAGTCATGCCGCCGCTCCCGCCGGCTCGTGCGCCAGCACATCGACGAAGTCGTACGAGGGATACACCGGCATCGGCAGCGCCTCGCGCACCACGACGAACCGTTCGTCGTCGAGGAACAGGCCGTCGTCGTTGATGCACTCCGCCGGGATGAGCGCCAGGTCGAGGTCGTGGCGGTCGGCGAGCGCGCGGCGGATGTCGGCCCCCACCAGCAGCCCCGCGGTCGTCGTCGTCGGGCCGAACAGGGAGTTCTCCGTCGGGATGAGGTCGAAGGTCGCGCCGGTCCGCGCCGCCAACTCGCCGAGCAGCGCCGGCATGAGCGGCGCCATCGAGGTGCCGGTGACGACGCCGATCCGGCGGCCGTCGAGCCGCGGCAGCACCGCGAGCCCCTCCCCGACGCGCTGCCGCAGCCGGGTCACGGCGCCGACGCCGTTCTCGATCTGCGGAAACTCGCCGTAGAAGGCGGCGTCGGGCAGCGGCGCACCGGCCAGCAGGTACAACTCGTCCGAGCCGAACACCCACCGATCTCCGCGCTCGGCCAGCGCGCGCGCCTGCCAGCGGTTGGCGTGTGCCAGGATGCGGCTGGCGTTCGCGGCGTCCATCGGTTGTCCGGTGTACAGGTGGGAGAACTGCGTGACGCCGACCGGCACGATCGCGACGCTCAGGCACGCGTCGCCAAGGTTCCACAGGTCGGTCAGCGACGCTTCGAGCACGTCCCCGTCGTTGAGCCCGGGCACGATCACCATCTGCCCGTGGAACTGGATCCCGCCTGCCGCCAACCGCGTCAGCTGCGCGACGATGTCCGGGACCCGCGGGTTGTTCAGCAGCACCTTCCGCGCCTCGTGCGGCGTCGCGTGCACGCTCACGTACAGCGGCGACAGCCGGTATTCGAGGATCCGGGCAATGTCCTTCTCCTTCACGTTCGAGAGCGTCGCGAAGTTGCCGTACGCGAAGGACAGCCGGTAGTCGTCGTCCCGCACGTACAGCGGACGCCGCAGCCCCTTGGGCAGCCCCTCGATGAAGCAGAACTCGCACCGGTTCGCGCAGCGCCGGATCGTCGGCGGTTCGAGCTCCACCCCCATCGGATCCCGGTCGGGGTTCTCGATGTCGAACTCGATCAGTTCCCCGTCCGGCAGGCGGGCCTCGAGCACGAAGGCGTCGTCCGCCGTGAGGAACTCCCAGTCGAGGAAGTCCTCGAGGTCGCGACCGTTGACGCGCAGCAGTTCGGTGCCGGGCCCGATCCCCAGCGCCTCGGCAATGCCACCGCTCTGAACCCGCGCTACGCGCACCATTCACAGAAGATCGCAGGTGAACGATCCGAACACAATGCCGCACAACGACTTGCGCCGCCGCTTGCGCACCCGTCACGTCCCATGCATCCCGTCATGCCGCGGGCCGCCGCCGCCGATACTCCCCGCGTATGCCGTCTCCCGTCATCGCCCGCCATGACCCCGCGGGTACCGGCGTCCAGTCGCCCATCGGCCCGATCGGCCTCGACCGGGCCCTTCCGGCCTTGCTCGAACGCCTTCTCGACGTCGCGCGTGCCTTCGACGGAGCCCCGGCGCCCCAGCCGCCCCCGGGCTTTCCCTCGGTGCCGGACGGGCCGCCGTCGCGTCGCGAGCGCGCCCTGCTCGTGCAGTTCGCGTGGGTCGCATATACGGTGCTGGCCGGTCGCCCACCTGCCGACCGGCCGCCGACGGACTGGCCCTACCGCCTCCCGTCCCTCGTGCCGCTCTCGCAGCGTCGCCCGGACGTCCTGCCGGCGCTTGCCCGGCTCGTGGACCGGGTGCTCACCGCCCCGCCTCTCGCCCCCCTGCCATCACCGGCGGGCTTCGAAGAACTGCTTCGGCGCGCCTCCACCAAGGTGGCGTCCCTGGGGAGCCCCGCCTGGCCCGCCAGTGCAGGAGCGCGACCGGCACCGCCCGCGCCCGCCGCGAGCGCGCCGGTCGTCGCGACCATCGACTTCTCTCCCGCGACGCCGGAGCCGCCGTCGGCCGTCATCGCACGGCTGCAGCTGCTCGCCGGCATCCTCGCGACGGCGACCGATCACTCGCCCCACGCCGAGCGCCGTGGGCTCTTCCGCCTCGGCTGGACCGGCTGGGAGCGACTGCACGGCGAGCCGCCGTACGACACCGACCGCCCGTACGAGCTCCTGCTCGGGTCCGACGCACCCCGACGCGTGCCGTCGCGGTCGCCCGTCGCATCGCCGCCGGATCTGGTCCCCCTGCTCACCCGTCTCACCGACCAGCGTCCCGACGCGACCGCACCGTCCCTCTCCGATGTCCGGCGCGCACTTGGCCGGATGCACCTCGAGGCCACGTGTCCCGCTGACGTGCCGGCGCCTCCGCCGATGGCGACGGCGATCGTCGAGGCGACCGCCCGCGAGGCCGAGCGCCTGCTCGATGACCTGATCCGTCAGGGGCTGGTTGCGGCCGGCCCGCGCGCCGGTGCCGCGCGCTCCATCGAGGAGCGACTCGCCGTGACGTCGCTCGCGTGGAGCATCTACCGCGTGGTGGCCGGGAGTTCGCCGATCGTCCTCGAGCCCGATGGCGCGAACCGCTACCGACCGCTCGGCGACGTGCGGCCGGAGACCCCGCCCGAACTCGCCGCCGCCGTGGACGCGACGCTCGCGCCGGATGGCCCGCACCTGGTGCCGGGCGCCGCCACGTGGCTCGCTGCGGCGCAGGCGGCCGCCGCCGCACTCGATGTGGCGTCGCCGACGCGCGTCGCTGGAGGCATGCCCGTCGCCTCGCGCCGCCGACGCGTCAACGTCCTGCCCGAGGATCGGCTCGCGGCCGCCGCCACCCGCCCGCCATGGGGCCTGGTCGCCGTAGCCGGCACGGCCATCGCTACGGCTTGGTGGCTTTCCGCCGGTCCTTGAGCGCGTGCTGGGCGGCGTGCAGGGCGTCGGTCGCGACGGCGTGCGCCGTCCGACCCGTCGCCGCCGCCACCCGCTGGACGTCGTCGGCCTCGGGCTTCGGTCGCTCGGTCCCGTCCGGCAAGTGAGAGACCTTCACGCGCACCGGATGCCCGAAGCTCGTCACCTCGAGCATCTCGCGCGGCAGGATCGCGCGCACGGCGTCCGTTCGGCGCACGCCGAGCGTCGTCGTGTGCAGCAGCAGCGCCTGCATGAAGCGCTCGGCGTCGTCGGGACGGCAGAGCACCTCGACCCGCGTCCCGGGGCGCCCCTTCTTCATGACGACCGGCACCAGCACCACGTCGAGGGCACCCGCCTCGCGCAGCGCATCCGCGGCCGCCGCGACGAGCTCCGGCGTCATGTCGTCCACGTCGCACGCGAGCTGCGCGACGCGCTCGCGGCCGCTCGCCGCGGCGTCGTCCGGCGCACCGGTCTCGACGGTCTCGACATCGGCCAGGATCATCCGCAGCACATTGGCCCGATCGGGCAGGTCCTTCGTCCCCGCGCCGTACCCTTGCCCGACCGGCACATACGCCGACGGGAGGCCCGGCGTGGCGAGCGTGCGCAGGAGTGCGGCGCCCGTGGGCGTGGTGAGCTCGCCCGCGCCCTCGGGACCCGTCCGCGTCGGGAAGCCGGCCAGCAGCCGCACGACCGCGGGGGCCGGCACCGGCGTCACGCCGTGCGAGAAGTCGATCGTCCCGTCGCCGAGCTGGACCGGCGTGGTGTACACGCGCGCGACGCCCAACTCGGCCAACCCCCAGATCGTTCCGACGATGTCGAGGATGGCGTCCACCGCACCGACTTCGTGCAGGTGCACCGCCGCGATCGTGCTGCCGTGCACCGCCGCCTCCGCCTCGCCGAGCGCGGTGAACGCGCGCGACGCAGCCGCCCGCACCGCCGGCGGGGCGTCCGACGCCTCGATCATCCGGAGGATCGCCGGCACGTGCCGACCGTGGGGTTGCGGCGGAATGTCGAAGTCCACCTTGACCGCCGCGATGCCGCGCTTGCGGAGCGTCACCACGCGGGCCGTGACGCCGTCGAGGCCGAGCCGTGCCGGCAACCCCTCGACAAAGGCGGCCGGGAGCCCCGCGTGCACGAGGGCGCCGAGGCACATGTCGCCGGCGATGCCGGCGACGGGATCGAGGATCGCGATGCGCATGGTCACGTCTCTCACCAACGGTACGAAGCGCCGCTGCCGGTGTTGAAGAGCACGACTTCCGCATCGCGTGCGAGCCGGCCCTCGGCGACGAGGCGCTCGAGTACCGCGAGCGCGCAGCCGCCCTCCGGCGCGGCATCCACGCCGGTGGCCGCCGCGAGCCGCGCCGTGGCCTCGCGCATGACGTCGTCGGGGACGGCCATCGCGTCGCCGTGCGACTCGCGCAGGGTGCGAAGGACGAGCCGGTCGCCGAGCGGCCCGGGCACGCGCAGTCCCGCGGCATAGGTGACCGGATGCGGCTCGGGCGTCGCGGCCTCTGCCCCGGCATGGAAGGCCGTCGTGAGCGGGGCGCAGCCGGCCGCCTGCGCGATGATCATCCGCGGCAGCGGGGCGTCGGCCGGCAGCCACCCATTGGCGCGCATTTCGCCGAAGGCCTTCCAGATCCCGATCGTCCCCTCGCCCCCGCCGGTAGGGTACACGACGGCGTCCGGCAGTCGCCATCCGAGCTGCTCGGCCACCTCGTAGCCCATCGTCTTCATCCCCTCCACGCGATACGGCTCGCGCACCGTGGCGACGTTGAACCAGCCGTGTTCCTGCGCATGGGCGTTGGCCAGCTTGCCGCAGTCGCCGATATGGCCGTCGATCGTCACGAGCTCGACGCCCATCGCGCGGATCGATCCGAGAATCGGCGGGGGCGTCGTCTCGGGCGCCCAGATGCGCACGCGCAGCCCCGCCGCCCGGGCGTAGGCCGCCAGCGCCGCCCCGGCGTTCCCGGCGGTGGGCACCACGACGCCGGGGACGCCAAGCGCGCGCGCGCGCGTCACGGCGAGCGCCATGCCGCGCGCCTTGAAGCTCGCGGTCGGGTTCACCCCCTCGTCCTTGATCCACAGCCGCCGCACCCCGACCGCGCGCGCCAGCGCCGGCGCCTCGAGGAGCGGGGTCATCCCCTCACCGAGCGTGACCACCGGCTCGCCGTCCCGGAGTGGCAGCACGTCCGCATAGCGATAGAGCGACCACGGCGCGTCGGCGGGGCGCTCGCGGCGCGTGCCGGTGGCGGCCACGTGCACCATCACCGGCTGCTGGCACGACGGGCAGAGCCCCGTGAGGACGGTGCCCGATCCGGTCCAGCGACAGGTGGGCGAGGAGCACGCGAGCGACCACTGCGGCATGACGTCGTCAGGAAGAAGGGAGATCGTCGGTGGCGTCCGGTGCCACCGGCACGAGGCGCGGCGAGGCCGCCAGCGCCGCGAGCACCTTGGCGGCCGAGCGTTCGCTGAAGCCCGGGAGGGCCGCGATCGCCGCCGGGTCGGCGCGGCGCACCCCGTCGAGCGAGCCGAAGGCCGCCAGCAGCGCGCGGCGCTTCGCCGGCCCGACGCCGGGAATCTCGAGCAGTTCGGAGGTCAGGGTACGCCGGGCGCGCTTCGCGCGCTGGAACGTGAGCGCGAAGCGGTGCGCCTCGTCGCGGGCCTGCTGCAGCAGCCGCAGTGCCGGCGAACGGCGCGAGAGCCGGAGGGACTCGGAGCGCCCCGGCACGAAGACCTCCTCTTCGCGCTTCGCCAGCGAGAGGATCGGCAGCCCGTGCAGCCCCAAGGCGTCGAGCGCGTCCTTGGCGGCGCCGAGCTGCCCCTTGCCGCCGTCAATGACGCACAGGTCGGGCAGCGGCTTCCCCTCCTCGATGCGGCGCCCGAAGTAGCGGCCGACGACTTCCTTCATCGAGGCGAAGTCGTCGATCCCGTCCACCGTCTTCACCGCGAACTTCCGGTACTCGCCGCGCCGCGGGCGCCCGTTCTCGAACCACACGGCGCTCGCCACGGTGTCCTTGCCCTGCGCGTGTGAGATGTCGAAGCACACCAGCGCGCGCGGCACGACCGTGAGGCCCAGTTCGCGCTGCAGCTCGTACACCGGGTTCGTCGCCCGCTCTTCCGCCTCCGACGAGGCGAGCTTGAACTCCTCGAGGAGGTGGCGGGCGTTCTCCTGCGCGAGGTCCACCAGCTCGCGCTTCGTCCCCCGCTGCGGCACGTGGAGCCGCGTCCCGGGGATCGCCTGCTCGATCAGTGTGCGGTCCTCGAAGTCGAACGGCACGAGCAGCTCCGCGGCGCGCGCCGCCGAGGGGACGTACTGCCGCACGAGGTACGCCGACAGGATGTCCGCCTCTGCCTCGCCCTCGACGTGCTCGAGGAGCCGATGGTCGCGGGCGAGGAGCGCCCCGCCCCGGATCCGCAGCACCGCCACGCACGCGTCGTCGCCGTCGCGCGCGAAGCCCACGACGTCGCGGTCGCCGCCGTCCACCTCGAGCACGACCGTCGGCTCCTCCATCTTCTCGAGGTGCCGGAGCGAGTCGCGCAGCTCGGCGGCGCGCTCGAAGTCCATCGCGTCGGCCGCCTCGTGCATCCGCTGGCGGACGCGGGTCACCACCTCGGTCGCGCGTCCGTCGAGAAACAGCACGACCTCGTCGATCATCGCCCGGTAGTCGGCCTCGGTCTGCGCGCCGATGCAGGGCGCCTTGCAGCGACCGATGTGCCAGTCCAGGCAGGCCCGCTCGGGCAGCTCCCGCGGCATGTCGTAGTGGCACGACCGTACGGTGAAGAGGCGCTTGACCACCGTCAGCGCCCGTCGCATCGCACCGACGTCAGTGTAGGGGCCGAAGTAGCGCGACCCGTCCTGCTCGAGCCGGCGCGTCACGATCACGCGCGGGAACGGCTCGTGCAGCGTGACCTTGATGTAGGGGTACGACTTGTCGTCGCGCAGCGCGATGTTGAAGCGCGGTCGGTGCTCCTTGATGAGACTGTTCTCGAGGATCAGCGCGTGCGCCTCCGTGGGGACGACGATCGTCTCGACGTCGGCCGCCGCGCGCATGAGCGCCCGCGTCTTCACGCTCTCCAGGTGGTCCGACCCCACGTACTGGCGCACCCGCGAGCGCAGGCGCTTGGCCTTGCCGACGTACAGGACCGTTCCCTCGGCGTCCTTCCAGAGATAGACGCCGGGGGAGTCGGGGAGGTGCGGCAGCTTGGCCGCGATCGGATCCGGCACCGGGGGCACGGCGGGAAATCTACCGGCCCCGGGCGGCGGGGTCAGCGCCGCCGCAGGCGCGCGACCAACGCGTTCGCCTCGGCGACGCCCGCCGCGGCCGTCAGCAGCAGGTAGGCCGCGCCGTAGGTCCCGAGCGTGAGGAGGGCGCGGACGACGGGGCCCGACCCCGGCAGCAGCGCCGCGACGCCGAGGGCGGCCCCCGCCGACACCCCCGCCATCCCCCACAGGCGCAGCAGCGATCCGGCGGAGACGCGCACGTCGCCGATCCGCGCCGCGAGCGACCGGCGCAGCATCAGGAACTCGACGATCGCCGCAAGCCCCGCCCCAGCCGTGAGCCCGGCCACGCCCCACATGGCCGCCAGGCCGAGCGCCGAGCGCACCGGGAAGGCGAGCAGGAGCCCGAAGGCCAGCGTGAGACCGACCCGCAACAGCGCCACCCGCATCGGCACCCGCGGCTGCCGCAGTGCGTACCACGCCGAGGCGTACAGGCGGCCCATCGTGCCCGCCACGAGGCCGATCGCCGAACCGGCGAGGATCGCCCAGACCCAGCGCGCATCGGCGGCGGTGAAGCGACCGCCCTGATAGACGAGCGCCACCACATGCCCGCCCAACGCGAGGAACGCCACCGCCGACGGCACCACGAAATACGCCACGCGCCCGAGCGCCGTGCGCAGCCGGCCGCGCAGCGCCGCCGCCACCGCGTCGGCCTCTCCGAACTCGCTCGCCATCGCCGGCAATTCCGCGGCGGAAACCGACATGCCGAACAGCGAGACCGGCAGCATGTACAGCAACTGCGCGTACCCCATCGCCGCGACCGCGCCCGGGGCGACCAGCGACGCCAGCACGGCGTCGAGCCAACCGGAGAGCTGCGTCACGCCGCGCCCCGCCACCACCGGGCCGAAGCTGCGGAAGGTCGCCCGGACCCCCTCGCGTCGCGCGTCGAACGACAGGCGCAACGTGCGGCACAGCAGCAGCACCCCCGGCAGTTGCACCGCGAGTTGCAGGGCGCTGCCGGCCACCGACCCCCACGCCACGATGCGGACGAGTGCGTCCGGGCCCGTGCGCTCGCCCCAGCCGAGCAGTGCCGCGATCATCGCCGCGTTCCACGCCACCGGTGCGAGGTACGACCACAGGAAACGGCCGTGGCTGTTGAGGATCCCGAGCGCCCAGGCAGAAAGCGCCAGCAGGGCCGCCCCCGGGAAGAGGATGCGGACGAGCGACGTCGCCAGCGCCTGCTTCTCCGCCGGGAACCCGGGGGCGAGCACTGCCACGAGCGCCGGCGCCGCCAGCACCCCCACCAGCACGAGCGCCGACATGCCCAGCGCCAGGATGGCGGCCACGGCGCCCGCGACCCGACCGGCCTCCGCCTCGTCGTGTCGCGCGAGCAGGCCGGCATAGACGGGCACGAACGTCGCCGAGAGCACCCCCTCGCCGAGGAGGTTCTGGAGCAGGTTGGGGACGCGGAACGCGAAGGCGAACGCGTCGGCCGCGTCGGAGACGCCGAGGTAATGCGTGAACACGCGCTGCCGCACCAGCCCCGCGATCCGGCTGGCAAGGATGCCCGTGGCGACGAGCGCGGCGCCGAGGCCCGTGTTGCGGACCCGGGCGAGCCGAGCGGTCGGCGACGGAGGGTCGGCGGCGCCGTGGCCCACGCGCAACCCCGGTCAGCGCGCGGGCAGGACGGCGGCCTCCACGACCGCGTTGGCGTGCGCCGCTGCGGCGGCGCGCAGCGCCACGAGCAGGGGCTCGCCGTGCCGCGCCAGCAGGGGCGCCCAACTGAGGGTGCGCTCCTGCCGCCCGCCTCCGGGATGCAGCGCGCCCCGCACGGTGGCCACGTTGCGCAACAGGCCGGTCTCGACCCGCTTCGTCGCGGCCACCAGCCGACGCTCGAGCCGCTCGAGCTTGTGCGCCAGCTGTCGCTCGGCCCCGTCGAGTGCCGGCGCCGGGAGCAGCGACGCTCCGGCCTCGCGCAGCTCTGCCATGCGGGACGCCACGTCGGACCGCAGCCCCTCGAGGGCGGAGCGGACCCCGGGGGGCATCGCGCGGCGCGCGACCGCACCCTCTGCCACCCCCGCGTTGCGGACGGCGGTCTGGTCGAGCGCGAGGCGCTCGAGCAGCCGCTGCACGTGCGGTTCGACGACCGTCCCGCTCCACCGGGGCACCGCGAGCGGCGCCGGCCAGCCGAGCGCCTCGGCGACCGCGGTAACCTGAGCGAAGTACGCGAGTTCGCCGGGCCCCGCGACGTACGCGACCGTCGGCAACAGCACGCGCTCGACGACCGGACGCAGCAGCACCGTCGGCGAGAGCGATCCTTCGGGGGCGCGCCGGGCCGCGTCCGGCCCCTCGGCAACGCCGAAGCGACGCCGCGTGCCGTCGCCCCACGACCACACCAGCGAGAGCCGCTCCACGTCTTGCACCTGCGGTGCGTAGCCGGCGGCGCGGATCGCGTCGCTGCGCGCGCGCAGGGCGCGCGCGATCGGCTCGGCGTTCGCCAGCGCCCGACGCAGCGGTCCGCCGGCCGCCTGACGCAGGCTGTCGTCCCAGGCATCCAGGACCGCGATCCCGAGCGGCTGCAGCACCGTGCGCAGGAGGCCGACGTAGGCGCTCCCGAGCGTCGCGCCGGCGTGGTGGGAGGCCCGGATCGCCGCCGCCGTGTAGGTGCCCGCACCCGACGCCGCGCCGGTGAGCAGGGTCTCCAGCGCCGAACCCACGTCGCCGAGCGGCACCTCGGCCAGCGCGCGGCCCACCACCCCCGCCGGTGCCTCGAGCGACAGCGTTCGCACCCCGCCGGGCAGGGCGACCGCCGCATGGCGGGCCTCCTCGAAGTCGGTGTCATCGGTGGCGGCCCAGAACACCGGGGCGGCCGGCACCCCGGTGGCGGACTCGATCGCGTCGGCGAGCGCCAGGGCGGTGAGCGCCTTGTACAGTGTGTAGAGCGGTCCGCCGAAGAACCCGGCCTGCTGGCCGGTCGTGACGACCACGCCTTGCGCGTCGGCGACCCGTTGCAGCCGCTGTGCCGCCGTCGAACTCAACTGGAGGGCCGGCTCGAGCGGGCCCAGCCAGTCGCGACGGCTGAAGTCGGCGCGCGCCGCGGCCGCGCGGGCGCGCCATGCTTCCCCGCCGACCGGCCGCGGCACGAACCAGGGCGAACCACCCTCGAGGGCCAGCCGCGACAGGGGACTGCCGGCGAGCGGCTCCGGAATGACCTGCGGGATCTTCACGGCGCGTGGACGTTGGGCGAATGGAGCGGCACCGGCACGCGGGCCGCCGCGCGTAAACTACTTGTGGTACGGCTCGCCGCGCCGGATGGTGCCCGCGCGGTAGAGTTGCTCGACGAGCACGAGCCGGGCGAGTTCGTGCGGCAGCGTGAAGGGTGCCAGCGCGAGGCGGCGCTCGGCGGCGGCTTCCACTGCGGGGTCGAGCCCGTGCGCACCGCCGATCAGCAGGGCCACGTCCCGCGCCGCCTCGTGCCACGCGACGAGCCGACCCGCGAACGCCGGCGAGTCGAGCGCCTCGCCTCGCTCGGCGCACGCCACCAGCCGCGCGCCGCCGGCCGCGTCGCGGAGCCGGTCTCCTTCGGCGCGCCGGACATGCGCGGGATCGCCTCGCCCCTCCTTCACCTCGCGGACGGCCAGCGGCCAGTAGCGCGCCGCGCGCCGCTCGTACTCCGTGATCGCCGCGGCCAGCGGCGCGCGGGGAGCCCCCACCACGCAGAGCAGGAGGCGCACGCCGCCGCCCCGGCGACGTCAGGCGTAGATGCCGCGCAGCCGATGGACCGTCGCCACGCGCGAGATGGACAGCATGTACGCGGCGGTGCGCATGTTCACCTTGTGCTGCTGCGACAGCTTCAGCACGTCGTGGAACGACCGCGTCATGATGTCCTCGAGCCGGGTGTTGACCTCGGCCTCCGACCAGAAGTAGCCGTGGCGATCCTGCACCCACTCGAAGTACGACACCGTCACGCCGCCCGCGTTGGCCAGAATGTCGGGGATGACGAAGATCCCCTTCTCGTCGAGGATCGCGTCGGCGGCCGCTGACGTCGGCCCGTTGGCCCCCTCGCAGATGATCCGCGCCCGGATCTTGTCGGCGTTCCGGGTCGTGATCACGTTCTCGAGTGCCGCTGGTACCAGCCCGTCCACGTCGAGGGCGAAGAGCTCGTCGTTCGAGAGCGCATCGCCGCCGGTGAAGCCCTCGAGGGTGCCGTGCTGGCGCGTCCACTGGATCGCCGCCTGCACGTCCACGCCCCCCTTGTTGTAGCATCCGCCGGCGCGGTCGGTGATGGCGACGACCTTGCACCCCTCGCGCTCGAGCAGCATCGCGGCCGTCGAGCCGACGTTCCCGAAGCCCTGCACCGCCACCGTCGCGCCCTGCGGCTTCATGCCGAAGTGCTGCAGGGCCAGCTTGGTCACCACCGTGCAGCCGCGGCCGGTCGCCTCGCGGCGGCCCAGCGACCCGCCCATTTCCACCGGCTTGCCGGTCACCACCGCCGTCACCGTGTGGCGCATGTGCATGGAGTAGGTGTCCATGACCCAGGCCATCACGCGCTCGTTGGTGTTCACGTCCGGCGCCGGGACGTCGCTGTCCGGCCCCAGCACCGAGATGATGCCCGCCGTGTACCGCCGAGTCAGCCGCTCGAGTTCGCCGACCGACATCCCCAGCGGGTCGCAGACCACCCCGCCCTTCGCGCCCCCGAAGGGGATGTTCACCACCGCGCACTTCCACGCCATCCACGCCGCCAGAGCGGTGACCTCCTCGAGCGTGACCGCCATGTCGAAGCGGATGCCGCCCTTCCCCGGGCCCCGCGATGTGTTGTACAGCACGCGATGGCCGGTGAACACCTCGACCTCCCCGTTGTCCATCAGCACCGGAACGGACACCGTGATCTGCTTCTCGGCGTGCCGCAGCACCTTGTACAGGCCGGGCTCGAGGTCGAGCAACTCGGCCGCCCGGTCGAAGCGGGACATCATCGCCTCGAACGGATTCTCTTCGGCCAGGAACCGGTCCTTGTCGGGCCGGACGATACGATCGGTCGGAAGTCGCAGGTCGGAAGCCATGACGCTCGCTGGAAGGGGCGGCGGGTCAGCCCGCCGGAGCCACGGATGCGTTCGCGCGGGCCGCGAGCACGGCAGCCAGCACCCCATCGAGCGCCGGACCGCCGTCCTCCACGACGACGCGTTGGGAAACATACCAGAGCGGAGGGGCCGTGCGAGGCCACCGCGGGGAGAGCTTGACAGCGTCCTTGAGGGTCGTCACCACGGGTCGGGCACCCGCCTCGCGAACGAGCGCCGCCACGTCCGCCTCAGTGTATGGATGGTGATCGGCGAAGGCGCGCAGTTGCACACGAGCCCCTCCGGCTCGCAGCTGCTCGGCGAACGCCCGGGGGTCGCCGACCCCCGCCACCGCGAGCACGTCCTGGTCGGCCAGGGTGTCGAGCCGGCGTGACGCGCCGGGCGCGTCGGCGCGCACCAGCGCATCGGGCACCAGGTGCACGATCGCCACCGGCACCCCCGGTGCCACGCGTGTCGCCCAGCCAGCCACGCGCAACGCCGCCTCCGCCCCCGCCGCCTTGCGAGTCACCACGATCGCCGTCGCGCGCCGCAGCCCCGCAGGCGACTCGCGCCACGGCCCGGCCGGCAGCACCGCCAGGTCCGGGCGCCACCGATCGGCGCTCACCAGCACGAGGTCGGCGATCCGCCGAGCCCGCCGATGCTGGAACGCGTCGTCGAGCACCACCACGTCGGCCCCCGTGGCCCGCGCCCGCTGCGCGCCCAACAGCCGGTCAGGCGTCGCGATGACCGGCACGTCGGGGTTGAGCACCCGATGCACCGCCGGCTCGTCGTCCCCGTAGCCGCGCAGGACGATCGCCGGCCGCGCCCCCTGCGCGCGCAGCCGCGCCGCGCACCAGGCCGCGACCGGCGTCTTCCCTGTGCCGCCCACCGACAGATTCCCCACGGACAACGCCGGCACCGCCGTCGCCCGCGCGCGGCCCGGCCACCCGTACCACGCGTTCCGGGCCGACGTCACGGCGTGGTACGCGAGCGACGCCGGCGTCAGCGCCCCGCGCGCGAGCCGGGCCACCAACCCGTCACCGTACCACACGGCATCCACCCACGACGCCATCGGCCGTCAGTCCTCGCACCCGATCGCGACGCCGGCCTCGCGCATCGCATCGGCGATGCGGGTCAGCGCGGCCTCGGTCTCGACCTCGGCCAGCGGCACCACCGGCGTGTAGGCGTATGTCACGCGCGCGAACGGCTTCGGCACCACGAAACGATCCCAACTGCGGAAGACCCACGCCCGGTCGGCATGCACCCGGACGCCGATCAGCGGCACACCCGTCTTCTGCGCCACCTTCACGACGCCCGGCGCCACCGAGTGCCGCGGGCCGCGCGGGCCGTCCGGCGTCACTGCCACCACCTCCCCGGCCCTCGCCGACTGCACCGCCCGGACCAGGGCCTCCGCCCCGCCCTTGGACGACGACCCGCGGATCGGCCGGCTGCCGAAAGCCGCCGCGATGCGGGCGATCAACTCGCCGTCCTGCGACCGGCTGATGATCGCGTGGGCCCCGTCGGGCGCATGCTCGACCAGCGCCGGCAGCAACTCGCCGTGCCACAGGACCAGCACGATGCCACCGACGGTGCCGTCCGCCCGACGCCGCGCCGCGTCGAACCCGGCGCGCGCCTGACGGTCGCGGCGCCACGTCCACGCCAGCAGCCGGATGATCCACGTGCCGACGTGCGCGGCGGCCGTCACCTGCCATGGCTTCACGCGGACCGCCCGGCCGTGCCGGCGCCCGGCACATTCGACGCGACCATGCCCGGCACCGGCACCAGCGACGCCGCCAGCGCCGCCACACGACCAGCCGCCCCGCCCTCCCCGAGCGACGCCGCGACCGCCGCGAGCCCTTCGAGCTGCGCCCGTCGGGCCGGGGCCGCCGCATCGAGCAGCGGCCGCACGGCGGCGGCGAGCCGCTCCCCCGTCATGGCGTCCTGCAGCAGCTCCGGCACCACCGCCCGGCCCGCCACGATGTTCACCAGCGACACGTGCGGCAGCGTCACCAGCCGCTTCGCCAGCGCGAAGGACACCGGGTGCGCCCGATACCCGACCACCAGCGGGCACCCCGCGAGCGCCGCCTCGAGCGTGTTCGTCCCGCTCTTCGAGATGGCGGCATCGGCCGCGCGATAGACCGTCCCGCTCGCGCCGGCGACCACGCGGTATTCCGTCGCCGGCACCTGGCGACCCGGTGCCGCCGCTACGAGCACCTCGAGCGCCGGATCCTCGCGCTGCAGCCGTTCGGCCGCCTCGCGCATCGGCGCCCAGTGCCGGGCGATCTCGCCGCTGCGGCTCCCGGGGAACAGCGCGAGCACGCGTGCCCCCGGCGCCAGCCCGAGCGCCGTGCGCGCCGCCGTCCGGGTCGGCAGCGACGACGCGTGTTCCGCGAGCGGATGGCCGACGAAGGTCGTGTCGATCCCCGCCTCCGCCAGCAGGGGCGCCTCGAACGGGAGGATCACCGCCGCCTTCGAGATCACGCGCGCCATGGTCGCCAGGCGCGACCGCCGCCACGCCCACACTTGTGGCGTGATGTAGTACAGCACGGGGATGCCGGCGCGGCGGGCCGCGGCGGCGACGCGCAGGTTGAACCCGGGATAGTCCACGCAGACCACCAGCGCGGTGCGCCCCGCTGCGAAGCGGCGTTCGAGCGCAGTCAGCAGCCGCCAATGCCGCGGGATCGCCTCGACGACCTCGACGAACCCCATGGCCGAGAGCGTTGCGCAGTCCACGACGACCTCGGCCCCGGCCGCGCGGAGCGCGTCGCCCCCGACGGCCACGAGCCGCAGGTCGGGTCGAAGGGCGGCGAGGGCCGCCGCCACCGGCCCCGCATGCAGGTCGCCGCTCGCCTCCCCGGTGACGAAGAGCACCTCGCGCGCCGGGGCGCCGCCCGTGGCCACCGCCCCCTCAACCGCCCCGCTGGGCGATGCCGTCGGCGATCGCCGTCTCGATCTGGCGCGCCACCGCGAGCGCCGCGCGCCCCTCGGCCAGCGACACCGCCGGCGCGCGCGCGCCCGCCGCGGCCGCCAGCCAGTCCTGGAACTCGAGCCGCAGCGTCTCGCCCTCGGGCGCCTCCAGCGGCACGCGCTCGGCGAAGGCGGAGGCCTCCTGCGGCGCGGTCGCGAGCACCGCAGGATCGACGTCCCCGCGAAGGCGCCAGAACGTGGCCGTCCCCGCCGCGAGGTCGCACTCGACGAGCCCCTCGCGCTGCACCACCACGAGCCGCCGCCGACGTGCCGCCGCCAGCCGCATGGCCGTCAGCGTCGCCGCACGGCCCCCGGTGAACGCGAGCCGCGCCTGTGCCACGTCCGGCGTGGGCTTCATCCAGGCCGCGCCGTCGGCGGCGATGCCGACGGGCACCGCCCCCAGCAGCCAGCAGGCGAGGTCGATGTCATGGATCATGAGGTCGAGCACGACCGAGACGTCGGCGCCGCGCGGGGTGTACGGCGCCAACCGCGTGGCCTCGACGTGCCACGCGTCCCGGACGACCGGTCGCGCCGCGCGCACCGCGCGGTTGTACCGCTCGACGTGCCCGACCTGCACCACCGCCCGCGTCGCCGCTGCCAGCGTCGCGAGCGCATCCGCCTCCTCGACGGTGGCCGTGACGGGCTTCTCGATGAAGGCGTGGCGGCCGGCCCCGAGCACCGTCGCCGCCGTCGCGGCGTGGTGCACCGTCGGCACGGCAATGCTGACCGCATCGGCGGCGTCCACCAGCGCCTCGAGCGACGGCAGGGCGCGCACGCCGAGTTCCCCCGCCACCCGCGCCGCCCGCTCGGGATCGGCGTCGAAGACGCCGACGAACGCGTCCCCGGCCAGCTCGCGCAGGATCCGGGCGTGGTGGAACCCGAGCGCTCCCGCCCCGGCGACGCCGACGCGCAGCCCCATCAGATGACCACGCCCCGCTCGCTCGCACCCACGAACGCGAGGAACGCCTGCACCTCGGGCAGCGCCTGCAGCTCCTTCTCCGCGCGTGTCATCGCCTGCGTGACGTTGAGCTCCGAGCGGAAGAAGAGCCGGTACGCCCGCTTGAGCTCGCGCACGACCTCGGGCGCGAAGCCCGAGCGCTCGAGACCGACCGAGTTCAGTCCGTAGAGCTTGATCGGATTGCCGACCGCCTTGATGAACGGCGGCACGTCCTTGGGGACGCGCGAGCAGCCGCCGATGAAGCTGTGCCGCCCGATCTTCACGAACTGGTGCACGGCGCAGAGCCCCGAGATGTTCACCCGGTCCTCGACCGTCACGTGCCCCGCGAGCTGCGACCCGTTGGCGATGATCACGTGGTCCCCCACGTGGCAGTCGTGGCCGAGGTGCACGTACGACATCAGGAAGCAGTGCTTGCCGACCGTCGTGCGGAACGAGTGCGTCGTCCCGCGGTTGACGGTCGAGTAGTCGCGGATCGTCGTCCCCTCGCCGATCTCGACGGTCGTGACCTCGCCCTTGAACTTGAGGTCCTGCGGCGCGCCCCCGAGCGCCACGCCGGTACCGAGCGTGACCTGCGGCCCGAGGCGCACGTGGCGCTCGAGGATGCTGTAGGGGCCGATCCGGCAGCCGTCCCCGATCTCCACGTCCTCGCCGATGACGACGAAGGGGCCGATCTCGACGTCCGTCCCGATCCGCGCCCCCGGATCGACCACCGCCGTGGGATGGATGCGCGCGGTCACCGGTCGCGCACCATCGCCGCCATCTCCCCCTCGCAGACGACCTCGCCCTCCACCTTCGCGATCCCCTGGATGCGGCAGACGCGGCCGCGGATCTGCAGCACCTCGATCTCGAACCGCAGCTGGTCACCGGGCTTGACCGGCCGCCGGAACTTCACGTTGTCCAGACTCATGAAGTACACGACCTTCGTGTCCGGGTCCTCGACCGTCCCGAGCAGCAGCAGGCCGCCGACCTGCGCCATCGCCTCGACGATCAGCACGCCCGGCATGATGGGGTGGCCCGGAAAGTGCCCCTGGAAGAAGGGCTCGTTGATGGTGACGTTCTTGATCCCCACCACGCGCTTGCCCGGCTCCAGCTCGAGCACCCGGTCCACCAGCAGGAACGGGTAACGGTGCGGCAGGAGCTTGATGATGTCCTCGATTCCCAACTGCACGGCGTCCTCCTGGGTGGTGGCGTCGGCGACGATGGCCTGCACGAGCCGCATCGTCCCGCGATGACTGGGCCGGGTGGCGATGATCTTCCCCTGCACCGGGCGCCCCGCCAGCGCGAGGTCTCCCACGCAATCGAGCGCCTTGTGGCGCACGAACTCGTCGGGCCAGCGGAGCGTCCCCTCCACCAGGCCCCGGTCGTCGAGCACGAGCGCGTTGTCGAGCGACCCGCCCCGGATGAGCCCCCGTGCCCGCAGCGCCTCGACCTCCTGCACGAAGCCGAACGTCCGCGCCGAGGCGAGCTCCGCCCGGAAGTGCTCGGCCGTGACCGGCAGCGAGGTCCGCTGCCTCCCGATCGCCGGATGCGGGAAGTCGATCGTCACGTCGAGCACCAGCCCGTCGGCCGGCAGCGCCTCGTACGACGACTCCCCGTCGGTGACGCGGATCGGGCGGCGCACCACGAGGGGGGTGACGGTGCCGCCGTGCTCGACGATGCCGGCCGCCGTGAGCGCCGCGACGAACGCGGCCGCGCTCCCGTCCGCGATCGGCGGCTCGGGTCCCGTGCACTCGACCAGGCAGTCGTCCACGCCCAGCCCCGCGAGGGCCGCGAGCACGTGCTCCACCGTGTGGAACGCCGCCTCGCCCGTGCCGAGTTGCGTGCGACGCTCGGTCTGCACCGCGTGCGAGACGTGCGCGGGCACGGGCTCGGCGCCGGGCACGTCGACCCGCACGAAGGCCAGACCGGTCCCCGGTGCGGCAGGCGCGAACGTCAGCGTGCAGGGTCGGCCGAGATGCAGTCCCGTCCCCGTCACCGAGGCGCGGCCGGCGACCGTGCGGCGGCCCCGCGTCATGCGCCGTCGCGCTCCGCCGCCGGGGCCGCCGCGCGGGCCCCGGCGGCCAGCAGCCGCTCGAGCGGCTTGAGGAGCGCCGCGAGCTTGTGCAGCGCGGCGTACGCGCGCATCTGCTCGCGATGCGGCCGGGCCGGGAAGCCGGCCCACGTCTCCCCGGCGGGCACGTGGCCCACGACCCCCGACTGCGCTGCGATCCGCGCGCCGGCGCCGATGCGCACGTTGTCGGCCACGCCCGCCTGCCCCGCGAGGATCACGCCGTCGCCGATCTCCACCGATCCGGCGATCCCCACCTGCGCGATCAGCAGGCACGCCCGACCGATCCGCACGTTGTGCGCGACGTGCACGAGGTTGTCGAGCTTCGTCCCCGCCCCGATCACCGTGTCCGCCACCGTGCCGCGGTCGATGCAGCAGTTGGCCCCGACCTCGACATCGTCCTCGAGCACGCACCGCCCGACATGCGGCAGCTTCCGGTGCGCGCCGTCCGACCACACGTACTTGAAGCCCTCGTTGCCGATGGCGGACCCGGCGCGCACCCGGACGCGATGCCCGAGCGCGCTGCCGGGATGCAGCACGACGTGGGGGCCGATCTCGCAGTCGTCGCCCAGCGTGACGCCGCGGCCGACGACGGCGTGGGCGTGAATGGTCGCGCGGGCCCCGAGGCGCGCCCCGGCACCGATGACGGCCCCGGGGCCGATCGCCGCATCCGCCGGCACGGCCGCGCCCGGCTCGACGACCGCCGAGGGATGCACGCCCGGCTCCCGCGGCGGCGCCGTGAAGAGCAGCGGCAGGATCGAGAGCAGGGCCGCCTGCGGGTCCGCCACGAGGATGCGGGCCGGCACCTGCGGCGCCGCGTCGGCCAGCGCCGGCGGCAGCAGCAGCACCCCCGCGCGGGTCGCGGCGGCCAGTGCGGCGTAGCGCGGGGCGCCCAGGAACGACAAGTCGTCGGGCGTCGCGCGATCGAGCGGCGCGACGCCCGCAATGACAACCGCCGGGTCGCCGGCGAGCGTACCACCGACCCGGCGGGCGATCTCCTCCGCCGTCAGGCCGGCGGGGAGTGTGGTCACCGGGCCGGCGGCTTCGGGCGCTGCACGCCGGTCGGCTGGGCCACCGGGCCCGCGGCCTTCGGTGGCGTGGCGGGCGCGCCGGCCGGCGCCGTGGCACCCGCGGGCGGTGCCGCTGCCGCCGGCGCGCCCGGCACCTTCGCGGCGATGGGGAGCGACGGCTTGGGCATGGTGCGGAGCTTCGCGATCACCCGGTCGGTGAGGTCGAGATTCTTGTCCGACGCGACGATCGCCCCGCCCTGAGCGGCGTCGGCGTCGAAGATGATCGCATAGCCCTCGGCGGCCCGCATGTCCTCGAGCGCGAGGCGGATCTGCGCCGTGATCGGCTGCATCATCTCGGCCTGCCGCTGCTGGAAGCCGCGCTGCATCGCCTGCTGCATGATCTGCAGTTCCGCCTGCTTGGCGCGGAGGGCCGAGTCGCGCGTCGTGCGCAGCTTCTCGGTCATCGCGGGAGCGGCCTTCTGGAATTCCTGCACCTGGCGACTGAAGGTCTCGTCGAGCTTGCGGGCCGAGTCGGCGAGAGTCTGGTACTCCTTCTCGAGCGCGGCCTCGGCGTCGACGCGGCCGGGGGCCGACTCGAGCACGGCCTGCGAACGGATGTAGGCGATCTTCCCCCCGGCCGGCACCTGCGCCGAGAGGGGAGCGGCCACCAGCGCCAGGATGGCGGCGAACACGACACGTGACATGGGAGACTCCGAGGGATTGATGACCGGCATCAGAACAGCATGTTGCCGAGCCGGAAGTGGAACTGCCACTGGCCTCGCGGGTTGCCGAATTGATCGATCCGGTCGAAGCCGTAGGCGTAGTCGAGCCCGAGCGGCCCGAGCGGGGAAATGATCGAGACGCCGACGCCCGCCCCGCGGAACAGGCGCGTCGGGTCGAACTCCTGCGGCCGGCGCCACACGTTGCCGGCGTCGAAGAAGGTCGAGGCGTAGAACATCTGGTTGACGCGCAGGCCCAGCTCGGCCGTCGTCGAGAAGAACGCCCGGCCGAACGACTCCTGCCGCGCGTTGAAGCCGCCGGTGTTGGGGATGAAGCCCCCCGGCGTGATCGAGAACTCGGGGTAGCCGCGCAGCGGCTCGCCGAACATCACGCCGCCCATGGCGAAGTTCTGCGTGATGAAGAACGGCCCCGGGTCGCCGAAGACACCGCCGCCGCGCACGCTCAGGCCGGCGACGAGCTTGATCGGCGACTGGCCCAGCCCGCCGGCCCCGAACTGGTAGAGCGGCGCGTACGACCGGAGCTCGGTCGTATAGCGCGCGAAGGTGGCCGTGCCCCCCAGCGGCCCGCCGGTGAAGTTCGCCGTCACCGACTGCAGGCCGCCCTGCGACGCGAAGGGCATGTCGGCCCGCGTGTCGCGCTGGATGGTCGTCCCGACGGTCGAGCGGAAGCACCGGGTGCAGAACTGCTGCAGCGAGCCCAGCAGCCCGCCGGAGCCGAACTCCTGCCACTCGAAGTTGTAGTTCACGAACGCCCGCGTGAAGTACGACCGCGGCACGGGGAATCCGAGCTGGAAGTTCGCGCCGGTGCGGGTGTTGCGCCCGAGGTTCGCGATGATGAAGCGGTTGACGGAGCGGTACCCGTTGACCGACCCGGACAGCCGCGTCTGCCGGATCGCCGGGTCGCTGTAGGTGGCGTTGAAGTCGTTGATGACCGCGCCGAACTGCCACTGCAGCGACCCGCGCTTGCAGAGCCCGAAGAGGTTCGGCTGGTCAACCCCGATGAAGCCGCCCAGGCCGACGATCTGGCCGACGGACGCCCCGAAGTTGATGTTGCCCGTCCGCTTCTCCTTCACGCGGAAGATCACGTCCACATCGCCCTGGTCGTTCGCCGGCCGGGTGTCCGGCGGCGGCATCGGCGTCTCGAAGAGCCCCATGTTCCCGAGACTCTGGTACGAGCGCAGCAGGCGGTCCTGGTTGAACACGTCGCCCGGGATCATCACCAGCTGGTCGCGGATGCACTGCTCGGTCGTGTAGTCGTTCCCCTGGATGTCGATCCGGTTGACGATCGCCGGGCTCCCCTCGCTGACGATCCAGCGCAGGTCCACCCGCGGCTGCGAATCCGGCCCGATCCGCCGCTCGACCACCGGCCGGATCTGCGAGTAGATGTAGCCCTCGTTCGAGTAGGCCGTCTTGAGCTTCTGCGTCGCGTCGTCCCACTTCGTCTGGTTGAACACGTCCCGCGGCGCCGTGCGCCCGAGCAGCGTGCGCACCCGCTCGCCGACCGTGGGCGCCTGCTGGCCGAAGGGGTAGTAGATGTTGATCCCCTCGGTGTTGAAGCGCGTGTTCCCCTCGACCTCGAACTTGCCGATCTTGTACTGCGGGCCCTCGTCCACGACGAGGTCGACCAGCGCCTTCCCGCGCGGGCGGTTGACGAGCAGCGACTCCTTCGCGACCTGGAAGTCGATGTGCCCCCGCTCGGCGTAGAGCTTCGGCAGTCGCTCGGCGAGGTCCCCCTGGTAGGTCTCGTCGTCGAACTCGCCGTTGCGCCAGAACCAGAAGCCTTCCGGCTTGGTCTTCATCGCGGCCACGACCGCCCCGGGCGGCACGGACCGCGCCCCCTGCACGCGGATCCCCGAGACGGCGAGCCGCCGGCCCTCGTCCACGGTGAACGTGAGCGACATGCGGTCGCCGTTGCGCACGGTGTCCACGCCGATCCGCGCGAGGTAGTAGCCCGCCTTCTGGTAGAGCGAGTCGATGCGCCAGACGGAGCGGGAGACGAGCGCCGGGTCCACCGGCCGCCCGATGAGCACCTCGACCCGGTCCCGCACGTCCCCCTCGCCGATCGCCTGCGGCCCGCGCACGGCGACGGTCGAGAGAATGGGCCGCTCCTGCACCGTGATCGTGAGCGCCGCCTTGACGCCGTCGGTGGAGACGCGGCAACCGATGGCGACGCGGTCGTACTGCCCCGACTGGTACAGGTTGCGGAGCGCATTCTGGATCACGCGCGCCGAGATCGCCTCGCCCGTGCGGATCGCCGCGTCCTCGAGGATCGTCAGGTCGTCGATCCGGCGATTGCCGCTGACGAGGATCGTGTCGGGGGCGACGCAGCGCGGGTCCTGCGCGGCGACTGGCGCGGGCACCGAACAGACGACGAAGGCCGCGACCGCGCACGCGATCGCCGGCCCGGGGATCCGGGGAAACGGCATAGCTCGGAAATATACACCGGTGCGAGGGCAAGGTCCCACCCGTCGCCCGCCCGCCGCGTCGCTGGTCTCGTCGCCGAGACCGCGCGGGCCGCCCCGGATGTCCCGCGCGCGGCACCCCGGCCGGACGCGACCGGGGGGCGGCCCTGCGTCGCAGGCACCGCCCCCCGGTCCCGCCGGACGCCGCTCCGTCAGGCCTGTGGCGCCGGCGACGCCGGCACCGTGAACTCCAGCTTCGAGTTGTCCGCCGACGCGTCCACCAGGATCTCGTCGCCCTTCGCGAACTCGCCGACGAGGATCTTCTCCGAGAGCGGGTCCTCGATCCAGCGCTGGATCGCCCGCTTGAGCGGCCGCGCCCCGTACTTCTCGTCGTAGCCGTGCTTGACGAGGAAGTCGTTGGCCCGGTCGGTGAGCTTGAGGGTGAGCTCCTCGTCCTTGAGGCGCGACTGCACGTCGCGCAGCATGACCGAGACGATCTGCCCGACATGCGCGCGCGAGAGCGGATGGAAGACGATGACGTCGTCGAGCCGGTTGAGGAACTCCGGGTTGAAGGCGTGCTGCAACTCCTCCTTCACCTTGTCCTGGATCCGCGCGAAGTTCTGCTCGCCCTCCACGGCGTTGAAGCCCAGGCCGCGCCCCTTCGTGATGTCCTTGGCGCCGACGTTGGACGTCATGATGACCACGGTGTTCTTGAAGTCGATCAGGCGCCCGTAGTTGTCCGTCAGGTGGCCCTCGTCGAGCACCTGCAGGAGGATGTTGAACACGTCCGGGTGCGCCTTCTCGATCTCGTCGAGCAGGATCACGCTGTACGGCTTGCGCCGCACCGCCTTGGTGAGCGTCCCCGAGTCCTCGTAGCCGACGTACCCCGGCGGCGCGCCGATGAGCCGCGACACGGAGAACTTCTCCATGTACTCGCTCATGTCAACGCGGATGAGCGCGCTCGCGTCGGCGAAGAGGAACTTCGCCAGCTGCCGCGCCACCTCCGTCTTGCCGACGCCGGTGGGGCCGCAGAAGATGAACGAGCCGATCGGCCGCTTGGGGTCCTTGAGACCGGCGCGGCTGCGCCGGATCGAGCGGGCGAGCGCCTTGATGGCGTCCTCCTGCCCGATCACCTGCGCGTGCATCTCCTCCTCCATCTTGAGGAGCCGCGTGGTCTCCGCCTCCTGCAGGCGCGTCACCGGGATGCCCGTCCACCGGCTCACGATGAACGCGATGTTCTCCTCGGTGAGCTCCGGCCGGTGCGACTGCCGGGCCTGCTCCCATTCCTCCTGCTTCCGCCGGATCTCCGCCTGCAGCTCGCGCTCCGAGTCCCGCAGCGCCGCCGCCCGCTCGAAGTTCTGGTCGCGGACCGCCGACTCCTTCTCGCCGTTGACCTTCTCGAGCTGCTCCTTGAGCGCCCCCACCTCCGGGGGCGGCACCTGCGCCGCCATGCGCGCCCGCGCCCCCGCCTCGTCGATCACGTCGATCGCCTTGTCCGGCAGGAATCGGTCGGTGATGTAGCGCTCGGAGAGCTTGGCCGCCGCGAGGAGCGTCTCATCGGAGATGCGCACCTTGTGGTGGTCCTCGTACTTCTTCCGCAGCCCCTTGAGGATCTCGACCGTCTCCTCGACCGACGGCGGGTCCACCACCACCGTCTGGAAGCGGCGCTCGAGCGCCCCGTCCTTCTCGATGTACTTGCGGTACTCGTTGAGCGTGGACGCGCCGACGCACTGCAGCTCGCCACGCGCCAGCGCCGGCTTGAGCATGTTCGAGGCGTCGATCGCCCCTTCCGCCGCCCCCGCCCCCACCAGCGTGTGCAGCTCGTCGATGAACAGGATGATGTTCTTGTTCTGGGCGATCTCGTTCATGACCGCCTTGAGCCGCTCCTCGAACTGCCCGCGGTACTTCGTCCCCGCGATCACCGCCGCCATGTCGAGCGACAGCACGCGGTTGTCCCGCAGCGAGTCCGGACAGTCGCCCGCGGCGATCAGCTGCGCGAGCCCCTCGACGATCGCGG
Organism: Gemmatimonadota bacterium; assembly: GCA_021298835.1. Classification (GTDB taxonomy): domain Bacteria; phylum Gemmatimonadota; class Gemmatimonadetes; order Gemmatimonadales; family Gemmatimonadaceae; genus JAJTHG01. Next base: position 37,915 of record JAJTHG010000027.1, read on the forward strand.
TCTTCCCCACCCCCGGCTCGCCGATCAGCACCGGGTTGTTCTTCTTGCGCCGCGAGAGCACCTCCATCACCCGCTCGATCTCCTTGAACCGCCCGATCGTCGGGTCGAGCTGCCCCTCGCTCGCCAGCGTCGTCAGGTCGCGGCAGAAGTGGTCCAGCGCCGGGGTCTTCGACTTCTTCTCCCCCTTCTGGCTCGGTGCCGGCGGCGGCGGCGGCGCCCCCCCGCCCTGCGCCTGCGCCGAGGCGTCCTGCGGCATCTCCGTCCCCAGCAGGCGCAGCGTCTCCGTCCGCGCCGCGTCGAGATTCACCCCCGCGTCCGCCAGTACCTGCGCCGCGATCCCCTTCTCCTCCCGCAGCAGCCCGAGCAGCAGGTGCTCGGTGCCGACGTAGCTGTGCGACAGCTCGCGCGCCTCGCTCATGGCGAGCTCGAGCACCTTCTTCGCCCGCGAGGTGTACGGCAGGTCGGGGCCGGTCGCCTGCGCCGCCTTCCCCTTCTTGACCGTGTCCTCGATCTTCTGCTGGATCTCCTCGAGGTCCACGTCGAGGTTCTTCAGCACCGCGGCCGCGACGCCCTCCCCTTCACGGATCAGCCCGAGCAGGATGTGCTCGGTGCCCACGTACTCGTGGTGAAGGCGAGCCGCCTCCTCCCGCGCCATCGCCAGGACCTTCCGGACCCGTTCCGTAAAGTTGTACCCGTTCATGCCACGCGCCTCGCGCCCTTGGGAGGAGTCAACCCCGCACGGAATCTTCGGCCAGCAACTGCCGCACGTACCGCGCCCGGGCCTGGTTCGCCTCCCCCTCGCCGAGGGAGCGCCCTTCCGCCCGCGCCAAGTGCGCCGTCTGGCTGAATATCAGGAGCTTGTTGAGCGTGTATACACTCAGGCCGCCGATCAAGTTCAGACCGACCGCGAGGCGTACCCCGCTTAGGTAATTCATTGCCTCTTCGAAGGAAAGGCTCCGGGCGTACCGCAAGGTTCCATAGGCCCGCCAGAGCTTGTCCTCGATGATGTACCCCGCCTGCCGGACCAGCACCCGCCGCGCCTCCTGCTCCTGCTCGATCACGTACCGGACCATCTTCTCGAGATGGTCGATCAGGTCGTCCTCGGACTTCCCCAGCGTCGTCTGGTTCGAGATCTGGAAGAAGTTGCCCAGCACCTCCGACCCCTCGCCATACAGCCCGCGGTAGGTCAGCCCCACCTGCTGGAGCCCCGTCAGCACCTTCTGGATCTCCTTCGTCAGGACCAGGCCCGGCAGGTGGATCAGAACCGAGGCCCGCATCCCCGTCCCCGTGTTGGTCGGGCACGCCGTCAGGAAGCCGAACTGGTCGTGCCACGCGTACGGCAGCACCGTCCCCAGTTCCCGGTCGAGCCGCTCCACCGCCGCGTACGCCGCGTCCACCGCGAACCCCGACCGCAGCGCCTGGAGCCGCAGGTGATCCTCCTCGTTCACCATCACCGAGGCGTCATGGCCCCCCAGCAGCAGTGCCGCCCCGATCCGCACCGGGAGCGTCGCCTCGACCCCCGCCAGTTCCTTGCTCACCAGGTGCCGCTCGTGAAGCAGCAGGCGGTCGACCGGCGCGAGTTCGTCCACCCGCACCAGCACACCGCCCGTCAGCGAGTCCACCTGCGGCATCGCCGAGCGCACCTGCGACAGGATCCGCAGCCGCTCGCCGTCCCGCGACCGCCCCGTGAAGGCGTATCCCTGCACGTTGCGCGCGAGCCGGATCCGCGTGCTCAGCACGATGTCGGCGTGCGCCCCCGACGCGTCCAGCCAGCCGAGCCCGCCGTCCGGCAGCAGCGACAGGTCGAGCGTCATTCGAGCCCCCGGATCTGGTCGCGCAGCGACGCCGCCTGCTCGAACTGCTCCGCGTCGATCGCCCGCTTGAGAGCCGCCCGCAGTTCGAGCAGCGAGTTCTGCCGCTGCGCCCCCTCCGGGAGCGGCGGCTCGTAGCGGCGACCGGCGTGCGTGTGGTCGCCGTGCACCCGCTTGAGCAAGTCGCGCAGCGGCTGGTCGAACGCCCCGTAGCACGCCGGACACCCCAGCCGCCCCGACGCCCGGAACTCCCGCAGGGTCAGGCCGCACACCGTGCAGGCCGTCCCGTCGCGCACCGGCCCCGGCAGCTGCTGCTGCGCGGCCTTGATCAGCGCGCCCAGCGGCGTCGTCGGCAGCGCGACCGTCGTCTCCACCCCCTTCTCGGCCGCGCACCGCTCGCACAGGTGGACCTGCGTCACCGCGTTGTCCACGATCGACGTCAGGTGTACCACCGCATCGCGGTCCTTGCAGTTATCGCACAGCATCCCGTCCTCGCTCCGGTCCCACCTCGCCGGCGACCAGCCGGCCGTCGGCAAGGTGCAGCACCCGATCCGCCCGTGCGGCCAGCGACGGGTTGTGGGTCACCACCACCGTCGCCGTCCCCTCGTCCTTCGCCAGTCGCACCAGCAGCGCGTGGAGCGCCTCGGCGTTGTGCCAGTCGAGATTCCCCGACGGCTCGTCGGCCAGCAGCACCCGCGGCTTCGCCGCGAGCGCCCGCGCGACCGCCGTACGCTGCTGCTCCCCGCCCGACAGCGCCGCCGGCCGGTGATGCAACCGGGGGCCCAGCCCCACGAGTTCCAACAGCCCCCGCGCCCGGGCCCGCGCCTCGCCCTCCGGCACCCCACCGATCCGCAGGGGCATCATGACGTTCTCGAGCGCCGTGAACTCCCGCAGCAGGTGGTGGAACTGGAAGACGAATCCCACCGTCCGGTTGCGCAGCGCGGTCCGCTCCGCCTCCGATAGCCCGTCCAGCGGCTGGCCGCCGATGGCGATCGTCCCCGCCGTGGGGACGTCGAGCGCCCCGAGGAGGTGCAGCAAGGTGCTCTTGCCCGCGCCGCTCGCCCCGACGATCGCCACCAGCTCCCCCGGCTCGACGGCGAGGTCCACCCCGTCCAGTACGCGCACCGGCTGGCCGTCGTTGTCCACGTAGGTCCGGACGACGCCGGACGCGAGCAGGGCCGGGTAGCTCATTCGTGGCGGATCGCCTCGACCGGCTGCAGCGCGGCGGCGGCCCGGGCGGGCCAGATCGTCGCCACGCCGGCGATGATCAAGCTCGCCACGGCCGTCACCGCGACGTCGGACCAGTCGGTGAGCACCGGCAGGTGGTCGATGAAGTACACCGACGAGTCGAGCGCGATCAGCTTCCCCCGGTCCACCGCCACCGAGGCGCCCAGGCCGAGCACGAGCCCGAGGAACGTCCCGAAGCCGCCGATCAGCACCCCCTGCAGCAGGAACACTGTCCGCACCGACGCGGCGGGGAGGCCCATGGCCCGCAGGATGCCGATCTCGCGCGTCTTGTCCGCCACGACCATCGTGAGCGTGCTCACGATGTTGAACGCCGCGACCAGCACGATGAGCAGCAGGATCACCCCCATGCCGAGCTTCTCGAGCTTGAGCGCCTGGAACAGGGAGCGGTTCTGCTCCTGCCAGTCCACCGTGCGATACGGATAGCCGAGCGAGTCGGCCAGCGCTCCGCCGACGAGCGGCGCCCGCCACCGGTCGGTGGTGCGCACCTCGAGCCCGGTGACGGCGGTACCGAGCGCGGCGAACTCCTGCGCCGCCTCGAGCGGCAGGTACACGTAGCCGTTGTCGTACTCGTACATCCCGGTGCTGAAGAGCCCGGTGACCTCGAACGCGTACGTGGCGGGGACGAACGTGCCGAGCGTGGGCGACAGCCGGGCCCCCGCGAACGCCACCAGCCGCACCGTGTCGCCCGGGAAGACGTTGAGCCGCTGGGCCAGCAGGCGCCCGAGCACGGCGCCGCGCCGCTGGCCCGCGCGCGTCCGGAACGAGAAGTCGCCCGAGACGGCGTGCGTGCGGATCGGCGTGACGGCATCGCCGACGGGCTCGGTCTCGAGCCCGTACACGTACACCCCCTCGGCGTACCCCGCGCCGGCGCTGATGCCCCCCTGCGTGATCACGAAGGGGGCCGCCGCCACCACGCCGGGAAAGCCCCGGACGCGGTCGCGAAGCGGGCCCCAGTCGTCGAGGGTCAGCGCGTCGCCGTACGTCAGGACGCGCACGTCGGGACTGCCGACCAGGATCTTCTCCCGCAGGTCGGTCTGGAGCCCGTTCATGACGCCCATGATCAGCACGAGCGCCGCCACCCCCACCACGACCCCGCCGATGGCGATGGCCGAGATGAGCGAGACCACGCGCGACCCCCGCCGGCTGCGGAGGTAGCGGAGCGCGATCGACCACTCGAGCGGCGTCGCCATCGGACGGCCTACTGTTCCGGCCGCAAGGCCGGGAAGAGGATCACGTCGCGGATGTGCGACGTCCCGGTCAGGAACATGAAGAGCCGGTCGATGCCGATCCCCACGCCCCCCATCGGCGGCATGCCGTACTCCATCGCCCGGAGGTAATCCTCGTCCACGCCCGAGGCCTCCTCGTCACCCGCATCGCGGAGGACGGCCTGCGCCTCGAGCCGGCGGCGCTGGTCGAGCGGGTCGTTGAGCTCGCTGAAGGCATTGGCCAGCTCGGTGCCGCGCGCGAACAGCTCGAAGCGCTCGGTGAGCCGCGGGTCGCCGCGCTTGGGCTTCGCCAGCGGCGAGAGCTCGAGCGGGTAGTCGAGCACGAAGGTCGGCCGGTCGAGCGTCCGTTCGACGAGCGCACCGAAGAGCTCGTCGAGGAGCTTCGGACGGCTCATGGCGTCCACCCCGGCCACGCCCGCCCGCGTCGCCGCCGCCCGCAGGGCGGCGTCGGTCAGGTCGAGCACGTGCGGCACGCCGAGCCGGGCCGAGAGCGTCGGCGCCCAAGCGACCCGCGCGAACGGCGGCGCGAGAAAGTCGCCGTCGAGCGTCCCCGTCCGCTCGGCCAGCGGCCCGAGGGCGTCGCGCACCGCACCGGCCGCACGCACGAGCAGCGCCTCGACGATGTCCATCATCGTCGTGTAGTCGGCGTAGGCGTGGTAGAACTCGAGCATCGTGAACTCCGGATTGTGCGTCCGGTCGATGCCCTCGTTGCGGAAGTCGTGGCCGATCTCGTACACCCGCTCGAAACCGCCGACGACCAGCCGCTTGAGGTAGAGCTCGTCGGCGATGCGCAGGTAGAGCGTCTGGTCGAGCGCGTTGTGGTGCGTCGTGAAGGGTTTCGCCATCGCGCCGCCGTACTGCGGCTGCAGCACCGGCGTCTCGACCTCGAGGTAGCCGAGGCCGTCGAGGTGGGCGCGGATGGCGGAGATCATGCGGGAGCGGGCGGCGAAGTGCCGCCGCACCTCGGGGTGGACGGCGAGGTCGGCATACCGCTGGCGGGAGCGCTGCTCCCCGTCCTCGAGCGCCCCGTGGCGCACCACCGTGCCGTCCGCCTGCAGCTCCTCCTTGCCGAAGGGCAGCGGGCGCAGCGACTTGGCGAGCAGCGTCACGGCCGTCGCCTGCACGGTCGTCTCCCCGGTGCGCGTGCGCATGAGCGTCCCTGCCACCCCCACCACGTCGCCGATGTCGAGCAGCTCGACGAGCCGCCACGCCTCGCCGAGGTCGTCGCGGCGGAAGTAGCACTGGATCCGCCCGGTGTCGTCGGCGAGATGCGCGAAGGCGGTCTTGCCGTGGCCGCGCCAGTTGACGAGTCGCCCCGCGACGCGCACGGGCACCGGCGCCGCGTCGGCCGACTCGGCGGGCGGGATCGCCGCCAGCGCCTCCGCCGCGTGGTGCGTGCGGTCGTAGGCGTACGCGAACGGGACGAGCCCCGCCGCCTCGATCGCCGCGAGCTTCTCGCGGCGCGCCTGCATCACGAAGTTGAGGTCCTCGCTCACGCCGCGTCGCCCTGCCGCTTGAGGTACGCCTCGATGAACGGGTCGATCGCCCCGTCGAGCACCTTGTGCACGTCCGTGACCTTCAGCTCGGTCCGATGGTCGTTCGCCATCGTGTACGGCTGGAGCACGTAGCTGCGGATCTGCGAGCCGAAGCTCACGTCCTGCTTCGTCGAATCGAGCGCCGCTCTGGCCGCCTGCTGCTTCTCCAGTTCCCGCAGGTACAGCTTGTTCTTGAGCTGCTTCATCGCATGCTCCCGGTTCTTGTGCTGCGACCGTTGCTGCTGGCACGAGACGACGATCCCCGACGGCAGGTGCGTCAGCCGCACTGCCGAGGACGTCTTGTTGACGTGCTGGCCGCCCGCCCCCGAGGCGCGGAAGACGTCCATCTTGATGTCCTCGTCGCGGATCTCGATGTTGATCTCCTCGTTCACCACCGGATACACGAAGATCGACGCGAAGCTCGTGTGCCGCCGTGCCTGCGAGTCGTACGGCGAGATGCGCACGAGCCGGTGCACGCCGGTCTCCGCCCGGAGGAACCCGAACGCCGACGGCCCCTTGATCTCCAGCACCGCCCCCTTGATCCCCGCCTCCTCGCCCTCCGACAGGTCGAGGATCTCCACCGCGTAGCCCTTCCGCTCGGCCCAGCGTGTGTACATCCGCATCAGCATCTGGGCCCAGTCCTGCGCCTCCGTTCCGCCGGCACCGGCGCTGATCTCCACCTGAGCGTCGCGGAAGTCGTCCTTCCCCTGCAGCAACGAGCGGAGCTCGAACGCCTCGGCCTCGTCACGGATCGCCTCGGCCTCGCGCGTCGCATCGGCCTCCATGGCCGGGTCCGGCTCGAGCGCCAGCAGTTCCTCGAGCTCCCGCGCGTCCGCGACCCGCTGCTGCAGGCCGTCGTGCGGCTCGACCCAGTTCTTGAGGGTCTTCACTTCCTGCACCGTCGCCTGCGCCGCCGCCTGGTCGTTCCAGAAGGCGGCGTCGGCCATCCGGCCCTCGAGTTCGCTCAGCCGCGCGCGCTTCGCGTCGAGGTCAAAGGAACCTCCGGAGCTCGACGAGCTTCTCGGCGGCGGCGGCCAGCACCTGGCCGCGATTCGTGGCGTCGGACATCGGCGTGGGGAACAAGTCGGACGCGGGCCGCTCCTGCCGGTTGCAGGGGCGGCCCGCGACGTGTCGGTAAGCTAGCGGAACGCCCCGGCGTTCTGCACTGCGCGCGGGGCGCCCGGGGCCGCGCCGACCTCAGAACACCTTCGAGCCGTTCGCGAGGATCTCGTTCAGCGCGTCCGTGAAGTGCGACGTGGACTCGGCGAACTCCTTGCCGAGCTGGTCCACGTACTCCTCGTAGCTCTTCCTGATCTCCTCGTCGAAGAGCTGCGGCAGCGTCCCGTTCCTGAGACCATCCTCGCGACGCTGCGGATGGTACACGACGAGGTCGCTGATCAGCGCCCGGGCCAGCCGCTTTGCCTTGGCGTTCGGGTCGTTGGCGAGGAACGGATTGATCGGACGACGGCCCTCCGGGGTCGCCCCGACCGTCTGCGACGGCCTCGCGGAGGCGGGGACCGGCGCGGCGGGCGCAGACGGCGGCGGCGTGGGCGCAGGGGCCGACATGGCGGGCGCGGACGGCGGCGGCGTGGGCGCAGGGGCCGACATGGCGGGCGCGGACGGCCGAGGCGGCGTGGCGGGCATGGGCGGCCGAGGCGGTGCCGGCGCGGCAGCCGGACCAGCCGGACCAGCCGCGAACGGCCGCTGCGGAGGCGCCGGAGCCGCGGGTGGCGTCCTCGGGCCCGGGGTCGGGGCGCCGATCGCCGGTCGCGGCGGCGACGCGCCGGGGGCAACCGGCGGCATCGGCGGCATGGGCGGTCTGGGAGCCGCCCCCGGCGCGGACGGAGCCGCTCCGGCAGCCGTAGGTGCCCCCATCGGCGCCGGCGCAACCGGCGGGCGCGGGGGCATCGGGGGCATCGGGGGCATCGGCGACGGCGCGACGGACGCCGCAGGAGGCATGCGAGGGGGTGGAGCGGGCGGCATGACCGGGGCGGCCGTGGGACCAGGGGCGCGCGGCGCCATGGCCGGCACCGCCGCCGGTGTCGGGGCGCGCGGCGCCATGGCCGGCACCGCCGCCGGTGTCGGGGCGCGCGGCGCCATGGCCGGCACCGTCGCCGGTGTCGGGGCGCGCGGCGCCATGGCCGGCACCGCCGCCGGTGTCGGGGCGCGCATCGGTGTCCCACCGAAGCCGCCAGCCACGGCGGCCCCGCCGGCCGGAGCCGGGGGCTCGATACCCATGAATCCCTTGGAGACCCGCTGCGTCGGGGTCGGCCTCGCGACCGGGGCCTCCGCGGGAGGCATGGCCGGGCTCGAGGCCGGCCTCCCCACGCCCGAGGGCCCGGCAGCCGGAGTGGCGACCGGCGCGTTGCGGAACAGCGGCGACGCCGACCGTGCGAAGTCGGCATTCGCCGAGGCAGGGTCCCCCGCGATGCGGATCACCGCACCGCACACCTCGCACCGGGCGCGAATCCCGCCCGTCGGTACCTTCGCCGGATCGATCCGGTAGACCGACTGGCACTCCGAGCAACTGACGTTCACTTGGCGTCTCCGTGCGGCTGGCCGCCTGCCGGTGTCGGGCGATGGCCGATGTCCGCCCCCAGGTCCTGGCGGCGGTCGAAGGTGTAGACCGAACCGGGCAGCGTCTTGGCGTAGCTCTTCATCTCGGTCGCGAGTTCGGAGACCTGCGCGGCGTGGGTGAAGTGCCGGCGCTCGTTGCTGACGACGCCGATCGAGACCGTCATGAGCGGCACCCGGTGCAGCTGGCCCCGCCGGTCCTTGCCGAAGAAGTAGCCGGCGCGCCGGTCCTGCTCGGAGTACTGGAAGGGCACGAGCGTGTCGAAGACGTCGACGACCTCGGCGCACACCTGCCGCACCGCATCGAGGGGGACGATGAAGATGAAGTCGTCCCCCCCGATGTGGCCGACGAAGCCGGCCTCGCCGCAGATCCCCTTGACGATGTCGTGCAGGATGCGCGCGAGGATGCGGATGACCCGGTCGCCGTCGTAGTAGCTGTAGCGATCGTTGAATTCCTTGAAGTGGTCGAGGTCGGCATAGCAGACCCCGAAGATCTCGCCGGCCGCGAGGCGCTTGCCGATGTCCAGCTCGATCTCGTGCGAGCCCGGCAACCGCGTGGACGGATGCACGACCGTGTCCCGGTCGGACCGCCGCAGCAGCACGTCGAGCCGGAGTCCCGCCTCCCCCGGCGTGGTCGAGGCGCGCAGGACCTCATCGGCCCCGGCATCGAAGGCGGCCGCGAAGGCCGTGTCGTCGTCGCGCGTCACGACGACGCACGGCACGATGCCGGTGAAGGAATCGGCCTTGAGCCGACCGCACGCCTCGAGTGCCGCGACCTGGTGGGTGCGGGCGTCGATCATGACCACGCGCGGCCGGCCGCGGAGCGCTATCGCCATCAGGTCGTCAGCGGTGGCGATCGTCTGCGAGGGCCAGCCGCGCCGGATCACCCACGCCGACAGGATCTCGGGGGGTGCCTGGCTATCGGGGCTGAAGAAGATGGCGGACGAATTGGCCACTCGCGGACGCAATCGGGGTGTCGGTCGAAGTTACCGGTTCGGACGACCGATGGTCAAACGGCGTGCCGACGCGGTGGCCTGCGGTGGGGCACTCCGGGAAATGACGCCCGGTCCTCCCCTGGGGTCACGCCCGGCGCCTAGCCGATCGGCAGGGCGTCATCCACGATAAGGATCGGGATGCCGTCGCGAACGGGATACGACAGGCGACAGGCGGCGCACTCGAGCGCCTCGGGGGCCGCCCCCCGGGGCAGGAGCGGCCCTCGGCACTTGGGGCACACGAGGATCTCGAGGAGTTCGAGGGGCAGCGTCATGCGTCGGATTCCGGGGCGCGATAGCCGAAGCGCGCCATGGCGTCCGGCGAGCGTCGCCAGTTGGGGGTGACCTTGACCCAGATGTCGAGGAACACGGGGCCTCCGGTCAGGCGCTCGAGCTTCAGCCGGGCGGCCGTGCTCAGCGCCTTGATGCGTTGTCCCCCTGCCCCGAGCAGGATGCCCTTCTGGCTGTCGCGCTCGACATGGAGGGTCACGCGAATGTAGGTCGGGGACCGGTCCTCGCGGAACTCCTCGACGACGCAGGCCACCGAGTAGGGGACTTCCTCGTCGAGCTGCTCGAGCGCCGTCTCGCGGATGAGTTCGGCCGCGAAGAACCGCAGGGACTGGGTGGAGAGCTCGTCGGGCGGGTAGAGGAACGGATGGTCCGGGAGCCGGTCGGCGATGCCTCGGAGCAATCCCTCGATCCCGGCGCCGCTCTTGGCGGAGACGACGTGGTCGACCGAGGGGGCGAGCGCCTCCCGCTGCTGTCGGGTCAGGGTGTCGCCCTTGTTGAGGACCCGGAGGACCGGGGCACGGAGGGGGTGTCCGACCTCCGGGACGAGGGTCGCCAGGGGCGGAGGGGGCCCGTCGGCGACGTCGGCGAGGTGGACGACCACATCGGCCTCCCGCAGGGCGGCGATGGCGACGCCCCGCATGACCGCGTGCAGGGCGTACTCGGGATCGAGCAGTCCCGGGGTGTCGAGAAAGACGAACTGGCGGTCGTCGTCGGTGCGGATGCCGACGACGCGGTCGCGCGTGGATTGGGGCTTGGGACTCGTGATCGCGAGAGTCTCGCCCACGAGGCGATTGAGCAGCGTGGACTTGCCGGCGTTTGGCTTTCCGACGAGGGCGACGAATCCGGCCTTGGGCATGGCGGCGGTTCGGGGGCGACGGGGAACGCGAAACCCCCGCCAATCACGGGGATTGACGGGGGTCTCACAGGGGTGCCGGCGACGGCCTACTCTCCCGCGCTCTCTCGAGCGGAGTACCATCGGCGCTGCAAGGCTTAACGACCGTGTTCGGAATGGGAACGGGTGTGGCCCTTGCGCTCTAGTCGCCAGCGAACATGGCAACGAAGGGTGACAGTGATCTGGAATCAACGCGATCGCGATAAGCGTCGCGGTAAGGGGACACACGGTTTGCATGTCCGTGGTCCATAAGAAGCAGTCAAGCCTCACGGGCGATTAGTACCGGTTCGCTCGGAACGCCTTGCAGCGCTTCCACGGCCGGCCTATCGACGTAGTGGTCTCCTACGGCCCTTCAGGAGGGTCAAGCCCTCAGGGAGAATTCATCTTGGGGTGGGTTTCCCACTTAGATGCTTTCAGCGGTTATCCCGTCCAACCATCGCTACCCGGCGTTGCAGCTGGCGCCACAGCCGGGACACGAGCGGGTCGTCCGACTCGGTCCTCTCGTACTAAAGTCCGCTCCCCTCAATTCTCCAGCGCCCACGACGGATACAGACCAAACTGTCTCACGACGTTTTGAACCCAGCTCATGTGCCACTTTAACCGGCGAACAGCCGGACCCTTGGGACCTTCTCCAGCCCCAGGATGTGACAAGCCGACATCGAGGTGCCAAACCGCATCGTCGATGTGAACTCTCGGATGCGATAAGCCTGTTATCCCCAGCGTACCTTTTATCCGTTGCGCGATAGCCGCCCCACGGCGGTCTACCGGATCACTTTGGCCCACTTTCGTGGCGGCTCGACTTGTCAGTCTCACCGTCAGGCAGGCTTCTGCCAATGCACTCTACAAGCGCGAGTACCGACCGCGCTGAGCCTACCTTCGCGCGCCTCCGTTACGCTTTCGGAGGCGACCGCCCCAGTCAAACTGCCCGTCTGCCACGGTCCCAGCAGAGGTTTGCTCTGCGTGGTGAGGACGTTACACGAACCAGGGTGGTATTTCACTGATGCCTCCGCCCGAGCTGGCGCCCGGGCCTCGACGGCTCCCACCTATGCTACACAGTTTCGTGCGACGTCCAATGACAAACTGCAGTAAAGGTGCATGGGGTCTTTTTGTCCTGTCGCGGGTAATCGGAATCCTCACCGATACTGCTATTTCGCCGAGCACGTGGTCGAGACAGTACTCAAGTCGTTACGCCATTCGTGCAGGTCGGAACTTACCCGACAAGGAATTTCGCTACCTTAGGACCGTTATAGTTACGGCCGCCGTTTACCGGGGCTTCGGCTCGAAGCTTCGCCTTGCGGCTAACCTCTCCCCTTAACCTTCCGGCACCGGGCAGGCGTCAGTGCATATACGGCGCCTTGTGCGGCTTGGCATGCACCTGTGTTTTTGCTAAACAGTCGCTTGAGTCGATTCTCTGCGACCGGAGCGGGCGTGTTTGTTACCCTCTCCGGCATCCCTTCTTCCGAAGTTACGGGATCATTGTGCCGAGTTCCTTGACCACGTTTCACTCGAACACCTTAGGCTGCTCGCCTCGCCTACCTGTGTCGGTTTGCGGTACGGACGCTGCCAGCACTTCCGATCGAAGCTTTTCTTGCGTGTCGACTCCAGAGAACTCGCGCTTGGGTTGCCCCGCGCACTCGCATTCAGGTCTCGGCTTGCGCCTACACCCTTAGACGGCCATCCACAAGGCCGCTCCCCTTTCGTTCCACGGTCCCTTCGTCGGTGTTAACGCACTGTCAGCGGGGCCGGAATTTTGACCGGCTGTCCATCGGTTACGCCTCTGGGGCCTCACCTTAGGGTCCGCCTCACCCTGCGCTGATTGCCATGGCGCAGGAATCCTTAGGCTTACGGTGTACGGGGTTTTCACCCGTATTTGCGCGTACTTAATCCGGCATCCTCACTTCCGGTCGCTCCAGGTCAACGTTTCCACGGACCCTTCAGTGCTCCCGGAACGCTCTCCTACCCCTGCAGCAATGCTGCAAGGCCAAGCTTCGGCGGGCGGCTTAATCCCGACCATTCTCGGCGCGTTCCCGCTGGACTGGTGAGCTATTACGCACTCTTTAAAGGAATGGCTGCTTCTAAGCCAACCTCCCAGTTGTCAATGCAGGAACACATCCTTCGCTATACTGAGCCGCCACTTCGGGGCCTTAGCTGTGGCTCTGGGTTCTTTCCCTCTCGCCGCTGGACATTATCGCTCAGCGACTGCCTCCCGAGGTCCATGCCGATGGTATTCGGAGTTTGGTAAGGGTTGGTACCGGCTTCGCCAGCCCGCGCCTTTCCAGTCGCTCTACCCCCACGGCACAATGCTCGAGGCTCTACCTCAATAGATTTCGGAGAGAACCAGCTATCTCCAGGCTTGATTGGCCTTTCACCCCTACCCACAAGTCATCCGAACGGTTTTCAACCCATACCGGTTCGGGCCTCCACTGGGTGTTACCCCAGCTTCACCCTGCTCATGGGTAGATCGCCCTGGCTTCGGGTCTACCGCCGCATACTCTGGACGCCCTCGTTACAGGACTCGCTTTCGCTCTGGCTCCGCGGCTGAGCCGCTTAGCCTCGCATGCGACGAGTAACTCGCCGGATCATAATGCAAAAGGCACGCAGTCAGGGGCCGAAGCCCCCTCCTACCGCTTGTAAGCACGTCGTTTCAGGATCTGTTTCACTCCCCGCACAGGGGTGCTTTTCACCTTTCCCTCACGGTACTCGTCTACTATCGGTCACACGAGAGTGTTTAGGCTTGGAGGGTGGTCCCCCCAGTTTCACGCCCGATTTCTCGGGTCGGGCGTTACTCAGGAACTCCACTACGCATGGTCCATGGCTTTCGCCTACCGGGCTGTCACCGTCTTTGGCGCTCCGTTCCAGGAGACTTCAGCTAGCGTCACCACGCGCGTCCGTGGGTCCTACAACCCCGCAGCCCCGAAGGACCACGGTTTGGCCTGTACCCGTTTCGCTCGCCACTACTCAGGGCATCTCGATTGATTTCTCTTCCACCCGGTACTTAGATGTTTCAGTTCCCAGGGTTCGCTCGCCTTTCGGCGTGACCGCCATCGCTGACGGCCGGGTTTCCCCATTCGGGCATCGCCGGATCACAGTGTGTGTGCCACTCCCCGACGCTTATCGCAGCTTACCACGCCCTTCATCGCCTTCGTGTGCCAAGGCATCCCCGACGTGCTTTCGTTCGCTTGACCGCATAACAGTCTCGCGACGCTTACGCGCGATCTACAGTGAATTGCAATCGAAATTGCTTTCACGGTGTTGATTCCACGACACGGACTCGGGGGAGTCCATGCCGCATGATCACTGCCACCTTCCGTTGTCAAACAGCGCGAACGCGCCACGGCGCCTTCGCAAAAAAGACATCGAGAGAGACGAGTAATGTGCGGGCGGGCGACTTCCGAGGACTTTCCGCCAACCCCGAAGGGTGGCTTACTCGTCGCTCCGAAAAGGAGGTGATCCAGCCGCAGGTTCCCCTACGGCTACCTTGTTACGACTTCGCCCCAGTCACTGCGCTTGCCTTAGGCGGCTTGCCCCTTGCGGTTGCGACACCGACTTCGGGCACTCGCAGCTTCCATGGCGTGACGGGCGGTGTGTACAAGGCCCGGGAACGTATTCACCGTGGCGTAGCTGATCCACGATTACTAGCGATTCCAGCTTCATGTAGTCGAGTTGCAGACTACAATCCGAACTGAGGCATCTTTTGAGGATTGGCTCCGGGTCGCCCCATTGCAGCCCTTTGTAGATGCCATTGTAGCACGTGTGTAGCCCTGGACGTAAGAGCCATGATGACTTGACGTCGTCCCCACCTTCCTCCGGTTTGGCACCGGCAGTCCCCCTAGAGTTCCCGGCTTTACCCGCTGGTAACTAAGGGCGAGGGTTGCGCTCGTTGCGGGACTTAACCCAACATCTCACGACACGAGCTGACGACAGCCATGCAGCATCTGTGACCGAACTCCGAAGAGGGGCCGGCGTCTCTGCCGGCTTTCTCGGCCATGTCAAGCCCAGGTAAGGTTCTTCGCGTTGCGTCGAATTAAACCACATGCTCCACCGCTTGTGCGGGCCCCCGTCAATTCCTTTGAGTTTCAGCCTTGCGGCCGTACTCCCCAGGCGGGGTACTTAATGCGTTAGCGCCGCCACCAAGGGGGTCGCTCCCCCAGATAGCTAGTACCCATCGTTTACGGCGTGGACTACCAGGGTATCTAATCCTGTTTGCTCCCCACGCTGTCGCGCCTCAGTGTCAGCAATAGCCCAGCAGACCGCCTTCGCCACCGGTGTTCTTCCGGATCTCTACGCATTCCACCGCTACACCCGGAATTCCATCTGCCTCTACTATGCTCGAGCTCGGCAGTTCGCACGGCAGACTCGGGGTTGAGCCCCGAGCTTTCACCACACGCTTACCAAGCCACCTACGCGCCCTTTACGCCCAGTGATTCCGGACAACGCTCGCACCCTCTGTATTACCGCGGCTGCTGGCACAGAGTTAGCCGGTGCTTCCTCACCCGGTACCGTCAACCTGGATGAACCAGGGATTCGTCCCGGGCAACAGCGGTTTACACCCCGAAGAGCTTCATCCCGCACGCGGCGTCGCTGCGTCAGACTTTCGTCCATTGCGCAAGATTCCCCACTGCTGCCTCCCGTAGGAGTCTGGGCCGTGTCGCAGTCCCAATGTGGCTGGCCATCCTCTCAGACCAGCTACCCGTCGTCGCCTTGGTGAGCCGTTACCTCACCAACTAGCTGATAGGCCGCGAGCCCCTCGATCAGCCCCGGAGGTTTCCTCACCAAGGGAATCCCCTCGATGAGCGTATGCGGTATTACCCGGCCGTTGGGCCGGCTATCCCCCTCTGATCGGCAGGTTGCTCACGTGTTACGCACCCGTTCGCCGGTTACCCTTGCGGGCCCCCGTGACTTGCATGTGTTAAGCACGCCGCCAGCGTTCGTCCTGAGCCAGGATCAAACTCTCCAATGAAGAGTTCTACATATGGCTCTGATCGTGGCCGTCCGAAGACGGTTCCACGTCCGAATCAACTGTCTATTTGGTCAGGTCAGACTCTCCACGGAACCCCTGCCAGGATTCCGCTTCATCGAGTCCGCCCGCACATCACGCGTCTCTCTCGATTGTCAATCAGCTTTGGTCCTGCAAGCAACCCGCATTTCAGCGGGAGCCCATATACTTACTCAACTCGAACGCCTTCCGCAAGGGGCACGCGACTCTTTTTTCAACTTCGCCGCAGTACCGCCCCGCAACGACCCTCGAGCCGATCCGCCCCTCGACCATTCCCCCGGTCAACAAGCGGGTCGCAAGTGTACCACCATCCCTTCAGGTACACAAGCCCCACCCGTTCGGGCGGCGCTCAACCTCGAAATCACCGAAGCGAGACCGTCGAATCAACAGAAACGCGTCCCCGCCGATGACGAAGGCGACCCCGTTGCCGGAGCCGCCTCCGATCTAACGCCGTCCCGACGCAACCGCTGTCGGGTTTTCCCATGCACCCTGAAGGACTCGAACCTTCAACCTACTGATTAAGAGTCAGCTGCTCTACCAGTTGAGCTAAGGGTGCTTCGGTTGTCGTGCACTTCGCCTCTTGGCGCGCCAGGAGGGATTCGAACCCCCGACCAGCAGCTTAGAAGGCTGCCGCTCTATCCAGGCTGAGCTACTGGCGCATCGTGCGGTGCGGAGCCGCCCCGCGCGTCGGCTCCTTCACGCGGGGCGACCCTGCAGAGGTCGGGGCGGCCGGATTCGAACCGGCGACCTCCTGCTCCCAAAGCAGGCGCGATACCGGGCTACGCTACGCCCCGCGAGCCACGAAGGATAACCGAACAGGGACCGTTGTCAACCGGACATCGATCACACGGTCCCACGAGGCGCGCACTACCGCGACCCCACGAGGCGCGCGCTACCGCGACCCCACGAGGCGCGCGCTACCGCGACCCAGCGAGCCGCGACAACAGCGCCCGCACGGCCCGGCCGCGATGACTCACCCCCGCCTTCGCCTCGCGCGTCGCTTCCGCGAACGTCACGCCGAGCTCGTCGCTCAGGAAGTACGGATCATACCCGAAGCCCCCGCTGCCCCGCGGCGCCGACAGCAGCACGCCGCGCGTCTCGCCGCGCGCCGTCCGCACGCCGTCCGCACCCACCCACGCCACGACGCACACGTACTGCGCGCGCCGATCCGTCGCCCCGGCGAGCGCCCCCTGCAGGAACACGTTGTTCGCGTCGTCCAGCGCCGGTCCCGACAGGTCGTGGCGTCCCGACCAGCGCTTCGAGTGCACCCCGGGCCGCCCGCCCAGCGCGTCCACGCACAGCCCCGAGTCGTCCGCCAGCACCGGCCGCCCGCCGCACCGCGCGAAGAACCACTGCGCCTTGGCCACCGCGTTCGCCTCGAACGTGTCGTGGCACTCGAGCGACTCCTCGTCGGCCGTCTCCGGCACGCCGAGGGCCTGCAGGGTCGTCGCCGACCAGCCCGCCGACGCCAGCATCGGCCCGAGTTCGCGCAGCTTCCCCGCGCTGCGGGTCGCGAGCACCACGCAACGGCTGTCCTCCGCCACCGCCGCCTCAGCCGATCCCGAGCGCCGCCACTTGGGCCGCGTCCAGCGCATCGAGCCCGCGCTCGGCGACCGTCAGCAGCCGGTCGAGCTGCCCGCGATCGAAGAGCCCGTGCTCCCCGGTCCCCTGCACCTCCACGAACGCGCCCGTCGAGGCGCGCACGACGTTCATGTCCACCTCCGCACGCACATCCTCGACGTACTCGAGGTCGAGTCGCACGTCGCCCTCGACCACCCCGACCGAGACGGCCGAGACGCGGCGGCGGACCGGCGACGCCGGCAGGTGCCCCTGCCCCACCATCCACGCGAAGGCATCGCACACCGCGACGCTCGCCCCGGTGATCGCTGCCGTCCGCGTACCGCCGTCCGCCTGCAGCACGTCGCAGTCCACCTTGAGCGTCCACTCGCCGAACGCGAAGTCGTCGAGCATCGCCCGCACACTGCGGCCGATGAGCCGCTGGATCTCCTGGGTCCGCCCGCCGATCTCCCGGCGTTCGCGCGCCGTGCGGGTGTGCGTCGCGCGCGGCAGCATCGCGTACTCGGCGGTCAGCCATCCCTGTCCGCTCCCCTTGCGCCAGCCGGGCACGCCGGCCTCGACGCTCACGGTGCACAGCACCCGCGTCTCGCCGAACGCGACGAGGCACGAGCCCTCCGCGTACGGCGCCGCTCCGCGCGTGAGGGAGACGGGACGCAGCGCGTCGAGGGGACGCGCGCGCGGCGGCAGCGGATCACGGGGCATCGGGGGAGGCCGAAAGTTGGCGGACGATCCGCGTCGTCGATTGGCCGGGCACCAGCGGCACGATCACCACGCGGCCGCCGGCGGCGCGCACCACATCCGCACCGACGACGGTATCGGGGCGGTAGTCGCCCCCCTTCACGATCACGTCGGGCACGAGCGCCGTGACGAGCGCGAGCGGCGTGTCTTCGTCGAACACGCACACGGCGTCCACGCTCTCGAGGCCGGCGAGCACGTACGCCCGGTCGACCTCGGGCCGGATGGGCCGTTCGGGCCCCTTGCCCAGGCGTCGGACCGACGCGTCGCTGTTCACGCCGACGACGAGGGCATCCCCCTCGGCCCGCGCGAGACGCAGGACGTCCACGTGCCCGGGATGCAGCAAGTCGAAGACGCCGTTCGTGAACACGACGCGCCCCGCCTGCGCCCGTCGCCACGCGACGAGCGCGGCGCGATCCATGACCTTGTCGGCCGGCGCGCGGACGCCGCTCAACGGCTCACCACTGCGACTGCGCCCCTTCGATCACGTCCGCGACGATACGATCGATTGCCTGACGCCGCCCCGCGACCTCCTGCCGCTCGGCGTACTCGCCCTCGGCCGTCACCCCCTTCTTCTCCCACAGGACACGGCCGGTGACCTGATCGAAGATCTCGATGTCCACGACGATCTGCATCCGCCGGCGAATCGAGGTCGAACGCGACGCGTCCGCCGAGAACGCCACCGGTGCGTCCGGCTCGAACCGGACGATCGTCCCGCGCACGATGGCGTCGGCCCGGTCCTCGGCGGCATCGCGTAGCCCCAGCCGCTGTTCGAAGGCGACCCGCAGCGCCTCGTTGATCTCGCGCTGCAGCTCGGGGAGCGGCGTCTGGTTCTCGAAGGGAATCACCGCCACGGTGCGGACGTGGCGCGGCAGGCCGCCCCCCGCGAACCCGTACACGCAGCCCCCGAGGAGGGGCAGCAGCGGCAGGAGGCGCCACACCGACGTCCGTCGCGGATGCGGCACGGGGTCAGCGGGGCCAGATCGCGGCATCGAAGGGCGGGACGGCGGCACGCCGAAGGATGGTCAGGTCGAGCGACCGCCGCGAGGCCAGTTGCCGGTATCGCACGACATCCCCCACCCGGTCCACCCGCTCGAGCACCCGACCGTCCACGATGCGCTCGAGCTGCACGAGCGAGTCGCGGACGAACGACGCCCGGAAGATCCCCCGGGTGCCGGCGATGTCGGTGCGCAGGGTGTCCGCGACCACGCGAACGATGGTGTCGCCCGGGGGAACGGCCAGTCGTCCGACCGCGCCCCAGAAGAGCGCGGCCGGCGGGATGAGTCGGTCGCCCATCGGAATCCGGGCCTGCACGGTGTCGCCGATGACGAAGGCGTTGCCGCTGCCGAATCCGCCATCGAGGAAGAGGTCGAGGCGCGCCGAGTCGGGGGGCGCGAGGCGTGCCGCCCCCTCGCCGCGGATCGTCAGCTGCTCCTCGCGGAACTCCCAACGGAAGCCGACCTGGGTCGGGACCCGCAGCGCGGCCGTCGCGGGAATCGCCGAGACGGGGGCGACGCGCCCGTCGAGCGGACGCGCTGCGGGAGCACAGGCGACGAGGCCGAGCACGGCCGCAGCGGCCCGCGCACGCGCACGCGCACGCGAACGCGCCCGCGCGGACGCGCGACCGGACGGGGATGCCGTCATGGCACCACCGACAGGCGCACGATCAGGTCGTGCTGCCGAAGCGCGTCGAGCACCTCCCACCCTGCGGTTACGCGTCCGAAGACCGTGTAGCCGCCGGTGAGGTGCGGCTGCCATGTCAGCGTCAGGAACCACTGGCTGCCTCCGGTATCGGGTCCCGAGAGCGCCATGCCGAGCGTCCCCCGCTCGTACGGCGTCGGCGACAACTCGTCGCGGATGGCATACCCCGGTCCGCCGCTGCCGGTGCCCGTGGGATCCCCTCCCTGGGCCACGAACGCCGGAACGACGCGGTGGAAGGCGAGGCCGTCGAAGTACCGACGGCGTGCGAGGCGCGAGAGATTCTCGACCGTCAACGGGGCGGTCGCGCCGTCGAGCGTGATGAGGAGCTGCCCGCGGGAGGTCGCGAGGCGTGCGCGCGGTGGACGACCGCCAAGCGCCGGCCACACGATGGCGCGCACCACCGAGTCGTACCACGCAATCGGGCGGTCGGTGGCCGGGACGTCCATCTCCGGGTCGGCGACGCGCCAGGCGGGGCGCAGGGAACCGAAGAGCCCCATCAGACGCGCGGCCTCGGCCGGGTCCGTCGGCGGAGGCAGTGCGCGGATGGCCTCGGTCCACGCCTCCTGCCAGTCGCGGCGCGGCATCGTGTCGCCCGGGGCCGGCGCTGTCGCACGCCCGTACGCGACACCGAGGAAGCGGGCGATCCCGGTGCGCGCGTCTTCATCCACCGTGTCGCGCACGGCCACGGCCCACGCGGCGATCGCGCGCGGCACGTCCGCCGTGTCGGGAACGCCGCGCGCCATCGCCCCCCACGCGGCCGCACGCACGAGGGGTGATGCGTCGTCGGTGGCGCGGCGGAGGCGTTCGGGCGTCCCGCGCGGCGGGAACGGCGGGGCGCCGGCCAGCAGCATCCCCTCGAGCGCCGCGCGGCGGACGCGCGCGTCGGCATCGGCGAGCGGCGCGTCGAAGGCGGCGGCATCACCCAGCGCGTAGCGGACCCGGCTCGGCAGGACCCACTGCGCATGCAGGGCCCGGCGCCGCCAGTCCGCGTCGGAGGCCCACGCCTTCGCCTCGGCGGGCATGGGATCGCCGCCCCATGCGCCGAGCGCCTGCAGGACGGCCTCCCGCAGGTGGAGCGCGGTGTCCGCCTGCCACGCCAGTCGCACGGCGCCCGTATCGCCGCGTCGTGCCGCGAGGAACCCGACGACCGCGGCCTGCCGAACGAGAGCGTGCGGGTCTCGCAGTGCCGCCGCAAGGGGGTCGGCGGCTGCGGCGCCATGCGTCCCGAGCGCAAGGACTGCCTCGGTGCGGACGACGGGGTCCCGATGCTGCACCAGACTCGCAAGCGCGCGGCGCGCGGAATCGGCCAGCGAGTCGCCGGTGGCGGCGCGACCCAGCCCGCGCGCTACGAGGGCGAGCACGCTCGACGGCGACGGCTGGGCGGCGCGCGCGAGGAGCGCCCGGGCGAGCGCCGGTCGGCGCAGGCGCGCCGCCGCATAGACGGCCGCGCGCGCGACCCCGGTGTCGGCCGACGCGATCAAGGCGGCGGGGGGCGCCGGGGCATCGCGCACGAGGCCCGAGATGATCAGCGCCTCGATTTGCGTGGCCCGCGGGGCGGCGGAGTCGGCGAGGATCCGACGCACGACGCGGCCGACGCGGCCGGGCTGCGTCGTGAGGGCGCGCACGGCAGCGGCAGCGGCTGGACCGCCGCCGATGGCGACCGACTCGAGGACCTCCCACGTCGAATCGGGAAGTCCCGCGCGGCCCCGCGTCCCGAGCGCGAAGGCCGCGGCGGCGGCACGGTCGGGCGACGAGCCGCGCAGGGACGCGAGCAACCACGCCTGCCCCTCATGGGCACGCAGTTGCCCGAGGGCATGCAGCGTGACCACGGCCAGGGACGACGGAGCGTCGGAGGCCAGCGCGACCGCCACGGTCGCCGAGTCGTAGTCGCGCCGGTCGGCCATCCGGAGCACCGCCGCCCACGGGCGTCTCCACCGCGCGTCGGGCACCCGTGTCGCGAGGGCCCGCGCCGTCGGCCCCGCCGGGCGCTGGGCCGCGGACGTCCCGCCGAGGGTGAGGGAGGCGACGATGCCCAGGACCAGCGGCACGGCCACGCCCCCGGTGATCGCCCGCGGGCGTGCCCCCCGTGGTGCCAGGCACGCGGCGCGAGGCCGCGTCACGGCAGCACCTCGGCTTCGAGCAGCGCACGGAGATCGGGCCAGAGCACCGTCAGCCGCCGGCTGGCATCGAGGGCGACGAGTTGCGTCGTGGCCTCGACGAGCCGCGCGTCGGTTTCGCCGTGGCGAATTTCGTAACCGAAGGCCAGCGCGCGGGACTTCACCGCCGTCAGCCGGGTGCGCACGACCACCGGATCGTCGTACCGCGCCGGCGCCAGGAACCGCAGCGCGGCGTCGGCGACGGCGAGCTGCAGGCCGCGGCGCTCCATCTCGGCGTACGACAGCCCGAAGCGTCGGATGTAATCGGTGCGACCCACCTCGCACCACACGAGGTAGTTGGCGTGGTACACCACGCCCATCTGGTCGGTCTCCGCGTAGCGGACGCGGAAGCGGCTTTCTTCGACGTGCGGCACGAGGGAAATCAAGCGCACGCACCGTCGTGGCGGCATTGGGGGGCGGGCGGCTACCCTTCCGATGTGCTGCCGACGCCCTGCTTCGTCTTCGGGGACGCCCACCTGGGGGCCGTGCCGCCCGCGGTGGAGCCGACGGTCCTCGCCTTCCTGCGCCACGCCCGAACGGCGGCCCGGAGCGTGGTGGTCAACGGCGACCTGTTCGACTTCTGGTTCGAGTGGCGTCACGTGATGCCCCGGCAGGGGTTCCGCGTCATCGCCGCGCTCGCCGACCTGGCCGACGCGGGGATCCCCGTGCGCTGGCACGCCGGGAACCACGACTGCTGGGGCGGTGCCCTGTTGCGCGAGGACGCCGGCGTGACGTACGGGGACGGGCCGTACGAAGGCCCGATCGGCGGGTGGCGCGCCTGGATCCACCACGGAGACGGCCAGCGCGCGGAGGCCGACCGCAGCTACCGCCGCTGGCAGACGGTGCTGCGGCATCCCGCGGCCATCCGGGCGTACCGGTGGCTGCATCCCGACCTGGGTACGGCCCTCGCACTGGGCACCTCGCGGACGAGCCGCCAGCACAACGCCCACGACGAGGGCGCGGGGCTGCGCGACGTCGCCTTCGCGCGCCTGGGGGCGGCAGGTGGTCCGTCGCTGGTGGTCTTCGGGCACGCCCACGCGCGCACCCTCGTGCGCGCGCCGTCCGGCGGCGTGTACGCCAATCCGGGGGCGTGGATGGACGACCCGGTGTTCCTGCGCGTGGACGATGATCGCGTGGCGCTCGTGCGCCACCGTGGGTCAGGCGAGGCCGACGTGCTCGACGCGCTCGACCGGCGCGCCGAGGAAGCGCGCCGCTAGCGTCGCGAAGGCGTCGGGGGCGTCCGTCGCCGCGAGCCGCAGCCCCCCCCGGCGGCCGGCGGGCGCCGTCAGCCCGCGCGACGCGAGCAGGGCGGCGGTCTCGCGCGCCGTCTCGGCTGCGCTGTCGATGAGCGTCGTGCCGGCCGGCAGGACGCGCGCGAGGACCGGGGCGAGGAGGGGATAGTGCGTGCAGCCGAGGACCACGGTGTCCACGCCGGCGGCGACCAGCGGCGCGAGGTATTCCCGCGCGACCTGCTCGGTGACGGGATGGTCCACCCACCCCTCCTCGACGAGCGGCACGAAGAGCGGACAGGGCTGCTCGACGACGAGCGCCTCGGGCGCCAGCGCCGCGAGCGCGCGGCGGTACGCGTGCGAACGGATGGTGCCGCTGGTGCCGATGACGCCGACGTGTCCGCGGGTCGCGCGCGCCGCGGCGCGGGCGCCGGGCTCGATGACGCCGACGACCGGCACCGGCAGCGTGGCCCGCAGGTGCTCGAGCGCGTGCGCCGTCGCCGTGTTGCAGGCGACGACCACCGCCTTCACCCCCTGCGCAAGCAACCAGCGGCAGATCTCGTCGGCGTAGCGCCGCACCGTGTCCGGGCTCTTCGGCCCGTAGGGCACGCGGGCGGTGTCGCCGAGATACACGAGGTCCTCGGCGGGCAGCGCGTCCCGCAGCGCATGCACGACCGTGAGCCCGCCGAGGCCGGAGTCGAAGATGCCGATCGGGGCGACGGGCTCCGGGCTCAGCGCCACCGGTAGCCGAGCGAGATCGTTGCCCCACCCATCGGGCCCGGCCGCAGCGACACCTGCGCCGGGAGGTCCCACAACTGCGCCGCGACGAACGCGTCGATGCCGGCCAGGAGGTGGACGAAGACGACGGCGGCGATCCAGTCCTCGCGGAAAGTCGAGCGCGCGGCCCCGATGTTCCCCTGCACCCAGCGGTTCGGCACGAGGGGCGTCGCGGGGATCGGGCGACCCAGCGTGTCCCGTGCCTCGCGGCCGTTGCTCGTCTGGAACGCGCCGATGACCACCGAGTCGGCCCCCCAGCGCTGCGCCTCGCGGAGGTCGTATGCGGCCTTGCGCCACATCGCCAGCGAGAAGACCTCCGCGACGAAGAAGACCGCGCCGGCGACGGGACGGTCGAGCTGCGCCTGCCCGAGGCCCGGCAGGAGGGCCGAGCGCAGGAAGGCGGCGCCGGGCGCGAGCGGCGCGACCTTGGCGGGATCCACGGGGGATCCCGGGCGTCGCGACGGCGCCGCCGCCGGGGCGGGACGCGGACCGATCCGCGCGGAGTCGGCCTGCTGCGCGGCCGCGGGCGCGCGCCACGCCAGCACCGCGCCCGCCAGCGCGGCAGCGGCGCGCCGTGCGCTCGCCCCTGTACGGCTCGGCCGTCGCGACGGGTCGCGCATCAGCGCGGCAGCACCGCCACGAGCTCGATCTCCACCAGCACATTGCGCGGCAGGCCGACCACCGCCACGGTGCTGCGTGCCGGAGCGGCATCGCCGAACGCCTCGGCGTACACGGCGTTCATCGCCGCAAAGTCGTCCATCGTGCGCAGGAACACCGTCGTCTTGGCGACGTCGGCGAAGGTGCACCCCGCCTGCGCCAGCACCGCCCGCAGGTTGGCGAGCACCTGGCGGGTCTGCGCTGCGACGTCGCCGGGCACGACGTCCATCGTGGCGGGGTCGAGGGCGATCTGCCCTGCCGTGAACAGGAAGCCCTGGGCGGCGGTCGCCTGGCTGTAGGGCCCGATCGCCTTGGGGGCGGCGTCGGTGTGGATGCGCGCGATGGCCATGGGAGCAGCGGAGGTCAGAAGAGCCCGTCGATCGTGCCGTCGGGATGCAGGCGCATCCGCTCGGCAGCCGGCCCCTTGGGGAGGCCCGGCATGGTCATGATGTCGCCGGCGAGCGCCACCACGAAGCCGGCACCGGCCGAGGGATACGCGTCGGCGATGGTGATCCGGAAGCCGGTCGGGGCACCGAGCTTCGCGGGGTCATCGGAGAACGAGTACTGGGTCTTGGCGATGCAGACCGGCACGTGGCCGAGGCCCGCCGCCTCGATGCGCTGCAGGGCCTTGGCCGCCGTCGGCGTGTAGTCCACGCCGTCGGCCCCGTACACGCGGCGGGCGACGGTCTCGATGCTGGTCGTCACGGGCTGTGCCGCGTCATACAGCGGCGCGAACGCCGCGTTCCCCCCGGCCAGCGTCTCGAGCACGAGGCGGCCGAGCGCCTCGCCCCCCGCGCCGCCCCGCGCGAACACGTCGCTCTCGGCGACGCGCGCGCCCTGCGCCTCGACGAAGCGCGCGACGGCCGCCAGTTCCGTCGCGCTGTCGGTCGCGAAGCGGTTGAGCGCCACGATGGCCGGCACCCCGAATTGCCGGACGTTCGCGAGGTGCCGCCCGAGATTGGCGAGCCCGCGCTCGAGCGCGGCGACGTCCTCGCGCGCGAGCTCGGCCTTCGGGGCGCCCCCGTGCATCTTGAGCGCGCGCACGCTCGCCACGACGACCGCCGCCGCCGGGGTGAGCCCGCCCGCGCGGCACTTGATGTCGAAGAACTTCTCCGCGCCCAGATCGGACCCGAAGCCGCCCTCGGTGACGACGACGTCCGCCAGCGCGAGCGCCGCACGCGTGGCGACGAGCGACGAGCAGCCGTGCGCGATGTTCGCGAAGGGCCCGGCGTGCACGAACGCCGGGCCGCCTTCGAGCGTCTGCACGAGGTTCGGACGGATGGCGTCCTTGAGCAGGAGTGCCATCGCGCCGGCGGCGCCAAGGTCGCCGGCGCGCACGGGATCCCCCGCGGGGGTGAAGCCGACCACGATGCGCGCGAGCCGCGCCTCGAGGTCGGCCGCATCGGACGCCAGCGCCAGCACGGCCATCACCTCCGACGCCGAGGTGATCACGAAGCGGTCCTCGCGCACGACGCCGTTGGCCGGTCCGCCGAGGCCGATCGTCACCTTGCGCAGGGCCCGGTCGTTCATGTCCACGGCGCGCGGCCACGTGACGCGGCGCGGATCGAGCCCCTTCGCGGTGCCGTGGTGCAGCGCGTTGTCCATCATGGCCGCGAGCAGCGCGTGCGCCGCCGAGACGGCGTGGAAGTCGCCGGTGAAATGGAGGTTGATGTCCTCCATCGGAACGACCTGCGCGTAGCCGCCGCCGGCCGCCCCGCCCTTCACGCCGAAAACCGGGCCGAGGGAGGGCTGCCGGATGCAAGCGATGACGTTGGTGCCGAGGCGCCGCAGCCCCTGTGCGAGGCCGACGGTGGTCGTGGTCTTCCCTTCCCCTGCCGCCGTGGGACTGATGGCGGTCACGAGCACCAGCTGCCCGCGCGCCGGCCGCTGGGCAAGCGAAAGAGGCAGCTTGGCCTTATGGCGGCCGTAGCGGTCGAGGTCGGCCTCGGCGAGACCGAGGTCGGACGCCACTGCGCCGACGTCCCGGAGCTGCGCCTGCTGCGCGATGCGGATGTCGTCGAGCATCGGCACAATCTAGCGGCCGAGGGACCGGCCCTGCCGGCCCGGTCGGGTTCGGCGGGTCACCCGAGCGTCAGGAGGCGGGCGGCGTTGGCGGCCGTCACGGACGTCATGAATTCCGGGGTCGCCTGCCGCGCCGCCGCGAGGGCCGCGATGACCTGCGGGACGTGCATCGGCTCGTTGCGCTTGCCCCGATGCGGGACAGGCGCGAGGTAGGGGGCATCGGTTTCGACGAGCAGCCGATCATCGGGAATGGCGCGGAGGAGGGCCGTGTCGTCCCACTTCCGGAAGGTGATGACGCCGGCGAAGGAGATGCACCAGCCGGCCTCGAGGGCAGCGTCGGCGAGCGCGACCGGCCCCGTGTGGCAGTGGAGCACGCCGAGGATGCCGGCCGCGCCGGCCTCGCGCACCATGGCCGCGGTGTCCTCCGCGGCCTCGCGCGAGTGGACGACCACGGCTCGTCCGGCCTCGGCGGCGAGCGCGAGCTGGCTGGCGAAGACGCGCCGCTGCACGAGCCGCGGGCTGAGGTCGTAGTGGTAGTCGAGCCCGCACTCGCCCACTGCCACCGCGCCGGCGGCGAGGCACTCGCGGATGGCCGGCTCGTCGCGGACGGGGTCGTAGCCGGCCGCGTCGTGGGGGTGCACGCCGGCCGTCCACCAGACGAAGCCGGGGTGCGCCTCGGCGATCGCCCGCGCCGCGTGGGCCCGCGTCAGCGACTCGCCGATGCACACGAGCCCCGCCGCTCCGGCGTCGCGCGCACGCGCGATGACGGCCTCGCGATCGGCGTCGAACTGCGGGTCGGCGAGGTGGACGTGCGAGTCGATGAAACCGGTCATGCGGATACCGGGGCCGGATGCGCGAACCGCCGCCCCGGGGGGCGGCGGCTCGTCGGGCTGGGGTCGCCTTACTTGGCGGGCGCCGGCTGCTTGTTGAGCCGCGGGCGCGGCTGGGTGGCGAGCGCCTCCGGGGGAAGCGACTGGCCGCGCTTCGCGGCCGCGCCGGCCGCCGCCCGCGGGTACTTCGTCTCGATCCAGAGCAGGAGCGGGCTGGCGACGTAGATGGACGAGAAGGTCGCCACCAGCACGCCGAACGACATGACCCACGCGAACGGCCGGATCACCTCGCCGGCGAAGAGGAGCAGCGCGACCGTCGCCGCGAGCGTGGTGGCGTGGGTGAGGATCGAGCGCGGCAGGGTCTCGTTGATCGAGCGGTTGAGCAGCTCGGCCAGCGACTCCTTGCGGCCCTTCTTGAGGTTCTCGCGGACGCGATCGAAGATGATGATCGTGTCGTTCATCGAGTAGCCGAGCAGCGTCAGGATCGCGGCCACGATGGTCAGCGACACCTCGAGGTGCATCAGCTTGATGAACGCGAAGGTCACGAGGATGTCGTGCCCGGTGGAGAGCACGGCGGCGACGCCGAAGCGCCACTCGAAGCGGATCGCGAGGTACATCAGGGTGATCAGCGAGCCGAGGAGCATGGCGACGAACGCCCCGCGGCTCAGCTCGTCGCCGACCTTGGCGCTGACCGCCTCGGTGCGGGCTACGGCGACGTTGCCGGCGCCGAAGGCGCCTTCGACGGTGGCCTTCATGCGGTTGGCGAGCGTCTCCGCCCCCTGGCCAGCGCCGTCCTTCGCCTCCCGCTGCTGGACCCGGACGACATACTCGGTCGGCGAGCCGAAGCGCTGGACCTCGGCACCCGCGAAGCCGGCCTTCTCCATCGCGGCCCGCAGGGCCGCGTCACCGGGCGGCTGCTTGAACTCGAGCTGCATCAGCGTGCCGCCGGTGAACTCGATGGAGTAGTTGACGCCGCCGGTCACGGCGAACGATCCGAGGCCGATGACGATGAAGCCGACCGTCAGCGCGGCGGCGACGCGCCACCACTTGATGAAGTCGTACGTGGTGTTGTGGAAGATGCGGCGCATCAGATGCTCAGCGTCGAGGGCGTCGCGCCCTTCCGCGACAGCCAGACCAGGTAGAACGTCTTCACGACGAAGACGGCGCAGAAGAGCGAGGCGGTGATGCCGGCGATGAGCGTGACCGCGAAGCCGCGGATCGGCCCGGTGCCGTACTGGTAGAGCACGGCGGCCGTCAGGATGGTCGCGACCGAGGTGTCCACGATCGCCGACAGGGCGTGGTTGAAGCCCTCCTCGATGGCGAGCCGGACGGTCTTGCCGCGGTCGAGTTCCTCGCGGATGCGCTCGAAGATGAGCACGTTGGCGTCCACCGCGATGCCGACCGAGAGGACGAGGCCGGCGATGCCCGGCAGCGTGAGCACCGCGCCGAAGCCGGCGAGGACCGCCAGCGAGTAGACGACGTAGAGCACCAGCGCGCCGACCGCGAGCATGCCGCTGAAGCGGTAGTAGAACACCATGATCGCCACGACGAGCGCCATCGCGATCCCCATCGCGAGGATCCCCTTCTCGATCGAGTCCTGCCCGAGCGAGGCGCCGATGTTGCGCACCTCGGCGACGCGGAGCGGCACGGGGAGCGCGCCGGCGCGCAGGACCAGGGCGAGGTCCTGCGCCGCCTGGAGGTCGCGGCCGCCGAGCGTGATCTGCCCGCGGGTGCCGATGGCGCTCTGGATGACCGGCGGACGGCCCATCACGCGGTCGTCGAGCACGATCGCCATGTAGTCCTTCACGTGCTTGCCGGTCTCGTTCTTGAACCGGCGGCCGCCCTCGTTGTTGAGCTGGAACTCGACGACCGTCCCCTCGACCGGCACCTGGTTGGGCTTCGCGTCGGTGAGGTACTCGCCGGTGAGGATCGGCTTGCTGTCGAGCATGTAGAGCGGGCGGAAGACCTGCTGGCCCGAGACGACCGAGTCGGTGCCCCACTTCACGACCTTGCCCGGCGGCATCGCGGCGACCACCGCCGGCAGCTCGAGGTAGCGCTGCGCCGTCTGGGCGTCGGCGGCCGCCACGAGATACTCGCCCGGCATGCCGCCCGGCGAGACCAGCTTGCTCAGCGGCCCGGTCCGGCCCTCGCCGAGCCCCGGGATCGTCGAAGTGGAGTCGGCCTGCTTGCTCGTGTCCTTCGCTGTGCCGCTGTCCGCCTTGGCGAAGAGGCCGGCGACGGCGTCGGCGGGCTTCGCGGCCGCGACGCCCGGGCCGGCGGCCGGCGCCGCCGCAACGACCGCCGCCCCCTGCTCGCGGATCACCTGATCGAGGCGGGGCAGCACGCGCTCGAACGCCTGACTCTCGTCGGTGATCTGGAACTGCAGGAAGGCCGAGCGCTGCACCACGTCGGTCGCGCGCTGCGGGTCGTCGATGCCCGGCAGCTCGACGATGATGCGGTCGTCGCCCGCCTTCTGGACGACCGGCTCGCTCACGCCGAACTCGTCAATGCGGGTGCGGACGACCTTGAGCGCCCGATCGAGCGCCTCGCTCTTGTTGGCGACCGCCTGCCGGCTCTCGTCCACCTCGAGAGCGAGGTGCATGCCGCCCTGCAGGTCGAGGCCCCGCTTGAGCGGCACCCGGCGCAGCGTGTCGTACGTGAACTGACCGTCGCGCTTGACGCGCTCGACGACGGTTCGCGGGAAGAGCGCCCACCCCGACGCCACGAGCAGGCCGACGATGAGCAGGATGCGATTGCGGAGGTTGGTCATCCGGACCGACGAATGAGGGCTAAATGGCGGAAGCTTTTGAAGTTAGGCAGGGGACCCGAGGGGTTCAACCGGCTCGCTGCGGATCCCTGCCCCCGCCGGCCATCCCGACGAGCAACGCCCGGGCCGACGCCTCGTCGGCCCGGAGCTGCGCCACGAGCGCCGCCGGGCCGTCGAACCGTCGGATGGCGCGCAGCCAGCCGAGGACGTCCACGCGCACCCACTGCCCGTACAGGTCCGCATCCACGTCGAAGAGGTGGGCCTCGAGCACCACGGTCGCCTCGCCGAAGGTGGGGCGGCCACCCAGGTTCATCATGCCACCGAAGGGTCCCCGTGGGGTCTGCACCCGCACGGCATACACCCCCTCCGGCGGCAGCAGCTTGCGCGGCGACTCGAGGGGAACGTTGATCGTCCGGAATCCGAGATCGCGCCCCCGCCCTGCCCCGGCCGCGACGCGCCCGCTGATGCTGTAGGGACGCCCGAGCGCGGTCGCGGCATGGGCGAGGTCGCCCCCGGCCACCGCGCGGCGGATGAAGGTGCTCGAGATCGGATGGCCATCCGGGGTGAGCACCGCCGGTACGACGTCCACCGGGATCCCCCGCTCGGCTCCGATCGCGCGCAGCGTCTCCACGTCCCCCGAGCGGCCCCGGCCGAAGCCGTGGTCATAGCCCATGAGCAGCTCGCTCATGCGAAAGCGCTCGCGCAGCACGAGGTCCACGAACTGCGCGGCGTCGAGCGCAGCCATCGTGCGCGTGAAGGGCACCACGGCGACGTAGTCGAGGCCGGCTTCGGCCAGCACCTCGAGCTTCTCGGCCCCCGGGGTGAGGAGGCGCGGCGCCGCCGCCGGATTGACCACTTCGAGCGGATGGGGCTCGAAGGTCACGAGCACGCTGGCGCGCCCGCTCGCACGCCCGCGCTCGGCCAGGGAGGCGAGCACGTCCTGGTGCCCGCGATGGACGCCGTCGAAGGTGCCGACGGTGACGATGGTCTCGCCGACGTGCGGCGGCAGCGCGGGGGCGTCGGTCACGCCGGTTCCGGGACGCGGTGCATCACGACGCGCGGCTGCCAGCGGTCGCCGCGGCGGACGGCATAGGCGACGAGCACGCCGGTGCGCTCGTCAACGAGCGCGGCCTCCGTGCCGCCTACGTGCGCCGCGACGTCGATGCCGCGCACGACGCGGGCGACCCGCTCGGGGTCCAGCGCCTCCCGCGGGAGGCCGGCGAGCGCCTCGAGGGCGGCCAGCGGGCGCACGGTCGCAGGGGTGAGGGCCTCGAGCGGCTGCGCCATCTCCACCGAGAACGGCCCCGACGCGAGCCGGCGCAGCGCGACGAGGTGGGCGGCACTCCCGACGGCGCGGCCCAGGTCGCGCGCCAGCGACCGGACGTAGGTGCCGCCGCCACAGGTGACGCGCACGTCGCACGTGTCGCCGTGCCAGCCGAGCAGCGTCCAGCCGTGCACGCGGACTGGCACCGGGGCCAGCGTGACCGACTCCCCGGCGCGCGCGCGGGCATAGGCGCGCTCGCCGTCCACGCGCTTGGCGCTGTAGGCGGGGGGCACCTGCTGGAGGTCGCCGGTGAGCGCGGGCAGAGCCGCCTCGACCGCGGCCCGTTCGGGGAGGGGTGCCTCGCGCGTCACCGTCCCGAGCAGGTCCTCGGTCTCGGTCTCGGCACCGAAGCGGATCGTGGCGTCATAGACCTTGGGTTCGCCCGCGAGGTGCGGGAGGAGGCGCGTAGCGCGACCGTAGAGGAGCACGAGCAGGCCGGTCGCAAAGGGATCGAGCGTGCCGGCGTGGCCGACGCGCGCCGTGCCGAGCGCGCGCCGGGCCCGCAGGACGACGTCGTGGGAGGTCATCCCCGCCGGCTTGTCCACGAGGAGCAGCCCGTCGGGCGGCTCCACGTCGGCGTCACGCCGGGTGCCCACCGTCCCCAGGAGGCGGGGCGTCGGCCGCGGGCGCGGTGGGCACGTCGGCCGACGCCTCGGCCTCGGCGGTGGGTCGCAGCGTGGCGAGCAGCGACTCGATGCGCGCGGCGCGCGCGACCGACTCGTCGAGCTTGAAGTGGAGGGTCGGGGCGTTCGAGAGGCGCAGCGAGCGCCCGAGGCGGCTGCGCAGGTGCGTCGCGACGGAGGCGAGCCCCTCGAGGGTGGCCGCGCGCTCGGTGTCGGTGCCCATGACGGACACGAAGACGTTCGCGTGGCGCAGGTCGCGCGAGGCCTCGACCCCGGTCACCGTCACGAACCCGGTGAGCCGGGGATCCTTGGCCTCCTCGCGGAGGAAGGTCGCTACTTCCGCCCGGATGGCCTCGGCCACGCGGTCGGCGCGCCGGAAGTCGGCCATGGCTCAGCCCGCCTGGCCGGCGGTCTC
Organism: Gemmatimonadota bacterium; assembly: GCA_021298835.1. GTDB lineage: Bacteria > Gemmatimonadota > Gemmatimonadetes > Gemmatimonadales > Gemmatimonadaceae > JAJTHG01. The sequence continues at coordinate 70,294 of JAJTHG010000027.1, forward strand.
GAGCGTGCGGGCGACCTCCTCCTTCTTGTAGCACTCGAGGACGTCGCCGACCTTGAGGTCGTTGAAGTTCTCGACGCCGATGCCGCACTCGAAGCCTTCCTTGACTTCCTTGACGTCATCCTTGAAGCGGCGGAGGGAGCCGATCGCACCGTCGTAGATCTCCTTGCCGTCGCGGACGACGCGGATGCGGCCGGTGCGGTTGATGACGCCGCTGCGGACGCCGCAGCCGGCGATGACGAGGCTCTTGACCTTGAAGATCTCGCGCACCTCGGCCTCGCCGAGGACGACCTCCTTCTCCTCCGGCCGCAGCATCCCCTCGAGCGCCGCGCGCACGTCGGCGACGGCCTCGTAGATGATGCGATAGAGCTTGATTTCGACGCCCTCGCGATCGGCGGCGGCGCGGGCCTTCGCGTCGGGCCGCACGTGGAAGCCGATGATGATCGCGCCGGCGGTCTTGGCGAGCAGGATGTCACTCTCGGTGACGGCGCCGACGGACCGCTGGATGACCTCGACGGCGACCTCGGCGTTCGACAGGCCCTGGAGCGAGTCGGCGAGCGCCTCGGCCGGGCCGCCCTGATCGGCCTTGATGAGGAGCTTGAGCGTGCGGCGCTCGCCGGTGCCGGCGGCGGCCATGAAGTCCTCGAGGGACATCGCCCCCTTGGCCTGGCGGCGGCTCTTGGCCTCGCGCTCGAGGCGCTCGCGGCGCTGGGCGAGGTCGCGCGCGGCCTCGGCGTCCTCGACGACCACGAACTGGTCGCCGGCCATCGGGACGCCCGAGAGCCCGAGGACCTGCACCGGGATCGCGGGCCCGGCCTCCTTCACGTTCTTGCCGCGCTCGTCGAGCAGGGCCCGGACGCGGCCGGAGAACAGGCCGCAGATGAAGTCGTCGCCGACGCGCAGCGTGCCGGTCTCGACGAGGACCGTCGCGACGGGGCCGCGGCCCGGGTCGAGCTGGGCCTCGATGACGGCCCCCTGCGCCATGCGGGTCGGGTTGGCCTTGAGTTCGAGCAGCTCGGACTGGAGCAGGATCTGTTCGAGCAGCTCGGGGACGCCCGCGCCGGTCTTCGCCGAGATCTCGCTCGACAGCGTGGTGCCGCCGAACTCCTCGAGCACGACGCTGTGCTGGAGGAGCTCCTGCTTGACCTTCATCGGGTTCGCCTGCGGCAGGTCGCACTTGTTGATCGCGACGATCATCGGCACGCCCGCGTTCTTGGCGTGCGAGATCGCCTCGATCGTCTGCGGCATGACCGAGTCGTCGGCGGCGACGACGAGCACGACGATGTCGGTCACCTGCGCGCCGCGGGCGCGCATCGCGGTGAACGCCTCGTGCCCCGGCGTGTCGAGGAACGTGAGCCGCCGGCCGTCGGCGGTCGTGACGTGGTAGGCGCCGATGTGCTGCGTGATGCCGCCGGCCTCGCCGGCGACCACGTTCGCCTTGCGGATGTAGTCGAGGAGCGACGTCTTGCCGTGGTCGACGTGGCCCATGATGGTGACCACGGGCGGACGCGGGGCCATGTCCTCGGTCCGGTCCTCGACCTCCTGCACGACGTCGGCCTGGTACTCCTCCTCGCGCACGGCCTCGAAGCCGAACTCGGACGCGATCAGCTCGATCTGGTCGAAGTCGAGGCGCTGGTTGATGGTGACCATCAGGCCGAGCGTCTTGAAGGCGAAGCCGATGATCTGCGTCGGGGTGACCTTGAGGATCTGCGCGAGCTCGGAGACGGTGATGAACTCGTTGACGCGCACCGTCGTCTTCTCGCGCTCGAGCGCGGCCCGACGCTCCTGCTCGGCCATCTCGCGCTCGAACTCCTTCTCGAGGTCGGGGCGCACGCCGCGACGGCCGCCGGCGCCGCGCAGCGACTGCATCGTGCGCGTGATGTTGGCGGAGACCTGGGTCTGGTCGACCCGCTTCCCCTTCTTGCCGCGCCGCGGGGCCATCGGGCCCGAGGACGAGGCGACCGGCGTGGGACCGCCGGGGCGCCGGTCACCGGGGCGCTGGCCGCCGATCATCGCGCGGGGATCGGAAGACGCGACCGGGCGCGGGGCCCCGCTCGCGATCGGGCGCGGGCGCGGGGCCCCGGGGACGATCGGCCGGGGCTTCGGCCGGTTGTCGGCGGGTGCGCCGGGCGCCGCCGGGCCGGCCGGGCCGGCCGGGCCGGCCGGGCTCGGCGCGGAAGCCGGCGGCACCGCGGGAACGACCGGGACAGCGGCGGCGGGGGCCGACGGGGGCTCGGGGGCACGCGCGGGGGCCTCGACCGCCGATTCGCGGACCGGGGCGACCGGCTCCGGGGCCGTGGCCGTGGCAGGGGCCGGGGCGGCCTCGGCTGCGGGGGCCTGGATCGGCTCCGGCTCGGGCTCGATCGCGGCCTGGGCCGCGGCTTCGGCCGCCGCCTTCGCGGCGACCTCGGCGGCGGTGCGCCGGCGGACGGTGGGCTTCGCCTCCTCGGCGACCGGCTCGGGAGCAGCGGGCTCCTCCTTCTTCGCCGCCGCGCGGCGCTTCGCCGGCTTGGCGGCCTCTTCGACGACGGGCTCGGCGGGCTCGGCGGGGGCGACGGGGGCCTCGGGCTCGGGGGCGGCGGCCCGACGGCGCCGGGCACCACCGGGCGCGGGCTCGGCCGGCTTGAGGCGGCTGCGCTTCTCGCGCTCCCAGCGCGCGCGTGCGCGGGCCACCTGATCCTCGGTGAGCACGCTCATGTGCGTGCGCACGGGAATCTCGATCGCCTTGAGCATCGAGAGCACTTCGTCGGCCCCGATGCCGAATTCCGTCGCCAGGTCCGTCACCCGCAGCTTGCTCACCCGCTCCTCCGTGTGCCGTCGCCGTCGCGCGCCACTGCCGCGCCGTCCTCGAGCACGTGCCGAATCCCCTTCGCCAGCGCCGCGTCGGTCACGCCGAGCGCAGCCACCGTCTCGCGCCCGACCGCCGCCCCGAGGGCGTGCGCGTCCAGCGCGTCGTACCAGGCCGTGCGCCGCGCGCGGAGCAGCGGCACCAGCTTGTCCTGCGAGTGGGCCGAGGCGTCCGGGGCGACGAAGACCAGCTTCGCCTTGCCGCTCTTCACGGCCCCCTTCACCAGGTCCACGCCCACCACCACCGACCGCGCCCGCAGGCCAAGGCCCAGGAGGCCGGCGACCCGCGCGCGGCGGTCGGCGTCCATCGCCTACCCGCCCGACTCCTCGCCCGCCGAGGCACTGTCCTCGGTGAGTTCGGCGAGAATCCCCATGATGCGATCGGCCTCCTCCGGCGCGATGCCGGGGAGCTTGAGGAAGTCCTCGCGCTCGAGGTCGATGATGTCGTTGAGCGTCCGGAAGCCGGCGTGCTCGAGCACCGCGACCGTCGCCTCGGGCATGCCGCCGAGATCGGCCAGCCGCACGTCGGCGACGCCGCCTTCCTCGGGGAGGGGCGCGAAGAACGTCTCCGCTCCGCCACGCTCCATCCACTCGCGGCTCGAGTAGAGGTCGATCTTCCAGCCGGCCAGCTCGGAGGCGAGGCGGACGTTCTGCCCGTTGCGCCCGATGGCCAGCGAGAGCTGGTCCTCGTCGACGATGGCCTGGATGGTCTTGTTGGCGGGGTCGCTGAAGACGCGTGCGACCTTCGCCGGCGCGAGCGCCAGCTTGGCGAACCGCTCCGGGTCGGGCGACCACGGCACGATGTCGATCCGCTCGCCACCGAGCTCGTTGACGACGGCCTGCACGCGGGCCCCCTTGAGCCCGACGCAGGCGCCGACGGGATCGATGGCGTCGTCGCGGGAGAAGACGGCGATCTTGGTCCGGCTGCCGACCTCGCGCGAGGCGGCGCGGATCTCGACGACGCCGCTCTGGAGTTCCGGCACCTCGAGCTTGAAGAGCGCCTGGACGAACAGCGGGTCCGCCCGCGAGAGGATGAGCCGCGGCCCCTTGGGGGTCTCCTCGACGCGCTTGAGCACGGCGCGCACGGGCTCCCCCTGGTGGTGGTGCTCGCGGTGGTTCTGCTCGCGGTACGGCATGAGCGCCTCCGCCTCGCGGAATTTGTAGAGCATCACGACGATCTTGCCGCGCTCGATCTGCTGCACCTCGCCCGAGAAGAGCTCGCCGATCCGGTGCGAGAACTCGTCGCGGATGCGGGTGCGCTCGCCCTCGCGGACGCGCTGGATGATGCGCTGCTTGGCGGCCTGCACCGCGGCCCGGCCGAACTCCTGGAAGTCCACCGGGATCTCCATGACGTCGCCGACCTGGAAGCTCTCGTCCTCGTACCGGGCCTCCTCGAGCGCGATCTCGCGGGCCGGGTCGGTGACCTCGGCGACCACGGTCTTCAGCATCGTGATCCGGATCTGGCCCTTCTGGTCGTCGATCTCGACCTCGGCCTGCACCGTCGGGCCGTGCTTGCGCGCCAGGGCGGCGAGGATGCCATCCTGGAGGAGCGCGTGCAGCTCGGTCTTGTCGAGCGACTTCGCGTTCGCGAGTTCGCGGAATGCGCTGAGAATGTCGGCGGAGCCCGCCATGTACGCCTCGTGAGTTGCTGCCTGCCGTTACCGCTTCCAGTGGAACGCCAGCCGGGCATCCTTCACCGCGGCCAACGGGACCCGATGCTCGCCCTTCGCGTCGCGGAGGACCCCGACCTCGGCCCCCGGTTCTCCCTCGACCGCGATGATCTCCCCTTCCGTCCGTCCGCCGAGCGCCGGGCTGTTGACGCTCGCCAGTCGCCCCACGAACCGCCGCCAGTCGGCAGCGTGCCGCAGGGGTCGCTCCATTCCCGGCGACGACACCTCCAGCACGTAGGCCTCCCCCGCCACCTTGGCGGCGTCGAGGGCGCGTTCGATCGCCTTCGACGCCGTCGCGCAGTCCCCCACGGTGACCTTGCGGCCGTCCGGGTGGTCGATCCGCACGTCGAGAACCGGCCGCTGGCGGGAGCCGCGGACGGTCAGCGAGAAGAGTTCGAGCCCGAGGGCTCCAACTTCTTGCGCGACAATGGGTTCGACTGCGTGTTGCATGACGGAAATGGCCGCCAGCGCAGAAAAAAAGTGTGGGGGACCGCCCCCACACTCTTCGCCCGCGAAGGCGAGATCGCAAAGCTACCGGTCGGCAGCGGGCGGGTCAAGGACGCGACGGGCTTCCACTCACGATCACGCCGAGCTGCCGACCGGCGTCACCCGCCCGGTGCGACCAGAACCGGTCGTTGTCGCAGCGCGTGCAGCGCGGGCTCACGCTCAAGTGCCGCACTCCGGCCGCCCCCGCCTGGCGCGCGAGGACCGCCCGCAGGTCCACCAGCGCGGGGCGCGACACCCGTCCGCCGGTGAGCCGGTGGTAGACGTCCGGGCCGACTTCGTAGCAGCGGCCGCAGATCGCCGGGCCGAGGTGGACGTGCACTTCGTCGAGCGGCACCTGCCAAGCGGCGAGCGACGCGAGCCCGCGCGCCATGATCCCGTCGACGGTCCCGCGCCAGCCGGCGTGCAGGAGGCCCACGGCCCCGCCGGGATGGGCGAGGAAGACGGGCACGCAGTCGGCGACGCTCACCGCGAGCGCGGTGCGCGGCACCGTCGTCACGTGCCCGTCGGCGCCGTCGTACCGGAGCCACCCGCGCCATCCCCCGGCGTGCAGCAGCACCTCGGCCCCGTGCACCTGCCGCGCGGACGCGAGGCGCGAGACGCCGAGACCGGTCTGCAGCCCATGCCAGCGGGGCACGACGTCGCCGACGGCGTCGGTGCCGTCGAGACGGTAGGTGCCGGTCGTACGCGTCGTCGTGAAGGCGCGGAGGCCGAGTCCGGCGAACTCCGCGACCGGTTCGACGCTCGCCGGGTCGAACGGTGGCGGCGGCGCGGGGACGGCCGCGTCGGCGGGCCGCGCCTGGCGACCGGGGGCGCCGGCCCCCCCGCGCCGGCGGCGGCCGGGGCTCACCGCTCGACGCGCTCGATCTTCGCCCCGAGCGCGCGCAGCCGCTCGTCGATCCGCTCGTAGCCGCGCTCGATCTGGCCGACGTTGTTGATCACGCTGCGCCCCCGGGCCGCGCAGGCCGCGAGCACCATCGCCATCCCGGCGCGGATGTCGGGGCTCTCGACCGTCGCCCCCCGGAGTTCGCTCGGCCCCGAGACGAGCACGCGATGCGGGTCGCAGAGGACGATGCGCGCCCCCATGGCCACGAGCTTGTCCACGAAGAACATCCGCGACTCGAACATCTTCTCATGCATGAGAATCAGCCCCTCGCACTGCGTCGCGGTGACGATCGCGATGCTCATGAGGTCCGCGGGGAAGGCCGGCCAGGGCTGGTCCTCGAGCTTGGGCACCGCCCCGCCGAGGTCGTTCTGGATGCGGAGCGACTGGTCGGCGGGCACGACGAGGTCGGCACCGTCCACCTCGGTGTGGACGCCGAGGCGCTCGAACCCCATGCGCACCATGCGGAGGTGCTCGACCCCCGCGTCGGCGATGCGGAGCGCCGAGCGCGTCACCGCCGCGAGGCCGACGAACGACCCGACCTCGATGTGGTCGGGGCCGATGGCGTGCGTGCAGCCGCCGAGCGGGGCGCCGCCGTGGATCGTGAGCGTGTTCGTGCCGATGCCCTCGATGCGCGCTCCCATCGCGACGAGCATTCGGCAGTGGTCCTGGACGTGGGGCTCGCTGGCGGCGTTGCGGAGGATCGTCGTCCCACGGGCGGCGACGGCGGCGCACAAGGCGTTCTCCGTCCCCGTGACGGACGGCTCGTCGAGCAGGATGTCCGCGCCGACGAGGCGCGGCGCGCGCAGGACGAAGCGCTCGCCGACCTCGAAGGTGGCGCCGAGGCGCTCGAAGGCCAGAAAGTGCGTATCCACCCGCCGGCGTCCGATGACGTCGCCGCCGGGCGGGGGGAGCGTCACCTCGCCACAGCGCGCGAGCAGCGGCCCGGCGAGCAGGATGGAGGCCCGGATCTTCGCGCACAGCGCGGGATCGAGGTCCGCCGGCCGGACCACGCGGGCCTCGATGCGCAAGGTGTTGCGACCCGTCCACTCGGCCTCCGCCCCGACCGAGCGGACGAGGTCCACGAGCGTCTCGACGTCGCGGATGCGCGGGACGTTGTCGAGGAGGACCGGCTGGTCGGTGAGCAGGGCCGACGCGACGATCGGCAGGGCGGCGTTCTTGTTGCCGGCGGGACGCACCGTCCCGTGAAGGCGGTGACCGCCCTCGACGACGAACTGCAGTTGGGGCATGCGAAGGGGAGGCGGGAGCGGCGAAGGATGCCCGAAGCGTCGGTCGCGCGTCAACCGGCACCGCCGCCCCTGCCCCACGGGCGCCGTGGGCGGTACGATTGACGCATGCTCCCACTGCTCCTCGTGGCCCGAGACTGGTTCGATACCGCGACCGGGATCGCGCAGATGATCACCGCCCTCGCCATCGTGGCGGCGGTGGTCTTCGCGGCGGGCACCGCGTGGGCGATCCGGGCGGCGGCGCGCGGCGTGGCGAAGTCGCTCGAGGGCGCGCAGGCAGAACTGGTGCCCCTGCTCAAGCAGGCGCGGGCGATCGCGGACGACGTGAAGGGAATGACCAGCGCCGCCGCCGGGGAGGTCACCCGCCTGCGTGGCGTCGTCGAGCACGCCACCGGCAAGGCGGAGGCCGCCCTCGAGGCGGCCGAAGCGCGGCTGCGCCGGCTGGACGCGATGGCGGGGATCGTGCAGGACGAGGCGGAGCAGGCGGTGGTGTCGGTCGCCGCGGCCGTCCGCGGCACGACGGCTGCCGTGCGGGCGTTTCGCGGCGACCCGGCGCCGGACGACGACGAGGACGCCGAGCTGGCCGACGCCTTCGACGACGACGTCCTGCCCGGCGACGTGGACGACGCCCCCCCGGACGACGCCCCCCCGGACGACGCGGCCGAGCGGCCGCGGGTGCGGCACCGGCCGCGGCGTCGATGATGGCGTGGGCGATCGCCCTGCTGGCGCTGGCGCTGACGCCGGAGGCGGCGTGGGCGTGGACCCCCGGGACGCACCTCTTCCTGGGCGAGGCCGTACTCCGGATCGCCCCCTCCCTGCCCCCGGGCATCGGCGCGCTGCTGCAGGCCTTCCCTTTCGACTTCCTGTACGGGTCGATCGCCGCCGACACGAGCTTCGCGAAGAAATACGTGCCCGTCGGTCGGCACTGCCACTCGTGGGCCATCGGCTTCGAGATCCGCGACCGAGCACGGGACGAGCCGCTGCAGGCGTTCTCGCTGGGCTACCTCGCGCACCTCGCCGCAGACGTGGTCGCGCACAATTTCTACGTGCCCCACCAGTTGGCCAGCACCGCCAGCACGACGACGATCGGCCATTCGTACTGGGAAGCGCGCATCGACACGCACCTCGGGGAATCGTGGCCGCGCCGGGCCGTGGACCTCATCCAGCGCGACCACGCCCGCGCCGACGAGCACCTCGACCGCATCCTGTCGCCGACCATCTTCAGCACGCCGACCAACCGGCGGCTCTTCCGGGGCATGGTGTACGCCGCGGACCTCGAGAGCTGGCAGCGGCTGTTCCAGTTCGTCCGGGAGAACTCCCGCTGGGATCTGCCGGACGCGCAGGTGGCCCGATATCTGGAGCGGTCGTACGACTACATCCTCGACCTGTTCCACCGCGTCGAGCGCGCGGAGCCGATGCGGTTCGACCCGAGCGGCGACGCGGCGCTGCGCGAGGCGAAGCGGGTGCGCCGGACCGCGGTCCGCAGGGGAGGCGACGAAGCGGCGCGGCTCGAGGCGCTGCGCCACTTCGGCCTCCCGGACACGACGCTCGACCACGCCGCGCGGCTCCCGGAGCCCCTTTACCCGCCGGCGCGCGCCCCCAGCAGCTGATTGAGCTTGCGGGGATCGGCGCTCCCCTTCGACTTCTTCATCACGAAGCCGACGAGCACGCCCTGCAGCTTCCGTTCGCCGCCGAGGAAGCGCGCCGCCTCGGCGGGGTGCTCGGCGAGCACTTCGTCGATCCACCGCACGAGCTGCGAGTCATCCTGCACCTGCACGAGGCCCTCGCGCTCGGCGATCGCGGCCGGTGCGTCGCCGCTGTCGAGCATGCGCGCGAGCACCTGCTTCCCCGCGCTGGCGCTCACCGTCCCCGCACCCGCCAGCGCGATGAGGTCGGCCAGCCGCTGGGGGGTCACCGGGTAGGCGGCGATGGCCGTGCCGGTCGCGTTGAGGTGGGCGAGGACCTCGCCGGTCACCCAGTTCGCGGCCGCCTTGCCGTTGCCGCCGGCGCGGGCGACGGCTTCGAAATAGTCGGCGACGAGGCGGTCGGCACAGAGAACCTCGGCGTCGCGGCCGGCCACGCCCCACTCGCGCACGAAGCGCGCGCGGCGCGCGGCGGGTAGCTCGGGGAGCGCCGCGGCGATGCGCGCGCGGTCGGCCGCCGTCACCACGAGGGGCGGCAGGTCCGGCTCGGGGAAGTAGCGGTAGTCGTGGCTCCCTTCCTTGGCGCGCGCCGGGCGCACCTCGCCCCGCGCGGCATCCCAGAGCATCGTCTGCGGCTCGACGGCGCCGCCGGCCTCGTAGAGGGCCACCTGCCGCCGGGCCTCGGCCTCGATCGCGCGCTCGACGCCGGAGAACGAGTTCATGTTCTTGATTTCGGTCTTCGTCCGGAATCCCGTCTCGCCCTCGCGCCGCACCGAGACGTTGGCGTCCACCCGCAGCGACCCCTCCTCCATCGAGCAGTCGCTGACGCCCGTGTACTCGAGCACCTGCTTGAGCGCTCGCAGGTACGCGCCAGCATCGGCCGGGGTGCGGAGGTCCGGCTCGGAGACGATCTCGGCGAGGGGGACGCCCGCGCGGTTGAGGTCGATCGCGGTGGCGCCGGCGTACTTGTCGTGCACCGACTTGCCCGCGTCCTCTTCCATGTGCAGCCGCGTGATGCCGATCCGGGGCCCATCGGGGAGGTCGATCGCACCGCCGGTGGCGAGGGGGCGGTCGAACTGCGAGATCTGGTAGCCCTTGGGGAGGTCGGGGTAGAAGTAGTTCTTGCGCGCGAACACCGAGGTCTCGTGCACGGTCGCGCCGATGGCGAGGGCGGCGCGCACGGCCAGCTCGACCGCCTCGCGGTTGAGGACCGGGAGCGCGCCGGGCAGCGCGAGGCAGACCGGGCAGGTGTGCGCGTTGGGAGCGGCGCCGAAGTCGGTGGAGCAACCGCAGAAGGCCTTGGTGCGCGTCAGGAGCTGGACGTGCACCTCGAGGCCGATCACGTACGACCAACCCGCCGGAAGGGTGACATCGCGGCTCATCGGTGCGCCTCCGGTCCGAGCGCGCGCTCGAGCCCGAAGGCGGCGCGGAACATCGTGGACTCGTCGAAGTGAGCGGCGAGGAACTGCCCGCCGACCGGCAGTCCGTCGAGGCGGCCGATCGGCTGCGACATCGCGGGGATGCCGGCGAGGTTGGCGGTCACGGTGAAGATGTCGCTCAGGTACATCTCGTAGGGATCGCTCTTCGCCCCGAACGGGAAGGCGGGCGACGGCGTCGTCGGCGTGAAGAGCACGTCAACGCCGTCGGCGAAGACGCGCCGGTAGTCGGCGGCAATGCAGGCGCGCACGTCGAGCGCCTTCCGGTAGTAGGCGTCGTAGTAGCCCGCGGAGAGCACGTAGGTGCCGAGCAGGACGCGGCGCGTCACCTCGGCGCCGAACCCGCGGGAGCGGGTCTGCTCGTACATGTCGCGCAGACCGTGGCCCTCGAGGCGCAAGCCGTAGCGGACGCCGTCGAACCGGGCGAGGTTCGACGAGGCCTCGGCGGGGGCGATGATGTAGTACGTCGGGATCGCGTAGGCCGTGTGCGGCAGCGACACCTCGCGCACCGTTGCGCCGGCGTCGCGCATGGCGTCGAGCGCCCGGTCGCAGAGCGCCCGCAGGCGGGGATCGAGCGAGTCGGGGAAGAACTCGCGCGGGACACCCACGACCAGGCCCGCCAGCGCCCCGTCGGCCGCGTCGCGGAAGCGCGGGACGGGGACGTCGGCGCTCGTCGCGTCGTGCGGATCGCGACCGCTGATCACCTCGGTGCCCAGCGCCGCATCGTCCACGGTGCGCCCGAAGACCGCCACGGCATCGAGCGACGAGGCGAACGCAACGAGCCCGTAGCGCGAGACGCGACCGTAGGTCGGCTTGACCCCCACGACCCCGCAGAAGGCCGCCGGCTGCCGCACCGACCCGCCGGTCTCCGATCCGAGCGCGATCGGCACGAGGCCCGCGGCCACGGCCGCAGCCGATCCGCCGGAGGATCCGCCTGGGACGCGGCCGGGATCGACCGGATTCCGCGCCGGCCCGTAGGCCGAGAACTCCGTGGACGAGCCCATCGCGAACTCGTCCATGTTCGTCTTCGCGACGATCAGGGCGCCGGCAGCGCGCAGCCGCGCGACCGCGGTCGCCTCGTAAGGGCTCACGTACCCCTCGAGGATGCGCGAGCCGCACGTGGTGGGCATCGCGAGCGTGGCGATGTTGTCCTTGACGGCCACGGGAACCCCCGCGAGGGGGCCGGCGGTGCCGTCCCGTACGAGCGCGTCCACCGCCGCCGCGTCGGCGGCGACGGCGGCGTCATCGTGATGCACGACGGCATTGAGGCCGTCGCGCCCGAGGCGGTCCCGCTCCCGCAGCATCGCGACGTCGCGCGCGACGTCGGCGGCCGTCGCGCGGCCGCCCGCGACGCGGGCCGCGAGGTCGGCGGCACCGAGGGCGAGGAGTTCGGTGGCGCTCATTCGTCCGCCGTCTCGTGCGTCGCGAGGCGCGGCACGAGGAAGAAGCCGTCGTACGTGCGCGGCGCGAAGGCGTCGCGCGGGCGGGCCAGCGCGTGGCCGGGCCCGACGTCGTCGCGCAACGGCATGCCGGGCGGCGGCGGCGCGGCGCCCGCCGCCGAGACGTCCACCTGCTGAAGCACGTCCATGTGCGCCAGGATGCCGCGCAGCTGCGCGGCGAGGTCGGCGATGCGGGCGTCGTCCACGCCCAGCCGGGCGAGGCCGGCGACGTGCCGGACGTCGCGTTCGTCGATGGCCACTAGTCGGTTCCGCGTTCGAGGTTGGCCTGCGCGACGACGAGCGTCTTGCGTCCCACCGTCTCGTCGTCGAAGTCGATCTTCACCTTGGCGTCGCGCCCGGTGCCGCTCAACTCGGCGATCGTCCCCTCGCCGAACTTCCGGTGCCGCACGCGCGCCCCCGCGGCGAGGACCGGCGCGTCCTGCGACTCCTCGACCGGGTCCCACGCCGCCACCGGCGTTCCCGGCCGGCGGCGGGTCGGCGAGGCAGCAGGCGTCCCGTCGTCGGGCGCGTCGCGCCACGCACGCTGCCAGCGCGACGCGCCGCCGGTGCCGCGCGCCGCGCCCGCGTCGCCGAACGCCGCCCGCCCGGTGGCGCGCGCCCTCATCGTGTCGCGCCGCTCGAGCTGGTCGAGGACGGGCTCGAGGAACGACGACCGCCGGCCGGCGACGAGTTCGCCGTTGCGGCGCCGCTGCTCGGCCCAGGACAGCACGAGGGTCCGCTCGGCGCGCGTGATGCCGACGTACAGGAGCCGGCGCTCTTCCTCGAGCATCGCCGGGTCCTCGTACGCGCGGGCGAGCGGGAAGAGGCCGTCCTCGAGGCCCGCGACGAACACCAGCGGGAACTCCAGCCCCTTGGCGTTGTGCAGCGTCATGAGGGTGACGGCGTCGGCCGACGGGTCGAGCTGGTCCACGCCGGCGACGAGGGTGGCGCGCTGCAGGAAGTGGTCGAGGGGCCGAAGGCCAACCTCACCTTCGTCGTCGGCGACGACCTCGGCCGCCGAGGTGACGAGTTCCCGGACGTTGTCGAGCCGGTCCTGCCCTTCGGGTCCCTCGGCGCGCAGGTGCTCCTCGTAGCCGACGGCCTCGATGAGCGCGCGCAGCAGCTCGTCCACGCCGGCCTCGGCGGCCTGCGCGCGAAGCCGGTCCACGAGGGCCGCGAAGGCGGCGAGCCCCGCGCGCTTGGCGGGGGCGAGCGCCGCGAGCAGGTCGTCGCGGGCCGCGGCGGCGAGCAGCGGGACGCCGGCGGCGCGGGCCGCCTCGGCGAGTTGCTCGACGGTGGCCTCGCCGAGCCCGCGCTTCGGCACCGCGATCGCGCGGCGGAACGCCTCGTCGTCGGCCGGGTTGGCGACGAGCTTGAGGTACGCGACGAGGTCGCGGATCTCGCGTCGGTCGTAGAAGCGCGTGCCCCCGACGAGCCGGTAGGGGAGGCCGTGGCGACGGAGCGCTTCTTCGAAGGCGCGGCTCTGCGCGTTCGTGCGGTAGAGCACCGCCATCTCGCGAAGGAGCAGCGCGTCGCGTCCGGCGCGACGGGCCCGCATCTCCTCGACGACGGTATCGGCCTCGTCTCGCTCGTCGGCCGCCCGGACGAGGGTGACCGGCTCGCCCCCGGTCCGGGTCGGGCGCAGGGTCTTCCCGCGCCGCTCGGTGTTGGCGGCGATGACGGCGTTCGCGAGCGCGAGGATCGGCGGTGCCGAGCGGTAGTTCTCCTCGAGGCGCACGACGGCGGCGTTCGGGAAGTCCCGCTCGAAGTCGAGGATGTTGCGGATGTCGGCACCGCGCCAGCCGTAGATGCTCTGGTCGTCGTCCCCGACGACCGCGACGTTGCCGCGGGGGCCCGCAAGCAGCGCGACGAGCCGGTACTGGGCCCGGTTCGTATCCTGGTATTCGTCCACGAGCAACCAGCGGAAGCGCGCGCGGTACCGCGCGAGCACGCCCGGATCGGCCTCGAGCAGGCGCACGGGCAGGACGAGCAGGTCGTCGAAGGTGACGGCGTTCTGGGCCCGCAGGGCGTCCTCGAGCGCGCCGTACACCGCAGCGGCGGCCTTCGCGCGCGGGTCGCGCGCGAGGTCGGCGTACTCGGCGGGCGACACGAGGGCGTTCTTCGCGTCGGAGACTTGCGCGAGCAGCGCCTGGGGCGCCCAGTCACGCGGAGAAAGCCGCAGCCGCTCCATCACGCGCTTGACGGTCGCGAGGGTGTCGTCCTCGTCGTAGATGGTGAACTGGGGGGTGCGGCCGAGCGCGGCGGCGTGCTCGCGGATCATCCGGGCGCCGATCGCGTGGAAGGTGCCGGCCCACAGCCCGGTCGGCGCCTCGCCGAGGAGCCGCGCGATGCGCTCGCGCATCTCGCCGGCGGCCTTGTTGGTGAAGGTGACGGCGAGGATCTCGCGCGGCGGGACGCCATGATGCCGGATGAGTCGCGCGATGCGCGTCGTGAGCACGCGCGTCTTGCCCGAGCCGGCGCCGGCGAGGACGAGCAGGGGCCCCTCGTGGTGCTCGACCGCAGCGCGCTGGGCGGGATTCAGGCCGGCGAGCGGGTCGGTGTCGCGGAGGAGCGCCATCACCGCAAGGTAACGTCGAACGTGGCCCCGGCGGTGCCGGGCACCAGCGAGAGTTCGCCGCGGTGGCTCTCGCGCACGATGCGGCGGGCGAGCGAGAGCCCGATCCCCCACCCCTGCGCCTTCGTCGAGAAGCCGGCGTCGAAGATCTTGTGGCGGAGGTCGCGTGGCACGCCGGGACCGTCGTCGCTCACGCGCACCCGCACGCCGCCTTCCGGCATGGCGGCCAGCGCGAGCACGATGCGGCCACCGCGTCCGGCGAGGGCGTCGATGGCGTTCTTCACGAGCGACTCGAACACCCACTCGAGCAGCACCGAGTCGCCCTCGACGGTGAAGGGACCGGGCCCCTCGGTGGCGACCTCGATCACGATCGCGTGGGCGAGCGACGGCACGCGCGCGCGGAAGTAGTCGGCCACGCGCCGCACCGCCGACTCGAGGTCCACGGCGGCCCGGCGCGGGGGCCGGCCGATGCGCTCGAAGCGGTTCGCGACCCGCGTCAGCCGCTCGAGGTCGCCGTCCATGTGCTCGACGGCGCTGCCGAGCAGGGCGTCGGCGGCGCTGCGGTCGCGCAGTACCTCGACCCAGCCGGAGAGGCTCGTCAGCGGCGTGCCCAACTGGTGGGCGGCCTCGCGTGCCATCCCCATCCACACGTGTTCGCGCTCTGCGCGCTCGCGGGTGAACAGCAGGTAGGCCCCGAGCACCAGCAGGAGCACGAGCAGCGCCCCCTGCAGGACCGGGATCGTCGAGAGCTGCGAGACGAGCGGCGTGTTCCCGAAGTGCACCTGCCCCGCCCCGCGCTCGTCGATCGGCAGGTTCTCGGTGTCGAGCCGCCGGAGGTACGCGGTGATGCGCGGATCGGTGAGCGAGTCGGGGGTGAAGGGGAGGTTCGCCACCGCGGTCGGCCGGCCGACGGGGTCGGTGAGGATGACGGGGACGCCCATCTCGACGATCTTCTCGGAGAGGTCGAGGAGCGCGTTGTTGGTGGCCTGCGCCGACGTGTCGCCGAGCGTCCGATAGATGCGCGCGTACATGCGGCCGGAGACCTCCGTCTCGCGCCGCAGCTCGGCGATCACGCCCTGCGTGAAGACGGTGTACCAGCCCACCAGCGCCGCTATGGCGGCGACGAGGAGGTAGACGGGCCAGCGCCCGCGCACCGGTCAGCCCAGGTGGTCGGCGCCGAGATAGGACCGCAGCGCGTCGGGCACGCGCACGCGGCCATCCGGCTGGCGATGGTGCTCGAGCAGGGCCGCGATCGTCCGCGGGAACGCGAGGCCCGACCCGTTGAGGGTGTGGACGAAGCGCGGCTTCTCGCCCGGCGCCGGCCGGTACCGGAGGTTCATCCGGCGCGCCTGGAAGTCGGTGTACCACGAGCAGCTCGACACTTCGAGCCACTTGTTCGTGCCCGGCGACCAGACCTCGAGGTCCCACGTCATCGCGCTCGCGAACCCGGTGTCGCCCGCCGCCAGCAGCACGCGGCGATACGGCAGCTCGAGGCGCTCGAGCACGGTCTCGGCGTGGCGGGTCAGGGCCTCGAGCGCGGCGCGGGCCGTCTCCGGGGTCTCGTAGCGCACGAGCTCGACCTTGTCGAACTGGTGCAGGCGCAGCAGGCCGCGCGTGTCCTTTCCCGCCGCCCCCGCCTCGCGGCGGAAACACGGGGTGTAGGCGCACAAGGCGCGCGGCAGGTCGCCCGCGTCGATCAGCTCGTCGCGATGCAGGTTGGTGACGGGCACCTCGGCGGTGGGAGCGAGGAACAGGCCCTCGCCGGGGACGGCGTACATGTCGTCCTCGAACTTGGGGAGCTGCCCCGTCCCGATCATCGCCTGCCGGTTGACCACGAAGGGCACCCACACCTCCTCGTAGCCATGCTCCCGGGTGTGGAGGTCGAGCATGAACTGCATGAGGCCGCGGACGAGGCGCGCCCCGACACCGCGGAAGGCCACGAAGCCCGATCCAGCGACCTTGGCCCCCCGCGGCAGGTCGAGCAGCCCAAGCGTCTCGGCGATCACCCAGTGCGGGTGCGCCTCGTCGGCGGGCCGCGGCGTGCCCCACGACTTCACGACGGCGTTCGCCGTCTCGTCCCCGGCCGGCACCTCGTCGACCACGAGGTTCGGCAGGCCGAGCAGCAGGTCGCCGAGGGCAGCCTCGAGGGCGGCGAGCTCGGCTTCGAGGGCCGCGATCTCCTCGCCGAGGGCGCGCGACCGCGCCATCGGGGCCTCGGCGTCCTGGCGCGCTTTCTTGAGGGCCGCGACCTCGGCCGTCACCGCGTTGCGCGCCGCCTTGCGCTCGTCGGCGGCGACGATGAGGCGCCGCCGTTCCGCCTCGAGGGCCGCCGCCCGCGCGAGGGCCGGGGCGTGGACGTCGCCCTTCCCGCGTCGTGCCATGCCGGCGGCGAGCGCGTCGGGCCGCTCGCGCAGCAGCTTGAGGTCGTGCATGGCCTACGGCGTGACGGGGAAGTTTGTCGTCGGGAACTCGCGCTGGCCGCAGTTCGGGTCGGTGGCGACGCGCAACCGCACGAGCCCCTCCGCGACGTTCACGCTGTCCACGATGGCCTTCGACCACTGCTCCTGCGAGAACGCGAAGCCGCCGGCGCACCGATTGGTCTGCAGGAAGAACGTCTGCCGCACGTCCACGACGGTGACGCTGTCGATCCGGTAGCCGCCTTCGGGCGGCCGCGAGACACGCAGGAAGTCGTCAGTGGCGGCGCGGATGGCGACCTGCGGGAAGCTCAGCGTCGGCGCCTGCGCCCACGCGCGGATGGGGATCAGCTTCACGCGGGTCGGCTGGCCCGGCAGGGTCTCGAGGTCCACGATGACGTCGTAGAAGGCCCCACCCGCGTTGTCGAGGTCGGCCCGTGCCGCGATGACCGTGGTGCCCCCGATCGCGATCGCCGAGGGGAAGAACGTCGGGGCGCGGCTGACCGCATACAGCGTCAGCCGAGCCTGCACCACGGGCTGGCGCGGGCCGAGGAAGTTCTGCTGTTGGCACCCGGCGAGCATGCCAGCGGAAACGACGAGCAGGGCCGGCAGGATTCGGCGCATCAAGGGCTGGACGGGACGGAAAAGACGAGGGGCGGCACCATCGCACCGCCCCGGGGGAAATGTCTGACCCCGGTCGGCCAAGTGCAAGCCGCGCCGTTGCTTGACACCTTCCCCGACGGCACCTACGGTGCCACCGTTCACGGGGTTCGCCCGGCGCGTCACTGGCGGTGCGAACCGTCGTACCGCGCGGCGGCGTCTCGCCGGCGCGATCGTCCTCCTCCGTTCCGGTGTCATGCCCTCCATCCACGAACTGGTCGTCACGCTGCGGCAGCGCGAAGGCGTCGCGGCCGCGATCCTCCTCGGCCGCGACGGCCTCGTCATCGACGGACAGGCCGCCCCCGGCGTGGACATCGAGCAGGTCGCCGCGCTGGTACCGCCGATCCTCCAGGCGGCCGACGAACTCGGGGCCAATGCCGGCCGCGGGGCCCTGCAGACCGCCGTGCTCGATATGCCCGGCGGCCTCGCAGTGGTGAGCCCGCTGACGCCCGATGGCGTCCTGCTGGTGCTGTCGAACGCCGGCGCCGCGATCGGCCCGATGCTCTACGAGCTGCGCCGGCACCGGGAGCAGATGGCGTCGCTCGTCTAGGGCGTCCGCGTGACCGACCTCTGGCTCGTGGTGCTGGCCGGCGGCGTGGGCTCCCGCTTCTGGCCGGTGAGCACCCCGCAGCACCCGAAGCAACTGCTCCCGCTCGTCACCGACCAGCCGCTGCTGGTGGACACGCTCACGCGGATCGCCCCGCTGGCCCCGCCGGAGCGGACACTCGTGCTCACCAACGCCGCCCTCGTCGAGTCGGTCGCGGCGGCGGTGCCGACCCTGCCTCGCGCCCACATCGTGGCCGAGCCCAAGCCGGCCGGCACGGCGGCGGCGCTGGCGTGGGCGGCCCACGAGGTGCGGCGGCTCGGCGGCGATCGCGCCGTGATGGCCTGCGTGCACGCCGACTGGGCCGTGGCCGATGCCGAGGGCTTCCGCACAGCCCTGCGTACGGCAGCCGAGGCCGCGGACGCCCACGACGCGCTCGTCACCGTGGGGATCGTCCCCTCCCGCCCCGACATCGGGTACGGGTACATCCAGCCCGGGGCCACGGTCGCCGGCCGCGTGCGCCGCGTGGCCCGGTTCGTCGAGAAGCCCGACCGGGCGACGGCGGAGCGCTTCGTGGCGGAGGGATACCTGTGGAACTCGGGCATCTTCGCGTGGCCGGTGCGGCGCTTCCTCGCCGAACTCGAGCAGCACTGCCCCGAGGTGTGGCCTGCGCTCGCCGGCTGCGGCGGCGATGCCGGGCGCTTCTTCGGCGCGACCCGGCCGATCGCGGTCGACGTCGGGGTGCTCGAGCGCAGTGATCGCGTGCTCGTCGTGCCCGGGGACTTCGGCTGGGACGACGTCGGGACCTGGGCCGCGGTGCACCGGGTGCGGCAGCGCGACGCGCGCGGGAACGCGGTGCACGGGCAGGCCTACCTCGTGCAGGCCAAGGACAACGTGGTGCACGCCGAGGGGCGCACGGTGGTGCTGTACGGCGTGGAGAACCTCGTCGTCGTCACGGCGCCGGGGATCACGATGGTCACGACACGCGAGAGGGCGGCCGACCTCAAGGCGATGCTGGCGCAGCTGCCGCCGCGCGTGGCGGAGCGGCCGTGACGAAGGAACGATGACGATGCGCTTCGCCTGCTGGGACGACGCGACGGCGAGCCGGTTCGAGCCGTTCGCCCTCACGCGGCCGGTGTCGGAGGCGCGCGCCGGGGCGCTGCTGGTGCGCGAGCGCTGGGCGTGGGCGCTGGGCGGCGAGGCGATCGGGTTCGTGGCCGCGCCCCATCTCGCGGAGTTCGACGAGCCGTGGGCGCCCGGCGCCCTCGCAGCCGTGCCGGCCGGGACAGTGCTGGCCCACGCGCGCTTCGCGCCGTCGCTCGCCCGGGCGGCGGCCGCCGACGCGTGGACCCACGAGGGACGCTGCGTCGCGGTGCGCCTCGCGCGCGACGTGCCCGCCGAGGCCCTGCGCGGCGACGCGGTCACGCTCGAGGCGCTGACGCCGCCGGGCGCCGCGACCGCGGAGGTGGCCGGCTGGTGGCTGGACGCCCCGTGGGACCTGGTGCGCCACCTCCCGGCGATGCTCGCCGCCGACGTCCCCGTGCTCGCCAAGGCCCTCAAGGCGAAGGCCCTCGGGGGGTCGGCCGTGCGGGGCGCGCACACGGTGTACGTGGAGGAGGGGGCCGAGGTCGAACCGTACGTACTGCTCGATGCGCACGCGGGGCCGATCCTCATCCGCCGCGGCGCGGTGGTGCAGGCCTACACGCGCCTCGTCGGCCCCGCCGTCGTGGGCCTCGACTCGACGGTCGTCGGCGACCGCATCGCGAGCGTGAGCATCGGCGAACGCTGCAAGGTGCACGGCGAGGTGTCGTCCACGGTGTTCTTCGGGCACGCGAACAAGGCCCACGACGGGTTCGTCGGGCATTCGGTGCTGGGCCGCTGGGTGAACCTCGGTGCCGGCACGACCACGTCGAACCTCAAGAACACCTACGGGTCCGTGCAGTGCTGGACCCCGGGCGGGCTCGCCGATACGGGCCTGCAGTTCCTGGGCTCGCTGCTGGGCGATCACGTGAAGACCGGCATCGGCCTGCAGCTGACGACGGGCTCGGTGCTCGGCGCGGGCGCGAACGTCTTCGACGCGATGCCCCCCCGCGTCGTCGCCCCGTTCTCGTGGGGCAGCCACGCCCCGTACGAGCTCTTCGCGCTGGAGAAGTTCGTCGCGGTCGCCGAGCGGATGATGGGCCGACGCGCGGTGTCCATGACGCCGAAGGCCCGGCGCTGGCTCGAAGCCGCGCACGCGGCGCGCTGGCGCGCCTGAGACGCGATGCGGGTCTGGGTCCTCGGGAGCGGGAGCCGCGGCAACGCGGTGCTCATCGAATGCGCGGGGACTCGGCTGCTCGTCGATTGCGGCTTCTCGCCTCGGGCGCTGGCCGGCCGGCTGGCGGCGATCGGCTTCGCGCCGTCGGACGTGCACGCCGTCGTGCTGACGCACGAGCATCAGGACCACGCAAAGGGGGCGGCCGCGGGGGCCGCGCGCTTCGGCTGGCGGGTCCATGCGACGGAGGGGACGCTCCGGGCGCTCGGCGCCGTGCCCAACGCCGAGTCCTTTCCGGCCGGCGCGACGGTGGCGGTCGGGCACGCCGTGGTCGAGACGGTGCGGGTGCCGCATGACGCGGCCCAGCCAGTGGCCGTGGTCGTGAGCGATCCCGCGGGCGGAGCGCGCTGCGGTGTGGCGTTCGACCTTGGCCACGTGCCGGCGGCGATGCTCCCGTGCTTCCGCGATCTCGACGTGCTCGTCCTCGAGGCGAACCACGACCCCGACCTCCTCGCGGCGGGCCCGTACCCGCCGTCGGTGCGGGCCCGCATCGCCTCGCGGGTCGGGCATCTCTCGAACCCCGAGGCGGCCCGGGCGATCCGTGCCTTCGCCCATCGTGGGCTTCGGCACGTGGTGCTCGCCCACCTCAGCGAAACAAGCAACGCGCCAGCGGTCGCGCTGGCGACCGTGCGAGGCGTGCTCGAGGGCTCGAGGTTCCGCGGCGCGCTGCACGCGGCACCGCCCGACGGGCCGATCGGGCCCTTCGCTCCGGTGCGGACACGGGTCGGCGCACCGGCGCAATTCGAGCTCGGCCTCTTCGCGTAACCGCGCCACCGCGCGCCCGGCCAACCGGACGTCGGGCGACCGGCGCGGCGGCGACGGCCGCCCCGCCTTCACTCGATGCGCCGGACCCGCGGAATGGCGCGGTTCGCCGCGTGACGCAGCGCGTCGGACCCGCGGGGATCGTCCGGGGTCGTGTTGGCGATCACGAAGAGCACTTCGATCTGGCCGATGGCCTTCTTCCCGCAATCGCCGAGGGCATCCACCGCCGCGACGCGGGTGCGTTCGCGCAGGCCGGTGAGCAGGCGCGCCACGGCCTCGACGTCCGGGCTGCTGGGCGGGGCTACGGCGAACGTCAGGGCTTCGCCGGCGACCTGCCCGAGCGGCGCGATGACCGCGGTGTCGGCCGCGCACGCACCGGCGAAGCCGGCCACGAGCGCGGCGCGCCGGATCTCGTATTCCAGAGGGATGGCGCGGGCGGCGGGGGACCCCCACGCGCGAGTCGCCCGGTCGATCACGGACAGGGCCGGTGCGGCGGGCACCGAATCGCGATTCACCATACCACCGGCTGCCCCCGGCGATGACGGCGCGCCCGGTGCCGCGGGCGCGGCGGTCGGGGGGGGCGGTGGCGGTGGCGTAGTATCGAGTGCCATGGCGCTGCGGTGGGCCAGCCACGCCTCGAGGAGATCCTGCCGTCCGGACTGCCCGATGCGCGCCAGCGCCCGCGCGGCGGCGGTCGCCACCGCCAGGGCCTCCGGCACGCTCGCCGCCTGGCGCGGCGCCGACTCGAGGGGGGTCGGGGATTCGAGCAGCCCCCGGACCGCGTCCCCGGCGGCGCTGGCATATGGTCCCAGCGTCTCCACGGTGCGCGCCACCAGCACGTCCACAGCGGAGCCATGTTCGCCGGCGAGTCCCGCCACGGTTCCGACCACGGGTCCGGCCGCGTCGCCCAGCGCGGCCACGAGGTCGAGGGCACGGGCGAGCGGCGCCGCGTCGGCCGCGCCGCGATCCACGTCGGCCGGGGTCAGGCTGCGCGCGCGTTGGGCAAGCACCGGCAGGCGCTCACGGACCACCTGCAACAGGGTGTCCACGGTGCGGATGCGCCCCGGGTTGTTCGCGACGAGGCGACCGAGGGCTCGCCCGACCGTGTCGGCGACGGCACGGTCGCGCTCCTCGCGCCACCGCTGGGCGAGCACGGCGACGAACGCGTCCGGATCGATCTGGATGCCGAGCGGCTGCTGCAGCACGCGCTCGAGGACGCGAGCCGCGCGCTTGCGCGCCAGTGGGAAGGGATCGGAGAGCGCGGCCGACACGACGGGGGCGAGGACGCGCGGCCCCAGTTCACCGAGCACGCTGGCCGCCGAGTCCCCACCTTCGCCCAGCAGCTGGTTGGCCAGCTGCCGGATGTCGGCGGCCGTGTAGATCCGCGGACACTTGCCGGTCAGGGGCGCCGGGCGGCTCGCGCTGTCGCCGGCGGACAGGGCGACCGTGACGGAATCCACGAAGCCAGCCATCGCCCCGCAGGCCACGTCCCACGGCTGCACCAGGACCGGCTCGCCGCCTCGCGGCCCGGCGACGCTGTCCGACAGGACGAAGACGAGGCCGACCTCCTCGCCGCGCATGGCGCAGGCGAGCGCGAAGGTGCGCAGGATGTTCGCCCGCACCTGCGAGACGACGACCGGCGACGGGAGCGACGATTCGGCCGCCGTCCCGCACTTCGAGTCGATGGCCCGCCGCGCGAAGTCCGCGATGCGGCCGGTCAGCTCGCGGGCCTGGGCCAGCGGCAGCCGCACGATGGATCGATCGGCGCCGGCGCGACCCCACACGACATCGCCGTCGCCATCGGAGAAGAGGACGGAGGGAGGCGCATCGTCGAGCGAGGCGAGGGGCACGTCGAACTTGGGCCCCGTCGGCACGGGCGCGGTCTTCGGCGGCTTGTCCGCCGGCGAATTGTTCGCCGGCAACTTGGGCGACGGTCGCGTCGGTCCGGGTCGCCTGGCCTGGGCCGGGAGCGACGGGACGACGAGCCCCAGCGCGACCGCAAACGCGAGCACGGTCCCGCCACGCGGCCATGCCGCGCGCGGACCGGCCGTCCCTTCCGGACCTCGCCGCGGCGCGGGACCAGTTACCCAAGCGACAGGCAGCATGGCGAACACAGGAGGAAGGTTCGGTCGCTCCAACGTCGGACGCAAGCTGTCGGGCGGAAATGGGCACGACGCGGGGGTGTTCCCATTGCTCGCCTTGCTCCCCGCCGCCTAGAGTTGGCAATGGCCAGTGCCGTTCCCGTCGTCCCGGCCCGCGACGCGCCCCGCTCCATTTTCTCCGCCGAGCCCCCGCCGCCGCCGGGCCGAGCGGACTGGCACCGCGACCTGCTCGCCTCGCTGATCGTCGCGCTCGTGGCGCTCCCGCTCTGCCTCGGCGTGGCGCTGGCGTCGGGCGCGCCCCTGATCGCGGGACTGGTGGCGGGGGTGATCGGCGGCCTCGTCGTCGGTCCGCTCTCGGGGTCGGCGCTGATGGTGAGTGGCCCGGCGGCCGGCCTGACGGCCGTGGTGCTCTCGGCTGTCACGACCCTCGGGCACTTCGACCGCTTCGTGGTGGCCGTGTGCATCGGCGGCGTGGTGCAGGTGGCCCTCGGGACGGCCCGCGCGGGCTTCGTGGCGTACTACATCCCGAACGCCGTCATCAAGGCGATGCTCGCCGCGATCGGCGTCATCCTCATCCTCAAGCAGGTCCCGCACGTCGTCGGATATGATCCCGATCCGCTCGGCGACGAGGCGTTTCGTCAGGCGAACTCGGAGAACACGTTCACGGCGATCGGCCACGCGCTGGGTGCCGTCGAGCCGCTGGCGCTGGCCCTCGGGGTCGCCTCCCTCGGGATCCTCTTCGCGTGGGAACATCCGAGCCTGGCGGGGGTGCGCCGCCGCCTGCCCGGCCCGCTCGTGGTCGTACTGCTCGGCCTGGCCACCCAGATGCTCGCCGCCTCGAACGGGGCCGGCCTCGCGGCCTCGCATCTTGTCGCCCTGCCGACGCCGGGAACGGCCGCCGCGTTCCGGGCGCAGTTCGTGCGCCCGGACTGGACGGCGCTCGCGGACGCCGACACCTGGCGGATCGGGCTGATGGTGGGACTCGTCGCGAGCGTCGAGACGCTGTTGTCGCTCGAGGCGACCGACAAGATGGACGCCTGGCGCCGACGCTCGCCCGCCAACCGCGAGTTGTTCGCGCAGGGGGTGGGGAACGTGCTGAGCGGCCTGGCCGGCGGCCTCCCCGTGACGGGGGTCATCGTGCGCTCGGCGGCGAACGTCGCCGCAGGCGCCCGCACCCGCCGGTCGGCCACGCTGCACGGCGCGTGGCTCCTGCTCGCGGTGCTCCTGCTGCCGGGGCTGCTCAACCGGATCCCGCTGGCGGTGCTCGCCGCGGTGCTGCTGCACACGGGCTGGAAGCTCGCCCATCCGCGCGTGCTGCGCAGCACGTGGCGGCTGGGCTGGATGCAGTTCGTCCCGTTCGTGGCGACGTTCGCCGCGATCCTGTTCACCGACCTGCTCGTCGGCATCGGCGTGGGGAGCGCGGTCGCCGCGGTGTTCATCCTGCTGGAGCACCTGACGGCGCCGTGCTTCACGGAGGTCTCGGCGCCGGGCGCGCTGCTGCGCCGACTCCGGCTCAACGGCCACGTGACCTTCCTGAACAAGGCGATGCTCCGGCGCGAGCTCGACGCGCTGGCGCCCGGCGACCGGATCGAGATCGACGGGCGGGACGCGCAGCGCATCGATCCCGACGTGCTGGAGATCCTGCACGAGTACCACCTGACCGCACGGCTCAAGGACGTGGACTACCGGCTCGTGGGGGTGCCCGAGCCGAGCGCCGCCGCTGCCGCGCACTGAGGCCCCGACCGCCATGCAACGCTACAAGCGGATCTTCGAGAACAACGACGCCTGGGCCCGCACGATGCTGGCCGAGGACCCCGAGTTCTTCCACAAGACGGAAGCGCGCCAGGAGCCGCACTTCCTGTGGATCGGGTGCTCCGACAGCCGGGTGCCGGCGGAGCAGCTCGCGGGGGCGGTCCCGGGGGACATCTTCGTGCACCGCAACATCGGCAATCAGGTCTGGGCGACGGACCTGAACCTGCTCTCGGTTCTGCACTACGCGGTGCACGTACTCGACGTGAAGCACGTGATCGTCTGCGGGCACACGCGCTGCGGCGCGATCAAGGCCGCGTACGGCCAGCACGCGTTCGGGATCCTCGACCACTGGCTGTCGGACCTGCGCACGGTGATCCGGCACCACCACGAGGAGCTCGAGGCGATCGAGGACGAGTCCCAGCGCCTCGACCGCATCGGCGAGCTCAACGTGCTGCAGCAGGTGGGGATCCTCGCGCGGACGCCGACGATCCTCGACGCGTGGGCCCGTGGCCGCCGCCCGCTGCTGCACGGTCTGGTGTACGACGTCTCGGACGGGCACCTGCGCTCGGTCGTCGAGGCGATCGACGGGACGGACAAGGCGGCGCAGCTGCTACCCGTGGGCTGACGGTCGCGTCACGGTCGAGTCGGTACCCGGAACGCCGACCGGGCGCCCTCCCTCGCAGGAGGACGCCCGGTGGACGTCAGCCGGAGCCGAACGGGCTCAGTACATGCCGCCCATGCCGCCGCCCGGAGCGGGAGCGGCCGGCTTGTCCTCCTTCTTCTCGACGACCAGCGCCTCGGTCGTCAGCAGGAGGCCCGAGATGGACGCCGCGTTCTGCAGCGCCGTCCGGGTGACCTTGGTCGGGTCGATGACGCCCGACTTCACGAGGTCCTCGTAGGTGTCCGTGAGGGCGTTGTAGCCGAAGGAGTCCTCCTTGTGCTCGCGGACCTTCTCGATGACGATCGAGCCCTCGCCGCCGGCGTTCTGGACGATCATGCGGAGCGGCTCCTCGATCGCGCGGCTGATGATCGCCACGCCGATCTGCTCGTCGTGCTCGGCGAGCTTGAGCGCCTTGAGCGCGCGCTGGGCGCGCACGAGGGCGACGCCGCCGCCGGGAACGATGCCCTCCTCGACGGCCGCGCGGGTCGCGTGGAGCGCGTCTTCGACGCGGGCCTTCTTCTCCTTCATCTCGGCCTCGGTGGCCGCGCCGACGTTGATGACGGCGACGCCGCCGGCGAGCTTCGCCTTGCGCTCCTGGAGCTTCTCGCGGTCGTAGTCCGAGGTGCTCTTCTCGATCTGGGCGTCGATCTCCTTGACGCGGCCCTTGATCTTGTCCTCGTCGCCGTGGCCGTCGATGATCGTCGTGTTGTCCTTGTCGATCACGATGCGCTTGGCGCGGCCGAGGTCGCCGACGACGGCGTTCTCGAGCTTGAAGCCGACCTCCTCGGAGACGACCTGACCCTTCGTGAGGACGGCGATGTCCTCGAGCATCGCCTTGCGGCGGTCACCGAAGCCCGGGGCCTTGACGGCCGCGACGCGAAGCGTGCCGCGGAGCTTGTTGACGACCAGCGTCGCGAGCGCCTCGCCCTCGACGTCCTCGGCGATGATCATGAGGGGCTTGCCGGCCTGCGCGACCTTCTCGAGGACCGGGAGCAGGTCCTTCATGGCCGAGATCTTCTTGTCGTGGATCAGGATGTAGGCGTCCTCGAGGACGGCCTCCATCTTGTCCGGATCGGTGACGAAGTACGGCGAGAGGTAGCCGCGGTCGAACTGCATGCCGTCAACGGTCTCGAGCGTGGTGTCGAGGCCCTTGGCCTCCTCGACCGTGATCACGCCGTCCTTGCCGACCTTGTCCATCGCGTCGGCGATGAGGTCACCGATCTCCTTGTCGTTGTTCGCCGAGATCGTGCCGACCTGGGCGATCTCCTTCTTGCCCTTGGTGGGGACCGAGATCTTCCTGAGTTCCTCGGTCACCGCGGCGACGGCCTTGTCGATGCCGCGCTTGAGCGCCATCGGGTTGGCACCGGCGGTGACGTTCTTGAGGCCCTCGCGGAAGATCGCCTGCGCGAGCACCGTCGCGGTGGTCGTGCCGTCGCCGGCGTTGTCGGAGGTCTTCGTGGCGACCTCCTTGACCATCTGGGCGCCCATGTTCTCGATCGGGTCGGCGAGCTCGACTTCCTTCGCGACCGTCACGCCGTCCTTCGTGACGAGGGGCGAGCCGAACTTCTTGTCGATGACGACGTTCCGGCCCTTGGGACCGAGGGTGACCTTCACCGCCTCGGCGAGCTGGTCGACGCCGCGCTTGAGGGCCGCGCGCGCATCAACGTTGAAATGGAGTTCCTTGGCAGCCATCGGAGTATCTCGGGTGGTGGTGGGATCAGCCGACGATCGCGAGGACGTCGGACTCGCGCAGGATGAGGTACTGCTCGCCGTCCACGGTCACTTCCGTGCCGCTGTACTTCCCGTAGAGGACCTTGTTGCCGACCTTCACTTCCATCGGGACGCGCGCGTCCTTCTCGAAGCGGCCCGGGCCGACGGCGACGACTTCGCCCTGCTGCGGCTTCTCCTTGGCGGTGTCGGGGATGTAGAGCCCGCCGCGCATCTGCTCGGTCTCTTCGAGCGCCTTGACGACCACGCGGTCGGCAAGCGGCGAGACCTTCATGCTGGTCTTGGTGGCCACGAGTTGACCTCCGGTGTGTGTAGGGTGTGGTGAGTATCGTGAGCTGTTGGCACTCACCGCGCGTGAGTGCCAACACGAGAAATCTCACCTGATCACCCCCGGCAGTCAAGTGCCGACGGAAGACTCAAGTCTTTACTTTACAATGACTTACGGACTGCCATAACGACAAGCGCCGAGCGGCCGGATTGTCACGCCGGCATGCCACCTGCCAGTCTTGCGTATGCAAGGCCTAGCGGAGCGAACGCCCCCGACCCGCCAACAGGGCGTGCGCCATGGCGAGTCCCTCGAGCGTGAGGTCCGGCTCGACCCGGTCGATGGACTGGCACAGCGGCTGGATCGCCGACGCGAGCCCACCCGTCGCGATCACGCGCGGCACCTGCGCCGTCGGCCACTCCGCCTTCAGTCGCGCCACCAGCCCGTCGATGCTGGCCGCCGCCCCGAACATCACGCCGGCGCGGATGCAGAGGTCGGTGCGCTTCCCCATCGCCCGCGCCGGCGCCACGAGCTCCGTCGCCGAGAGGCGCGCCGCGCGACGGAAGAGCGTCTCCGCCGAGGTCCGGATGCCGGGCTGGATGATGCCGCCGTGGAAGACCCCATCGGCCGTGATGCAGTCGTACGTCGTCGCCGTGCCCAGGTCCACGACGATGCAGTCCACGCCGAAGCGCCGGCTGGCGGCGAGCGTGTTGATGATCCGGTCGGCCCCGACGGTGTGGGGTTCGTCCACCTCGAGCCGGATCGGGAGCGGGCTCGACGCATCCACCACCACCGGCTCGACACCCGGCAGGCGCCGGCACGCCTCGGCCAGCGGATGGGTGAGGGCGGGCACCACCGAGCCGATCGCGGCGCCGGTGATCGCGCCCGGGACGATGTCGGCCATCGCGAGCAGCCCGCCGAGCTGCACGGCCAGCTCGTCCGGGGTGCGCGACGGCTCGGTCGTCAGCCGCCAGTGATGACGCACCGCCTCGCCCTCGCAGAGGCCGACGGTGGTCTCGGTGTTGCCGACATCGAAAACGAGCAGCATGGCGAGCGGGGCGGGAGTCAGGCGAAGCGCAGCGAGCCGGCGTGAAACGTGGCGAGTCCGTCGGGACCGCGCACCTGCAGGCCGCCGTCCGCGGCGAGGCCGACGACGATGCCGACGCCGGGCGACGTCACCGCCCGACCGACGGCGCGGTCGCGCACCGCCCATCGGGCACGTTCGTCGGGGGAGAGCGGCCCCGCCGTCCGCGCCGCGCGGCGCGCGGCCTCGACGACCGCGGCGAATACCGCCGGTGGGGCCGCGCGGTCGAGCGCGGCGGCGCTCGGCTGGTCGTCCGGCACCCGCAGGTTGACGCCCACCCCGACGACGACGTGCGAGGGCACGCCGTCCTGCCACCGCGCCTCGAGCAGGATGCCGGCGAGCTTGCCGTCGCCGGCGAAGACGTCGTTGGGCCACTTGAGGGTCAGGGGCACCGGGTCGGCGAGCGGGGCGAGCGCGTCGGCGAGTTCGAGGCCGACCCGCAGGGCCAGCACGCCGGCGGCCGCCGCGTCGCGCGGCCGGGCAACGACCGAGCACCAGACGCCGGCCCCCGGCGCGCTCGCCCACGCGCGGCCGTGGCGCCCGCGCCCCGCGCGCTGGGCGTCGGCGAGCACGACCGTCCCCACCGCGGCACCGGACGCGGCCAGCGCCTGAGCGCGATCGTTCGTCGAGGGGAGCGCATCGTACACCTCGACGGCCGGCACGCCGAGGCGCGCCGCCCACCCTGCCCCGTCCAGCCCGTGCCACGTCGCGCCGCCGGCCACGCCCGGTCAGCCGTCGCGCAGCGCCAGCAGCCCGAACACCGCGAGCCCCAGCACCCAGCGGTAGGCGGCGAAGACGCCGTACGAGTAGCGGCTCACGAAGCGCAGCAGCACGGCGATCGCCAGCCAACTCGACACGGCCGCGGCGAGCACGCCGGCGACGAGCGGCGCCGAGACGCCGGTCGTCGCGATCGCCTCCGGCACCTTCACCAGCGTCGCCGCAGTGGTGATCGGCAGCGAGAGGAGGAACGAGAAGACCGCCGCGCTCTGACGGTCGATCCCCAGCGCCCGGGCGGCGGTGATGGTGCTGCCGCTCCGGGAGACGCCGGGGATCAGGGCGAACATCTGCGCGGCCCCGATGACGAGGGCGTCGCGGACGGTGAGGGTGCCAAGGGCCCGCGTGGCGGGTGCCCAGCGGTCCGCGGCCCAGAGCAGGGTCCCCATCACGATCAGCGCCGAGGCGGTGAGGGCCGGCGCACGGAAGAGCGTCTCCGCGGCGTCCTTGGCGAGCAGACCCGCTACCCCGGCCGGGATCGTGCCCAGCACGAGCAGGACGACCCGGCGCTCGGCCTCGCCGGCGACCGACCGCGTGCGCACGAGCCGCCATGCCGCGGCCGCCAGCTCGCGCCACTCCCGGCGGAAGTACCAGAGCACGGCGCCGAGCGTCCCGAGGTGCAGCGCGACGTCGAAGGCGAGCCCGGGGTCCTGCCAGCCCAGGAACCACGGGGTGAGGGCGAGGTGCGCCGAACTCGAGACCGGCAGGAATTCCGTGAGGCCCTGCACGAGCCCCAGCACGATGGCCTGGAAGAGCGTCATCGCGGCACCATTTCGCGGTAGAGCGCCTCGTAGCGGGCGACGATCCGGTCCTCGTCGTACCGCGCCCGGGCGTCGGCGGCGGCGGCGGCGCTCATCCGCGCCCAGCGGGCGGGGTCGGACAGCAATGCGGCGCCGGCATCCCCCATCGCCTCGTGGTCGCCCACCGGGAAGAGGAACCCGGTCTCGCCGTGCGTGACGACCTCCGGGAGGCCGCCGGCCGCGGTGCCGATGACCGGGACGCCGCTGGCGAGCGCCTCGAGCGCCGAGAGCCCGAACGACTCGGCGTCCGTCGGGAGCAGCAGCAGGTCCGCGTTCGCGAGTAGCGGCGCGACCTTCTCGATGCGTCCGAGGCTGATCGTGCGATCCGCCACGCCGAGGCGCGCGGATTCCTGCTCGGCGGCATCGCGGTCCGGACCGTCGCCGACGAGGACGAGCACGCTGTCCACCGTCGCCGCGATGCGGGCGAAGGCGCGCACCACGTCGAGCACCCGCTTGACGGGGCGGAAGTTGGAGACGTGCATGACGATCTTCCGGTCGGGGCCCACCTGGTCGCGCAGCTCGGTGCCGTAGCGGGCGCGGTCGAAGATCGCGGGATTGACGAAGTTGGGGATGACCTCGACCGCGCAGCCGGTGCAACCGAAGGCCCGCAGCGTCTCCGCCTTGAGGTACTCCGAGACGGCCGTGACGCGGTCCGACCGTTCGATCGAGAAGCGCGTGATGCTCTGGTACGACGGGTCCTGCCCGACGATCGTGATGTCCGTGCCGTGGAGCGTCGTCACCAGCGGGACGTCGCCCCCTTCGCGGCGCAGCATCTCCTTGGCGATCCACGCGCTCGTCGCGTGCGGGATCGCGTAGTGCACGTGGAGCAGCTCGAGCCGGTGCGACAGCACCACCTCGTGCATCCGGACCGCGAGCGCGAGGTCGTAGGGCGGGTATTCGAAGAGGGGATACCGGCCGACGTCCACCTCGTGGAAGAAGATGCGCGGCCGGAACGACCGCAGCCGGAAGGGCTGCTGGTACGTGATGAAGTGCACCTCGTGGCCGCGGTCGGCCAAGGCGATGCCGAGTTCCGTCGCGAGCGCGCCGGAGCCACCGTAAGTGGGATAGCAGGTGATACCGATCTTCACGCGAACTCCTCGAACCAGGCGAGGGCCCGTCCCCGGGCATCGGGGGCGTCGGGATCGAGCCGGATGACGTCGGATGGCGGCAACTGGTGCCGCTGCCAGGTGCGCTGGCGCTTGGCGTACTGCCGCGTGGCGACGACGATCGCCTCCGTGGCCGCGTCGCGGGAGAGGCGGCCGTCCGCGAGCGCGGCGACGTGCTCGTAACCGGTCGCCTTCCACGCGGGTGCCGTCGCCGGGACGTGGCGGCGGAGCGCGACGACCTCCTCGAGCCACCCCTCGTCGAACATGCGGGCGGTGCGGGCGGCGATGCGATCGGCCAGGGCGGGTCCCGGATCCACGACGGCGTACGCGAGCGGGATCGGCGGCACCGAGGGGCCCGCGGCCATGAGAGTGGATTGCGTCACCCCGGTGAGCGTTGCGACCTCGAGCGCCCGCAGGAGCTGGGCGCGCCCGAGGTGCGCGCGCGCGGGATCGACCGCCGCGACGCGCGCCCGCAGGGTTGCGGTGTCGAGCGGGGCGAGATCGGCCGCGAGCCGTGCGCGCGCCGCCGGGTCGAGCGGCGGCTCCTCGAACAGCGGCGCCGCGAGCGCCCGGATCCACAGGCCGGTCCCGCCGACGACGAGCACCGGACGCCCCGCGCGCCGCGCCTCGGCGATCCAGCTGCGGGCGGCCGTCGCCCATCGGGCCGCGTGCCACCGGTCGCCCGGATCGGCGATGTCGATTCCGTGATGCAGGACCTCCGCCCGCTCCGTTGGCGAGGGCTTGGCGGTGCCGACGTCGAATCCGCGATAGACCTGCCGCGAGTCGGCGCTCACGAGCACCGCGCCGGTGGCGCGCGCGATCGCCA
Source organism: Gemmatimonadota bacterium (assembly GCA_021298835.1). Lineage (GTDB taxonomy): Bacteria > Gemmatimonadota > Gemmatimonadetes > Gemmatimonadales > Gemmatimonadaceae > JAJTHG01. Next base: position 102,327 of record JAJTHG010000027.1, read on the forward strand.
TCGCGAGCGCCGACTTGCCGGCCGCCGTCGGGCCGGTGATGACGGGGACCGCGGGCGTCACGCGCGACCGAAGCGGCGGTCGATCTCGTCCCACCGCAGGTGGACGACGGTGCTGCGGCCGTGCACGTCGTGCGCGGGCAGCTCGGTGGTGGCCAGCGCCACGTACAGCGCCCGCATCTCGTCGGCGGAGAGGGCGTCGCCCGCCTTGACGGCGGCCTTGCAGGCGATCGTGGCCGCCAGGCGCTCGTGGCGCGCGGGCGTCGCGGCGAAGCGATCGGCCGTCAGCTGCGCGAGGGTGTCGCGCAGGCACTGCTCGGCGTCGAAGCGCGGATGCGGCGCCGGCACGGCCGATACCAGCACGGTGTGGCCCCCGAACCCCTCCGCCCGGTAGCCGAGCTGCGCGAACAGCGCCGCGTGCTGCTCGAAGGCCTCGGCCTCCGCCGGTCCGAGGTGCACGGTCAGCGGAAAGAGCAGCTGCTGCGACGGGGCGTGGCCCGACGCCAGCTGGCGCAGGAACCGCTCGTAGAGGATGCGCTCATGGGCCGAGTGCTGGTCGATCAGCACGAGCCCGTCGGCGCGCTCGAACATGAGGTACGTGCGCCCGACCTGCACGAGCGGCGGCACGAGCACTTCGGCGGGCGGCCGCTGCGCCAGCTCCTCCGCAGCGTCGGGCGGGACCGCCGCGCCGGCGGCCGCCGCCGTCGCGACGCCGCCCGGCGCGGCCGCCTCGGCGTCGTCGTCGAAGAGCGGGACCGGTGCCGCAGGGGCCGCCGCGAGGAGCGCGCGTTCGGGCATCGGCGCCCAGCCCGGCGTCGCCGCCGGCCGCGGTGCGAACCACGCCCCCGCCTCGAAGGTGCCCAACGCGTGCCGGACGGCCTCCTCGACCGTGCGCTCGACGGGCCAGCGGTCGCGGAACCGCACCTCCGCCTTGGCGGGATGGACGTTCACGTCCACGAGGTCGGGCGGGACGGTGAGCTCGAGGAACAGGGTCGGCCGGGTACCCGCCGGGATCGTGCTGCGGTACGCTGCTTCGGCCGCGCGAACGAGGCCGGCATCCCGGACGGCGCGGCCGTTGACGGCCAGGTGCACCCGGCGCGACGCCGTCCCGACGTCGGCGGGTCGCTCGACGAGCCCGCGGACGTTCGTTGGGCCGTGCGCGTGTTCGACCGCGAGCAGCCGCTCGGCGAAGGCCCCGCCCCACACCGCCCCGATCCGGGCCTGCAGCGACGAGGCGGGCGGCAACGCGAGCGCTTCCTTGCCGTCGTGCGACAGCACGATGCGCACGTCCCGGCGCCCGAGCGCGATGGTGGTGACCACGTCGGCGATCGCCCGCCACTCACTCCGACTGCCCTTGAGGAAGGCGAGGCGGGCCGGTGCGTTCGCAAAGAGCTGCCGCACGCTGACGGTCGTGCCGCGGCGCCGGGCGGCGGGCTCGACGCGCTCGATCGTCCCAGCCGACGCGACCACGCGCGTCCCCTCCCCGTCGCCGGTGGAGGTCTCGAGCACGAGTTGCGACACCGAGGCGATGGCGGGGAGCGCCTCGCCACGGAACCCGAACGACGCGACGCCCACGAGGTCGCCGGCAGCGCGGATCTTCGAGGTGGCGTGCCGGGCGAGCGCGAGCGGGGCGTCCTCGCGGTCCATGCCGTGCCCGTCGTCGGCGACGCGGACCAGCGTCCGCCCCCCGTCCTCGACGACGATCTCGACCGTGGACGCCCCCGCGTCGAGCGCGTTCTCGACGAGTTCCTTGACGACCGACGCAGGACGCTCGACCACCTCGCCGGCGGCGATCTGGTCGGCGACGGCGGACGCGAGGACGGCGATGCGGGGCATGCCGAAAGATACCGCCGCCCGCGGACGAACCGGGTCAGGACGACGGGCGCGACGCCCCGCGGCGCACCCGCGCGAGGCCCAGCAGCAACCGCTCCTCGAGCCATCCGTCCCTGCCGTCATCGAGGCGCACCCGACGCCAGCCGTCCCGCCCCTCGCCGCCGGTGACGAGTTCGCCCGCCGAGACGGCCGCGACCGGATCGGCCCCAAGCGCCGGCAGCACCCGCAGGCGGTCGCTCTGCGCGACCACGAACAGCCCGTCCCCCCGCGCCCGCTGCTCGGCAGCCGCCGCGGCGGCCGCCGCACTGACGGCGGCGAGCAGCAGCCCCAGAGTGAAGGGGCGCGCGACCGCTCCGCCGAGCGCCGCGGTGGCCCACGCCACCGCCCACGACGCGAGCGCGAGGATGGCGAGCCACTCGGCACCGACCGGCCACACGGTGGCCGGTGCGATCAGCGGGGCGCGCATCCCGGGCATCGCCTCGAGCCGCGTGCGCACGTCGTCGGCACGCGGATCGAGCCGAAGGGCCCGCTGCCATCCCATGGCGGCGACACCGGTGTCGGCGACGGCGTACGCCGCCGTTCCGAGGTTGGCCCACGCATCGGGAGCGCGGGGGGCGAGACGCGCGGCGTCGGCGAAGTCGCGCTGCGCCGCCACGAACTGGCCGGCCTCGTACGCGGCGACGCCGGCCTCGAAGCGCGCGCGCGCGGCATCTCCCGTCGCGGCGGTGACCGCCCCCGTCGCCGCCCCTGCGAGCAGGAGCCCCCACGCGAGCCCCCTCCCGGCGCGCCCGGTGGCACGACGACCGAGTTCCGCCGCGATAGCCGCTTCGACGGCGGCGATCTCGGCGACGAGCGCCACCGTGGCCGCGGCATCGGGCCGACGGCGCACCGGGCCGTAGGCGAGCTGCGCCAGTCGATCGTCGAGCGCCACGGCGCGAGCGGCCGTGGCGTCGGTCACGCCGGCCCGCCGCAGGGCCTGACGCAACCCGGCGACGTCGGTCCCGACCGGCACCGGCACGAGCCGGCGCACGCGCATGAGCCACTGCTCGTAGCGATCGGCGGGGGACTTCGCCGCGTCACCGGCGGCCCCGCCGGTGCCGGATGGCAGCGGCCGCCCCCCGACCGCGGTCGGCGCGGGGCGGCGGCGGGCGCGACGCCAGCGCCAGAGTGCCGGCCCGGGTGCCACGGCTGCCATGAGCCAGAACGGCCAACGGGTCCACGGCCCGTCGGGCCGCTCGCCCGTCCAGGTACGCCGCACCGGCAGGCGCCCGTCATCGGCCCCGATGCCGGCCGGTGGCACCCCGGTGCCGCCCGCGCCAGCCGCGCCAGCCGCGATCTCGAGCTCCTCCGGGCTCGACTGGACGATCTCGTAGCGGCGGCTTGTCGGGTCGAAGACCGGATACCGCTGCGGAGGCAGCGTCTGCCGGCCGGCCGTGTTCGGCGTGACGACCCACTCGAATTCCTTCGCGCCCACGACGCGCAGGCGCACCGAGTCGAGCGTCACGCGCTCGCCGGCGGGAACGGCATCGCCCCACGGGATGTCGAGCCGCGGTCGCGGCAGCAGGTTGATGTTGCCCGCCCCCGTGACGCGCAGGGTGACCGTCACCGGATCGCCGACGCGCGCCTGGCGCGGCTCGACGCGGGCGCGCAGCTGCAACTGGCCGACCGCGCCGTCCCAGTCGGCGGGTCGGCCGGCCTCGGGCGGATCCACCGCGACGAGGGTCACGGCGGGGGATCGGACCGTGTAGGTCTCCTCGCGCGAGAAGAACGACGACGACAGCGGCAGCGCGTACGACAGGCGGGCCGGCGGGACGTCCACGCGTCCCTTCGCCAGCGGGAAGACGACGCGCTGGAACACGTGCGCCTCCCAGTCGCGGCCGCCGATCCGCACGTTCGGGTAGCGCGTGTACCCGCCGGGCGGGTCGTACGCGAGTACCGCCCGCAACTCGGGCGGCACGAACTCCGGGTTGCGGCGCAGCCGCTGGCGCACCTCGTCGCTCACGAAGACCGCGACCTGATAGACGGCCTGCTGGCCGACCGCCACCGTTTCGGGGACGATCGCCGCGGCGAAGTTCACCCCTTGCGCCGGGTTCACGCGGGCGCGCTGGACCACCTCCGGGAGGCCGGCGGCGACCTGCAGGGCGATGGCGAGGGTGCCGATCACCAGTCCTTCCCCTGCGGCGGCGCGTCCGGGCGCGCGCGCTTCTGCCGCCGCTCCTGCGTGTCGCGCTCGTCGCGCGCGGCGTTGTCGAGCAGTTGGCGCGCCTGGGCGGCCGAGAGGCCGCCGCTGGGTTCACCCTGCGGCGACGGCTCGGGGCGTGCGGTGCCGCCGTCCTCGTCTCGCGGCGACGAGGCCTGCTCGGGGGGCTGGTTGCGCAGCGCGAGTTCGTAGTTCCAGCGCGCATCGTCGTCGCGCGGATTGCCGAGCAGCACCTGCTTGTACGCCTGGGCGGCCTGGCGGGCGGCGGCGGCGGCGGAATCGCCGCTCCCGCGGGCCCGCCGCAGGTGGGCGAGGCCGAGGTTGTACAGCGCGCGTTCGCGCACCCCGGGCGGCGCCCCACGGGTGACCCCCTCGAGGACGTCGATCGCGGCGCCGAGCGAATCGGCGGCGAGCAGCGCCGTGCCCAGGTTGTAGAGCGTCGCGGGACGCCGGTCGCCCTCCTGCACGGCCGTGCGCCACCGGCGAATCGCGTCGGGATACCGGCCCGCCTTGAAGTCGGCCCCGGGATCCTGCGTCGCCCGCGCCGGCCACGGCGCACCGAGCGCGAGCGCGGTGCCCAGCAGCGCCGCCGCCGCGGCGGCCGCGGCCGACGCCGGACCGGCCGGCACCGCGGGAGCCGTCGGCGCACGGCGGCGGCGCAACCCGGCGAAGGTGTCCGCCAGCAGGAACGCGAGCGCCGGCCAGAGGAACCACGCGAAGCGCGGTACCTGGTGCGCGGTCTCCTCGATGGTGCGTCGCGCCGTGCGGAGCCGCGAGAGCTCGCGCCGGACGCGCGCGGCCTTGTCGGGCGCCTCGGCCGGCACGAACGCGCCCCCCGCGCGCTCGGCGACCTGCGCGAGCAGCGCGGGCATGTAGCGGGTCACGACCGGTTCCCCGCTCACGTCGCGCTTCACCTGCCCACCCGGGAGCGGGATCGTCGTCCCGGCGGTGGTCCCCACGCCGACGGTCACGACCTGCACCTGCGCCTCGGCGAGCGCGGCCGCCTCGCGCAGGATGCCCTCGGGCTCGTCCCAGGCCTCGCCGTCCGCGAAGACGACGAGCGCGCGATCGCCGGCACCGCGATTGGCCGTCAGCAGTTCGCGCCCCTGCCGCAAGGCGGGGGCGAGCGCACTCCCCGCCTGCCCGACGACGGAGGGGTCGAGGTTGTCGAGGAAGAGCTCGATCGCGCCCCCGTCGCTGGTGAGCGGCGTCAGGACGTAGGAGCGCCCCGCGAAGGCGAGCAGGGCGTAGCGGTCGCCGGGCCCGGTGGCGCGCAGGCGGCGGATCTCCTGCTTGACGCGCGCGAGGCGGGAGGGCCGCTCGTCCTCGGCGAGCATCGAAAGCGAGGCATCGACGGCCAGCACGACGTCCACGCCCTCGCGGCGCGCGGCGGTCGTTTCGCGTCCCCAGCGGGGGCCGGCGAAGGCGACGCCGGCGAGCACCGCGACCATGGCGAGGCGCCACGTGCGCCGCCGGGCGGCGGCCAGCGCCGCGCGCGGCGCGAGCCGTGCGAGCAAGTCGGCCTCGGCGTAGCGCGCGAGCCGCGCCCGCCGACGGCGCTCCGCCCACCAGGCGAGCCCCGAGAGCAGCAGCGCGAGGCCGAGTCCCGCGAGCGCGAAGGCCGGGTGGTCCGGGAAGGGCATCACGGCACCGGCCCCCGCCACGCGAGCAGGGCGAGCTCGACCGCGAGCAGCCCCAAGGCGAGGCCGAGCGGCCAGCGCCAGCGTTCCTCGTACTGCACGTACTGCCGGGCCCGCACAGGGGAGCGCTCGAGCTGGTCGATCTGCTCGTAGATGCGCTGTAGCGCCGCGCCGTCGCGGGCGCGGAAGTACCGACCGCCGGTCGTCTTCGCGACGTCCTGCAGCAGCGCCTCGTCGATCCGCACCGGCCGGTTCTCGTACCGGAGCCCGAACAGCCCGCGCCCGACGGGCACGGGTGCCATGCCGTCGGTGCCGACGCCGACGGTATAGATGCGGACGCCGAGCTGCGCGGCCGCCTGCGCCGCCGTACGGGGGTCGATCGCCCCGCGGTTGTTCTCGCCGTCGGTGAGCAGGATCAGGACGCGCGACGCGCCGGGCGCATCGCGGAGCCGGTTGGCCGCGGTCGCGATCGCGGTGCCGATGGCGGTGCCGTCCTCGAGCATCCCGGCCTGCAGGTTGTCGGCGGCGGCCATGAGCACCGGCTGGTCCGCGGCGAGGGGCACCTGCGTGAGCGCCTCGCCCGCGAACGCCACGAGGCCCACGCGGTCGTTGGGCCGGCCGGCGACGAACTGCTTGAGCTTCTCCTTGGCGACCTCGAGGCGGTTCTGCGGCTGGAAGTCCTCCGCGAGCATCGAGCTCGAGATGTCGAGCGCGACGACGATGCTGATGCCCTCGCGCGTGACGTCCTCGATGCCGCGCCCCACCCGCGGCCGCGCAAGCGCGACCACCATCGCGACGATGACGAGCGCCCGCAGCGCCACGAGGAGGCGCGGCACGACGCGTCCCGCCCCGGCGCCGGCGAGCAGGGTCACGGCGCGCGCGTGGAGCAGCGCCGGGACCGCCCCCCGGCGCGTGCGCCACCACCACAGCGGCAGCGCCGCCAGCGCCGCGAAGGCCCAGGGGGTCGCGAACTCGAGGCCGGCGAGGGCGCCGAGCCACGCGCCGGGCGACCACGGGCTCGTCACGCGGCCCCCACGCGGTCCACCACGCCGGCGCCGGCCAGCGCCGCCACCAGGGCGCGCGCCTCCGCCAGGGCGCGCCGCGCCCGCTCGGCGGCCACCGGGGCGCGGCCGTAGCGGGCGGCGTCGGCGTCCTCGAGCAGCGACAGCAGTCGCGACATCGGCACGCCGGAGAACGACGCGCGCGAGAGCTCCTCGGTCGTCAGCACGCGGCTCGACGGGTGGGCCTGCGCGAGGGCCTCGCGGACCGCGTCGGCGGCGCCCAGCAGCAGGCGCGCGGGCTCCCCGGCGCCCTCGAGTCCCAGGCGCGCGAGGGCGTCGAGCGCGGCCTGCGGATCGACGCGGCGACGCCGCGCTCCGGTGGCCGCGCCGTGCGGGCGGCGCAGGGCCCACCACACCAGCAGCGCCCCGACGAGCAGGGCCAGCGCCACGAGCAGGGCGTCCCGCCACCACGCCACCGGGATGTCCAGCGGCTCGCGCAGGGGCCGCGGCTCGGCGGCGCCATCGGCGGGGAGCACGCTCTCGACGGCGAGCGGGACCGGCGCGATCGGCATGCGCACGGCGGCGCCTGCTACCTCGACGACGGCCTCGCCAAAGGGAATCGTGCGCGCGCCGACGTCCCACGCCACGAGCCGGTACGTGGCGCGCGACTCGACCGAATCGGGGCCGATGGGGCGCGTCTCTCCCACGGAGGATGCCACGGCCTCGACGGCACCGCTGTCGGGCCCGACCGGGAAGGCGACGGTGGTCCCCGACGGCACGCGCGCGCGGAGGACGAGCGTGAACGGCTGGCCGGCACGGATGGCGGTGGCGGGGGCGTCCGCGACGATGCGGGGCCCGCCGGCCGGCGGCGACGGTGCCGCGCCCGGGCCAGCCGGCGACTGGGCGGTCGTGGTCCTCACCCGCCCCTCCGGCCGGCGCGGGAACGCAGATAGCGGAGCATCGGGTCGAGGAAACCGCCGTCGGTGGTCACGCGCACCACGTCGGCCCCGGAGGCCTGCAGCATGCGGTCACGCGCCTCGCGGGCGGCGCGGGCGCGCCGCGCGAAGAGGACGCGCACGGCGGGATCGCTCGTGTCCACCTCGATCCCCGCCCCGGTCTCGGGATCGGCGAGCCGGGCGATGCCGACGTCGGGCAGGGAGAACTCGGCCGGGTCCTCGACCGGCACGGCGATCACGTCGTGGCGCAGCGCGAGGCGGCGCAGCGACCGCTCGGCGTCGGGGGCGTCGAAGTCGCTGACGACGAAGACGATGCCTCGCTGCGGGAGGGCGGGTCCGGCCGCGTCGGCGGCGGGGGTGAGCGCGGTGCCGCGCCGGGCCGGCTCGAGCGCGAGCACGTCGCGCGCGAGGGCGAGCGCATGGCGGCGCCCCTTGCGCGGCGGCCGGAGCAGCTCGACGCGGTCGGAGACGGCGATGACGCCGACGCGGTCGTTCTGGCGCGCCGCGGCGAGGACGAGGGCGGCGGTGAGCTCGGCGGCGACCTGGCCCTTGAGCTGGCGCTGCGTGCCGAACCACGCGGAGCCGGAGACGTCGAGCAGGACCAGTACCGAGAGCTCGCGTTCCTCGACGTAGCGCCGCACGTGCGGCCGCCGCGTGCGGGCGGTGACGTTCCAGTCGATGGTGCGCACCTCGTCGCCGGGCTGGTACTCGCGGAGTTCCGCGAACTCGATGCCGTGCCCCTTGAAGACGGCGCGGTAGGCACCGCCGAACTGCCCGCTGACGAGGCGCTTGGTGCGCAGGTCGAGGAGCTTGACCGCGCGCACCACCTCGGGGGGCGTCGCGCGCATCGCCACTCAGGGCACCGGCACGCGGTCGAGGACGCGGCCGACGATGTCGTCGCCGGTGACGCCGTCGGCCTCGGCCTCGAAGGTCGTGAGCACGCGATGGCGCAGGACGTCCGGGGCGATCGCCTTGACGTCGTCGGGGGTGACGAAGCCGCGCCCGCGCAGGAAGGCGTGGGCGCGCGAGGCCTGCGCCAAGGCGATCGTCGCGCGCGGCGACGCGCCGAACTCGATCAGCGCCCCGAGGTCCGCGAGCCCGAACGCCGCCGGTTCACGCGTGGCGTGGACGAGATCCACGATGTAGTCGGCGACGCGGGCGTCGAGGTAGAGCTCGGCGATGCGCTGCCGTGCGGCAAGCAGGGCCTCGGGGGTGGCGACGGCCGCGATCGGGATGCCGGTCCCGCCCGCCATCCGGCGCATGATCTCGCGCTCCTCCTCGCGCGTCGGGTAGCCGACGCGGAGCTTGAGCATGAAACGATCCACCTGCGCCTCGGGCAGCGGATACGTCCCTTCCTGCTCGATCGGGTTCTGCGTCGCCAGAACGAGGAACGGCTCCTCGAGCGTGAACGTCTCGCCCCCGATCGTGACCTGCTTCTCCTGCATCGCCTCGAGCAGGGCCGACTGCACCTTGGCGGGGGCGCGGTTGATCTCGTCGGCCAGCAGGATGTTCGTGAACACCGGCCCCTGCTTGACGGAGAAGGTACCGGTGGCCTGCTCGTACACCTGCGTTCCGAGTACGTCGGAGGGAAGCAGGTCGGGAGTGAACTGGATGCGCGTGAAGCGCGCGGCGACCGTTTCGGCCAGCGTGCGCACCGTGAGCGTCTTCGCGAGGCCAGGCACGCCCTCCAGCAGGACGTGCCCCCCGGTGAGCAGGCAGATGAGCAGCCGCTCGATCATCGTCTCCTGCCCCACGACCCGCTTGCCGACCTCGTGCAGGATCGCCGCGGCGAGCGCGCCGTCGGTGCCCGTCGCCGCCGTGCCTTGTGCCGTCGAAGCCGCCACGCCGTCCTCGCCTCGTGCTGGGGTGCTGGTCGCCTGCTGCGGGAATCTAGTCCCGGCGCGCGGGGCGATAGGGCCCCCTGCGGGCGGGGGCGGTCACCCCAAGCGCGGCCGCTTCCTCCGCCGTGAGGGACCGCCAGGTGCCGACGGGCAGGGTCCCGAGGGTCACGGGACCGTAGCGCACCCGCACGAGCCGGTCCACCACGAGCCCCACGGCGTGCGCGATCCGGCGCACCTCGCGGTTGCGCCCCTCGCCCAGCACGAGCGTGAGCACATGGCGGCCCCGCCCGAGCGGCTCGGCGCTCGCGCGGGCCACGCGGGCGGGACCGTCCTCGAGCTCGACGCCGCGCCGCAGTCGCGGCAGAGCCGAGGCGACGTCCCCCTCCACCGTCACCGCGTACTCCCGCTCGACCTCGCCGCTCGGATGGGTCAGGCGGTGTGCCGCCACCCCGTCGGTGGTGAGCAGCAACACCCCTTCGGTGAGCAGGTCGAGGCGGCCGACGTACGTCAGGCCCGGCACGCGCGGGACGAGGTCGAACACGGTGCGACGGCCCTGCGGGTCGCGCGCGGTCGTCATGATCCCGGCCGGCTTGTGCAGCACGAACCACTGCGGCGGTGCCGGCGCAGCGACCGGGGCGCCGTCGACGAGGATGCGATCGCGCGCCGGGTCCACGACCTGGCCGAGTACCGCGACCGCACCGTTGACGGTGACGCGGCCCGCCTCGACGAGCGCATCGGCCTTGCGACGCGACGCGACGCCAGCGCGCGCGAGCGCGCGCTGGATGCGCATCGGGCCGGCGGCGTCCCGGGGCGGCGGCGCGGCCCCCGGCGGCCTACGCCCCGTCGGCGGCGTCCGCGGCACTCGGGGCGGCCGACGGCGCGGCGATCGCCTCGACCGGCTCGGCGCCCTCGGCGGGCGCCTCGGGGGCGGCGGCGGCCGGGTCGGCCTCGCCGGCGAGCGGCCGCAGGGCCACGGCCAGCTCGTCGGCGCGCGGCAGCTCGGCGAGGTGCCGGAGGGCGAACTGCTCGAGGAAGAGCGGCGTGGTGCCGTAGAGCATGGGCCGCCCGAGACTCTCGGCGCGGCCGACGATGTCGATGAGGCCCCGCTCGTGGAGCGACTTGATGACCCCGCCGACGTTCACCCCGCGGATCTCCTCGATTTCGCCGCGGCCGATCGGCTGCCGGTAGGCGATGATCGCGAGCGTCTCGAGCGCGGCGGCCGACAGGCGCGACGGCCGGGCGGCGAGCTGGGCGCGCTCGATCGCGTCGACGTACTCGGGGCGCGTGAGGATCTGCCATCCCTCGCCGAGCTCGACGAGCTCGACACCGTGCCCTTGGACGTCGTAGCACTCGCGCAGCTCGTCGAGCGCGGCGCGCACGGCGGCCGGGGAGGCCTCGGGGTCGAGGCCCTGCAGCTCCTCGAACGAGATCGGGCGGGCGCTCGCGAAGAGCGCCGCCTCACACAGTTTGGCCAGACTGTTCACGGAACAACTCCACGGTGGCGAACGGCGCCGGCTGGACGAGCTTGAGCTCGCCGAGCTTGGCGAGCTCGAGCAGCGCGAGGAGGGCGCTCAGCACCTCCCACGGCTCGGCGTCGGGACGGACGATGTCGCTCCACCTCGCGCGCGCGACGCGCGCCAGGATGTCGCGGACGAGGTCGATGGCGCCCGCGACGTCGAGGGCGCGCGGCACGACGTCGTGGACGCCGGGGCGCACGAGCACCCGGAGGACGCGATCGACGGCGGTGAGGAGGTCGCTCAGCGACAGGGTGAGCGGCGCCATCGGCGGCTCGGCGGCGGTCGGCAGGAAGCCGCGGGGCAGGCGCTGGCGGCGCCCCTCGCCGAGGTGCTCGAGGAGGTCCACGACCTCGCGCATCTGCTGGTACTCGAGCAGGCGACGGACGAGCTCGGCGCGGGGATCCTCCCACCCCTCCTCGCCCTCCGGGCGCGGCAGGAGCATCTGCGCCTTGATGCGCAGGAGGCGCGCGGCCATCTCGAGATAGTCCGCCGCCTCGTTGAGCCCCATCGTGTTGATGCGGTCGAGGAACTGCCGCGCGATGCGGGCGATGGGGATGTCGTAGATGTCGAGTTGCTCGTCGCGAATGAGCGACAGCAGCAGGTCGAGCGGTCCGGCGAACTCGGGGAGCTCGACGACGAAGCCGGGCGGCGGACCGTCCGGGGGCGTCGGCGACGCGGCGGGCGGCGCGATCACGCGAACGGCGAGGCGAGCAGGAAGGGGCTCACCGCGCGCGCGGCCGCCTCGAACAGCCACGACACCGGCGCCATCCACGCCCCGAGGATCGGGCGGCCGACCGTCATCAGGAGCATGAGGATGACGAGGCCGAACCCGCCGAGGCGCACGTACCGCGCCCGCCACGCCGGGGGCAGCAGCCACTTCATGACGTGCGACCCGTCGAGGGGCGGGAGCGGGAACAGGTTGAAGATCGCCAGCACGAGGTTCACGACGATGCCGCTGACGAACATCCGCTGGAGCAGCGACAGGGAGTCCTGTGCCACCGGCACCGCCCGGCCGAGCAGGCCAAGTCCGATGATGGCCAGTACGAGCAGCACGACCAGCGCGAGGTTGGTCACGATGCCGGCCATCGAGACGATGATGTCACCGCGTCGGAGCTGGCGGTAGTTGCGCGGATCCACCGGCACCGGCTTGGCGCCGCCGAAAACGAAGTTCCCGCTCGTGGCGAACCACAGCATCATCGGCAGGAGAATCGTCAGGAACGGGTCGATGTGCTTGAGCGGATTCCACGTCAGCCGGCCGAGTTGCTCGGCCGTGTGGTCGCCCTGCGAGCGGGCGGCCCAACCGTGGGCGTACTCGTGGGCCACCATGGCGAGGAGCAGCATGGGGGCCGCGAGCAGGAAGCGTTCGAGGGAATCCAAGACGGGCGGAGGCCGGGGCGGAAAAGACGGGGAAAGGTAACGCACCGGTGCCCGCGATGGCGGACAACCCGTTGCGCTGCCTTGACCTACACAGCGGTATCCGCTTATGCTTCGGGTCTGTCCATCACCGGCGTTCGCGTCGGTGTCTCCACACTCGTCAGGATTTCCTTCGTGCCCAGAATCGCATCCGCGAAGAAGAACATGCGGAAGGCGCGCGCGGCCACCGCGCGCAACCGTTCGCAGCGCGCGACGCTCCGCACCGCGCTCAAGAAGGCCAAGGCGCCCGGTGCCGAATCGGCGACGCGCCGCGACGCGGTGAGCCTGCTCGACCGCGCGGCGCGCAAGGGGCTCATCCACAAGAACACTGCCGCGCGCCAGAAGTCCCGCATGGCGAAGAAGGCGGCGACCTAGTCGCGCCCGACGCACGGCAAGCGGCGCGGCCGCCGGATCCCATCGGGTCCGGCGGCCGCGTCCCGTTGGGGGGCCCGGCGGCCCGCCGCCGGACTCAGAGCGATGCCAGTTCGCCCCCGCATCGCTCGCAGTACCACTCGGTCGGGTAGTTCATCGCACCGCATTCGGCGCACTTGAGCGACCTGGCTGCGGTCGCCGCGCTGGAGGAACTGAGCGGCCCGTCGGCCATGCTCGTCGCCCGCAAGCTGTCCATGCCGGGGTCGGTCGATCCCGACTCGAACATCCTGCGCTCGGGCGACGCGATCGCGGGAGTGGGCGGCAACGGCGCCGGCGGGGGCGCGAACTCCCTCGAGATCCTCGGTGCCGGAGGCGGACCGGGGATGACGGGCGGACGCGATGGCATCGCGCCGCGAGGCGGCGTGCCCCCGCGCGCCGGCATCACGCTCCGCGGGGCCGTCGTGGGAGGCGCCGCGGCCGTCGCGGCGCGCGGCGGTGCCATGGGTGCCGCCGATGCCGTCGAAGGACCGACGGGGCCGGCCGGCGCCGACGGTCCGGGGACGCCAGACGGGACGGGCATCGCGGGCGGAGCGACGCCCGCACCGGAGGCGCGACCGAGCGCCTTGAGGAACTCGAGGTCGTCGAAGGCCTCGGTGCCGCGGATCGCCCCCGGGGCCCGCGCCGCGCCCTTTGCTTCGGTCGCGCGCGGACGCGGCGGCGGGGCCGGCGCAGTGACGGCCGGCGCGACGGCGGGCGGCTGCGCCGGCGGCTGCGGTTCGGCGCTCGGTACGACGAGGAAGCCGTCCAGCGACCTCTCCGGCGACGGCGGTCGCTCGACGCTCCCGGTGACGGTCGGAGGCACGAGGTTCACGCGTTCGTTCGCGAGCGCCGCGGGCGGCAAGGGCGGCGCCACCCGGGGACGCTGCGCCACGGCTGGCGGGAGCGGCGGCGCGGGCGGCGACGTCGAAGGCGCGGACGCCGCACGGGGCAGCGGGCGGAGCGGCGAACGGGGCGGTGAACGGGGCGGCGCCGGCGCCGCCCCAGCGCCCATCACCTCGCCAAGCGCGCGTTCGAGGGCGCCGAGCGTCGTCTCGGCGGCGAGGCGATCGGCGGCGGCCGTCGCAAGAGCGGCATCGGATTCCGCCGCCAGCGCCACCCATTCGTCCCCGTCGTACTCACCGACGGCATGCCGCAACTCGGCCTCGGTGCGCGCGTCGGCGATCGCCTGCTCCGCCGCCCGCGCCGCATCGCGTGCCTCGATGGCGGCGCGTCGCTGCCCCTCGAGTTCCGCGACCCGCGAACCCAGCGCTCCGCGCACCGCGGCAAGGCGCGCCTCGTAGTCCGCCCGCACCTTCGCCACGACATGCGCCGGGGCACCGGACGTGCGAGCGGCCAGTTCCTCCAGCCACTGGGCGTACCGTGCACGCTGGGCGAGGAGCTCCATCACCGGAGCGTGCCCGGCGCTCACGTGGACACTCGGCGGGCCACGAGGCGCGCGACGACGTCGGCGGGCAGCGCGTGCACCGGCCCGAGGCGCGCGGCGGTCTCGAGGATCCGTGCCGCGTGCTCGAGACTCTCCATCCGCTGATGGGCGCGAGTCAGGGTGCTCCCGAGCGCGAGTGCGCCGTGGTGGGCCATGAGGAAGACGTCGTGATGCGGGAAGAACGGCTCGAACGCATCCGCCACCGCCGGCGTGCCCGGCACGGCGAACGGCACGAGCGGAACGCGCCCCATCAACAGTATCACCTCGGGGAGGACCGGCGCCATGAAGTCGCGACCGGCCACGGCCCATCCGGTCGCCACGGGCGGGTGCCCGTGGACGACGGCGCGGACCTCGGGGCGGCGGGCGTACGCCCGAAGGTGCAGGTCGAGCTCGCTGGAGGGGACCCCGCGCTCCCCCCGTCGCGGCGTACCCGCAGCGTCCACGACGACCAAATCGGCGGGCCGCAGCTCGCCCTTGCTTGCCCCGCTTGGTGTGCAGAGGATGCGCCGCGCGTCGAGCCGCACGGACACGTTGCCGTCCATGCCGGCCACGAGGCCTCGCTCGGCGAGGCGACGGCAGACGGCGACGACGGCGCGACGCGCCCGGTCCTCGCGCCCGCGGACCGCCGCCATGCCTCAGGCGCCCAGCCGATGCACCACGCGACCGTCCACCAGCGTCAGGTGGACGCGGCCCGTGAGGACCTGACCCTGATAGGGGGAGTTGCGCCCCTTCGTGCGGAACGCCGCGACGTCCACCGTCCATCGCTCGGCCGGGTCGAAGACCGTGACGTCGCCGATCGCACCGGGCGCGAGCGACCCGCCGGCGAGGCCGAAGAGCCGCGCCGGGGTGCAGCTCATCTTGTCGATCAACTGGGCGAGCGACAGGATGCCCGGGGCCACGAGCCACGTGTGGACGACCGCGAGTGCCGTTTCGAGCCCGACGATGCCGTTGGGGGCGTCGGCGAACTCGCGTTCCTTCTCGTCGTAGTGATGCGGCGCGTGGTCGGTGGCGACGCAGTCGATCGTGCCGTCGCGCACCGCCTCCTGCAGTGCGGCGACATCGTCGGCCGTTCGGAGGGGCGGGTTCATCTTGGCGTTGGTGTCGTAGTCGCCGACCGCCTCCTCGGTGAGCGAGAGGTGGTGCGGGCACACCTCGGCGGTGACGCGGATGCCGCGGTCCTTGCCCCAGCGGATGAGCTCGACCGACCCGCGCGTGCTCATGTGGCACAGGTGCACGTGGCCCCCGGTGCGCCGGGCGAGGAGGATGTCGCGGATGGCCATGATCTCCTCGGCCTCCGAGGGGATGCCCTTGAGGCCGAGCCGGGTGGAGACCACGCCCTCGTTCATTGCCCCGCCGTGCGCGAGGGTGGGATCCTCGCAGTGGTCGGCGACCGGGATGCCGAAGGTGCGCGCGTATTCGAGGGCGGTGCGCATCATCTGGCTCGAGACGACCGGCTTGCCGTCGTCGCTGACGGCCACCGCGCCGGCCTGGATCATCTCGCCGAACTCGGCGAGTCGCTCGCCCTTCTGGCCGAGGGTGATCGCCCCGATGGGATAGACGCGGGCGGCCTTCGCCTCGACCCCCTGGCGCTTGACGAACCCGACCGCCGCCTGGTTGTCGGTGACGGGATCGGTGTTCGGCATGGCGCAGACGGCGGTGAAGCCGCCGGCGGCCGCCGCGCGCGCGCCGGTCGCGATCGTCTCGACGTCCTCGCGACCCGGCTCGCGCAGGTGGCAGTGCACGTCCACGAAGCCCGGAGAGACGACCTTGCCCGAGACGTCGATCACCTCGGCGTCGGCGGGGTCGCCGATGCGCGCCCCGGCGTGGCGGACGACGCCACCCTCGAGGTAGACGTCGCCCGCGGCGACGTCGAGGCCGCGCGACGGGTCGAGCACGCGCCCGCCGCGGAGGAGGATGGGACGAACGGTCATCGGCTGTCGCCGCCCTGGGCGGCGGTGGCGAGCTCCGGGCGGCCCCCGGCGAGGAGGTACAGGACGGCCATCCGGACGGCGACGCCGTTGGTGACCTGGTCGAGGATGACGCTGTGGGGGCCGTCGGCGACGTCCGAGTCGATCTCGACGCCGCGGTTGATCGGCCCCGGGTGCAGGATGACGAGGTCCTTCGGCGCGCGCTCGAGCCGTGCGCGGCTGACGCCGAAGACGCGGTTGTACTCGCGGAGCGACGGGATGTAGCCGGCCTGCATCCGCTCCAGCTGGAGCCGCAGGACGTTCAGGGCATCGGCCCACTCGATCGCCTGCTCGACGCGGGCGAAGACGTGGTGGACCCCCAGCGACTCGATCGCCGCGGGCAGCAGCGACCGCGGCCCGCACACGGCCACTTCGGCGCCGAGCTTGCGCAGGCCCCAGATGTTCGACCGCGCGACACGAGAATGCATGACGTCGCCGACGATGCAGACCTTGAGCCCCTCGAGGCGGCCGCACTTGTCGCGCAGCGTCAGGAGGTCGAGGAGCCCCTGCGTGGGATGCTCGTGGGTGCCGTCGCCGGCGTTGACGACGTTCGACTCGATGCGCTGCGCGAGGAAGCGCGGGGCGCCGGACGCGGGGTGGCGGATCACCACCATATCGATGCGCATCGCCTCGAGGTTGCGGGCGGTGTCCACGAGGGTCTCGCCCTTCGCGATCGAGCTGGCCGCGACCGCGATGTTCACGGTGTCGGCCGACAGGCGCTTCTCGGCGAACTCGAACGAGGTGCGAGTGCGGGTCGAGTTCTCGTAGAAGAGGTTCACGATGGTCTTGCCCCGCAGCACCGGGACCTTCTTGATCGCCCGTTCGCTGATCGCCTTGAACGGCTCGGCGGTGTCGAGGATCAGGCGAAGCTGCTCGGCCGACAGCGACTCGAGGTCGAGCAGGTCCTTGCCCAGCACCGGACTCACGCGGTCGCCCCGCCCTGCACCGTGACGCCGTCGGTGCCGTCGAGCTCGACGACCTGCACGTCCACGCGCCCGCCGCGAGGGACGTCCACCGTCTTCCCCACGATGTCCGGCTGGATCGGGAGCTCGCGGCCGCCGCGGTCGACCAGCACCGCCAGCGCGATGCGCGCGGGCCGGCCGAAGTCGGCGAGCTCGTCGAGGGCCGCCCGGACGGTGCGGCCCGTGTAGAGCACGTCGTCAACGATGACGCAGTTCGAGCCCTCGAGCTGCCAGGGCACGTCGGTCGCCCCGACGAGCGGTCGCGGGCCGACCGTCTGGAGGTCGTCCCGGTAGAGCGTGATGTCGAGGGCCCCCTGCGGCACGTCGAGCCCCTCGTGCTCCTTGATGATGCGCGCGAGCCGGTTGGCGAGCTGGACGCCGCGTCGCTGGATCCCCACGAGGACGAGGGGGCGATCCCCGCCGCCGTAGAGCTCGACGATCTGGTCGGCCATCCGCTTGAGCGTGCGCTCCATGGCCTTGGCGTCGAGGAGCGGGCGGGGGGCAGGCATGCCCGAAATATGGCGCAGCGGCCGAGGTGCCGATACTCGCCGCATGCCGCCGGTGCCGCCCCCCACCCCGTTGCCGAACCTGCAGGGCCTGACCGACGAGGAACAGGCCGATGTCCAGGACGCGATCGACCAGGACAAGGAGCTGCGGTGGCTCGAGCGGGACGCCTCGATCGCCGAGCGCACCCTGCTCGATACCCCGCCGGGGACGCGGGACGAGGACCTGCGGCGGCTGCACCGGGCCCACCACGACGCGCAGCAACGCCTCGCGGCGGCCCACGCCACGATCCTCGCCTGGCTCGAGCCGCAGTTCGGCAAGCGGCGCCAGGCGCGCCTGCGGGGCGACGACGTGGTGATCCTCACGCGGGAAGAGTTCCGCGTGCTGAGCAAGGACGAGCGGGAGCTGCTCGAGCAGCCAGGCCGCGATCGCCTGCGCGCGGCGCAGGAGATCAAGCGACGGGCGCGGGACATCCTGACCGGGCGTGGCTGGCAGCCGCGCCAGCGGGCCGCGGCGGCGGTCGGCGCGGGGCTGCCGCTGCTCGGCGTGGGTGACTGGCGGGTTCGGGGCCGGCTCGACGCCGTGTTCGCGTCTCGGCGGCCGACCGGCCACTAGGCCCCGTCCGGGCACCGCGTCGCCTCGCGGCGATCGCGACGGGGCCTCACGCCGCGCGCGAATGCTCGGTCGGCCCGAGCACCTCGGCCGCCGCCCGCGCCTCGGCGGGTGCGTGACGCGCGACGGCGTGGGGGTCGAGCAGTTCGGACAGCGCGCGCTCGAAGGCGAAGGGTCCCTCCTCGTCCACGCGTTGCAGCGCGTCCCCCCGCGTCTCGCCGGGCGAGCGGTCGCGCTCGGCCGCCGTCACGTCCTCGGCCGCCGCGCGCTGCAGCAGCAGCCAATCGCACATGACTTCGGCCAGGCCGCGCTGCTCGGGTGTCCAGTGTTGGCGCACCGCCGCGTCGGCCAACATGGCGCGGGACGCGGCCCATCGGGCCAACGCCGCATCCAGGCCGCGACCGCCGCGCAGCGTCGCTCGGACCTGTTCGAGGAGCTCGAGGAGGTACGCCCCCCCCGGGCCATCCCGATCGGCCGCCAGCCGGGCGAGCACGTCGAGCACCGGCGGCGGCGTGAGGACGCCTGCATAGGACGACGCCCACAGCTTCGCCACGGCGTCATCGAGCGCGTGCCGTTCGGTCGGGGACAGGCGGGGATGCACGGACGCATCGAGGAGGGCGACGACCACGGTGGCGCGGAAGCCGAGGGCTGCGCTGTGCAGCGCGATCGCCATGTCGCGACGGTCCACGAAGTCCACGTAGCGAGGGGCCCCCGACCCACTCGCCGGCACTGCGATTCGCGGCGGGGCCACGCGCCCCGCCATCTCGGCGCGCAGCGCGAGCGAGCCGCGAATGCGGGCGGTATCCGGCCAGACGTGCCCCTGCGGCAGGGGCGCGTCGGCAGACAGGAGCGCCCGCAGCGAATCGGGATAGGTGCGGTTGGCCGGCAACGCGGCCGGCTCGGTGACCGGCACCGGGCCCGCCCCCTGGTTTGGCGGCTCCGCGGTTGCGGGTGCGGATGCCGGTGCGGATGCCGGAGCCGGTGCCGGTGCGGCGCGTCCGCTGCGGTCGAGCACCTCCGCGGACCGGCGCGTACGGGCCGGTCCTGCGTCCCGGGCTCGTCGCTGGCTCTCGAGCACGATGAGCGCCCAAAGCGACGCGGTCGATCCGGCCCCGGCGAGCAGCAACCACGCCCCATGTCCGAAGAGCACGCCGGCGAGCGACGACGCTACCAGAACGCCGAGTCCGCCGAGGGCGACGGCACCAAGGCGCGGATTGCCGCCGGCAACCAGTCGGGCGAAGAGGTATCGCAGGTACTCCATCGTTCCGAGTTTCGGGCCGGACGACCGTGGGCTTGAGGGGCGCGGTTGCCCGTACTCGACATCGCGGCCAGCTTCCGCGACCATGGTCCGCCATCCGCCCATCGGCACGGGAGGCTCGGTCGTCCGCGCGGCGATGCGCCGGACCCCGTCACTGACGGCGCTCACGAGACGCGAGCGCCGGCTGGTCGGCGCGCTGTACACGCCGCGGGCCATCCAGCGCTGGTTGCGCAACGTCCGGTACAACCGCGAGCACGGCGGCGAAACACTGCGCACGTTTCGCGGCGTGGTGCGAGACGGTACGGCGCATTGCCTCGAGGGATGTCTGGCGGCGGCCACGCTGCTCGACCAGCACGGGCATCCGCCACTGGTGCTGCACCTCGCATCGCAGGACGGGCTCGAGCACATCCTCGCCCTGTTCCGGCACCGGGGGCGATGGGGGGCGATCGGCCGCTCGCGCGACGAGGGGCTGCACGGACGGGCCCCGGTGTACCCGTCACTCCTCGCGTTGGCGCAGAGCTACATGGTGCCCTACGTGGACGGCAGCGGCCGCGTCGTCGGATGGGCAGTGACCGACCTCGACGCATTGCTGCCGCGCACCGATTGGCGGCTCGCCCCGACGAACGCGTGGTCGGTGGACCGGGCGCTGCTCCGGCTGCGGCACCGGCGGCTGCACATGTCGGAGCGCCGGTACCGTACGTGGCTGCGCCGCTATCTGGCGTACCGGGCCGCCGTGCCGGCGGCCACGCCGGGGGAGTGGCGCCGGTTCTACGGCGACGAAGCGCGATGGTGGTGGTGACCCCCCCCGCGCGTCACGCCATTTCGAACGCGCGACCGAACGCGACGGCGAAGGAGAAGGCCTTGGCCTTCGAGCGGGTCTCCATCATCTCGGCAACGCGCTCGAGCCGCGCCGGGATGCTGCAGATCTTCTCCTGCGCCTTGCGGCCGATCTCATCGAGTCCGGTGAGCGTCTCGATCGCCCAGAAGCGGATCTGGTCCTCGACGATCTTGAGGTAGTCGCGCGGTCCGTAGATGCCGGCGCGGCGGACGACGTCGGCCATCTCCCGGAAGTGCGGCATGGAGATGCCGGGCATGTCGATGGCCGGCATGATCTCCGCCGCCGACGCGAGGGCGCGGTTCGGGTCGCGCGCGAGGACTTCCTTGAAGATGGTGCGGTAGAACGTGTAGTGGCGCGCCTCCTCCGACGCGACGTTCCGGAGCACCTCGCCGATGAGCGGCTCGTACTGCCCCGCCAGCTTGCCGACGTTGGCGTGGCTCACCTGCGTCGCCCGCTCCTGGAGGGTCGTGTAGACGAACACGCGGTAGGGATCGGCGTCCCACGCGGGGTTGAAACCGGCGCGGATGTACTCGAACTGCATCCGTTCGAGGACAGGCTGGTCGAGGATGCGGCTATCGTGCGCGTAGTCGTGCAGGACCGCGCCGTGCCGATCCTCCTCCGCCGTCCAGAGGTTGGTCCACTTGTGCCAGAAGCTGTCGTTGCCGAGATAGACGGCGAGGAGCCGGTGGAAGTGCGGTAGCCCTTCCTCGGTGAGAAGGTTGAGGGCGAGGGCCACCCGCGCGGGGAGACTCACGCCGGCGGCGCGCTCGCGAAGCGTGGCGACGTGGGCGTCGGGATCGGTGTCGGGCGGCGGCGCGAGCAACTCGTTGGGGAACCAGAGCGGGCGCTTGGCCTCGTGGGCGACCATGAGGTCGTCAACGACCGGTTCGAGGTCGGCGAGCACCTCGACCTTGGCGAGGGTCTCGAATCGGGCGGTATCGGCGGGACGCGTCATGCTCCAAGGTGCACCGGCGGACGCGCGCGGGCTAGGCGCGCCGCGGCGCCCGCGGCGCGCGCGCGCACGCGCGTCAGCGAGACGACGGACGCCGGAACGCGGCGCACGGGTCCGGCCGTCCGGCCGGCGCGTCGGTCACCACGACGAGATCGTAGCGGCCACGCGTCGTCGCGGGCGCGGGCGGACGACCGGCCGAGTCGCGCTCGACGAACCCGACGGTGAGCACGCGCCACCGGGGATGCGAGACCGCCAGGAGGCGCGGCACCGCGACGTCGCGCCGCACATGGCCGTTGCCGGCGAAGAGCCACGGCGTACCCGCGGCCCGCGCATCCACGATGGCGGCCGCCATGGCAGCGTCGCGCACGACCTGCGCGTCGCGCAGGCCGGCGATCATGGACGCCGGGAGCTGCCCGCAGTGGCCGGCGACGAGTTCGGCATCGAGCGTGGCGCGGGCCGCGCTGTCGAGCGGCGCGGCGGCCACGACGGCGGCGAGCGGCGGCGGCGCCGCGCCGGCGCCGCGCCTGACGACGTCGCGCAGGGCCTCGCGGCTCAGGTTCGTGCCGCGCATGGGGCGCCCGGCCGCGAGTGCCGCCTCGACGAGTGGGGCGTGCAGCGGCCACGCCCAGCCGGCGCGATCGAAGCCCGCGCGCTCGAGCCAGGCCTCACGCGACTCCCCGGCCGCCGGCGTCGGCACGGGGGCGTCCGCGCGAGCGAAGTGCTCGAACACCGCCATGGCGTCGGGCCCGGCCGCGGTGAAGAGCGCGGCGCGTGCCCGATGGTGGTCCGGGTTGTCGTGCAGTTCGCCGAGCAGCACCGCGTCGGCGGCCCGCAGGCGCGCGGTGAACTCCGCCGCCGACACCGGGGTGCCGTCCTCGGCCGAGAGCACGGGCCACGGGATGGCGACGGGGGCGCCGGAGCCTGAGGTGCCGCGACACCCGGCAGCGACAAGGAGGACGCCCAGCAGGCGGGCGGCCATGGGCGTTGAGATCGTGCGCATGCCGATAATGTACCGCTGCCCCCCGACCCCCCCTCTGCGCCCCGACCATGCCCCGCCTCCGCCACGCCCTTCTGGCCGCCGTCGCCCTGCCCCTCGCCGTCCGGGCGCAGCGCCCTCGGGTGGCGGCACCGCCGGTGGCGCCGCCCGCGACGTCCGCCGCGCCGGTGATCATCCCCGCCTTCGAGGACCCGCGGATCCACGATGTCGTCGCCGCGATCTCGTCGTCGCGCATCGAGCGGGACATCCGGACCCTCGTGGGTTTCGGGACGCGACACACGATGTCGGACACGCTCTCGCCGACGCGCGGCATCGGGGCGGCGCGGCGCTGGATCGTCGCCGAGTTCCGGAAGATCTCGGCGGACTGCGGGGGCTGCCTCGAGGTGCGCTACGTGAGCGACGTGGTGAAGGCGAGCCCGCAGACGCGCATGCGCGAGGACGTGCAGGTCGTGAACGTCGTGGCGATCCAGCGCGGGGCCACCGAGCCCGGACGATATGTGCTGCTGTCCGGCGACATCGATTCCCGGGTGACCGACGTCCTGAACGCGACGGCCGACGCCCCGGGGGCGAACGACAATGCGAGCGGCGTCGCGGCGGTCCTCGAGGCAGCGCGCGTGCTCACGCGCCACCGGCCCGACGCATCGATCGTCTACGCGGCCCTCGCCGGTGAGGAACAGGGGCTCTTCGGCGGCGAGATCGTCGCGCGGACCGCCAAGGCCGAGGGCTGGCGCCTCGACGCGGTGATCAACAACGACATGGTCGGCAACATCCGCGGGATCACCGGCAACGTGTCGAACCTCACGGCGCGGGTCTTCGCCCCCGGGCTGCCGGCGACGACGAGCGCCGCGGAGCTGCGTCGCATCCTGACGACCGGCGGCGAGCTCGACACCCCGTCGCGCCAGCTCGCCCGCTACATCGCCCGGGTGGCGGACACGTACTGCCCGAACCTCTCCGTCGAGATCATCTATCGGCTCGACCGCTACGGTCGCGGCGGCCACCACACGCCGTTCTTCAACGAAGGTGCCCCGGCGGTGCGGCTGATGGAGACGCACGAGGACTACACGCGCCAGCACCAGGACCTGCGCACCGTGGACGGCGTCGCCTACGGCGACGTGCTCGAGGGCGTGGACTTCGCG
This sequence comes from Gemmatimonadota bacterium, assembly GCA_021298835.1. Taxonomy (GTDB): domain Bacteria; phylum Gemmatimonadota; class Gemmatimonadetes; order Gemmatimonadales; family Gemmatimonadaceae; genus JAJTHG01. The sequence continues at coordinate 125,806 of JAJTHG010000027.1, forward strand.
TATGCGGCCCGGGTAACGGGACTCGACGCCGCCACGCTCCTGTCGCTGGCCATGGCGCCCGCCGCGCCGGACTCGGTGACCATCCGCGGCGCGGTCCAGCCCTCGACGACGCTCCGGTGGAAGGCGTCGCCTGCCGCCGATCTCGCGGGGTACCGCGTGTACTGGCGCAAGCCGACGGATGCCCGGTGGACGCGGTCGCGGTGGGTGGGCAACGTCACCGAAGTCACGCTGCCGAACGTCATCATCGACGACCACTTCTTCGGCGTCGCAGCCGTCGATCGGGAAGGCCACGAGAGTCTCGTGGCCTTCCCGCGGTGACCGAGGCCGGTCAGACGGGGACCACGCCCCCTCCGGCCGCCGCGCGCCAGGCGCGGCGGAAGATGGCGGCCCCGGCGAGCGCGTCGTCCGTGCAGGCGGGGATGAACTCGGCCCAGCCGCTCCGGGGCGCGGCGCGCAGTGGGCGGGCGAACCCGGCGTCCGGCCGATGCGCGACGCCCTCGCATGCCGTCACCGCCTGCCGGACGCGCGCGACGACGTCGTTCCGTTCCCCCTCGCTCATGATGCCTCCTCGCTGGCCGTGGGCGCATGTGTGTGCCGTGTGCCGTGTGCCGTGTGCCGGTCCCGACGCCGCCTGCCTCGCGAGTGTTCTCCCCGATAACGTTCCTTGACATCCCGTCGGGTCCTCGGTCACGCACGCCCCCGTTCACAACGGAGTTGTCCGTCATGTCCCGTTCGCGGTCAGCCCGCCCCGCGCGCTTCCTCGCCCTGCTCCTCGGCATCACGGCCGTCCCGCTGGCGTCGCAGGTGACGGAGAAGCCCCCGCTCCACGGGCGCCACTGGATCGCCGTGACGGGCAAACCCCTCGGCGCCACGGCGGGCGCGATGATGTTCCAGCGCGGCGGCAACGCGGTGGACGCGACGGCCGCGATGCTGGCCGCTGTCTGCACGATGTGGGACACGCTCGGCTGCGGCGGCGAGACGCAGGCGCTGCTCTGGCATCCCACGCTCAGGAAGGTGATCGGCATCAACGCCCTCGGCGTGGCCCCGACGGGGGCGACGCCGGCCTTCTTCAGCGGCAAGGGGATGCGCTTCCCGCCTGAGTACGGGCCGCTCGCCGCCGTGACGCCCGGCACGCCGGGCGGGCTGATGGTGATGCTCGCGGAATACGGCACGCTGTCGCTCGAGACGGTGCTGGGGCCCGCGCTGACGATGGCCGAGCAGGGCTACGCCATCGAGGCCCAGGCGGCCGACGCGATGGAGCGGCAGAAGGGCTGGATCAAGCAGTGGAAGACGAGCCCGTCCGTCTTCCTGCCGCACCGCGGGCAGCCGCGCGAAGCGCCGGTCGCCGGCGAGGTGTTCCGCCAGCCCGACCTCGCCGCCACGTTCCGCAAGCTCATCGAGGCCGAGCGCGCGGCGCTGGCGCGGGGCCGGACGCGCAAGGAGGCGATCTATGCCGCGTACGACCGCTTCTACAAGGGCGACATCGCCGACGAGCTCGTGCGCGGCGTGCAGGAAGACGGGGGGCTCATGACCAAGGCGGACCTCGCGAACTGGCGGGTCAAGATCGAGGAGCCGCTCGCCACGACGTACCGCGGTGTCACCGTGTACAAGCTGCCGCCGTGGCAACAGGGGCCGGCGCTGCTGCAGGCGCTCAACGTGCTCGAGCCGCTGGACCTCAAGGCGATGGGCTACAACTCCGCGCAGTACATCCACACGCTGTACCAGGCGATGAGCCTCGCGTTCGCGGACCGCGACTTCTACTACGGCGATCCGGCCTTTCCGCCCGAGGAACCGATCGCCGGCCTGCTGAGCAAGGACTACGCGAAGGCGCGCCTCGCGCAGATGAACCGCGAGCGGAACGATCCCGCGGTGAAGCCCGGCGATCCGTATCCGTTCCAGGGCGGCACGAACCCCTTCGCCGACGTGCTGGCGCGGTGGTCCACCAGCGGCCCACGGCAGGCCCCGGCCGGTGCCGCCAGCGGCCCGCCGAACGACGACCGCACGCGCCAGCCGCCCGAGGAGGCGATGGCCGCTGCCGAGGCCGCCTTCCGCGAGGCGTTCACCCGCGGCACGACGAGCATCCAGGCGGCGGACACGTCGGGATGGATGGTCTCGGTCACCCCGAGCGGCGGGTGGATCCCGGCCGTCATCGCCGGCCGGACGGGGATCGGGCTCTCGCAGCGCATGCAATCGTTCGTGACCGACCCGGAGGACGGCCCGTTCAACGTAGTGGCGCCCGGCAAGCGGCCGCGCGTCACGCTCACGCCGACGATCGCGCTGCGCGACGGCGAGCCCTGGATGGCCTTCAGCGTCCAGGGGGGCGACACGCAGGACCAGGACCTGCTCCAGTTCTTCCTGAACGTCGTCGAGTTCGGCTTCACGCCGCAGCAAGCGGCCGAGGCGCCGGGGTTCCACAGTTACCAGATGCGCTCGAGCTTCGGTGCGCACGAGGCGCGGCCGGGACGCCTGCAGCTGAACGAGGCGGTCCCCGACTGGGTCCGCGACGACCTGCGGCAGCGCGGCTACTCGCTGGAGTACGCCCGTCGCACGTCGGGGCCGGTGACGGCGATCCTGCGCGACCGCCGGCACGGCACCTTCTGGGGCGCGGCGAGCAACTTCGGCGAGGACGCGGGCATTGCGTGGTGAGGCGGGAGCGCACCGCCCCGGGGCGACCAGACAATGCGGTGCTACGGGGCCGGCCTCGCGCGGCGGAGTTCGGCCAGCACCTGCGAGGTGACGTCGGCGGCCTCGTCGGCGTCGAGGAGACCGACGGTGGCGCGGTCGAGCACGACGGTGAAGCCCTCGCGGCGCCGGACGGCAGCGATTGCGGCCTGCACCTGCGCCTCCGCTGGCTGCCGGAGCTCGCGGCGGCGGGTCTCGCCCAGCACCTCGAGCTGCCGGACCATGTCCTCGAAGGTGATCTCGCGCGCCCGCAGGACGAGCAGCGTCGCCTCGCGACGCGCCGGCGACATGGCCTCGCTCTCGCGCGAGAAGGCGTCCACCGCGCGCTTGAGCGAATCGGCCGCCTCGGCCACGAGCGCGCGCGCCTTGGTGGCCTCGAGGGCGAAGGCGGTCTCGGCGTCGCGGTAGGCCGGGGCCGAGTCGAGCAGTACGCGGATGTCCACGACGGCGATGCGGGCGGGGGCCGCGCGCCGCGGCTGCGCCGCGAGCGGCACGGCGGCGGACGCGAGGACGAGCGCGACGAGCCGCATCGCGCGGCCGGCGACACGACGCCGCCGTGCACTGACATGGTTGATTCTCATGGCTTGACGCTATCGTGGCGGGTCCGAGAGTCAACTTCTACGGCGACGTCGCCCCCGCCACCTGCACCCGCCGCTCGGCCCGGAGCACGTACTGCCCCGCGACGGCGACCTCGAGCTGCACCACGTACGCGCCGGGTGAGAGCGTGGTGATGTCGAGCTCGACGCCGCGCGCGGTGGTGGTCGTACCGCGTGCGGCGGGCTCCTCGACGATGAGCTTCACCGGCGTCGCCTCGCGCGAGAGGTTGAGGGCCTGCAGCCCCCGCTGCAGCAGGCCGCGCTCGCCCACCTCCTTGGCGACCGTCAGCGTGAGCCGCATGGTCTCGCCGGGCGTCGTGCCGTAGGCCTCCCAGTAAACGCCCAGCTTGCGGTCGGCCGGAGCGATTTCCGAGGGATACATGTGCGGGAGCACCTCGGGAAGCGAGCGCGGAAAGCTGCCGAAGGGGGCGAAGAAGAGCAGGTCGCTCAGGACGACGCGGGTGCCGACCGCCTCCGGCGGACGGACCCCGTAGCGCGCCCGCGCAGCCGCCTGCGCCTCGGGGGCGTGCACCTCGGCGCTCATGAGCAGCGGGCCCCACGGGGCAGTGGCGGTGAGGACGCCCCGCGGTCCCGCATCGCGCCGCTGGGCCGTGTGCGCGCCGGCGGAATCACGCGGCACGAGCGCCAGGGTGGCGGTCCGTGGCCCCCGCGCGAGCACCGAGTCGTCCTCGACGCTCCACGCGACCGCCACGAGGGCGCTGTCGCCCCGCCGGAACATCGCCTGCTGGTGCCGCAGCATGCGCAGCGTCTTCGCGTACGGGGGCGCGTAGCGTGCGATCACCGGCGGCTTCTGGACGGCCCACATCGTGGAGTCGCTGTTCGCGGGGTTCTCGAGCACCGCGTACGGGGGAATCATGCGGTACGCGGGCACCGCCTCCTGACCGATGACCGAGGGCCCGGCGCGGCCGCCGCCCGGCTCCCGCGCCCACGCGCGCGGCCAGCCGAAGCGCCGGGCGAGCTCCTTTTCGTCGTTGTCGAACCCGTACTGGTGCGCGGAGGGGGCGTCCGAGAGGAAGAGCGCGTAGGTGAGTCGCGCGAAATGCTCGGTGCGCGTGTCGTTGCCCGGCAGGCCGTAGAGCACGCGACTCAGGAACCAGAGCTGGGCCTCGTAGGCCAGGCGGGCCGGCTGGCCGCACTCGGCGCGCCGATAGACGCTGCGGGTCTCGTCGTCGATGTAGAGCGTCATGTCGCGCCACTGGCAGCGGTCGCGCGGCGACATGGCACGAAGGACGCGCTCGTAGGTCGCGTCGGCAGCGACGTATTCGCCCTTGAGGTGCTGCACGAAGCCCACGGCCGCGTCGCAGAACCAGGTCGTGAGCCGGCAGCGGGTCGCAACGCCGAGCGCCTCGTCGAGTCGTCCGGCCTCGGCGAGGTAGCGCACGCGCTGGCCGATGATCCAGCGGTTGTCCGGCTCGTCTCGCGCGAGCTGCTCGAGCGTCGCGAGCAGCGAGTCGCGCGCGGCGACGACGGGCGGCAGGTCGGGGACGAGGCCGGCGCGTTCGTCGTACCAGTAGCAGAAGCGCCCGACCTGTTCGTCGCACTGCGCCGGTTTGCCCGCGCGCAGCACGGGCAGGTTCCGGCGCCGGATCTCCTCGAAGCGGTACTGCGCGAGGCGCCCCCTTCCCTCGGGGGTCGTGCGGTCGAAGTCGGCCGGATTGGGCAGCGCACGCTGCGCCAGCGCGGCGGGGGCGAGGCCGATCGCGCAGGCGATCGGCACCAGAAAGCGACGGAACGGAGCCATGGGGAATGCTACCCGGCGGGGGGCGGCATCAGGTCCTCATCGACCCGCGATCCGGTCGAGCCCCAGCACGGCGTGAAGCAGCACGTCCGCCCCGCGCGTGATGTCTTCCGGACGCGAGTACTCCTTGGGGGAGTGGCTCACGCCCCCCACCGAGGGGATGAAGATCATCCCCATCGGCCCGATGCGCGCGAGTTCCTGTGCGTCATGGCCGGCGCCGCTTGGCATGGTGAGGGTGGTGCACCCGAGGGCGGACGCCGCCGCCTCGACGTGCGCCATCATCGCTGGCGTCGCCGGGGCGGGATCGCTGTCCACGGTGCGGACGAAGGCGAAGGTGGTGCCGGTCGCGCGTCCGACCTCCGCTCCGGCCCGCTCGAAGGCGGCGGTGAGGCGCGCCAGCTTGGTCGCATCGAGGTCGCGCAGGTCGACCGTGAGGAGGACGCTGCCGGCGATGATGTTCGTCGTGTTGGGACTCGGCACCACGCGCCCGACCGTCGCCACCTGACGGCCGGGTTCGGCACGAACGAGGTCGTTGACCGCCACCGTGAACTTCGCGGCGGCGAGCACGGCGTCCTGCCGCTGGTCCATGGGCGTCGCGCCGGCATGGTTGGCGGTGCCGGTGACGGTGACCTCGAGCCAGCGGAGGCCGACGATCCCCTCGACGACGCCGACCTGCCGGCCACGCTGCTCGAGCACGCCGCCCTGCTCGATGTGGAGCTCGAAGTACCCGGCGATGCTGCCGGGCGGCCGCACCACACCGGCGAGGCGCGACGGATCGCCGCCGATGCGCGCGAGGCCCTCGCGCAGCGTGAACCCGGAGCGGGCGCGCCGGTCGAGGCCGTCGTCGGTGAGCGCACCGATGGCGAGCTTGCTCCCGATGGTGCCGCCCTCCTCGTTCTGCCAGACGACGACCTCCAGCGGGTGCCGCAGGCGCAGGTTCTGCTCCCGCAACGTGCGCGCGACCTCGATGGCACCGAAGCTGCCGACCGGCCCGTCGTAGTTGCCCCCGTCGGTGACGGAATCGACGTGCGAGCCGATGATGATCGGCGGCCGGCCCGGCGACGACCCCTCGACCCGGGCGACGATGTTCCCGGCGGCGTCCACGACAGGGGCGAGGCCGGCCGCGCGGAACAGGTCGAGAGTGAACCGGCGGCCGGCGAGGTCGGCGTCGGCGTAGGCTACGCGGTTGATGCCGCTCGCGGTGCGACCGATGGCGTCGAACTGCGCCAACTGGGCATTGAGCCGGGCGCCATTGACGCGCGGCGCGCCGCGGGGCTGTCCCCGGACGAGCCCGGGAACGAACGGCACGGCGGCGAGGGTACCGAGGAACTCGCGTCGCTGCATCGGGGGACGGGCCGGCGGGTGCGCCGCGTCAGGCAGGCGTCGTCGCGCCAGCGCCAGCCGCCAGCCGGGCCTGTGCGATCACCTCGCGCGCCCGCACGACGATGTCGTCCATCGAGGGCGTCTCGGGGATCATCCGCCGGGCGCGCTCCCGCAGTTCCTCGACCGAGGGGAGGTGCGGCAGCCTGCCCTCGAGTTCCGCCATGGTCGGCCAGTGCGGCAGTCTGGCCTCGAGCTCGGCCCACGTGGGGATGTGCGGGAGCTTCGACTCGAGGTCCCGGCGCGTCGGGAAGTGCGGCAGGCTCGGGAGTCGCGTGAGATACGCGTCGAGCGCCTCGCGGTCCACGTGCGCCGCCAGCTGGCGCGCGATGCGCTCGATCGTCGCGCGGCCGAGCGCCCGCTCGTTGCGAACGACGTCCGGCGGCGGCGTGCCGAGGTCGCGGACGAGGCCGACCCACGCCATCGCCTGCAACGCGTAGTATGTCGCGTCGTACTCGTACCAGCGGAAGCCCTGCCGGCACGAGCGCTGGTACGCGTGGTGGTTGTTGTGCCAGCCCTCGCCCATCGTGAGGATCGCGAGCCACCAGTTGTTGCGCGAGTCATCGCCGGTGGCGTAACGCCGGGAGCCGTGCACGTGGGCCAGCGAGTTGATGAAGAAGGTGCCGTGGTAGAGCAGGACCGTGCTCCAGAAGAACCCGACGACCAGCCCCTCCCAGCCGAACGCGACCAGACACGCGAGCGCGAGGACGACCGCGGGGAGCTGCTCGAAGCGGTGCAGGAACAGCAGTTCCGGGTACTTCGCGAGGTCGGGGACGTCCTCGAGAGCGGTGGCCTCGTGGCGGCTGTCGAAGATCCAGCCGACATGCGAGTACCAGAAGCCACGCTGCCGGGGCGAGTGCACGTCGAACTCGGTGTCCGAGTACTTGTGATGATGCCGGTGGAGGGCCGCCCACCAGAGGACGCTCTTCTGCGTGGTACTCTGGGCCGCGAAGGCGAACACGAACTGCACGATCCGCGACGTCTTGAACGAACGGTGCGAGAAGTAGCGGTGGTAGCCGCCGGTGACGGCGAACATGCGAACGGCGTACAGGGCGACGCACAGCCCCACCATGCCCCAGCTCACGCCGGTCCAGAACGCGCCCAGGCAGGCCAGGTGCACGAGCACGAACGGGATGGCGTCGGGGTAGATGATGTCGTCGTGGAACTCGGACTCGAGGGCAGCAGACACGGACACGGGTGCAAGGGAGGCGCGCGAACGGCCGGACCCCGAAAGCTATCGGGGCTGCCGGCCGGCCGGAGGTGGGTGGCGCCGCGGCAGATCCCGCCGCCGCGACGCCACCGGTGCGAGGCGGCGGCGCGCTACTTCGCCAGCCCCCGCAACGCGGATGCGAGCAACCGGACGCGGCGCGCGTCCGGCGAGCCGCCGGCGTCGCCGTCGAGCTGCGTCGCAAGCGCCGCCAGCGTGCCGCGGCCCTGCGCACCGGACGCTCCCTCTGCGCCGGCGAGCGCGCTGCGCACCTCGGCGAGCCGTCCATTCGCCAGCCCCTTCGACCGCGCGAGCTGGTCGGCGTAGGCGCGGGCCAGCGCGAACGAGGGTGGCCACTCGAACTTCGGCTGTCCCTGCGCGTTGAGATAGGTGAGCCGCACCGTCTTCGCGGCGTCGATCTCGTTCTGCGTGAGGAAGGCGCTCGGCACGAGCTCGAAGACGTCGAGACCGCGCGCGATCTCCGAGCTCACGATGACCCCGTTGTACCAGTACACCGACCACGACCCGCCCTCGCCCATCTGCGTCGAGTCGGACGGCCCGCGGTCGTGGAAGGCGATCTCGACCGGCCGCTTGGGGTCGGTGAACTCGAAGACCGAGATGCCCCCCTGGTACCACGACTGCACCATGATGTCACGGCCCGGCACCGGGATGAGCGACCCGTTGTGGGCGACGCAGTTCTCGAACTTCGTCTGCGGCGCCGGCATCTTGTAGTACGACTGGAACGTCATCTGGCCGTCCGCGATCGAGAAGATCGCGTTGGCGCCCCATTCCTTCGGGTCACTGGCCCGGCACTTGGGGCCCCCGCCCCCGCCCCACTCGTCGGTGAAGATCACGCTCGTGCCGTCGTTGTTGAACGTGGCCGAGTGCCAGTAGGAGAAGTTGGAATCGGCGACGGCCGCGAGGCGCTTCGGGTTGGCGGGGTCGCGGATGTCGAGGAGCAACCCGTACCCCTCGCAGGCCCCGCCCGCCAGACCGATCGCCGGGAACAGCGTGATGTCATGGCACTGCGTCGGGCCCGGCCGCGGCCCGCGCTGGTCCCCGCCGGCACCGAACATCCGCGCCACGCGCGCCGGCAGCTCCTCGCGCAGCTTCGCGCTGTCCGCGGCCGTCGGAGCCCCCGTGCCGCCACGCGCCTTCACGACCTCCGCGAGCAGGTTGTTGGCGAAGCGGTCGGGCAGCAGGACCGCCTCGCCCTCCATCATCACGACGAAGGCACCGCGCTTCTTGGCCGCCTCGACCTCCGCCTTGTCGTCGGGCGCGAGGCCGTGCCGGGGCGGCGCGACGAGCTCGTTGAAGATGCGCGGGCTCGAGACGATCGCCGACGCCGCCGGGTTCCTGAGCGGCACCTTGATCACCTCGATCCGGAAGAGGGCGGAGTTCGGGTCGCGATCCAGCGGAGCCCCGGAGCACCCGGGCAGCTCCGCCGCCGGCCGCACCCCGGCGGATCCCGAGATGTACACGTACACGTGCTCGGCATCCTTCGGGTCCACCAGCACCGAGTGCGTGTGCGATCCGCGGCAGGTCTGCACGTTGCCCACGTTGCGCGGGTTGCGGATGTCGGAGATGTCGAAGATGCGCAGGCCACGGAGCCGGTCCTGGCTCACCGCGGTCTTCACGCCTTCCCGGCCGCAGTCGAGCCGTCCCGAGAGCCCCTCGCCCGAGACGAACAGCAGGTTCCCGTACACCGAGACGTCGCTCTGCGATGCGGGACAGACGTAGCCGATCACCAGTTCGGGCTTCGCCGGGTCCTTGATCTCCCAGACCTGAAAGCCGTTGTAGTTGCCTTGGATCGCGAGCGACCCGATGAAGGCGAGGTCGCTGTTCGTCTCCCCGACGAAGTCCTTCGGGGGCGGCGTCTTCGAGAGGACGCGGAGGTTCCACACCGCCTCCTCGGCGTCGAGCATGCCGGCACGCAGGCCCACGCGCGGATCGGGCACCGGGGTGCCCATGCGGGCGCCGCCGCCGGCGGCGCAGGCGGCGGTGCCGAGGGTCACCGCCAGCAGCGCGGCGTGGCGAACGAAGGACGACGACGAGACCATTCGACTGCTCTCCTGATCGTGGATGTCGGGCGACCGGACGCGGGCGCTCCGTCGTGCCTGTACCGGCGGCTGGAGACCGCCGTGCCGGGAAGCCTACGGGTCCGGCTTCCCCTGCGTTGCGCCGCCGAGGGCGGCCAGCATTCGCTCCATGCGCGCGATCTCCGTCCCCTGGTCCACCTGCGCGTCCGACGCGAACTTGAACACCGCCTCGTCCTGCCCCGCCCCGTCCTTCGCGAAGAGCGCCTCGACCATTGCGACGGCCCCCTTGTGGTGCTGGATCATGAAGGCGAGAAAGAGCCGGTCGAACGTCGTGCCGCGCGCTGCGCGGAGCTCCGTCAGCTGGGCTTCACTCAGCATGCCCGGCATCGCGGCCCCATGTCCCCCGTGCCCCCCGTGCGCCTCGTCGGCGCCGGTCATGTGGACCATGAGGGTGCCGTTCATCTCGTGCAGCTCGGGCACCGCCTGCCCCCGCGCCCGCAGCCATGCCTGCATGATCGTGATCTCGTCCCGCTGCGCGTTGGTGATCCGCGCCGCCAGCGTCCGGACGGACGGGCTGGCCTCGTTCGGCTCGGCCAGCGCCGACATCACGAGGGCCTGAGCATGGTGATGGATCATCCCCTGCATGAACTCGACGTCCGCAGGCGTGAATCGGCGGCGCGCGCTGTCCTTGCGGGCGCGGTAGAGGCGGTCGAAGTCGGCCGCCCCCTGCGGCGTCGCGGCCGACGAGACTGCCGCGGGCGGCGGAGCGGTCTCGATGCCGCCGGGCCGGCAGGCGGCGCCCAGGCACAGGGCGACGGCCAAGGCGAGGCGATGCGTGGTCACGGGACCAAGTTGGCACCGCGCGTCGCTCGGCGCGAGCGGCCGGCCGTTCGATGGACCTCCCGATCCGGCGACGGGTCGCCGGTCCGCGGGTTGCCGTTGCCGCGGCGACGGGGCACCTTGGCGCATGCCTCGCCAATCCGGATCACGCCAGCGGTTCGCAGCCGGCATCGCGGTCGTCGCCGCGGTCGTCGCCGCGGTCGTCGCCGCGGTCTCCGCCGCAGCGACGCCGGCCGCCACGCAGTCGTCCGACGTCGCTCGGGGGTCGGCCCCGGCCGACTCCGCAGTGCGGCGCGCAGCTCGCGAGATCGCCGCGGCCCGCGCGCGTTCGAACGCCGCCATCGCAGCGCAGGACACCGCGCGCATCGCCGCCGAGTGGTGGCCGGACGTGCACGTCGTCTCGTCAACGAGCGCGCAACTCGCCGGCGCGTCCGCCAACGCGGGGCGACTCGCCGAGCAATTCGCCCGTCGCCCCGACACCCGGTACATCAGGACCCCGGAGGACATCCAGGTGTGGCTCGCATGGGACGTCGCCGCAGAACGCGGCCGATGGGTCGGCACGTGGACCGACCCCGACGGTCCGGTGCGAATCGAGGGGAGCTACCAGGCACAATGGCGTCGGCGCGATGGGCAATGGCGACTGCAGGCGGAACTCTTCGTGCCGCTGGCGTGCCGCGGCGGCCAGTACTGTCGCACCCACCCCTGAATCCCCGTCCCATGAGCAACGAACGTTCCCGCGAGACCCCGCCGTCCCGTCGTGCGGTCCTCCGCACCGCCGCCGGCCTGGCCGCCTCGGCATTGCTGCCGCGAGGCCTGACCGCCATGACGACCGCCGCACCCCCGGCGACCGGCCGCGCCCGGCGCGACGGCCCGCGCATCGTCGTGATCGGCGCCGGCGCGTTCGGTGGCTGGACCGCGCTGTCGCTGCTTCGGCGGGGGGCGCAGGTGACGCTGGTGGACGCGTGGGGCGCCGGGCACTCGCGCGCCTCGTCCGGCGACGACACGCGGGTCATCCGCGCGATCTACGGCGGCAACGCGACCTACACCGACATGGTCCTGCGCGCGTGGGCCGGCTGGCACGCCGCGGAGGAGCGCTGGGGACGCCGGGTGTTCCGGCAGACCGGCGCCCTCTGGATGTTCGAGGGCGACGACACGGCGGCGGCGACGTCCGCGCCGCTTCTCGCCGCGCGCGACGTCGAGGTCGAGCGGATGGACGCGGGCGAGGTCGCGCGTCGCTGGCCGCAGATCCGCGCCGACGGGATCCGCACGGCATGGTACGAGCCCGGCGCCGGCTACCTGCTGGCGCGTCTCGCATGCGAACGCGTGCGCGAGGAGTTCATCGCCATGGGCGGCACGTGGCGCCTGGCCACGGCCACGCCGGGCCCGATCCGTGGCGGGCGCATGGCGGGCGTTGTGCTCGCGGAGGACGGGAACGCTACGCGCCTCGAGGCCGACGCCTACGTCTTCGCATGCGGCCCGTGGCTCGGGACGCTCTTCCCGGAGGCGATCGGTACCGGCGTGCTGCCGACGCGACAGGACGTGGTTTACTTCGGCCTGCCGGCGGGCGACACGCGATACGACGACGGCCGGTTCCCGGTGTGGATCAATACCGGTGCCCGCCTTATGTACGGCATCCCCGGCAACGAGCGGCGCGGCTTCAAGGTGGCGGACGACACGGCCGGTTCACCGGTCAATCCGACGACGCTGGACCGCCGCATCTCCCCTGCGGCCCTGCAGTTGGCCCGCGCGACGGTAGCGCGCCGCTTCCCGGGGCTCGTCGGCGCCCCGGTGGCCGAGACGCGCGTCTGCCAGTACGAGATGTCGCCGACCGGCGACTTCCTGATGGACCGCCACCCAGAGGCGGAGAACGCCTGGCTGCTCGGCGGCGGTTCGGGGCACGGCTACAAGATGGGACCAGCGATCGGCGAAGACCTGACCGCGCAACTCCTCGATGCCCGCCCGGTGCCGGAGGCGTTCACCTACCGCGCGTTCGCGGCGGCCCGTGCTCGGCTCACCAGCACGAGCACCCGCCGGCACTCGTGAGTGCGCGCGACCGGCCGCTCAACCGTCCAGTGATCGACATCCTGTGTCAACGCCGCGGCCGCCGCTTGGCGGCCGCGCTCGTGTTCGTGACCGCCCTGCTGCCCGGAGGGCCGTCCGCCGCCCAGTCCGCCGAGGCGAGCCGACCCGAACTGGTGGCGCTGCTCGACTCGCTTCGCGACCTGCGGGAGGTGCCGGTGTCCGGCGGCATTCCGCTGTACGCACCCGCCACCGTCCGCCGGTGGCGGGCCGGGCTGACGCGACTCGCCGCCCGCCATGCGGCGATGCCTGCGGCCACGTGGCCGGTGCCCGACCGCGTGGACCATGCCGTGGTCGGCACACAGCTGGCGGCCTTCGATTTCGAGTTGCGCGTGCTGCAACCGTGGGCGCGCGACCCGGGGCACTGGGTGGACCTCGTCGCGCGCACGCCGTACGCCGACCTGCCGGCCACCGGCGCGGCCGGCGAGCGGCTGCGGCGGGCGCTCGCCGCCGTCCCCGGCACGATGCAGGAAGCCCGTCGTCGCCTGACGCGCCCCGCCGGCGAACTCGCGCGCATGGCCGTCTTTCACCTCGACAGCTCGGACGAGGTGAACCAGGGCGAGCCGCGCCGCCACCGTCCGCCGGCGGGCGTGATCGGCTGGTATCGCGACCTGCTCGACCGGGCCCGTACGAGCGAGCCGGCGATCGTGCCGGACATCGAACGCGCCGTGTCGTCGCTGGTGGCCTATCGCGACTGGCTGGTTGCCGCGGCGCCGACCATGCGCGCCCCCGCGCACGTCGGCCTCGACGAGTACGCGTGGTACGTGCGGCGCGTGCGGCTCGTCCCGTGGACCGCCGAGCAGGTCCGACTGATCGGCGAGCAGGAGCTGGCGCGTGCACGGAGCCTGCTCGGCATCGAGCGGCACCGGAACCGCGCGCTGCCCGAGCTGGTCCCGGCGGCCACGGCCGAGGAGCACGAACGGCGCACCCGCGACGCGGAACGCTGGATCCGCACGTTCACCGCTCGGGAGGGGCTGCTGACGATTCCCCCGGACATGCCCCCGCAATACGAGACCGATGCCTTCTTCATCGACCGGTCCCCGTGGGGCGGGCATCGCCACTTCTGGGACGAGATCACGTATCGCGACCCGCTCAACAACCACATTCACGCGAGCATCCCGGGCCACCGCTTCGACGGCGCGCTGCAGCGCCGTCACCCGCGCGCCGTGCGGCGCCTCGCGGGGGACGGGACGCGCGCCGAGGGCTGGGCGTTCTACATCGAGGAGATGTACCTGCAGGCGGGGCTGCTCGCGGATCGCCCCCGTACGCGCGAGCTCTTCTACGTCGCGCAGCTCAAGCGCGCGGCACGCATCCGGGCCGAGCTCGCGATGCAGAGCGGCCGGTGGTCGCTGCGGCAGGCGATCGACTTCCTCAACGCCGAAGTACCGCTCATGGAGACCAACCTCGCGCGGTACGACCTGGCGATCTACCTGCGCCGGCCGGCGTACGGGATGAACTACACGATCGGCAAGGCCCAGGTGGAACAGCTGCTCGCCGACCGCCAGCGGCAACTCGGCGCGGCGTTCGAGCTCGGGGCCTTCCACGACGCCTTCCTCGGCGCGGGGGCGATCCCGATCTCGCTCATCCGCTGGGAGCTCACCGGCCTCGACGACGAGATGCGTCAACTGGGCATCGTCCGATGACCCGGCGGCCGTGGCGGCAGCTCGCCGCCATCATGCTGCTGCCGGCGGGGGTGGCGGCGCAGGCCCCGTCCGCCGCCGACCTCGAGCGGTTCTACGACGTGCCATCCATCGTCGGTACGCCGCCGCGGGCCGTCACGTGGGCGCCGGACAGCCGTCGGGTGGCGTTCCTGTGGGCGGGCGACGGATCGAACTTCGCCGACGTGCATGTCACGACGCTCGGACGCAGCGGCTCGCCGGTCACACGGCGCGTGACGGCGATGCCGCGGCCGGCGTCGGGGCTCGACCCCGCCCCGCCCCGCGACGGCACCGCGCGCGGCTACACGCGCTGGCGGGCACAGCGGGCCGCGCTGGCTGCGGAACTCGACCGGGGCGTCGCGAGTCTCGCGTGGCTGCCGGACGCTCGGCGGCTGGTGATCGCGTTTCGCGGCGACCTGTGGCTCGTGGACACCGAGATGCCGCTGGCCGCCGCGCGCCGGCTGACGCGCACGGACGCCGCCGAGTCGGGCGTCGGCGTGGCGCCAACGCGACCCGGGGCGGTGCCGCGCATTGCCTTCCTGCGTGACGGGGATGCACACGTCGCGACACTCGATGGCGACTCGCTCGCGGGTGAGCGACGGGTGACGCGCGAGCGCCGCGAGGCGGGTGGGATCGCCGCCGTGGACTGGGCCCCCGACGGGCGTCGCCTCGCCGTGCTCGACGTGGACCGCAGCGCCATCCGGACGCGCGGCATCCCGGACTATCTGGGTGAGGAGACCGCGATGCCGTCGGTACGTCGCGCCATGCCGGGCGAGCCCTCCGAGTCGCGGCGGCTCGGCGTCGTGGCGGCCGACGACGGCCCGGTGACGTGGCTCCCGGTCACCGAGGAGGCGTACGACATCGTGCACGGGTGGCAATGGTCGCCCGATGCCGCGCGGCTGGTGGTGGACGTGAGCGATGTGTTCGTGAAGCATCGTCGCCTGCTGGTCGCGGAGGTCGGCCGCGCGGACGTCCCGGCGGCGGCGGCGGTGCGAGCCCTGGTGGCCGAGCGCGACAGCGGCAACGTGTCGGCCGAGTGGCAGGTGGCGTGGACGCCGGACGGGCGCGGCGTGTTCTACACCAGCGACCGCGTCTCCGACTACCACGTGTGGCTCGCCCCGCTCGACGGCGGTGCCCCGCGCCCGGTCACGGCCGGCCCCTTCGCGGTCTTCGACTTCGCCGTGACGCCGGACGGCGTGGTCGTCACGGCGAATCCCGGCCGGCCGGAGGAGCGTCACCTGCTGCGTGTCGCCGCGCGGGATGCGGTGCGAGATGCGCGCGGTGAGCGCGCGCCGGTGACGCTCACGCGCGGGGCCGGCACACACGCCGTGCGCGTCTCGCCGGATGGGCGCTGGGGGATCGACCTCTTCTCGGCCGACACGGTGCCGCCCGACCTCTATCTGCTGGACCTCTCGGCACCCGACGCCGCGCCGAGGCGGCTGACGGTCTCGCCGCAGCCGGCGTTCGCGGCCTATCGGTTCACCCCGGCGCGCTATGTCACGTTCCCGAGCCGCGCCGACGGCGCGACGCTGCACGCGCGCCTGCTGCTGCCGCCGGGACGCCGCGCGGGAGTGCGGGTCCCGCTGATCATCGGCTCGGCGTACAGCAATACCGCGCGCAACCAGTGGGGGGGGCGCAACGCGCATCCCCTGTGGGGACTCGACCAGGTGCTGCTCGAACAGGGGTTCGCGATCCTCGCGGTGGACGTCGCGGGCTCGAGTGGCCACGGCACCGCCTTCCGGCGCCGCATCCGGCTCGACTACGGGGGGATCGACGTCGAGGACCTGCACAGCGGCGTCGAGTGGGCGGTGCGCGAAGGCATCGCCGACCCGGGCCGGGTCGGGATCTGGGGCTCGAGCTACGGGGGCCTGCTCACGACGATGTCGCTCTTCACGAAGCCGGACGTCTATCGCGTCGGCATCGCCGGGGCCCCGGCGACGAACGTGTGGCACGCGCTGACGGGGGAGCAGCGGGTGATGCTCCGGCCGCAGGAGCACATGGACGCGTACGCCCGCGCGTCGTCCCACACGCGCGCGGAGGGACTGCGCGGTGCGCTGATGCTCATCCACGGCATGCGGGATGCGGTGGTGCTCTACCAGGACTCCGCGTGGCTCGTGCAGTACCTGCTGCAGCTCGGCAAGGACGTCGAACTGGTCACCCTGCCCGACGCCGGGCACGGGTGGGACCTCGAGGGATCGGCCCAGACGCGGTTCGCCTTCCGGCGCATGGTGGATTTCTTCCGGCGGACGCTGCTCGCCCCGTAAGCTTGGCGCTCACCCGCGGGGCGCTCACCCGCGGGGCGCTCACCCGCGGGGCGCGCACGGCGCCCCGCGGCCCGCTGCGTCACGTCGCAGGCTTCGATCCGCGGGTGTACTTCCCGAACCACTCGCGCAGGTACGCCTGCGTGCGGAGGAAGTTGCTCGGGGTGCTGCTGGTGCCGTGCCATTCGTTGTTGAAGCGCACCATGGCGGACGGCACGCCCCGCATCTTGAGGGCCGAGTAGTACTCCTCCGTCTGCGGCATCGGCGTGCGGAGATCGAGCACCCCTGTCATGAGCATCGTCGGCGTGGTGACCTTGCCCACATACATGATCGGGCTGCGCCGCAGGTGCTCGGACGGGTCGTCCCAGAAGTTCTTCTCGAAGTTGCGGTACCAGAACTGCGGCCCGTCGGTGGTGCCGACGAAGCTCATCCAGTTGGTCACCGGACAGTTGGCGCTCGCGGCCGCGAAGCGGTCGGTATGGCCGACGATCCACGACGTCAGGACGCCACCGCCGCTGCAGCCGAAGACATAGAGCCGCGCCGGATCCACGTAGCCCCGACCCAGCACCTGGTCCACGCCGGCCATGAGGTCGTCGAAGTCCTTGCCGGGATAGGCGTTCTTGATGGCGTTGCCGAAGGCGGAGCCGTAGCCCGTCGAGCCGCGCGGATTCGTGTAGAGCACCACGAAGCCGTTGGCCGCGTGCTCCTGCCGCGCAAAGCTCCAGCCGACGTTGTACATCGCGTGCGGCCCGCCGTGGATCTCCAGCATCAGCGGGTACTTCTTCGAAGGATCGAAGTCGGGCGGCTTGACGATCCATCCCTGGACACGGAGTCCGTCCTTCGACGGATACCAGATCGCCTCCTGCGCCCCGAGCACCTTGCCGGCCAGCACGTCGGCGTTCACCTCGGTGAGGCGCGTAATGGCCGGCGCGCCCTTGAGCGACACGCGGACGACATCGCCCGGCTCGGTCGGCGTGGTGCGCGTCCCGACGGCGATGCCGGCCTTCGAGAGGTCGGTGATGGTGAGCACTTCCTCACCCTGCGAAACCTGCCGCACCTGCCCCGCACTGGTCACGAAGTAGAGGTGCCGTGAGCCCTCGTTGTCGGCATTGAAGAACAGCCCGCTACCGTCCGGCGACCAGAACATGCCGGCCGGTGACCGATCCATGGCCTTCGTGAGGGCCCGCGGGGACGACCCGTCGGCGTTCATCAGGTAGATGGCGGCGTCCTGCCAGGTGGCGTCGGTCGAATCGAAGCCGGTATAGGCGATCATCCTGCCGTCCGGCGACCAGACGGGATTCGCGTCGGGTCCCTTGCGCCGCGTCAGCTGCCGGATGGTGCCGGTCGCGACGTCTGCGGCATAGACCTCCGACTCGCGCCACGCGAGCTGCGCGTTGGGGATGCGCAGGGCCGAGAACGCGAGCGTGCGCCCGTCGGGCGACCACGCCGGCGTGCCGTGGTCCCAGTCGCCGTTCGTGACCTGCCGGGCCGTGCCGCCGTCGGCCGGCACGACGAACACATGGCGGACGCCATCATCGGTCGCCCCTTCGCGATCCTGCCGCCAGTCGAGGTCGGTCACCACCTTGGGCGGCTCCGTCCACTTGGCCCCCTTCGGGGCCGCGGGGAGCGCCACCCTGGCGAACGGGTTGTCCTTGGCCGGCCCCCGCGCCACCCGCATGGTGAACGCGAGCGTCCGCCCGTCGGGGGACCAGCGCAGCCCGCCCGGGGCGTCGGTCACGCGCGTCACCTGCGTGATGGCGCCTTCATCGTCCATCCACCGCACGAACACCTGCGCGCCGCTCGGCTCGCCCGCGGCGATGTAGGCGATGCGCGTCCCGTCGGGCGACCACTCGGCGCCGCTGCCCTTCACCAGGAAGCGGTTCCTCGTCCCGTCGGCGTTCATGATCCAGAGGGACGACTCCCACCGGTCGTTGAGCTGGTCCACCACGCGCCGCGCATAGACGACGCGCGCGCCATCGGGCGACAGCCGCGGTTCGCTCACCTGCTCCCACTCGAGGTAGTCGGCGAGTTGCAGCAACCGACCCGAGACGGAAGGCGCGGCGGGCTCCTGCGACGCTACCAAGGCGGGGATCGCCGACCACCACCACGCCATGGCGAGGAGACGACCGATCGAACGCGGGAACGACGAGGGCATGGATGGTCTCCGGTGCGGAACGTGAACGAGGGCGAGGGCGGGAGGCCGAGGCCCCCGTATGGCGTGACCCGGCAGCCGCCCGGTCACGGCCACGGGAGCGGGAGCACGCGGAAGCGCGAGCGCGACGACGGTTCGTCCTCCCCGGCGAGGAAGCGCGCGATCTCGCGCCTCGCCGACGACCGCAGCGCCTGGTCAGCGGGGGAGCCGCCCGTGGCCTGCGCGAGCCGCCGCTCGAGCCGCTCGAGGTGCAGGGCCGCGACCTGCCGCACGTCGGGGAGCGCGCTCGCGTCGCCGGCACGGTCGAGGAGCGTGTTGAGGACCACGCGCTGCACGGTGCGACGCAGCGACTGCTCGTGCCCGTCCGCACTGGGCGGGACGCCCCATGTCCGGTCCACGACGGCTTGCAGGACCTCGTCGAGCGACGGGTTCGTCGCGTCGCGGGCGCGGAACAGCGCCACGCGCGCCAGCCGCTCGCGGTGCAGCAGGCCCTCGATCACCTCGGTCGCGAGCCCGCCGGCGAGCGAGATCTCGTCGAAGGCCGTCCCGGCCGCGGTCCCGATCCACTCGAACATCGGCTCCCCGCCCGGCGGGGCCGGGGGGATGAGCGCCTGCACGCGCTCGGGCACCGCGAGGGCCGCGGGTTCGAGGGCGTCGAGCACCACCGCCAGCGCGCGACGCTGCTGCGCGGCCGGCACGATCGCGGTGGGCACCTGGCCGTCGCCGCGCATCGCGTAGCGGTAGTCCATGCCACCGACGTACTTCACGAGGCCCTCGAGCGAGTACCGGTGGTGCAGGTACACGTGCGCGAAGCGCATGTTGAGCAGGTACAGCGGCTCGCCCGGCCGGACCGCCCGCTCGTCGAAGCGCTCGATCGCCACCTTGCGCACCGCGGTGGTCCGCTCGACCGCGTCGAACATCGTGCGTCCCTCGACCCAGCGCGTCGCTTCGGGGATCGATCCGGGGGCGTCGGCGTCCTGGTCGCCGACGAACCGCAGCCCGCGCCGCAGGCCTTCGGCCACGATGGCCGCGAGTCCCGCCGCCTCGGCGGCGGAGTCGGGGTACCACGTGTACGCCCAGCGCACGGCCAGTGAATCCCACCCGCCGGCGAACGGCCGGTAGGCGCGGCTGAGATCGGGGCGCCCCTGCGCGTCGAGGGTGATCAGCGGGAACGGATAGTCCATCACCGACGAGCGGTCGTTCGCGTGGGCGTAGTAGTTGTGCTGGAACCCGAGCGTGTGGCCGATCTCGTGCGCCACGTGCTGGCGGCGGCGCGCCATCGTGAAGTCGAGCGCCGAGACGCCCGGCCCCGCCGGCCCCGCCGCCGGCAGCAGCCCGGCGTAGATGTTGTAGTCCACGAGCGACCGCCACGAGTCCATGCGCACGACCGTGCGCACGATCTCCCCCGTCCGCGGGTCCTCGAACGACGGGCCCACCGACGGGCCCGGCCCCACGCGATGTACCCAGTAGATCAGGTTGTAGCGCGCGTCCATCGGGTCGGCACCGGCGGGCAGTTCCCGCACCAGGAAGGCGTTCTTCCAGCCGGCCGCCTCGAAGACGGTGTTCCACCAGTTGCCCCCTTCGAGGAAGGCCGTCCGGTACGGCTCGGGCACAGCCGGATCGAGGTAGTACACGACGGGCGTCAGCGGCTCGACCTTCTCGCCGCGTCGGTACGCGGCGACGTCCTTCGGCACGAGGCGCCACCGGTTGGCGTAGGCGTCGCGGTACGTACCGTCGAATCCCTGCCCGAAGTCGAGGAAGCCCGAACCGAACACCCCCGAGCGCGGATCGAAGCGCCGCGGGCGGTACCCCTCGGCCGCCGGCAGGGCGACGAGCGAATGGTGCAGTTCGAAGGTCGGCGACGCGGCGTCCGGCGACCACCGGCGCAGCGCGCCCCCCGGGTTGTCCACGCCGAACGTGAGCACGGCGTGGATCTCGGCGTTGCGGGGGAAGGCCTTCGTGCGCGCCGCGTCGAACCAGCTGCGCGAGGCGTCCACCCGGGCGCCGCCGCCCTGCGCGCGCCGGATCCCCTCCGCGATGCCGTAGGCGTCGCTCAGGAAGAGCCCGGTCGCGTCGGCCGTGATCAGGCCCGCGGAGTCGCGCTCGATGGGGAACTGGGCGACCACCGACGTCGGGAATCCTTCGGCCGCCGCACGACGCGACGCCTCACTGGCCCCGAGGGCGCGGACCGTCCAGTTGTCCCGGAGCAGGACGAGGCGCTTGCCGCGGCGCTCGAGCCGCACCACCGCCTCGTTGCCCGTCTGCCCTCGGTCGAGGCCGAGCGCCCCTTGGCCTCCGCCGGTGGCCAGCACCACCTGATGCAAGAGGTCCTGACCGAGTCGCGCCTGCGGCACCTCGAGCAGGAGCCGGTTGCGATCGGCATCCACGCGGACGCCGACGAGCGGGGCATCCTGGGCCGACATGGGCCAGAGGGGCAGCGCCGCCAGCGTGGCGAGCCCGACGCCGAGGCGTGAGCGGTGGAGCATGAGCGCGGGTGTGAGGAGTGGGACGAACCTCCCCCAACCTGCCCCGCCGACCGCTACTTCGCCACCGCGTCCTTCACGACGGCGTCGTCCTTGGCCGTGTCCGGCGCCCCGATGCGGAGGGCGACATAGACGGTGAAGGCGACGATGACGAAATGCAGGGTCGCCTCCAGCAGGTGGCCGATCTTCACCTTCGAACCAGCGACGACCCAGACGGCCTTCTGCCAGTCTCCCGTCGGGAGGAGAGGATCGAGCAGGGGCATCACGACGTCGTCCACCAGCGCCTTCTCGAGGTTGTTGACCTGCTCACCGAGCAGCACACCCACCGCGAGGGCGAGGACGCCGAACTTCTTGAGGAACGCCAGAAAATCGGTCAGGAAGGCCATGGCGTCCCAAGACGCACGGGACGCGAGCGGCGTCACTCGGCCGGCCACCCGGAGGCCGGATCGCAATGTCAAACTGTTTCCCGTCAATGGCTTGACGACGGGTGGGCGCGGGCTGTCCATTATGGCCGACGTTCCGCGACCGCAGAGCATCTCTTGCCCGAGTCGGCACCTACCTCGATCTCGCCGTCCCCCTCCCCGCCCGACGCCGGCCGGGTCGTCCTGCGTACGCTAGGGGCATTCGTGCTGTCCGGCGCGCAGGATCCCGATCGGGATCGTGCCTTGGCGGAGTTGAACGCCCGCCCGCGCGCCCTGGCCGTCCTGCTCCGGCTCGCCCTTGCGGACGGTCCCGTGTCGCGCGACCTGCTGACCGAGGAATTCTGGGGCGACCGCGATCCGGACCGTGCCCGACATTCGCTGGCCGATGCCCTGTCGGCCATCCGGCGCGCGTTCGGCCGGGAATGCATCTCGCTTCGGTCCCCGCAGCTCGCCTTCCGGCCGGAAGTCCGCATGACGGTGGATGCGGAGGAATTCGTGCGGGCGGCCGACACCGGGCGGGTCGCTGATGCGCTCGCCCTGTACCGGGGGGACTTCCTCGACGGCGTGTTCATCGACCGCGCCCCGCGGTTCGATCAGTGGGCGATGCATCGCCGGTTCGCGCTCCGCGAGCGCTTCGTCCGCCTGGCGGCGGCCGAGTGTCGGCGACAGGCCGCCGCCGGCGCCAACGAGGCGGCGGCGGCCTTGGCGCTCCAATGGCAGGCGGTGTCGCCCGATGACCCGGCGGCGACCCGCGCCCTCCTCGACGCCCTCGCTGCTCCCGGATCGGCGACTGCCGTACGGCGGGCCCTCGACGCATGGGGAGAGTACGTCCGTCGCCTCGCGGCCACGGACGACGAGCCGGACGCCGAACTGGCCGCGCATGCCGCCGCTCTCCACGCCCGCTACGCGGCGATGCCGCCGGCCACGGCCGAGTTGCCGGCGCTTCCGCCGCGACGCACGCCGTCGCCGCCGGACCAGGGCGCGGGAGGGACTCGGCGCAGTGACGCCGGAGACGCGCCGACTGCTCCGCGACCGGACGAGCGACCCGCCGGTGGCCCGTCGGGTCGCTGGCTCGCAGGGAGCATCGGCGGCGTCGCCGCGATTGCCGTGCTGGGGATGACGATGCTGGGCCGGTCCGGGCCCGAGGTGCCGCCGTGGATCGTCGTGACGGAGGTCGAGGCGGCGGGGGTGGACAGCGCCACCCTCGACGCGTTCGCGCTCGCCAGCCGCACGGCACTCGAGAGCGACGGCGGCGTCTTTGCCCTCCCGGAGACGCGTGCGATGGAGCTGGCCCAGCTCTCGGCCCCTGACGCGCAGCGGCTGGATGTCGCGCTGGCCGACGCCGTGGCGCGCCGATCCGGAGCGACGGCGATCGTGGTGCCCGTGCTCATGCAGTCCGGTGGGCGCCTCCGGTCCGCCATGCGCATCATCGAGCCGGGCGGCGGCGCGCAGGTCGTGCAGGGGCCGGATGTGTCGCGTGACTCCCTGCTGACATCGCTCGACGGGCTGATTGCCCGAGTGCGGCCGCGCCTGCCCGGGCGCCGCCGCGGCCGCAATGACCCGCTGCCGGACGTGGCCACGCATTCGCTGCAGGCCCTGACGGCGTTCGCCGCCGGGCGGCGCGCCTGGCTCGAGCGCCGCCCCGGGGGCGCGCTCGACGCGATGCGCAACGCCATCGCCTTCGATTCCGGGTTCGCGATGGCGCATCTCTCGCTCGGCGAGTACCTCTACACTTTGAACCGGCCGGCGGAGGGCGAGGCCACCCTCCGCCGGGCGCTTGCCCTCCGCGACCGCCTCCCACCGCGCGAGCGGCTCACCGTCGAGGCCTCCGTCGCGCATCAGCACGGCGAGTACCCTGCGGCGATCGCCGCCTACGAGGGGTGGCTGCGCCGCCACCCCGAGGACCGCGTCATCCGCTCGCGGCTGGCGTATTCGTTCATGATGGCGAAGCGAGCTCCGGAGAGCGCCCGCGAGTGGCGTCGGGTCCTCGCCGACGACTCCCTCGACGCCGACGCGTGGATCGACCTCGCCAAGGTCCTTGGGCATTCGACGGCGACCCTCGACAGCGCCGCCGTCGCCATGCAGCGCGGCCTCGCACTCGCCCCGTCGCGCCTCAACGATGTCTTCGTCGTCCAGGGCTTCGGGAACATCCTCGTGCTGTCCGGGCGCTCCGACTCGGCCGCCGCGGTGTTCCGGCTCCTGACGACGCGGGACTCGTCGCTCGCCGGCCGCGGCCACCGCTGGTTGGGGATGCTGGCCCTGTGGGACGGCCAACCGGCACGAGCGGCGGCGATCTTGCACCGGGCGCTCGCCCTGCAGGACCGCGAACCGCTGAGCGCCCTGCGCACGCGGTGGCTGCTGGCGATCGCGCACGACATGCTCGGCGCGGCGGCGGACGGCGCGCGGAACCTCGACGCCATGCTGGCCCTCTCGGCGTCACCGGAGGTGGGCGAGCCGCGCGTGCTCTGGTACACCGGCGCCCTGCTCGCCCGGGCCGGCCGTGTCGCCGACGCCAGGACCGTCCTGCAGCGACTGCAGCAGCGGATGGTCGCCGCGTCGCTCTCCCACCGCGCCGCCGAACGGATGCTCCGCGCGGAGATCGCCGGCGCCGTGGGACAGGTACGCGAGGCGCTGGCCTACGCACGAGAGGGGCTCGCCGCCGGCCGACTGGATCCGACGCTCGAAGGGGCCGGACTCGCCTACCGTCGCGCGGGCATGGCCGATTCGGCCCGCCGCCTGCTCGAGGCGCTGTCGGCCCAACAGCCGTCGTTCGGCTGGGAAGGCAGTGTCCTGCACCGTTTCAGCGGGCTGGCCCTCGCCGCGATCCGGACATCGGCAGGCGATTCCGTCGGCGCCCGGCGCGAGCGGTCGGCGCTCGTCACGCGGGTGCCGCGGCGCGAACCGTCCTTCGACGCGTGGGCTCGCCGGGCCGGATTCCTCGGCCTCCGTGAAACGCCGTCGTCGGCCGCGCCGTAGTCCCGGCATGACGCCCCCAGTCCGGAGCCCCGCCATGGAAGAGATCAAGGTCTCGGCCGCCAACCTCAAGGCGAAGCTCAAGCAGCTCCTCCGCGAGGGCAACGTGCGGCGCATCAAGCTGCGCAATCCCGCCGGTCGCGTCCTGCTGGACATGCCGCTCAATGCCGGCATCGCCGGCGCGGTGCTCGCGCCGTTCTGGCTCGCCGTCGGTGCGGTGGTCGCGCTGGCCACCGACATCACGATCCAGGTCGAGCGCGACGCGGCGGGCTGACGCGCCGCGCGGCCAGCACGTCAGTCGTCGAGCAGGTACTCCACGGTCGCCACGACCCGGATCGTCTTGCGCACCTGACTGGCCTCGGTGATCCCCTGGGCCTGATCGCGCGGGAGGATCTCGAAGTACCCTTGATTCGCCTGGCGGATGCCACCGAGCGCGCTACCGGCATCGCGTGCGAACTGCGCCGCCGCCTCGCGCGCCCGGGCCGTGGCCTCGGCGATCATCGCCGGCTTGAGCGCGTTGAGCCCGGTGAAGACGAACGTCGGCCCACCCCCGCCGTACTCGGCCCCCGACGTCAGCGGAACGCCTTGCGCGACCAGCGCCGACACCCGCTGGCTGGCCGCCAGCACCACCTCGGGCTCGGTCGAGCGCACGAGGAGCGTCTGGTTGATCACGTAGCGCGGACCGAAGTTGGGACCGCCACTGAGGCTGTTCGCCTGCGCGTCGCGGACGACGAAATCCTGCAGCGTGATCTGCGTGGTGTCCACGCGGTTGGCGGCGAGAAACGCCTTGATGCGCCCCACCGCCTGCTGCAACTGCGCGTTCGCGCGCGCGAGGTCGTTGTCCGACGCGACCAGACGCAGCGGCCAGATCGCGAGGTCGGCCCTGGCCTCGCGCTCGCTGACGCCCTTGACGGTCACGTATCGGTCGGCGGCCTTCGCGCGCACGATGCCGTGGCCGGCCAGCAGGCCACCGACGGCGACGCCGACGGCGATGCCGATGGCCAGCACGGCCGCGGGCAGGAGGAACGGACGATCGGTGGTGGTCATCGGTTCGTTAAGGTACGCGCCGTCACGACGAAAGGTCCGCCGGACGGTGGCGTCACCGCCCGGCCTCGAGACGGGCCATCGCCTCGACCCAATCGACGACCGGTGCGACCGAAGCCGCCGCGTCCCGCACCATCGACCACCCCCAAGCGCATCGCCATGACCTGCACGCGCACGTGCACCCCCTCGTGCAGCAGCGACGCCGCCACCGGTGCCGCCGTGAGGTCACGCCGGCCGAGAAAGCCGAGCTCGCAGACGATGGCACGGACGTCGCGCAGGTACGCTCCTCGGCAGGGGAAGCGGATGACGCGGATCTCCGTCACGTCGCGCCGCAGGTGCACCAATCGCCACGGGTGCACCGCGGCGATGAGAGCCAAGGCCTCCACGGCGGGACGCGCCCGCACGACGGCGGGCAGTCACGCCCGTTCGGCGTGACCGTCTGGTACACCGGCGTGGCGGGCGCACCGGTGACGGTCCGCCCGGGGGGCACGACGCGAACCTGGATCGGCCCCGACGGCTGGTGGTCGAAGATGAACACGTACTGCTCGCAGCGCTGGATGGCCGTACAGGGGACCGTCCGCACCTGCGCGGGCGACGGACAGCCGCGGCAAGCTACCACCGATGCGTCACACCCGCCCGTTGCCCACGGCCTGCGCGATATCGGTCTGGGAAAGCACCCCCACCAGCCGACCGTCGTTCACGACGAACAGGCGGTGCACGTCGGCGTAGAGCATCTGCCGCGCCGCATCCCGCACGTCCGCGTCGGGCTCGATCGTGAGCGGATCGCGGGTCATGAGGTCGGCGACGGCGGTCTGCTCGAAGAGCACCGCGCGCGCCCCGCGGTCCTCGACCTCGGCCTGCGCCTGCAGGAGGTCGGTCGTGGAGACGACGCCGACGACCGCCTGTCCTTGCAGGACGGGAAGCGCCGAGACGTGGCCATCCGCCATCTCGCGCACGGCGTCGGCGACGGTGGCATCGGCGCTGATGCTGCGGACCTTGGGCGTCATGAGTTCGGCGACGCGCATGGGCGGATCCTCGGGTGACTGGGTGACCGGGGCGTGGCGGATGCCCGTCCCCGCCTCCAGTCTATGCCTCGGGCGCCGGCGGTCTGTCCGCGTGCGCCGGGGATCGCGTCGGGGGGCCCCCGATGCCGCGGACGGCGGCCCCGCGGTCGGCGGCGCGGCGCCGGCGAGCGACGCGGGGCACGACGCCAGCGCGCCGTGCCCCGCGGGTTCTTCGCCCGGCCGTCGGGCGGAGCGTCAGTACCGGTAGTGCTCCGCCTTGTACGGGCCCTGCGGCGCGACGCCGATGTAGCTCGCCTGGTCCGACGAGAGCTCGGTGAGCTTCACGCCGAGCTTGGCGAGGTGCAGGCGCGCGACCTTCTCGTCGAGGTGCTTGGGCAGCACGTACACCTTCTTCTCGTAGCGATCGGCCTTCTGATGCAGTTCGAGCTGCGCCAGCACCTGGTTGGTGAACGACGCCGACATCACGAAGCTCGGGTGGCCGGTGGCGCAGCCGAGGTTCATCAGCCGGCCCTCGGCGAGGAGCAGGATCGAGCGGCCGTTCGGCAGGACGTACTCGTCGTACTGCGGCTTGATGTTGATCCGGCGGGCCCCCTCGACCTTCTTGAGGCCGGCGATGTCGATCTCGTTGTCGAAGTGGCCGATGTTGGCGACGATCGCCTTATCCTTCATGCGCGCCATGTGCTCGACGCGGATGACGTTCTTGTTGCCGGTCGCCGAGACGAACACGTCGGCCTGCTCGACGATGTCCTCGAGCGTCGTGACCTGATATCCCTCGAGCGCCGCCTGCAGCGCGCAGATCGGGTCGATCTCGGTGACGACGACGCGCGCCCCCTGCCCCTTGAGCGCCTGGGCGCACCCCTTGCCGACGTCGCCGTAGCCGAGCACGACGCAGATCTTGCCGGCGAGCATGACGTCGGTGGCGCGGTTGAGGCCGTCGATGACCGAGTGGCGGCAGCCGTAGAGGTTGTCGAACTTCGACTTCGTCACGGAGTCGTTGACGTTGATCGCCGGGAAGGCGAGCGTGCCCGCCTTCTGCATCTCGTAGAGGCGGTGCACGCCGGTGGTCGTCTCCTCGGAGACGCCGCGGATGCCGGCGAGGACCTTCGTCCAGCGGCCGGGCTGCTCGACGGCCTGCGCGCGGAGCAGGTCGAGGATCACGCCCCACTCCTCGGGCTCGTTGTCGGCGTCGAACCCGGGAATGCGGCCCGCCTGCTCGAACTCGGCGCCCTTGTGCACGAGCAGCGTGGCGTCGCCGCCGTCGTCGAGCAGGAGGTTCGGGCCCGAGCCGTCCGGCCACTGCAGCGCCTGCTCGGTGCACCACCAGTACTCCTCGAGCGTCTCGCCCTTCCACGCGAAGACGGCGATGCCCTTCGGCGCCTCGACGGTGCCGGTCGGGCCCACCGCGACGGCCGCCGCAGCGTGGTCCTGCGTCGAGAAGATGTTGCACGAGACCCAGCGCACCTCGGCGCCGAGCTCGACGAGCGTCTCGATCAGCACCGCGGTCTGGATCGTCATGTGGAGCGAGCCCATGATCTTCGCCCCCTTGAGGGGCAGCTGGCCCTTGTGCTCGGCGCGCAGCGCCATGAGGCCGGGCATCTCGTGCTCGGCGAGGCGGATCTCCTTGCGGCCCCACTCGGCGAGGGAAAGGTCGGCGACCTTGAAGGGAAGGCGTTCGGTCTTGAGGGCGGTGGCCATGTCAGTGCGTGGAGGCGAAGGGAAAGGGGCGGAACGCGGAGGAACGGGACGACGGCGAGCGGACGTCAGTCCGCCGTGCCGGCGGCGGCGCGGCGCGGCGGTGTACGGCGGCGGGCGTGGAGCCCGGTGGTGCTGGTGGCGGCGAAGAGGCGCGGCCCCCTCGCCTGCGGATCGGGGGGGAGCGGCACGTAGCGGAGGCCGGCGAAGCCGGCGGCCGCGCTCCATGCCCCGAGCTGCTCGGCGCCGAAGCCCTGCCACACGTGCCCCATTTGCGCGCGCAGTTCGGCGCGCTCGTGCGGGACCATGTCCACGAGCAGCAGCTTGCCGCCCGGCTTCAGCACGCGGGCGATCTCGGCGAAGGCGCGCGACGGATCCACCACGTAGTGCAGGACGAGGAAGACGACGGCGGCGTCCAGCTCGCCGTCCTCCAGCGGCAGCGCCTCGAGTTCGCCGTGCCGCAGCTCGACGTTCGGCAGCTCCTTGAGGCGGCGGCGCGCCGCGCTGAGCATCTCGCGGCTCGCATCCACCGCGACGATGCGGCGCACGAAGGGCGCGAGCAGCGCGGACACCTCCCCCGTGCCGGCGCCGAGGTCGCCGATGGTCCAGCGGTCGTCCACGAGACCGAGCAGCGCCTGCAGGTCCTGGCGACGGCCGAAGAGCTCGGTCCGCAGCGCATCCCACTGCCCGGCGGCGCTCGAGAAGAACTCCGTGGAACGCGCCCGACGTTCGGCCAGCACCTGCGCGGCGCGTGCGCCGTCCGCCTGGGCGAGCTCCCCTTCTCCCGCCTGCTCCCGGACGACGCGCCACAGGCGGCGCGCACCGGCGTCGAGGTCCTCGGGGACGCGGTACTGGCGGCTCGTCCCGTCGGCCCGCGCGACCAGCCATCCATCGTCCGCGAGTACCTTGAGGTGCCGGCTCACCGTGCTCTGCGGCAGTTGCAGCACACTGCACAACTCGCCGACCGTCAGTTCGTGGCGGTCGAGCACCAGCAGCAGGCGGACCCGCGTGGGGTCCCCGAGGGCGGCGAGTCGGGCGTAGAGGTCTGTGTTCATCCGCGTATCCGGATGGAAGGATAGAATAGCATGACCGTGGGGTCAACCGGCTCGCCGGTGCGTCCGGACGGTTGACGTGGAGCCCGCCCTGTGACAGGATGCCTGCCGTGCCGACATTGACCACGCTCGCGGCCGTCGCTGCGCTGGCGTGCGCCGACACCGTTCCCCCCGACAGCCTCCCGGCGGCTGCACCGGCGCCGCGGGAGCGCCCGTGGCGGCTTCTGGCCGTGCCGACCGTGACGTCGCAACCGGAGACGGGATTCACCGCCGCGTTCATCGCGTATGCGGTGTACACGCCGTCCGATACCGCAACACGGCCGGCGCAATACGAATTCGGGCTTCAGGGCTCGCAGAAGCAACAGCGGCGCTTCTTCGTGGACTGGGACCGATGGACATCCGGCAACCGGTGGCGTGTCCAGGGCTCGGCGGAGTATCGCGTGTATCCCCTGCCCTTCTACGGCACCGGCCCGAACGCGGCGGAGTCGGCGGAGGAGATCTACGAACCGGAGGGGGTGATCGTGCTGCTGAACGTGCAGCGCCGCCTGTCGAGGGGGTGGTACGTGCTGGGCGGGGGGCGCTTCTCGGCGCTGGACATCAACGAACGTGCTGCGGGGGGGCTGCTGGCCGCCGACACGGTGCCCGGCTCGACCGGAGCGACCGTGATGCAGTGGCGGACGGGCCTCCTGTACGACACGCGCGACGATGTGCTGACGCCGCGGGCCGGGACCTTCGTGTCGCTCGGGCTCGGGACCGCGCTGCCGGGCCTGCTGGGCGGCGACTGGGCATACGGGCGCGCGACGCTGGACGCGCGCGCCTATCGTACGGTGGGGCCGCTCACGATTGCGGCGCAGGCGGTGGCCGAGGGGCTCACGGGGCGCGCGCCGTTCGATGACTTGCCGATGCTCGGGACGAAAGGGTGGATGCGGGGGTATGCGCTGGGACGCTTCCGGGACCGTGCCCTGACGGCGGTGCAGGTCGAGGGTCGGCTGCGGTTGACCCGGCGGCTCGCGGGGGCCGCGTGGGTCGGCGGCGGTGGCGTGGCGCCGACGTTCGCCTTGTTCCGCCGCGACGAGGTACTGCCGACGGTCGGGGTCGGCGGGCGTTGGGGGCTGTTCTCGAACTCGCGGGCGCAGATCCGGGCCGACCTGGCGTTCGGGCGCGACGGCAGGGCGCTGTACCTGAACCTGAACGAAGCGTTCTGACCGGCGCAGACCGGCCGATGGGTTGCGGGGCGCGCCGGAGGGCGGCGCGCCCACGGACAGGGCGGGATTCGAACCCGCGAGGGCCTTGCGACCCCACACGCTTTCCAGGCGTGCTCCTTAAACCACTCGGACACCTGTCCTGCGGCCCGGTGATCCCGAGGGATCACCGGATGACCAACGCGCCGGCGCGGCGGGGAGCCGCACCGGCGCGAGGAACGGACAGGGAGAGATTCGAACTCTCGATACCGTTGCCGGTATGCCGGTTTTCGAGACCGGTGCCTTCAGCCACTCGGCCACCTGTCCTGCAACGACTTAGCTCAGGTCGGACGGCCGGTGGTGCGCGAGATGGTGCGTATCACTTGCCGGACCGAATCAGTGAAGTTAGCCGCCGTCGCGCCGCGAATCAACCGGCCGCCCCTTCCATGGGTGCCCCCGGCGGCGGCGCCGACGCCCAGGCACGGCCGCTAGGGCGCCCAACCGGGGTCCCCGGGAACAGCCCACGCTCTCGCGCCCCCTGCCCCACCTCCGGGGCGCCCGCCCGCGCGGTATCGCCCGGTGGCCCCGGGTCCTCAGCCCCGGCAGCCGGTCGAGGCTGTCCGGGTAGCGCGATTGGTGTTCCAAGATCGGGGAGCCCCGCCCCCCCCCCGCCCCAGGCCTACACGCCGTGATGATCCCGGTTTTGGGGTGCAGGTCACAGGAGCTGCAACACGCAGTCCCCTCGACACCCTAGGGATGAGGACAGGCCGCCGAGAATACCGACCGCGGACGGGGGGCCACGACGGGATTCGACCGGCCCTCGACGGTCCCCCGGTGACCGTTCGGGTCACGAAACGCGGGGACCGTGTGCCGACGACGCATTGGAGGCCGTCGGGAGGCGACCAGTGAAACGCGGACGTGCGAAAACAGAGCGTTACGACCCCCTCCCGCGCCGCGCGACTGTCAGACGCCCCCCCCAGAATTTCCCAAATGGGGTCCCCCAGCACGATCATCGACACGAGCGGCGCGCTTCTGTTCGACGCAGCGAACACGTCCGCCACGGCGAGCGCGGGGGGGGGCGGCAACGCGTCGCAGATGGTCAGCCGCGCAGTCGACGATCTTCGAGCGATCCAACCCTGAGTGCGACTGTTGTCCCGCAACGAAAGCCGATTGGGTTGAGCGCAGAGGGGCCGACCAGCTGCGCCCCCGCGAATGCGGACCCGGGAGTTGTGCTAACCCTTGCGGTGTCCTGGCGCTGAACGTTTCGTTGCAGTGCAGACCTCGGTTCATCGGAACCGTTCGCGCGACGAAGCGCGAGGCATGTTCACGAAGTGCTTCGCGTTTCTCATCAGAACGGACCGGCCCTATGGCGTCCCGTGAACCGCCCCGGGTTCTGAGGAAACTCGGCTAGATTGAGTGCCAAGCGCTCCGTGGGAGCCGCTTGGGTGCGGTAGAACTGCTCCTCGAACTCCGCGGGCGAAACATAACCCAAGGGTTCCAGAATTCGCTGCGTGTTGAACCAGGCGACCCATTCCAGCGTCGCGTACTCCACGTCCTCGAATCCCTTCCACGGCCCACGCCGTTGGATCACCTCCGTCTTGTATAAGCCAATGATCGACTCGGCGAGCGCGTTGTCGTACGCATCGCCCGCGCTGCCGACCGACGGCGCCGCGCCCGCGTCGATCACTCGACCGGTGTAGCGCATCGCGACGGATTGCGAGCCGCGGTCCGAGTGGACCACGAGCCGCCCGTCGAGATCCCGGTCATGCACGGCTTGCTCGAGGGCATCGAGCACCAGATCTGTCCGCATGGTCGTGTGCGCGCGCCAACCCACGAGGCGCCGGGCGAACACGTCGATCACGAACGCCACGTACACGACGCCGCGCCACGTGGCGACGTCCGTGAAGTCCGCCACCCAGAGCTGGTTGGGGCGCTCCGCCGTGAACTGCCGCTGCACGAGGTCCTGCGGACAAGGCGCCGCGGTGTCGGGGCGCGTGGTGATCGGGCGCTGCCCGCGCACGACGCCGCGAAGCCCGGCGTCCCGCATGAGGCGCGCGACCGTGCACCGGGCGACGGTCACGCCCTCACGACAGAGCTGGCGCCAGATCTTCCGCACGCCGGACACCTCGTGATGCTGCGTGCACACCCGCCGGATGTCCTGCCGCAGCGCGGCATCGCGCTGCGCGCGAGGGGACCGGCCGGTCACGTCCCGCTGCTGCTGGTGGTGGCGGTAATTGCCCGACGGAGCGATCTGCAGCACCGCGCAGATCGGCTCGACGCCGTACTCCCCTCGATGCGCGTCGATGCACGCATACATCGTGGCGTGGGTTACTTCGTGAAGCGGTCGAGCTCCGCTGCCGCGAAAAGCGCGCTGGCCTTCCGCAGGATCTCGTTCGCCCGCTTCAGCTCCCGATTCTCGCGCTCGAGCTGCGTCAGCCGCTGGCGCTCATCGGTGGTGATGCCGGGCCGCTTGCCCGTGTCGCGTTCCGCCTGCCGCACCCACAGCCGCAGCGTCTCCGCGGTACAGCCGATCTTCTCCGCGATGGAGCGGATGGCCGCCCACTGCGTCGGATGTGCGTCTTGCTGCTCGTGCACCAGCCGCACGGCTCGCTCCCGGACCTCCGGGGAATACGGCTTACTCGGCTTCCGACCCGTCCCGTTGTCTCGTGTCATGCTCCCAATCTCTCAAGCCAAGGAGCCTCCTCCAAACCCGGGGCGATCCAGTTCGTGAGTTGGGGCTGGCTTTGTCAAGTGGGGTTGGGCACGTTCCAGCAGTTTCTTGACGTCCGAAGCCGGGACATCACCTGCCGCCACGTGCCCGTTCACCCTCGCATTTACCGGCCACTCCCCATGCCCACTCACACCGCAACTCGCCTCGGGCCAGCCTGCATGCTCGTCATTGCCGGCGCGTTGGTCGGCTGCGCTGGAGCACGACCCGCTGCCGCACCGCTGGCTGCCCCGCCGGCGGACACGATCGCCGCAGTCATGCTTGCCAGAACCTGCGTTGGCGATACCGCAGTCCCAACCGCGGTCATGGGTCGGCTGTCGGGAGAGACCGGAGCCGCCGACACGGCGGTCGCGATGTTCGTTCGTGGCGTACTGGGAGACACGGTGAACGGACCCAGCCTCACCATTGACAGCGCCATCACGGAGCCGGCGCGTCGTCGCTTTGCCGTGCGGAATTCCCTGCAGGAGCTGGCACCGATCGTCGGCGCCGACGGCTTCGTGCGCGTTCGCTGCCTGCGGAGAGGGGCACAGGTGTTCCTGATCGGCAGGTGGACCGCGAGTGTCCGCCGCTAGCAAGAAAGCTCGGCATCCGGATCGAGCGGGCGGGTAGAGCCGGGGACCTGCGACGCAAGTCCGGATGCGCGTTCTCCAGATCCGTGGCCGCGGGGCGTGCATCACAGCGACCAACGTGGACCGAGGCCCTCTTTGACGGCAGGCGGACGACCCTCAGATCCGGCGGGTCCCATTGCCTCCGGGCTTGCTGCCGCGCATGCTCCCCTGATGCGTCGTCGCCTCCCTCTCGCGGCCCGCCTGGCCGGCCTCGTTGCCGCCGCCTCGGCCGCCACCGCCTGCATCGACACCCGCGTCGAGCAATCCTCCACCACGCGCGTGGACATCCGCGCCGACACCACCCTCGTGGGTCAGGTCAACCTCCAGCGCGGCAACGGGTTCGACATCTCGGCCCCGGGCGGCGCCGACGTGGTCACGTACCGCAACACCACGACGCGCACGTTCGCCCGGTTGTCCATCGCCCTGAGCGAGAATCTGACGACCTCGCAGGGGACGTGCGTTCCCCTGCGCCCGATGCTCACGGACACGGTGCTCACGAACGTCATTCCCGGCACCGAACTGACCCTGCTGACCGGTATCCTGCCGTCGAGCCTGCGGGTGTTCGTGACCGAGGCGGTCGAGGGCACCACGCGACTCGTCACCACGCTCGCCGGCCGCTGGTCGGGGACCTACACCGAGTGGACGGGGACGACCCCGAAGGTGCGGCCAGCCAGCGGGCTCTCGCAGAGCGGGGGTCGGCTCGTCGTGCGGGCCTCGCTGCCGGGCGACTCGCTCGTGGCGGAATCGCAGCTCTCGACGCCGCGGCCGCTCAACTTCACGGCCTACCCCAACTCGTGCGACGGGCTCTACCTCGCCGACGTGCAGAACGCCGAGGGGCGGCTGACGCTCGCGACGGACTCGATCGTGTACGTCTCGCGGACCGTGGGCGGGGTCTCGACGACCCGGACGATCCCCGACTCGTTCGCCCTGCGCCTCACCCGCATTCCCTGAGGCGACAGCGCGGGGTTCGCCACGCGTCCCCTCGTCAGCGCCGACGGAGGGCGAGCCGGATCGAGTCCACGGTGAGCTCGGCCCCCGTCGGGGAGCCGACGCGGCCGCGCACGATGAGTGAATCGGCGCGGCGCGTGAAGGTGGCCGAGGAATCCACGGCCCAATTCCGTCCGCACTGCACGCCGTCGTGGCCCAGCAGCCGCTGGCGGGTGCCGACGTCCCCGATGACCACGGCGGGATCGTTGGCCGCTGTTCCGCCCAGCACCAGGCCACCATCGCTGCGCGACGTGCCGCGGACGGGCCGCGTCGTGCCCACCCCGGCCCGGAACTCGGTGACGCTGCCTTCCCACCGGCCGGCGAACGACGAGACGAGGTCGAGTCCCCCTCGACGCGCCCCCCCGACGAACACCGCGACGTTCGTTCCGAACACCCCGGGCAGCACCGTCCGCTCGGCGCCGGCGGGCAAGTCCGTCAGGACCGTGTCGGCGACAACCCGTCCCGGCGTGGCGCACTCCGCGCCGGCCCCCTGGGGCACCGCTTGCAGCGTCAGAGCCAGTTGTTCGAGCGGCCGGTCGCCCACGCGAAGGAAGATGCGCGTCCCGCGATCGGGGTCGCCGCCGCCATCCGCGAAGGTTCGGAAGAAGACGAGCTCACCGATGCGCGTCGTGTCGGCGAAGAGCGGGACGCTCGAGGTCGTGTCCCCCGGGACGCCGACGCCGTCGAGCGAGAAGCAGCCCGCCACCGCCGCGGCCGTCGCGAGGCCGCCAAACCGCCGAACGCCGGAACTCACGACAGCCCCCGCCGCTCGGCGAAGAACCCGGACAGGAGCGCGCCGCAGGCCTCGGCCTCGACGCCGGCGGCCACGGCCGGTCGGTGGTTGAGACGCGGGTGCCGGAGCAGGTCGCCCACGGACCCCGCCATCCCCGTCTTGTCGTCCCACGCCCCGAAGACGACGCGGCCGACGCGTGCCAGGACGATGGCCCCCGCGCACATGGCGCAGGGTTCGAGCGTGACGACCAGCGTCGCCTCCGGCAGGAAGCGGTCCCCGGCAGCGCGAGCGGCCTCGCGGAGGGCGATGAGCTCGGCGTGCTGCGTGACGTCCCCGTCGCGCATGACGCGATTGCCGGCACGGGCGAGGATGCGGTCGTCTTGCACGATGACGCAGCCGACCGGGACGTCGCCGCCCGCCGCCGCCGCGCGCGCCTCATCGAGGGCGAGCGCCATCAGCGCCGCGTCGGCGGGGGCGGCCACGGGCACGACCTCGACCACGGCGTCAGCGACGCGTGAAGCTGAGCCGGAAGGAGTCCGGTGCGGCCAGCTCCGACGTCAGCGCCGCCTCTCCGCGGCCGCGGACCACGATGCTGTCGGGCAGCGCCTGCGTCGTCACGAACCCGGGCAGCGAGAACCACTGACCCGCACAGCGGCCCGGCCAATGCGTGAGTGACGTGCTCCCGGACTGCCGCAGCGTTCCGGTGACCATCACCGTGTCGGGGTCGTTGAACCGCGAGGCGATGAAGGTCCCCGCGTCGTTGCTCACCGAGCGCAGCACCTTGGTGGAGTCGCGCACGACGCCGCCGAAGGTGAACCACTGGCGCAGCGTCGCCGTCCAGCGGCCGGCAAGCGGTCCGACGAGGTTGCCGCCCCCGGTGTCTGCCCGCGTCACGTACACGTTGAGCGACCGCGGTGCGCTGCCCCGGGCGATCACCCGGACGGCGCCGGGCGGCAGGTTCACGAGCGTGGTGTCGAGGAACAGCGGGAACGGCACGGAGCAGGCGAACTCGAGGTTCACCCCGGCCGGCGCGAGCCCCAGCTGCAGCGTGGGGATCGTCCGCGGCGTGGTGTTGCGGTAGGTGATGGACGTGGAGAGCACGCCGCCCGTCCCGTCGAGGGCGTCAATGGTGAGGGTCCCGAGCGACACGGTACCGACGGCGATCGGCAGGTCCACCGACGGCGTGGGGGCCGGAGCGTCGAGCGAGAGGCAACCGGCGAGGCACAAGCCGGCGATCAGGGGTGCGCGGAATCGCATGCCTGAATATACGACGCCAGAGGCGCGGGGTTCCCCGAGCCGACCGGCCAGGCACCCCGGCTGCGGCGCGCCCGGCCGGCCGCGCAGGGCGCCGGGGGCACCGAGGACGGTCAGGCGGAGCGGAATGTCAGCCCGCCGTCCCCGACGTCCCCGATGATCGTCGCCCCCTCGGCGTACGCCCCCTCGAGCACGGCCAGGGCGAGCGGGTTCTGCACCAGCCGCTGCAGGGCCCGCTTGAGCGGCCGCGCGCCGAAGGCGGGGTCGTACCCCTCGGTGACGATGTACTGCCTCGCCGCCGGCGTGAGCTCGAGCGTGAGCTTCCGCTCGGCGAGCAGGCGGTCGAGCTTCGCGAGCTGCAGGTCGATGATGTGCGCGACGTGGGCCTCGTCGAGCCGGTGAAAGACGACGATGTCGTCCACGCGGTTGAGGAACTCCGGCTTGAACTGCAGCCGAAGCGCCTGCATCACCTGCCGCTCGACGGCGGTCCAGTCGGCGTCGCCCGAGTGCTCGAGGATGTACGCCGAGCCCACGTTGGACGTCATGATGATCACGCTGTTCTTGAAGTCCACCGTGCGGCCTTGGCTGTCGGTCAGGCGGCCGTCGTCGAGGATCTGGAGCAGCAGGTTGAAGACGTCGGGGTGCGCCTTCTCGATCTCGTCGAAGAGGATCACGCAGTATGGCCGGCGGCGCACTGCCTCGGTGAGCTGCCCCCCCTCCTCATAGCCGACATAGCCCGGGGGCGCGCCGATGAGCCGCGCGACGGCGTGCTTCTCCATGTACTCGGACATGTCAATGCGCACCATGGCGTGTTCGTCGTCGAAGAGGAACTCCGCCAGCGCGCGGGCGGTCTCGGTCTTGCCCACGCCGGTGGGGCCGAGGAAGATGAAGCTGCCGATCGGGCGGTTCGGGTCCTGCAGGCCCGCGCGCGACCGGCGCACCGCGTTGGCGACGGCCACGAGGGCCTCGGGCTGACCGACGACGCGCTTCTGCAGCTCGCCCTCGAGCTTGGTCAGGCGCGCCTTCTCGCTCTCCATCATCCGCGTGACGGGGATGCCGGTCCACTTGGCGACGACCTCCGCGACGTCCTCGTCGGTGACCTCCTGCTTGAGGAAGCGCGGCTTCCCCGCCCCGCCGTCGAGCGCGGCGCCGGCCTCGGCGAGCTGCCGCTCGAGCGCCGGGATGCGGCCGTAGGTGAGCTCGGCGGCCTTGCCGAGGTCCCCCTGCCGGGTGGCCTGCTCGGCCTCGATCCGCAGCGCCTCGAGCTGCTGCTTGAGCTTCCCGACGCCGCCGAGCGCGTCCTTCTCGGCCTGCCACTGTGCGGTCATCGCGGCCGCCTTCTCCTTGAGGTCGGCCAGCTCGCGCTCGAGCTTCCCGCGCCGCTCGACCGACGCCGGGTCGGTCTCCTTCTTGAGGGCGGTGCGCTCGATCTCGAGCTGCATGACGCGCCGCTCGACCTCGTCGATCGCCTGCGGGCGGGAGTCGATCTCGATGCGCAGTCGGCTCGCCGACTCGTCCACGAGGTCGATCGCCTTGTCGGGCAGGAAGCGGTCGCCGATGTAGCGATGGCTCAGCGTCGCAGCGGCGACGATCGCGCCGTCGGTGATGCGCACGCCGTGGTGAGCCTCGTAGCGCTCCTTGAGGCCGCGGAGGATCGCGATCGTGCTCTCGACGGTGGGCTCGCCGACGAACACCGGCTGGAAGCGCCGCTCGAGGGCCGGGTCCTTCTCGACGTGCTGCCGGTATTCGTCGAGGGTGGTGGCGCCGACGACGCGCAGCTCGCCGCGCGCGAGCATCGGCTTGAGCATGTTGCCGGCGTCCATCGAGCCCTCGGCCTTGCCGGCGCCGACGAGGGTGTGCAGCTCGTCGATGAACACGATGAACAGCCCCTCGGCGTCGGTGATCTCCTTGAGCACCGCCTTGAGCCGCTCCTCGAACTCACCGCGGAACTTGGCACCGGCGATGAGCGCCCCCAGGTCGAGCGAGATGAGCCGCTTGTTCCGCAGCGACTCGGGGACGTCGCCGTTGACGATGCGCTGCGCGAGCCCCTCGACGATCGCCGTCTTGCCGACGCCCGGCTCGCCGATGAGCACCGGATTGTTCTTCGTGCGGCGCGAGAGCACCTGGATCACCCGGCGAATCTCCTCGTCGCGGCCGATGACCGGGTCGAGCTTCCCCTTGCGGGCGGCGTCGGTGAGGTCGCGCGTGAACTTCTGCAGCGCCTGGTACTTCGCCTCGGGATCCTGGTCGGTCACGCGATGGCTCCCGCGCACCGCGGTGATCGCCTCGGCCAGCAGGTCGCGCGTCGCGCCCGCCGCGGCCAGCAGCCCCCGCGACTCGGTGCCCTTCACCTCGGCCAGCGCGAGGAGCAGATGCTCGACGCTGACGTATTCGTCGCCGAGCTGCTTCGCCTCCGCCTCCGCCCGATCCGTCACCTGCGTCAGTTCGCGCGACAGCGACGGCTGCGCCCCCGTCTGCTTCGCGTAGCGGCCGATCTCGCGGTCCACCGCGTCGCGCAGTTGCGCGACGTTCACGCCGAGCTTCTGGATGACCGGGACGACGATCGTGTCGTCCTGGGCCAGCAGCGCGGCCAGCAGGTGCGCGTCGTACACCAGCGGATTCCCCTGCTGGCGGGCGCGGGCCAGGGCGTCGTTGTACGCCTCGGCGGACTTCACGGTCAGGCGATCGGGATTCAGCATCGGGACGTCGGGACAGGGTGGTGGCGCGACCCAAGCATACGGCACGGGACGTGCCTCGGGTGTCAGGTCATTCCGGCAGCAGCCGCCGCCGCCGTGACGCGGGGCCATGCCGGGCCAGCAGTCCGCCCCGGTGCCTTGCTCGCGGGCAGCGACCGCGACTAGCCTCCCCGCGTGCGATTCCCGACCTGCGCCCTCGCGGCGCTCATTCTGGTGGCAGGGGCCTGTGGAGGCCGGTCGCCGGCCGCCGCGGCCCCGCTGGCCGACGAGGCGTATATCAACGCCATGGCCGACCTGCTCCGCCTCGACCAGGCGCGCCGCAGCCGACCCACGCCCGCCTGGCCCGCGCCGGCTGCGGGACGGCTGTCCACCGACACCGCCTGGAAGGCGGCGCGTCGGGCCGAATCGCTCAAGGTCGTCCGGGCCGACTCGGCCGCACGGGCCGCGGTGCTGACGCGCCACGGGGTGACGGAGGCCCAACTCGAGGCGACGGCGATCGCCCTGACCGAACAGACCAGGCGGGCGCGCCTGGTGTGGGACTCGATCACCACGCGGGCGGCGCGCCAGCGGGCGCCGAACGAATCGGCCGGCAAGGCGGCGCCGCCCGCCAGCACGACGCCCCCCGGGGGCGCGGTCAGCGCGCCACGATGAGCTTCATGACCCGCGAGGCCCCCTCGACCTCGAGGCGGTACAGGTAGATGCCCGGGGCCGCGAGGGCCCCGGTGCTCAGGTAGCGCCCATCCCAGTACGCGACGTAGCTCCCGCACGCGAGCGTCACGTTCTCCATCGGCAGGTTCCCCGCCGGCCCGTTCGGCCCCGCCTGCACGACAGGCACAGCCACGACCTGCGAGAGCAGGTTGTAGAGCCGCAGGCTCACGCGGTACGTCCGCGGGGCGTTCGCGCACGTCGCGGCGTCCCCGAGGGTGAAGGGAATGCGCGCGTCGGACGCGACGGGGTTGGGGATGTTCTGCCCCAAGCTGATGAGCGGGGGCCTGGGCTTGTCCGGCTCGCGCCGCTGGGCCCACGCCGCCCGGGGGTGGATCGCCGCCCCGAGGAGCAGCGCCAGGAGCGGCGCCGTCCAGCGATACGGCATTGGATGACTCCGACTGACGATGCAGGGTGCGTTGCGCGGGGACTCCGGGCGCCGGGGGGTGAGGGTCCGGCGGGATGTCTGGAGGTTGCGGCGTCCACCGCTCGGCGTCAATGCGCGTGGCGGCGGGCGGGCGCGTTCAACCGCCGTTCGGGTCGCGCTCCCACGCGTCGAAGGCCCGCAACGCGCGGCCGTCGTGCAGGTGCTGCTGGAGGAACTCGCGGAGGAGCCGGAGGTGGGCCCGCGCGGTGCCGACGTCCAGCGCGCCGGGTCGCGGCAGGCCCTCCGTCCAGCGCCGCAGGTCGTCGCGGGCCGCGGCGGGCAGGCGCCGTCCCCCGCGTTCGGCGGCGCACCGCGGACACAGGACGCCGCCGGCGGCGTGGCCGAACGTGGCGTCGGCGTCAGGGGGGATCGGTGCGAGGCAGACGGCGCACGCCTCGAGCGCCGGACCGAACCCGAGCGCCGCCACGAGGCCCCACGCCCCCTGCAACCCGGCGGAGGCGGCGTCGCCCGGCGGGGCCACTGCCACCGCATCGAGGGCAGCAACGAAGGCGTCGAAGACTTCCGGCTGGGGCTCCTCGGAGACGAACCGCAGCATGAGTTCGCCGAGGGCGTTGGCAGCGGCGAAGCGTCCGAGGTCGGCGCCAAGCCCGGGGCGGGTGCGGGTGAGGTCGAAGCCGCCGAGCGTGTGCAGGTCGCGCCCGGGCTTGAGGTAGAGCTGCGCGGAGCCCTCGACGAACAGGTCGAGGGTCATCCGCTGCGCGCCGCGGGCCCGGCGGGCACCCTTCGCGATCACCGACTGCACCCCGGCCTCGCGCGTGGCGAGGCGCAGGATGCGCGACGACTCCAGGTAGGGAAAGGCGTGGAGGACGACCGCGGGCGTGGTGAGCAGCACCCCGGGAAGCTAGGGCCGTGCCCTACCGGCCGAAGCCGGCGCGGACGCCGAGCATCACGACCCGGCCCGGCTGCGCGAAGCCGAAGATGTGCTGAAAGCGCACGTCGGTGGCGTTCTCGACCCGGAGCGTGAGCGCCGGGGCCCCGTCGCGGCGGTGCAGCGGGAGGTCCCAACTCACGTCGTAGCGACGGAAGGCCGGCAGGACGACGCGCTGGGAGGGGAACCGCGAGAAGTCCTGGTCGGCGCGCTGGCCGACGTGCTGGGTGACGAGCTGCACGGTGCCGAGCCGGCGGAAGCGCTTGCCCACGGTGACGCTGGCCGAGACGCGCGGCCGCCGCAGCAGCGCCGCCCCCTGCACGAAGGTGCCCGACGCGCCTGTCCCCGGGTTGAGGACCTCCGTCGCGAGGTAGGTCCAGCTCCCCGAGACCAGCCAGTCGAGCGCCGTCGGGTCGAGCCCCCACTCGAGCTCGAGACCGCGGGCCGCGGCGCGCGCGAGGTTCTCGTAGTTGGGGCGGGGTGCCGGCGCGCCGACGAACTGGATGAGGTTCGTGAACGCCTGGTCGAACCACGTGAGGCCGACGCGGAACACCCCGCCCACCTGGTGCTCGACGCCGACGTCCCAGCTGCGCGTCTGCTCGGGCCGAAGCCCCGGGTTGCCGCGCGTGAAGGCGGTGTTGAACTGTTCGTTGAAGTTGGGCTCGCGGAAGGCGGTGCCGAACGCGCCGCGGAGGCGCGTCCCGGGCCCCAGCGCCAGCGACACCCCGTTGCGGAGCGTCAGGAACGAGCCGAACACCGAGTTGCGGTCGAGGCGGACGCCGGCATTGATCGTCACGTGTTCGTCGGGGAGGGCGACGAGCGCCGCGTAGAGGCCGGTGTTGACGCGGCGCTGGTCGAAGCGCGTCGTCGTGGCGGGAAAGCGCTGGAAGCGGGAGCGGCCGTCGTTGAGCTCGC
This sequence comes from Gemmatimonadota bacterium, assembly GCA_021298835.1. Classification (GTDB taxonomy): domain Bacteria; phylum Gemmatimonadota; class Gemmatimonadetes; order Gemmatimonadales; family Gemmatimonadaceae; genus JAJTHG01. The sequence continues at coordinate 168,273 of JAJTHG010000027.1, forward strand.
CCTGCGCCATGTACTCGAGCCCGGTGGTCAGCCGCACCCCGGGCCCGAGGTCGGTCACGAGGCGCGCGTCCGCCGTGCGGCGGAAGACGGTGATGCGGTTCGAGGACAGGAAACCGAGCGTGTCACCCGGCGAGTCGGCATCGTTGCCATTGATGGCGCGCAGCTCGTTGGTGCCGATGGTGAGGACGCCGCGCACGCGGGACGCGAGCTGCCGCTGCACGTCGAGTCCGAGGGTGAGGCGCCGCTCGAGCCGGAAGGCATTGCTGTCCACGAACTGCCCCGCCCCGTCGGTCGGCACCTGGAAGTGGCCGTCGGTGCCGCGCAGGGTGAAGGCGACCGCCGTCGCCGTGCCGGGTGCGGTCTGCAGGGCGGCCGACCACGTGTCGTTGCGCCACCGGTTGTTGAAGGGGGCCAGCCCGTCGCCGCGATGCGCCCCGAGGCCGACGCTCCAGCGCCATGCGCCGATCGCGCCGGACCCCTCCGCGGTCGCCTCGCGGGTCCCGGTCGCCGACGCGGGGCCTCCCGCGGGGGCCCCCGTCGTCCCCGTGCGCAGGGCGACGTGCCCGCGCGTCCGCGCGCCACCCTGCCGGGTGATGAGGTGCACCACCCCAGCCACGGCATCGCTGCCCCACTCGACGCTGGCGGGACCGCGGACGATCTCGATGCGCTCGAGGTTGTCGGTGGTGACCTGCGACCAGTCGAACTGGCCGCCGGCCTCGTTCACCGCGATGCCGTCAACGAGCACCTTCACATAGCGGCTTTCGCCGCCACGCAGGAACAGCGCGGTGAGCGACCCGTTCGCGCCCTGCTGCACCACGGCGGCCGCGGGCACCTCACGAAGCGCATCCACCACGCGGGTGATGCCGCGCGCCCGCAAGTCGTCGCCCGACAGCACCGTGATCGCCGCGCCGGTGGCGGCGAGCGGGACGGGACTGCGCGTGGCCGTCACAGTGGCGGGACCGAGCCGCGAGGTATCGCGGGCGAGGGGGGCTTGGGCGGCGAGTGGCAGGGCGGCGCAGCCGCAGGCGACGAGGAACAGGTAGCGCATCGGTGGAGGCAGGACGGAAGGTGTTCAGCCGGGACGGCGCCCCGGCACCCGGAGCGGCACGAGGGTCGGGGCGCCGACGGCGGGATCGCGCGAGACGACGAGCGGCCAGTCGTACACACGCTCGAGCGTGGGACCGTCCATCACGGCCGCCGGTGGCCCCTGTGCCGCGACCTCGCCTCGGTGCAGCAGGACGACGTGATCGGCGAAGCGGGCGACGAGGTTGAGCTGGTGGGACACGACGAGCACGGTCCGCCCGTCGTCCGCGAGGGCGCGGAGCAGCTCGAAGACCGCCATCTCATGCGCCACGTCGAGAAAGGCGGTGGGTTCGTCGAGCACGACGGTCGGGGCTCCCTGCGCGAGGGCACGTGCGACGCGCACGCGCTGCCACTCGCCGCCGGACAGCGACTCGGTGTCGCGGTCGGCCAGCGCGGCCGCGTCGGCGCGCGCGAGCGCCGCCTCGATCGCGATGCGCGTCGCCTCGGCCCGCTCGTCCCACGCGAACCGGCCGAGCGCCACGAACTCGCGTACCGCGATCGGGAACGCCGGCGACTCGCGCTGCGGCACGACCGCGACGCGACGGGCCCGCTCGCGCGGCGCGAGCCCCGCGACGTCGTCGCCGTCGGCGGTGATGCGTCCGGCGACGAGCGGGGCGCGGCCGAGGAGGGCGCGCACGGTGGACGACTTGCCGCTGCCGTTCGGGCCGACGAGCGCCGTCAGCCGCCCCGGGGCCGCCGCGAAGCGCACGCCGCGCACCGCCGCTTCAGCGGCGCGCGGGTAGCGCACGACGACATCCGCGAACACGAGGCCGCGCGCGGCGGCCGTCATGCGGTCGCCTGCCGCAGGCGCGAGAGGAAGAAGGGCACACCCACCAGCGCGGTGACGGCCCCCAGCGGCAGTTCCGTCGGCGCCCAGGCGGTGCGGGCCAGCAGGTCCGCCAGCACGACGAGCGTGGCGCCGGCGAGTGCCGCCGCCGGCCCCTGCGCGCGGTAGCCGCGCGCCCCCGCGGCGCGCGCGAGGTGCGGCACGACGAGCCCGACGAAGCCCACCAGCCCGGCGGCCGCGACGGTGGCCGCCGCGATGAGCGAACCAGCCATGAAGACCCGACGGCCGGCCGCGTCCACATCGGCACCCAGCGCTGCGGCCGGTTCGTCGCCGAGCGCGAGGACGTCGAGCGTCCGCGCCTCGCGCCACAGCCAGCCCATCGCCGGTGCGAGGTACGCGGCCAGCCAGCCGACCTGGGGCCACGTGGCGTCGGCGGCCGAGCCCATCATCCACCACAAGGCGCCGCGGGCGCGGTCGGGCGGGACGTTGGCGAGCGCGACCATCACCGCCGCGTTGGCCCCGGCACCCACGACCACCCCGGCCATGACCAGGACGCGCGGGTCGGTGCGGCGCCCTGCCACGCGGGCGAGACCGACGACCAGCGTGACGGCACCGAGGGCACCGGCGAAGGCGGCGAGCGGCAGGACGCCGATCGCGGTGAGGCCCAGCGCGAACGCGAGCACGCCGCCGACGGCCGCGCCACCGCTCACCCCCAGCAGGTACGGCTCCGCGAGCGGATTGCGCAGCGCCCCTTGCAGGGCGGAGCCGGCCGTCCCGAGTCCCGCGCCGACGAGGGCCGCGAGCAGGACTCGCGGCAAGCGCAGGTCGCGGACGATCTGCGCCGCGAGCGGCGAGCCGCGCCCGCCGAGCGCGGCCATGGCGTCGCCGACGGGGACGGCGACCGTACCGACGAGCGTCGCGACGACCATCGCGACGACGAGCGCCGCCGAGAGGGCGGCCCAGCGCGCCGGCGTCACCGAGGCGCCCGCGCGGGTTCGGCCGTCGCCATCGCAGCGGCCAGCGCATCGCGCAGCCATGACACCGCTTCGCCGAGGCGCGGGCCGGGACGACCCGTGCGCACGGAATCGGCGATCACGAGCCGACCCGATCGCACGGCGCGCAGCTGCCGCCACCGCGCGTCGGTGGCGATCCGCGCCGCCGCGGCGGCCCCGACGACGAGCACGTCCGGATCGCGCCGCACGAGTTCCTCGAAGGCCACCGTGGGCGAGGGCTGGGCGAGGTCGCCGAAGGCGTTGCGCCCCCCGGCCGAATCAATGAGCTCACCGAGGAACGAGGACCCGCCGATCACGTAGAGCGGACGCTCGCCCAGGGGCCACGCGACGCTCGGTGCCGAGGTGCGCGCCGCGGCGCGCGCGGCCCGTGCTTCGCCGGCGACGCGCGACACGGTGGCGAGCACGGAGTCCCGCAGGGTCGCCGCCGCCGCGGTGTCGCCGAGGACGCGGCCGAGCAGCGTCGTCGCGCGGGCGAAGTCCGCGATGCGGTCCACCCGCAGCGTGAGCGTCGCCACGCCGGCCGCGCGCAGGGCCCGCGCGGCCGCGCGGTTGTCCTGCGCCGCGTAGAGCAGCACGAGGTCCGGCTTCGCCGCGAGCACCGCTTCGACGTTCGGGCGCAGGCCCGGCCCGAGATCCGGCACGGCACGCGCGGCGTCGGGCCACGCATCCCACGAGGTGCGTCCGACGACGCGCTGGCCGGCACCGATGGTGAAGAGGATCTCGGTGGACGCCGGATTCAGGGAGACGATCCGCGCCGGCGGCCGGGCGATCACGAGCGTGTCGCCGAAGTCGTCGATGATCCGCTCGCCCGCGACCGGACGCGCCGCCGGGCCCGCGCACGCGGCGAGGGCCGCGGCGAGGGCCGAGGCGAGGGCCGAGGCGCGGAGGCCGGCACGCGCGCGAAAGCGCGAAACAGTGCACGACGCGCGCAAGCGCGACGTGAGCGGTCCAAACGACACGGGCGTCCTCCCGACCCGGGAAAGGACGCCCAGACAGCACGGCGGCGCGCCCTGCGCGATGGCAGGTCCTCGCCGCGGCGCCACCGACCCCTCCCCCGAGGGTTTGCAGTGACTCGAACGGGGGTCGTCTCCTGGCTCCGAGGGCCCCGCGGATGCGGGGGAGGTCGTCTCCCCTTCCCGGCGCGTTGGCGCCAGTGGGCGTACGAGACGACGATCCTCGATACAGTGGCGGGGCCGCGCCGGCGTCGCACCGGCTTCCGTGTCCCCCGATCGTTCGCGAGTTGTGCGGCAAAGGCTACGGCCGCGGTGCTCCTCCCGCAAGGAGTTGCGAGAGTTCCGCCTTGAGCTCCGCGCGCTCGCGCTCGTAGTCGGCGCGGGCGGCGTCGTCGGGGGCGGTCCGGGCGCGGAACGCCGCGTCGAGCGCGGCGATGCGCCGCGCGAGGCGCTCGGCGGCGTCGCCGCGTGCCGCCGACAGCCCGCCGAGGCCGACGCGCCCGAGCGTCGGCAGCCGCACCGACGCCTGCTGCGTGCGATGCGCCATGAGCCCGACGCCGACGAGCGCGACGACCATCAGCACGAGCAGCGCCACCTGCCAGGCGGGCACCGTCGTCCCGCCGATGCCGCCGATGGTGACGGTGCTGCCGGCCGCGACGTCCTGCGCCGTCCAGCGGCGGAAGCGACGGCCCTCGATCGTCACCACCGTCGGCTCGCCGAAGTCCGCGCCCCGGACGGTCGCCGACGTGTCCTCGGCGAGCACCTCGAGCACGGCGGTGCGCGTCGGCACGGCCAGCGCGAGGGGAAAGTCGCTCAGCGGGACGCCGTAGCTGACCGACGCCTGCCGCAGCCCGGGGGCAATCGGTGCGAGCACCTCCACCTGCCGGGGCCCGAAGCGCATCGCCTCGGCGGCCACGTCGCCCTGCGCCGCCCGCGGCGACTCGGCGGCTTCCGGCAGCGGGAGCGTGGCGGTCGCGCCGTCGCCCGGCGCGACGCGGGTGGTGGGACCCGTGTTCTCGAGGTCGTACACCTCGACGACGGTGCGGCGGTCGCCACCGCCACCGCGCTGGACGATCACGTGGCGGCCACGCACGACGATCGGCGGGCCGGCGCTCGACGTGTCGAAGGCGACGATCTCGGCCTCGGCCGCCGCAACGCGCGGTCCGCGTCCGGGGGCGGAGAAGTAGGCGATGCCGTGGTGCGAGGCCGAGACGAAGACGAGCGCCGAGTCGTCCGCGGCGAGCCGCGGCCGGAAGGCGAAGTGCCCGTCGCGGTCGGTGCGCACAGAATCGAGCGGACCTGCCCGGTCGGGGGCCACGCGATGCAGCACCACCCAGACGCCGGCGGCGGGAACCGGGCCGGCGGCGCGCGAGATCTCGACGTGGCCGCGGATGTCCCGCGGGGCCTGGGCGACGAGCGGGGCGGCGACGAGCGGGGCGGCGACGAGCGGGGCGGCGATGACGAGTGCCGCCGCACAGCGGCCCGCGATCAGGCGGCCGGGCGGGAATCGGGAGACGCGCATCCCCGAAAGCTAGCGGCCCTACAGGGTGAACTTCCCGAAGTCCTCCGGGCGCAGGCCCTGCAGGTACTCCTTGAGCTGCTCCCCCTCGGCGTCGGGGGGCGGGGTGAGATCGGGCTCGCCCGGCTCGCGGTCGTCGTCGCCCTCGGGATCGGTGAGCAGCGACTCCTGCACGAAGATCGGCGCGGAGAGACGCAACGCGATCGCGATCGAGTCGCTGGGCCGCGCATCCACCGTGATGAGCTGGTCGGCCTTGAGGAGGTGGAGCTCGGCGTAGTAGGTGCTGGCCTGCACGCGGGTGATCTGCACGCGGCGGAGGACCCCGCCGAGGGCGATGATGAGCGACCGGGCGAGGTCGTGCGTCATCGGCCGCTCGCGCTTGATGCCGCCGACCTGCGCGGCGATCGCCTCCGCCTCCGGCTGGCCGATCCAGATCGGCAGGAAGCGGCGCCCCTGCCGCTCCTGCAGGATGACGACGTGCGAGTTGGTGCTGCTGTCGAGCCCGAGGCGGCCGACCGTGACCTCGATCATGCCTGCAACCTACGCCGGATCGCCGCCCGCCGCCGCGCCGGGGAGGCCGAGGGTGGCGAGCTCGTCATCGCTGAAGGCGACGCGCAAGCGCTGGCGCAGCTGCCGGGCGGCGCCGTCGGCGGTGGTGGCGCGGACGGCGGCCTGCGCCGCCTCGGCGGCCAGCGCCGCGCTCACGCCGCGCAGCACGCGCTTGACGCGCGGCACCGAGGCCGGCGCCACCGAGAGCTGCCGCAGGCCGAGTCCGACGAGCGCGAACGCCATGAGCGGCTCGCTGGCCATCTCGCCGCAGACGGCGACGTCGATGCCGTGGGCGTGCCCGACTTCGGCGACGCGCGCGATCAGGCGCAGCACCGCCGGGTGCAGCGGGGTGAAGCGGGACGCGAGGTTGGCGTTGCCGCGATCCACCGCGAGGGTGTACTGCACGAGGTCGTTGGTGCCGATCGAGAAGAAGGCCACTTCGCCCGCGAGGGTGTCGCAGGCCACCGCCGCCGCGGGCGTCTCGATCATGACGCCGAGCGGGAGGTCGCGCTTGAACGGTACGCCGGCCGCGGCGAGCTCCTCGGCCGCCTCGTGCAGCAGCTCGCGGGTGCGGCGCACCTCGTCGAGCGTGACGACGAGCGGCAGCATCACCCGGACGTCGCCATGCACGCCGGCGCGGAGGAGCGCGCGCAACTGCACCTTGAAGAGCGCGGGCTCGTCGAGGCACATCCGGATCGCGCGCCAGCCGAGGAAGGGATTCGGCTCGGCGGGGTGCCCCCCGATCGGGAGCTTGTCGCCGCCGATGTCGTACGTGCGGATCGTGACGGGGCGCCCCGCGAAGGTCTCGGCCACGCGGGCATAGGCGCGGAGCTGCTCCTCCTCGTCGGGCATGGTCGTGCGGCCGACGACGAGGAACTCGGTCCGGAAGAGCCCGACGCCCTCGGCGCCGCTGCGCGCAGCCTGCTCGGCGTCCTCGGGGAGGTCCACGTTCGCCCGTACGATGACCCGGGCGCCGTCGGTCGTGACCGCCTCGACGCCGGCCTCCCGCGCCAGCGCCTCGGCGGTGCGACGCTCGCGCTGGGCGCGCTGCTCGTACTGGTGGATCTCCGCCGGCGTCGGGTTCACGATCAGCACGCCGGTGGTGCCGTCGAGCACCGCGTGCTCCCCGCCGCGGAGGCGCGACGTGGCGTCGCGCAGCCCGACGATCGCCGGGATGCCGAGCGAGCGCGCTAGGATCGCGACGTGGGAGGTCCGCGTCCCCTCGTCGGTGGCGATCGCCGCGATCGCGCGGCGGTCGAGCTGCACGGTGAGCGACGGGGTGAGGTCGTGCGTGACGAGGATCGCCCCGGCGCCCGGAGCGAGGTCCACCGGATCGTGGTCCGCGAGCCCCAGCAGGACCGAGAGCAGCCGGATGTGCAGGTCCACGAGGTCGCGCTCACGCTCGCGGAGCATCGGCTGGGCGTGGCGCGCGAACATCTGGCGCCATTCCAGCAGCACGAGATCCACCGCCTTCTCGGCGACGAGGTTCTGGCGGATCAGCCCCTCGATGCGCGACCGCAGCTCGACGTCGTCGAGGATCGAGAGCTGCACGTCGAAGATCGCCGCCTCCTCCGGGCCGGCGTGCGCCTCGGCGCGCGCGCGCACGACGCCCAGCCGCCCGCGGGTCGTGGCCATCGCCGCCTCGAGGCGCTCGAGCTCGGCGGGCACCTGCTCGGCCGGCACCACCGCGTGGCGCACCTGCGGCACCTCCCACCGAAGCAGGTGCACCGGCCCGACCACGATGCCCGGCGACGCCGGGCTGCCCGCGAGCGCGCGATCCACCCGCTACGTCTCGCCGAACCTGCTCTCGACGACCGCCTGCAAGGCGTCGAGCGCCGCCTCGGCGTCGGGACCGCGGGCCCGGAGCAGCAGCGCCGCCCCCTGCTCCGCCGCGAGCATCATGACCCCCATGATGCTCTTCCCGTTGACCTCCATGTCGTCTCGCGTGATGGTGATCTCGGCCGAGAAGCGCGCGGCCGTCTTCACGAGCTCGGCAGCCGGCCGGGCATGGATGCCGGACCGGTTCTTCACGACGATGGTGCGTTCGACGGTCATCAGGCGAGGAGGGCCACAAGTGACAGGAGGGACAGCACGCCGGCGGCCGCCGCCCAGCCCGGGACGCGACCGCCGAGGCGGGAGATGACATAGCCGGCAGGCACGGCCGCCACCAGGACCGCCCCCGCCAGCACCCAATCACCGGACAGGAGCCGCCCGGTGACCAGCGGCAGGGCGAGTCCGGCCAGCACGGCGGCGACACGTCCGATGACGGCCGGACCGTCGCGCAACCACGGTGCCGCGAGCGCCGACGCGACCTGCTGGCCGCGCCGCCACCCCTCGCTCAGGCCCCAGGCCCGGAGCGCGACATGGCCCATGTTGTAGGAAAGCACGAAGGCCAGCACGGCGCCAGTCGCCCCCGCTCCCAGCCCCCAGAAGAGCAGGCCGAGCAAGGCACACGCGGGGAGCCATGCAGCCCAGACGAGCCGGTCCCCGACGCTCCCGAGCGGCCCGCAGAGCGCGCCGCGGAAGCGCGTGATCATGGCCGAGGGTGCCTGGTCGAGCGCGAGGCGCGCCAGCGCCCCGACGGCCATGGCGGAGAAGTACGGATGGCAATTGAAATACTGGGACTGCCGCGCCAGCGCCGCGCGGTACGCGTCGCCGCCCGGCCCGCCCGGGAGCAGGCGCAGCGCCGGTTCGATCGCGTAGGCGAGGCCGGGGCCGATCATGACGTCGTAGCTCCACGCGCCCTGCACGACGAACGTGCGTCGCCACATCGCCAGCCATGTGCCCCACGGGAGCCGAGGCGCAGCGTCGGCCCGGGCCGAGGGCGCAGCGGGGGCGCCCGGAGTCGGCGATGCGCGTTCAGCCATGGCGCAGCGCTACCAGCACGATGCCGACCAGCAGCGAGGCGGCGAAGAGCGACCGTGCCCCGCTCGCCCCGTGGAACATCTGCCGCGTGGACGACGCCGTCACGAGGAGTGCGGCGACGGCGGCGACGGCGCCGGTGCTGAACGGATCGAGCCGCCAGCGCGGGGCGATCCAGGTGGCGAGCGGCACGGTGGCCACGGCGAGCAGTGCCATGCCCATCGCCCGGAGCGCGTCGCCGGCGATGCCGCGGTGGACGAGCGAAGCCGGGGTGCCGGGGACGCCCGCGTCGAGCGCGGCCCGGGCGGCCGCGATGCGTCGCCCGTTCGCGTGGCGCAGCACCACCATGGACCGGCCGCTCGCCCACGCGACCGCGATGCCAGCCAGCAGTGCGAGGGCCAGCGCCGGCATGGCGGGGCTCGCGACGGCGGCGATCGCGCCGGCGGCCACGCCGGCCGGCGCCCAGTCTGGATACCGCGACGCGCCGACCGGCAGGGTCTCGAGCGCCACGGCCTCGAGCAGCACGCCCGCCACCGCGGCCGGCGCCACGGCCCCGCACGCCAGGCCGGCGAGCGTCGCGCCGACGAGCGGCCGCGAGACCATGGTCTGGCCGACGGTCACCGCATCGAGCCCGAGCGCCGTGCCGAGCGCGACGAGGGCCACCACCGACGACGGCTCGAGCGCGGTCATGCGGGGACGCGCCCCCACTCGGCCAGCGGCATCGGACGCGCCGCGGGGAGGTCCTGCGCCACGACGTCCACGCCGCGCGCGGCGAGGGCCTCGAGTCGCGCGGCGTCGGCGGCATCGAGAAAGACGTAGCGCAGCCGCTCGGCGCGACCGGGGCCGGCGTGCAGCCCGCCGACCGTCACGCGGCGGATCGCCGCGACGCGCGAGGCGAGGCGGGCCATCGTCTCGACGTCGGCGGTGAGCACGATCCCGACGCGCGCGTCCGCGGCCCATGCACCGTACTGGGCCGCAGCGTCGTCCACGGTGACGAAGCGCATCTCGAGCTCGGGCGGTGCGGCGAGGCGGTAGAGCTCCTGTTCCCACGGCGAGCCGGCGAGCGCGTCGTCCACGACGGCGAGGAACGCGACGTCGAGGGGCTGGCCCCAGCCCACGACCACCTGTCCGTGCACGAGCCGGTCGTCAATGCGATGCGAGGCGATCGGCATCTCAGCCCCCGGCCCCGGGCCAGGCGACGATGGCCGCCCGTCCTTTCTCGGCCGACTCGGCGGGCGATGCGTCGTCGCGGATCGCGAACTCGAGCAGCACGGCGAGGTTGGCCCCCGCGACCACGCTCAGGTCGGGACGCTCGCGCTGCAGCCGGCGGGCGGCGAGGGTCGCGCTGCCGGCGGGGAGGTCGGTGAAGACGACGCGCACGCCATGAGCTTCGACCGCGTCGCGCAGGGCCGCGAGGAGCGCGTCGCCGCCGAGGCCGCTGTTGGACAGGGGGACGAAGGTGGCACCCCGCCCCGCGATCGCCTCGACCGCCGAGACGAGCCCCCTCGCCACGTCGCCGTGGCCGGCGAGCACCGCGCGCGCGGGCACTACTCGTCGTCCTCGAGCAGGTAGCGGCCGACGTCCGCGCGCGTGGCCGGCGGGGCCGCGGGCTCGCCCGCGTCGTCGCGGGCCTTCGCGCGCATGCGGGCGATCAGGCGCTCGTTGAAGGACTCGGCGGTGTGCATGCCGCCGTAGCGGAGCAGATGGTTCATCGCGATGACTTCCGCGATCACCGTGAGGTTCTTCCCCGGGTTGAGCGGCACCGTGATGAGCGGCAGCTCGACGTCGAGGACGCGGGTGACCTCGCCGTCGAGGCCGGTGCGGTCCACGTGCGCCTCCTGGTTCCAGGGCTCGAGCCGCACGACGACCTCGATGCGCTTCTGCTGCCGGACGGCGCGGATGCCGAAGAGCGAAGGGATGTCGATGATGCCGATGCCGCGGATCTCCATGTGGTGCCGCGCCATCTCGTGGCCCCGGCCGATGACGAGGTCGGTGCCGCGGCGGGTGGCGATCACGAGGTCGTCGGCGACCAGCCGGTGCCCGCGTTCGACGAGGTCGAGGACGCATTCCGACTTGCCGATGCCGCTGGGGCCCGTGACGAGCAGCCCGACGCCGTACACGTCGGCGAGCGACCCGTGGATCGTCGCCGACGGGGCGAACTCGGCCTCGAGCACCGGATTGATGCGTCGGTAGAACTCGGCCGTCTTGAGGGGCGTCCGTACGACGGGGATGCCGGCCCCCGCCGCGAGCTCGGCGACCGGCTCGGGAATCGCGAGGCCCTTGGTGACGAAGACGATCGGCAGCGGGAACGAGAAGAAGAGCTGCAGCACCTCGCGCCGCCGCTCCGGGGGGAGGGTGCCGAGATAGGTGATTTCGGTCTCGCCCATGACCTGGACCCGCTCGTGCACGAAGCGGCCCGTGAACCCCGCGAGGACGAGGCCGGGCGCCGCGGCCTCGGCCGAGGTGAGGACCCGCTCGAGGTCGCCTTCGACGACGACCTCGAGCGAGAGCGGCTCGCGGAGCCGCTCGACGAGCCGGCGGGCGGTGAGCGCCGCCTTCGGGCTCACGCCGCCTTGGCCCGTCGCATCGCGCGGCGGTGCCGCACGGCCTTCGCGTGTTCGTCCCGCACCTCCCGCTCGAGCCGCTCGATGGCCCGCGTGAGCGCCGACCCGAAGTGGGCCGCGCTGCCCTCGGCGACGATCGGCGCGCGGCGGGCCGTGCGCAACTCGAGTTCGACGCGACAGGCGCCCCCGTCGTACTCGAACCGCACCACGGCATCCACCGCCCGGCTCAGCCGGGAGGCCAGCTTGCGCACGGCGCGCTCGGCGCGGGTGCGCATGACCTCGGTGACGTTCGCGTGATGGACGTGCAGGATGATCTCCACGCTCAACTCCCTCCCTGGCGCACGACGCGTTCGAGGTGCGCCGTCGTAAGGTCGGCCGCCCGGTCCCACGTGAGCGTCTCGGCGAACCGGCGGCCCCGTTCGCCCAGCCGGGTGACGAGCGCCGGATCGCGCAGCAGGCGCCCGAAGGTGCCGGCCAGCGCGGCGACGTCGCCGTGCGGGACGAGAAACCCGGTTTCGCCATCCAGCACGGATTCGCGCAAACCGGGCGAATTGCTGGCGACCGCCGGGGTCCCGCACGCGGCCGCCTCGACGTTCGTGATGCCCCACCCTTCCTTGGGACTCGTCAGCGCCACGGCCCACGCCCGGCGCAGGAGTGCCCGCTTCTCCTCCTCGCTGATGAATCCAAGGAAACGTACGCGATCCCCGAGCGCAAGCGATCGCGCCAGCGCCTCGAGCACGGGTTTGTGATCGCCCGTGCCGGCGATCTCCAGCCGGGCGTCCGGCTGGTCGAGGGCGGCGAACGCCTGCAGGATGAGCTCCACCGACTTGTAGCGCTTCAGCCGGCCGACGTAGGCGAGGAGCGGCGCCGGGGAACGGGCTGCCGGATGGGGGGTGAAATACGAGGTGTCGATGCCCTGTACGATCACGGCGATCCGCACCGCGTCCACCCCGCGGGCGACGAGGTCGTCGCGCGTGCTGTAGCTGACGCTCTGGAACGGCACCCGCCGATACGCCGCCGGCAGGCAGGCCTCGGCGAGGTTCGTCAGCAGCGCCACCGGGAACGACGCCTCGGCGTACGCGGTGCGCCCGAACAGGTGGTGCACGAGGCACACGACCGGCGTGCGTCCCCACCATGGCGTCCAGACGGGGATCTTGTTGAGGTCCTCGACGATGACGTCGAAGCCGCGCGCGGCGAGGTGCCGCCGGTAGTAGCCCCACGCGGCGACGGCGAAGGTGTGCCGTCCGCCGGTGCGATGCACCTCGAGGCCGTCGAGCCGGTCGCGCGGGGCGGCGTCGCGGTAGCCGCTGCACAGCAGCACCACCTCGTGGCCGCGCGCCGCGATCCGCCCGAAGAGCTCGTGGAGGTGCACCTCCGCCCCGCCGGCCTGCGGGTTGGTGCGGTCCTGCCAATTGACGACGAGGATGCGCATCGCGCCCCGGCGCCGCGGTGTCAGAGCCGTCCGGCGGCGCGCGCGAACGCGTCGAGCACGCCGTTGACGAAGCGCGCACTCTGCGCACTGCCGAAGCGCTCGGCCAGGCGCACCGCCTCCTGGAGCACGACCTTGGGCGGGGTATCGGCGTGCGCGAGCTCGCTCGCGCCGAGCCGCAGGACGCTGCGTTCGATCGCCCCGAGTCGCTCGAGCCGCCAGTTGTCGGTCACCGCCCGCAGGCCGTCGTCGAGCGCGGGCCGGTGCGCCTGCAGGCGCCGGACGTGCTCGGCGGCCATCGCGCGCTCCACCGGTGGCACGCCGAGGTCCTCCCACACCTGGAAGGCCGTGCGCTCGAGCGTCGCGTCGCCCCCCCGCACGTCCCAGGCATAGACCGCCTGCAGCGCCCGGGCGCGGGCGCGCCGCTCAGTCCGCCGCATCGTCGCCGTCCCGGACCTGCAGGAAGAGGTCGGCCATCTCGAGCGCAGCGAGCGCGGCATCCCAGCCCTTGTTGCCGTGGACGCCGCCGGCGCGGGCCTCGGCCTGCGCCATGTCGTCGGTGGTGAGCAGCCCGAACCCGACCGGGACCTCGAACTCGCGCTGCACCGCGGCGAGCCCGCGCGACGCCTCGCCGGCGACGTAGTCGAAGTGGGGCGTGTCGCCGCGGACGACCGCGCCGACCACGACGAGGGCGTCGTAGCGGCCGGTGGCCGCCAGCCGGTGGGCGGCCGCGGGCAGTTCCCACGCCCCGGGGACCCACACTACGTCCACGTCGTCGGACGCGCAGCCGTGCCGCACCAGGCAGTCGAGCGCCCCGTCGCAGAGCGCACGCGTGATCGCCTCGTTGAACCGGCTCGCCACCACGGCGACCCGGCGCCCCTCGCCCGTCGGGGTGCCCTCGAATTCCGCCATCGTCGCGACTCCTACAGCGCCTTGAGGTGGCCGAGCTTCTCGCGCTTGACCCGGAGGTACTCGGCGTTCTCGGCCGTCTCCGGTGCCTGGATGCGCTCGGTGCCGGTGATCCGGAGCCCGTAGCCCTCGACGCCCACGACCTTCTTGGGATTGTTCGTCATCACGCGAATGGACCGTACGCCGAGATCGAGGAGCACCTGCGCCCCGATGCCGAAGTTGCGCAGGTCGGCCTGGAAGCCGAGGGCCTCGTTGGCCTCGACGGTGTCCTTGCCGGCGTCCTGCAGGCCGTAGGCCTTGAGCTTGTTGAGGAGCCCGATCCCCCGCCCTTCCTGGTCGAGGTACACGACCACGCCGCGCCCGCGCTCGGCGACCCGCCGCATCGCCTCGTGCAGCTGCCACCGGCAGTCGCACCGCAGCGAGTGGAAGGTGTCGCCGGTGAGGCACTTGCTGTGGATGCGCACGAGGACGTCCTCGCCGTCGCCGAGATGGCCATAGACGAGCGCCACGTGCTCGGCGCGGTCCACGTCGTTCTCGTAGCCGACGATGCGGAACTCGCCGAAGTCCGTGGGGAGCCGGGCGTCGGCCACGCGGCGCACGAGCCGCTCGGTGCGCAGCCGCCACGCCACGAGCTGCGCCACCGTGATGAACGTCAGGCCGTGCTCGCGCGCGAAGACTTCGAGCTGCGGCCGCTTCGCGGTGGTGCCGTCGTCGTTGAGGATCTCGCAGATCACGCCGGCCGGCGTGAGGCCGGCGGCGCGCGCGAGATCCACGGCGGCCTCGGTGTGACCGGTGCGCTGCAACACGCCGCCGGTGCGGGCGCGCAGCGGATGCACGTGCCCGGGGCGCCGCAGGTCGGCCGGCGTGCTGCGCGGGTCCACCGCCACGCGGATCGTGGCGGCCTGGTCGGCGGCGCTGATGCCGGTCGTCACGCCGTGCTGCGGGGCGGCGTCGATCGTGATCGTGTACGCCGTGCGGAAGGCGTCGGTCTGCTCGCGGCCCATCAGCGGCAGGTCCATCCGGTCGGCGATCTCGTTGGTGAGCGCGAGGCAGATCATCCCCTTCGCGCGCATCATGAAGTTCACCATCTCCGGGGTGATGCGCTCCGCCGCGCAGACGAGATCCCCCTCGTTCTCGCGGTCCTCGTCGTCGGCGACGACGACGAACTTGCCCGCCCGGAGGTCGGCGAGCGCCTGCTCGATGGTTCCGAAGGCCATGACGGCTCCTGTGGTCAGTCCTGTGGCGCCGCGGCACCCGCCGCGACCCGCGCTGCGTCCCGCGCTGCGTCCCGCGCTGCGGGGGCGTCACGGTAGGGGGCGGCCAGCCGCTGCACGAACTTGCCGATGATGTCCGCCTCGACGTGCAGCGGGTCGCCCGGGCGGCGCTCACCGAGCGTGGTGTGGCGGCGGGTGTACTCGATGATGGACACCTGCAGCACGTCGGGGGCCGGCAGCGCGTTGACCGTCAGCGACACGCCGTCGAGCGTCACCGACCCGTGCGGCACCATCAGCGGCCAGAGCCCCTCCGGCAGCCGGACGTCCAGCAGCCATGCGTCGCCATGCATGCGCTCGGCCGCCAGCGTCGCCACCCCGTCCACGTGGCCCTGCACCAGGTGGCCCCCGAGGCGCTCGCCGAAGGCGAGCGCCCGCTCGAGGTTCACCGTCGTCCCCTCGCGCCACGTGCCGATGGCCGTGCGCTCGAGGGTCGTCGTCACCGCCGCCACCGTGAACCACTCCTCGCCGCGCTCGCGCACGGTGAGGCAGGCCCCGTTGAGCGCGATGCTCTCTCCCTCGGTCACGCCATCGTAGGCGGCCGCCACGCGGAATTCGCGCCCCGCCTCGGTGTCGCGGACGCGGGTGATGGTGCCGATGGCGGTGACGAGGCCGGTGAACATCGGTTACGAAGCAGCGGGGACGTACTGGGTGAGGAGGTCGGGCCCGAGCCGTCGGTGCGCCGCCACGCGGAAGCATGCCGGCGCCTGCGCGAGCCGGGCCACCTCGCCCGAAAAGGCCGGCACGGCGCCGGCCCCGAGAGCCAGGGGACTCTGCAAGATAGCCAGGTGGTCCACCAGCCCGTCGGCCAGCAGCGCGCCGGCCACGTGGCCCCCGCCTTCGCAGAGCAGGTGCCCGACGCCGCGCTGCCGCAGCGCCACCAGCGCCGCGGCCAGATCGGGGACCCGCTCGACGGTCACCCCCGCGTCCCGCAGTGCCGCCGCCCGGCGGTCCGGGGCGTCCGGCGCCGCGAAGACGAGCACCGGGGCCTCATCCGTCGTCCGCACGAGCCGCGAGTCGAGGGGCAACCGCAACCGACGGTCGAACACCACGCGGAGCGGTGCGACGCGGGGGGCCGGCACGTCGCGCACCGTCAGCGCCGGGTCGTCCGCCAGCACCGTGCCGATGCCGACGGCGACGGCATCGGCCTGAGCCCGGGCCCGGTGGACCCAGCGCCGCGCGAGCGGCCCCGTCAGCCAACGCGAGCCGCTCGCGGGGGCGAGCGCCCCGTCGAGCGACCGGGCCAGCTTGAGCGTGACGTAGGGCCGCGGCGCCCCGCCGACGACGTGCAGGAAGGGCGCATTGAGCGCGGCGGCGGCGGCCGACTCGACCGCCGTG
Organism: Gemmatimonadota bacterium; assembly: GCA_021298835.1. Lineage (GTDB taxonomy): Bacteria > Gemmatimonadota > Gemmatimonadetes > Gemmatimonadales > Gemmatimonadaceae > JAJTHG01. The sequence goes on from JAJTHG010000027.1 coordinate 184,550, forward strand.
GTCACCGCGAGGCCCGCCGCGCGCAGCCGAGCCGCGCCACCCGCGGCGAGCGGATTGGGGTCGGGCACGGCGTACACCACGCGGACGACGCCGGCGGCCACCAGGGCATCGGCACACGGAGGCGTCCGCCCGGTGTGCGCGCACGGCTCGAGCGTGACGTAGCAGGTCGCGCCGCGCGCCGCGCCGCCGGCCACTGCGAGGGCCATGGCCTCCGCGTGCGGCCCGCCCCACTCGGCATGCCAGCCCGCCGCGACGAGCCGGCCGCCGCGGACGAGCACCGCCCCCACCAGCGGGTTCGGTGCCGTGCGGCCCCAGCCGCGCCGCGCCAGCGCGAGGGCCCGCCGCATCCAGCGACGGTCCTCCCGCGCCTGCGCGTCGCCGGTCATGCCGCGCCCGGCGACGTCAGAGCCCGATCCGCGCCGCGATCGTGGCGTAGCGCCGCCGATCCATCGGGCGCGCCACGTCGCCGCCGTCGAGGAAGGCGTTGACGAGCGTGGGGTTCGTACCGCCCGACACGTAGCCGACCTCGGCCGCGAGGCGGACGATGAGGATCTTGAACGACGCCCCGACGAAGACGTTCCGGCGCGAGACCGACGCCAGCGAGGTGCGGTACTCGCTGCGCACGCGGGCCGTCGGCAGCGGGGCGGTCGGCGCGACGCTCACGGCGAGGGCGGCGTCCCCGTCCACGACGTCCTGGCCGATGCCGGCGGACAGCCCGAGCCCGATGATCGGGATCGTCTTCGACGCGGTCACCCGCAGCGACCCGGTGTTCACCTTGAAGCGCCGCGCGGCGAGGGTGTCGCTGCCGCGCGAGGCCTCGAGCGACACCTCGGGCGTCGGCCGCAGCATGTACGACACCGCGAGGCCCGGGGCCAGCAGCGATTCCTCGAAGATGCCGACCCGCGCCCCGTAGCCGATCGCCAACTGGCCGCCGTCGAGCGAGATCCCGTTGCCGCCGGCACGCGCCGACGCCGAGGGCATGAACGAGGCCGAGAGCAGCGCATCCACGCCGAACATGTTCGTGATGCCGAGGAAGGGGATCGGCAGCCCGAGCTTGAACCCCTTGAAGAGGCCGACCTGCGCGTCCACCTGCGGCATCAGGATGACGACGTCGGAGACGGGGATGTTCGAGGCCTGCGCGCCGGCGAAGCCGAGGCCGGGGTTGGCCTGGTCGAGGCGGGGGAGCACGCCCTGCAGTGCATTGAGCCGGACGCCGACGTTGAAGTGCGGAAAGCCGCCGAGCGTGCCGCCGATCGAGGGCGACGGGTTGCCGCCGGCCATCAGCACCCCGACCTGCGGAGCGACGAGCCGGAAGGCGTCGTTGGCCTTGGCGCAGGCGTCCGCCAGCAGCCGGACGGGGCTCGTCGCCGGATCGCCGGTCGGCACGGCGGGACATTGCGCTGCGGCCGCCGAGGGCAGGACGGTCGTGAGGACGGCGGACGCCAGCAGGCCGAGCAGGGGACGCGGGATGCGCATGGGATCTCCGGAAGCGGGTTAGCGGAGCTGGACGACGCCGGTGCCAGGCACGATGCGCCCGCAGGTCCACGCGGGCACGCCGGCCTGCGCGGCCGCGGCCTCGACGGCCGGCGCGACGTCGGGGGAACAGATCACCACCATCCCGACGCCCATGTTGAACGCCCGGAACATCTCGTCGGTGGCGACCCTGCCGCCCTCGGCGAGGACGGCGAAGGCGTTGGGCACCTGCCAGGTGCTGGTGTCCACCACCGCATCGAGCGACGGCGGCAGGGCGCGATTGAGGTTGCCGGGCAATCCGCCGCCGGTGATGTGGGCCATGGCGTGGACGCGCGTCCGCATGGAGCGGAGCGCCGGCAGGTACGAGCGATGCACGCGCAGGAGCACGTCGGCGACGGTCGCGCCGCCCTCGCCGGGGAAGGGATCGTGCACCCCGAGCCGCATGGTGTCGAAGACGATCTTCCGCGCGAGCGAGTAGCCGTTGGTGTGGAGCCCGCTCGAGGCGAGCGCGACGCACACGTCCCCCTCGCGCACGCGCTCGCTGCCGAGCACCTCGGCCTCCTCCACCCAGCCGACGATGAACCCCGCGAGGTCGTAGTCGGGGGGCGCATAGAGGCCGGGCATCTCGGCCGTCTCGCCACCGAGGAGCGCGGCGCCGTTCTCGCGGCAGCCCGCGGCGACGCCCGCCACCACGCCCTCGACCGCCGCCGGATCGAGCTTCCCGAAGGCGACGTAGTCGAGGAAGAAGAGCGGCTCGGCCCCCTGCACGAGGATGTCGTTGACGCAGTGGTTGACGAGGCAGTGGCCGACCGTGTCGTGCCGACCGGCGTCGATGGCGACCTTGAGCTTGGTCCCCACGCCGTCGGCGCTCGCGACCAGCAGGGGCGCGGTAGCGCCGGCCGGCACGCGGAACATCCCGCCGAAGCCGCCGAAGGCACCCCGTGCGCCGGCGGTGAAGGTGCCCTCGACGAGGCGCTTGATGCGCCCCTTGGCGTCGTCGGCCGCCTCGAGACTGACGCCGGCGCTGCGGTAGTCGAGCCCGCCAGCGTTCACGGCAGCACCGCGTCGAATGTGACGAGCTGGTGGAACTCCTGCACGCGGGTGCCGATCTCCGCCGGCGTGATCTCGAGGAGGCGGTCGATCGAGAACTTCTCGACGGCGAAGGAGCCCATGGCACTGCCGTACACCACCGCGCGGCGGCGGTTCGCCTCGGAAAGGTCGCCGGTGCGCGCGAGCCAGCCAATGAAGCCGCCGGCGAACGAGTCCCCCGCCCCGGTCGGGTCGAAGACGTCCTCGAGCGGGTACGCCGGTGCGTAGAAGACGGAGCGGCCGTGGAACATGAACGCGCCATGCTCGCCCTTCTTGATGAGCACATATGCCGGGCCACGCTCCATGATCCAGCGCGCCGCCTTGACGAGGTTCGACTGCTCGGTGAGCTGACGGGCCTCACCGTCGTTGAGCGTGATGAGGTCCACGTGCCCGAGCAGCTTGAGGAGGTCGGCGCGGCGGGACTCGATCCAGAAGTTCATCGTGTCCATCGCCACGAGCTTCGGCTTCTCGACCTGCTCGAGCACCTGCAGCTGCAGGCGCGGGTCGATGTTCGCGAGGAAGACGAAGGGCGTCTGCCGGAATGCGTCGGGGATCTTGGGCCGGAACTGCGAGAAGACGCCAAGGCGCGTCTCGAGGGTCTCGGCGCTGTTGAGGTCGTGCCGGTAGCGCCCGCGCCAGCGGAAGGACTCGCCCTCGGCCTGCTCGAGGCCGGCGAGATCGACGCCGCGGTGCGCGAGCGGCTGCAGGCGCTCGACGGGGTAGTCGGACCCCACGACGCCGACCAACCGGACCGTGGTGAGGTGGCTGGCCGAGGCCGAGAAGAACGTCCCGGAGCCGCCGAGCACGTTGTCGGCCTTGCCGAACGGGGTCTCGACGGAGTCGAGGGCGACGGATCCTACGACGAGGACGGACATC